>JBAXOX010000004.1:0-123396 GCA_037133015.1 Acidobacteriota bacterium
CCCAGACTGATGGCCGGGGCCCGCGCCTCGGCCATCCCATTCGGTCCAGCCGATCTCGTTCCGCCCTTGCGACCCGACTCGGCCCGGACGATGCGACTCGGCCCGGACGTTCGGCCTCGGCCGTGCGATACTCGCTCCCGTGACGACCCGTGCCATCCTCTTCGATCTCGACGATACGTTGTTCGATCACTGGCGCGGCACCAGGGAAGCGCTCGAGGCGCTGCAGGGCGTCTACCCGGCGTTCGGGTGCTGGTCGATCGAGGCATTCGTCGCGCGCCATTCCCTCTGGCTCGAGCGTTATCACCTCGACGTGCTGGCCAGGCGCCTCACGGTCGATGAGGCGCGTCTCAAGCGGTTCAGCCAGTTGCTGACGGAGGCGGGCGAGGCTCCCGCGCTCGAGACGGCCGCCCGCGTGGCGGCCGACTACCGCGAGGCCTACGTCGCGGCGTGGCGCACGGTGCCGGGTGTGCTGGAGCTGCTCGAGGCGCTGCATCCGCACGCGCCCATCGGCATCATCAGTAACAATGTCGTCGGCGAACAACTCGAGAAGATACGGGTGTGCGGACTCGAGCCGTATCTGGACACCATCGTCATCTCCGAGGAAGCGGGCGTGGCGAAGCCCGACCCGCGGATCTTTTCGATCGCGCTGGCGCGAATCGGGTGCGAGGCCGAAGAGGCCGTGATGGTGGGCGACGCGTGGGAGAACGACGTGGTCGGCGCGCGGGCGGCGGGCATCCGGGCGGTGTGGTTCAATCGATTCGACGCGGCCACGCCGGGCGCGTCGGATGTCGAGCAGATCCGATCGTTCGAACCAGCCGACGAGGTGGTGGACCTGCTGCTCGGGTGAGTGCCGAGACGGACGCCCCGGCGTCCCTTGATTATTCATGCCGTGAATGACTATCATTCACAACATGAAGGCCCTCCCCAGGCTCGTCGGTGCGTCCCTTGCTGCGCGTATCCGGGTGATGCCCGCGGTCGTCGTCACGGGCGCCCGTCAGACCGGAAAGAGCACGTTGGTCGAACAGCTCGTTCCTGGAAAACGGCGCTACGCCACCCTCGATGATCTCGACGTGCGTGATGCTGCCCGACGCGATCCGGAAGTGCTTGTGGGTGGGCCGGGCCCCGTGACGCTCGACGACGTGCAGCGCGAGCCGGAATTACTGCGCGCGGTGAAGCGCGCGATTGATCGGGATCGAACGGCGGGGCGATTTCTACTGACCGGCTCCGCAAATCTTCTCCTGATGCGGCAAGTCTCCGAATCGTTGGCTGGCCGAGCGAGCTATCTCACGCTCTGGCCAATGACACGACGCGAACAGCGCGGCCTCGGACGGTGTGGCCGCTGGGAAGAATTGCTCGCCACACCCGATACCGGTTGGCGCGAGTTGTTAGGTGATGAGAAGGGCAGCCCCGAAGACTGGCGCTTACTGGCTCGCCGCGGCGGCTTCCCAACGCCGGCGTTGCATCTGACGACCGCCTCAGATCGCCGCATCTGGTTCGACGGCTACGTCCGCACCTATCTCGAGCGCGATCTGCAGGACCTCGCGGCGATCACCGGCCTGCCTGACTTCCGTCGGCTGATGCGGGCCGCCTGCCATCGCATTGGCCAGCTCGTCAACCAAACCGAACTCGGTCGCGACGTGGCGCTGCCGCAGCCCACCGTGCACCGTTGGCTCAACCTCCTGGAAACCTCCTACCTTCTCGTGCGCTTGCCGGCCTACGCCGTGAATCGCACCAAGCGTCTCATCAAGGCACCGAAGATCTATTGGGGCGACACGGGTGTTGCGATGCATCTGGCCGACGAGCAAGAACCAAGCGGCGCGCATCTGGAGAATCTTGTGCTGCACGATCTGCTCGCGTGGCGCGACGCGCGTATCGAGCCTGCAGGGCTCGGCTACTGGCGAACATCCATTGGTGAGGAAGTGGATTTCGTGATCGAGGCGGGCGGCAAGCTACTGCCGATCGAAGTGAAGTCAACCGCGCGCCCGAGACTGACTGATGCCGCGCACTTACGCACCTTCCACGCCGAGTATGGCAAGAAGGCGCTCCCCGGCCTGCTGCTGCACACGGGGAGTACGATCGAATGGCTCACGCCGGACGTGCTCGCCGCACCCTGGTGGGCGGTTCTGTAGGCACGAGGAAGGGGAGGCGATATGCGGATCTATCTCGCGTGCACCGTAAGAGGCGATCGCGGGGCGATGGCGGCGGCGCGGCACATGCATGCCCGCCTCGTGCAGTTGGGCCACGACGTGCTCACCTCGCACCTGTTGCAAGACGATGTCGATCAGATCGAAAGCCAGGTGACCGCCGCGCATGTCTATCGGCGCGACGTCGAATGGCTGGAGGCGGCCGACGTGCTGGTGGCCGAAGCGTCCGGCTCGAGCTTCGGCGTGGGATTCGAGGTCGGGTACGTGCTCGGCCGATCCGCGCAGTCGGGGCAGCGCGCCTATGTGCTCCACGACGCGAGTCGCGAAGCCGCGATCTCGCGGATGATTACCGGCCTGGCGCACCCGCGCGCCACGACGCTGGCGTATCGCACGCTCGCAGACATCGATGCGTTCCTCGACGCCCACCTCGCGCGCGACGGCGCCTGATCTCGATCTTCCGGAGCATCTGGTCGATGTCGGTGGCGGGGCAGGCGTGGCGGGTCCCACTTTGACATCTCCCGCCGTGACGACGTCGGCAGCAGGTCGGTACGACGACCGGTTCGCGATCGGCGCGAAATTCTGTCAGGATCCTGGTGGTGCCCTTGCCACCGTGGCGCCGATTGGCGGCGTTTGTCACGGGAGGTGTGGGATGGCGACCGGAGACGTTGTGAGCCTGACCGACTACGAACAGCAGCAGGTGGCCGCCATCGCCCGGTGGAAAGCCGAAGAGCCGTGGGCCATCAGCAAGGCCGTCGGGCTGCTGATCGAGCCAATGGCCTCGCTGGTCCGCGCCCTCATCCCGCCCAACGTGATGGAAGGCGCCATTCAGACCGCCAGCACGGCGGGAGAGTGGTTGTCGGATTCGCAGGACATCGTCCGGCACGGCGGTGTGTCGACCATCGCCGACCTGCGAGGCGTCGACCTGCAGGTGTGCGACCGGCTCGCCGACTCGGTCCACAACTGGGCCATCGGCATCGCGGTGGCCGAAGGCGGCGGCACCAACTGGAGCCCCTGGGGCCTCATCCCCGACATTCCCGCCCTGATCACCATTGCGTTCCGCACGACGTACAAAGTCGGAATGTGCTACGGGTATCCCGCCAAGAGCGACCGCGAGAAAGCGTTCGTGATGGGCGTGATGTCGGCCGCCGGATCCAACACGGTCGACGAGAAAGTCGCCGCGACGCTCGCGCTGCGTCAGGCCGCCTTCGCCGTCACGCGGCGGACGTGGACCGAACTGGCCGAGAAGGCCGCCGAGCAGCGCGTGAGCACCGAGGGCGGCATCATCGCCATGCGCCAGCTGGCCAGACAGCTCGGCATCTCGCTGACCAAGCGGAAGGCGCTCGCCGTGATCCCGGTGATCGGGGCCATCGTCGGCGGGTCGATGAACGGGTGGTTTATCAAAGACGTCGGCTGGGCCGCCCGCCGGGCGTTCCAGGAACGGTGGCTCGTCGACAATCACAAGATCGTGGAGGTGCCAGCCGATGTTCCTCCGGCGTCGCGAAGCGGGACCGACAGCGCCGAACCGCCGCCCGTCAGCTAAAGGTGTATTCACGCCATCGGCGGTCGAGATCCCTCCTCCGACGCCCGGTCAATCCGGACCCGTTCGGCTCCTAGACTATCGGACGATAGTTCGGTATTATTCCGGACCACGATCGTATGTGCGGAATCCGTGCAAGATCATGCGATTAAATGGGTTGAGTGGGTGGTGTAGACGACGTTCGTGGTCTAGACAGTGCTGCGCGTGAGCCGCCGGGGGCGCGGGCGCGGCACGCGGTACAGCAATAACTGAGCGGTGGTCCAGCCTATGGCCGATGCGGTAGCAGACAAAAAGGAACAGCTCCTCAAGAAGATCGCGGAGAAGGAAGAGCAGCTCAAGCAGGGGCGCTTCTACACGGATTCGTCGCTCGACGTGGTGTTTATGATCGACACCACCGGGAGCATGGATCCGTACATCGGCGAGGTGAAGGACAACATCATCCGCATCGTGGAGAAGGTCCTCGACTACTCGCCGCGCATCCGCATGGGCTGTGTCGCGTACAAGGATCACGGCGGCGAAGGCGAAGACGAGTTCTATCTCACCCGGGTGCTGCCGCTCACGTTCGACCGTCACGAGATCACCGAGTTCATGCGCTCGCCGAAACTCTGTATCGGCGAGGGCGGCGGTGGTCCCGAGGCCGTCGAGTGCGCGCTGCACGACGCGGCGGCATTGGCTTGGGGCAAGACCGCGCCCAAGGCCATCATCCTGATTGGCGACAAGCCGCCGCATGGCGTGATGGATAGCTTCAAGGCCTGCACGCGGATGCGCGATTATCGCGACGAGGTCAAGGCGTTCAAGGCGGCCGGTACCAAGATCTATCCCATCTTGTGCAACAGCATTGCCGAGACCGAAGGCACCTTCCGATGGATGGCCGCCGAAACCGGCGGGATGTTCTTCTACTTGAAAGAACTCTCGGACCTGAGCGATTTGCTCACCGGAATTTGTTTGAAGGAAACGGGACAGTTTCCGGTGTTCCAGCGCGCGCTGCTGGAAAGCGGCGACGCGGTGCCGCAGTCGAAACGGCTGCTGCTGTCGCAGTTGAGCGAAGGGGCGATCGCCAAGCCTGAGTGAGGCGGGCGAGGCGCGCCTCGATCAAGCCGGATCGTACGGCGATGGAATAATTTTTGCCGTGCGTGCGTGCGTGCGTGCGTGCGTGCGTGCGTAGGTGATAGAGTGCCATCCATTGGCCGAAATTTTCCCGCCTGACAAAAGGCGTGTTGCGCGGGCCGCGGCGCGCCGAGTCGGGCGGTTTCGGACAAGACGTCTCCGGCGATCGGCGCCGGTTTCTGGGGCGGCCACCAAGGCAGGTAATCAATGAGTGCGATTGACACAACCGGGCGGATTGTCCAGAGAAGCGTCGAACTGGTCGGCAAGACCGCGGTCGGACTCGGCGCTGGTGTGTGCCTGGGCATTGGGGCGCTCTCGGCGGCGGCGATCGCGGAAATCGCGATTCCGGCGATTTTGACGATCAAGGCGCTGGGGTTGACCGGCAGCGCCGCCGGCTTCCTCTGGGGCGCCAAGGCTTTCAAGAAGCAATAAGGCGGGAACGGGAAGACGGTTGGCCTGGACGGCTCGACCGAACTCGGTCCGTTCGACGCGCGCGTCGAACGGCGGACGCCGAGGGAAGGGTTTTGTTCGGAATGAAGTTCAAATCCACGTACGTGCTCGTGTTGATGCTGCTGTTTATGGTCGTGGTGTTTTTCGACCAGAACCAGAACCCTGTTCCCATCAAGTTCCTGCTCGGAACGCCGGTGCCCCTGGCGCTCAGCCTGATCATCGCGCTCAGCTTGGTGGCCGGGGCGGTGATCGCACTGGTGACGATGTACGTGGTAAACCGGAAGACGTTGACCAATAAAAAGTAACTCCGGCGCATCGGATGGCGTTCGGGCGAGACGCAAGCGCGGCGGCGAGTCGAGTAGGGGTACCGAATGAGTGACCAACGACGGTCTCAGCTGCAGCAATTTGGTGGCCTGTTCGTTGACGCGGTGTCGGATGTGGCCCGGTCGGCCCGGGACCATGCCAAGAACGTGGTGCTGGCGCACGACATCCGCGATCTCGAGAAAAAACGCGGTCAGTACTTGAGTGTGATTGGCAGCCGGATCGTGCAACTGCGGCGTGCGGGGTTGGTGGATCTGGCGCGCGACGACAAACTGCTTGAGATGCGCGACGACGTCGCCCAGCTCGATCGCGCGATCGCCACGATGACCGAGAAGAAAAAGGCGACGGCTGGGGCGGGGGCCTGCGGGCGGGTGGTGGCCTGCGGCCACGGCTGCGGTTCGCACGCCGCCGGTTCGACTGGCGAGCCGGGCGATTCGGCCTGATCGGCCGACGCAGACACGCGACGATTCACACGACGATGGATGCCGCCGGGCGCGACGGCACCCATGGCGAATGTGACGGGGTCGGATACTCGACAACACGTGTGATACCGTATCGGGGCTAAGGAGGGGGCCTATGTCGAAAGTTCTTGTGGGTGTGTTCGTTGCCGTATTCGTGGGCGCACTTGTATACGAAATCCTCAACCGAACCAAGCCCGAATTCACCGAGAAGCTCGAGGCGAAACTGGCCGGCCGAATTGACGCCATGCTGGCCCCGGCGTAGGGGTCTCGCGTGTGCGGTGGCCGCAGGTTGACGTGAGAGAGATGTTGACGACTTTATGAACCGCTTCGAGCGCATCGCCAATCCCGTCGTTGTCACGCTCGTGCTCTGCGCGGCGGTCTA
Source organism: Acidobacteriota bacterium (assembly GCA_037133015.1). GTDB lineage: Bacteria > Acidobacteriota > Vicinamibacteria > Vicinamibacterales > JAKQTR01 > JBAXOX01. The sequence goes on from JBAXOX010000004.1 coordinate 6,403, forward strand.
CGTCTATTTCTTCTATGTCAGGGGCGCGCCTGTTCTGCGGTCTGTTCCCCAGACCACCGGGGAAACCGAGAACGAGCGGAACTGGGAACAGGTGCCGCCCAAAGAAAACAGAGTGGTGGCCGTGGCGGGGACTGTCCAGCAGTTGGAGAGCCCGATTGTGCCGCGCAACGCCCAGAACGTGACGCCGCTGCCCAATCCGCTCGAGACGCCGCAAGGCACCTCGGTGGCTGCGGCGGCTGCCGCACCAGCCGCACCCAATCCGGATCCTCTTCCGTCCGGTCCGAACCCGGGGGCGGCGGCGACGGTGCCTGGCCAGCCGGTGGTGGTCCCGGACGTGCCGTTTATCGAGGGCCACTGGATTGGCCTCGAGACGATTCCGCTCACCGCGGCCATCGCGCAGGCCAACGCCATTCCGCCCGAGGTCACCGGCGTGCTCATCGACGAGGTGACGTTGTTGTCGGCGGCGGTGGGGATCGTGGCGGGCGACGTGATTACGGCGGTCAACGGCAAGAAGGTGACCGATCTCAAGACCTTCCAGGCGGCGACCAAAGACGTGGCGCAGTCCAACAAGGCGAGTGTGGCGCTGTTTAGCGGGGGCAAACCCAAGACGATGATGGTGGTCGGGACCGACGCGCTCGGGGTGGCCCAGATGGAAGCGGCGCCGATGATTCTGGCGACCGCCCGCAGCCCGCATCCGTACTACGGCCCGTGCGATCGCTGTCATGCGATCGCCAAGAACGGCTTCAACGCCAACCAGTTGCTTAAAGATCAGGGCGACGCCCTCAACAAGGTCGCCCCGAATATCCGAGCCGGCACGCTGCCGCCTCACAGGAACCGAGGCAAGTGCACCAGTTGCCACGTGGTGATCTTCTAAACGAGTCGACGGGCCAGGGGTGCGCCGCGTGCGGGAGTAGTGCGCCTCAAATTTCGGCGGTCTCCAACTTCCTGCTCGCGGTGTTCCTGGCGTTTGTCGGGTTCGTGAGCGGGTCGAAGGCGGTGCTGGGCAACTCGCTGTACGCGTTCAAGGATTTCGTCACCTCGCTGGTCGTGGTGATCGGCATCAAGGTGTCCGAGAAGCCGCCCGATGAGAATCACCCGTACGGCCACGGCAAGATCGAATTCGTCGCGATGCTCTTTATCGGCGTCGCCGTGTTCATCGCCTCGATGTTCCTGTTTGTGCACTCGGCCAAGGAAGTCTGGGCGAGCTACAACGGGCATATCCAGGTGCCGGCGCTGTTCGCGCTGTCGGCCGGCGTCATCTCGGTGATCGCCAACTACAAGCTCTACACGTATCTGCACTGCGTGGGGATACGGCGCAACAGCCCGGCGATTCTGGCCACCGCCAAGCACCATCATTCCGACACGGTGTCGTCGCTGATGGTCGTCGTCGCGATTGCCGGCGCCAATATTGGCTTGACGTTTCTCGACCCGCTGGTGGCCGTGATCGAAACGCTGGACCTGATGCGGCTGAGCGTCGAGATGCTGCGCGACGGGCTCAAGGGTGTGCTGGACGGGGCGGTGGGCGACGGGGTGACCTCCGAAATCACCACCATCGTGGAGCGGGTGCCCGGCGTGCGGCGGGTGAAGCACGTGGGTGTGCGGCACCTCGGGCAGAGCCGGTGGATCGACCTCACCATCAAGGTCGATCACGACAAGCCCGCTTCCGACGGGTACGTGATCAGCCAGCATGTGAAGGGCAGCCTGGAGAAGCGGCTGTCCAACATCGCGGGCGTGTCGGTGGCGGTCGAGCCGTATTTCCCGTAACGGGCGGCGTCGGGTCGGTTCGGGGCCGGGCACAAAGCGGGGGCATCCGATGGGGCGATGGCGGCCGGGAGGCGGTGTGGAGCAGGCCTTGGGGGAGCGGTGAAGACGTGGCGTGGGCGCCTGATCGCGGCGGTGGGGGCGGTCGTGGTGATCGTCTGCGCGGTGTTCGGCTACCGGACGCACTCGGCGCTGGTTGACGCGGAGCACTTTCTCGACGTGGCGCACGGCCGGCTGCTGCTGCAGGTGCAGCGGCGCCACGATTTGCTGGGCATGTCGCGCGAGGTGGTGGCGCGGTACGCGTCGATCGAGGAACGGATTCAGGCGCACGTGATTGCGCTCCACGGGCTCACCAAAACGCACGGCCCGCGGGCCGAGGTTGTGAAGAGCGAGGGGTTGGTGCTGGTGGACTTGCTGACGCAACTCGATCTGCTGATCGAGAAATATCCGGCCCTCAAATCGAAGGGGCCGTACGTGCTGTTGATGGAGACGATTCAGGAAACCGGGTTTCAGGTGACCACCGAGCGGCTCAAGTGCAATACGGAAGCGTACAAATACAACGTGATGCGTCTGCTGTTTCCCCATAGCGTCGTGGCGAAGGTGTTCGGATTCAAGGAGCGGCCGTTCCTGATGGGCCCCCTGGTTTACGCGCCCGTGCACCAGGTGTCGTGAGATGAGGTACCACGAGTGCGAGCGATGCGGAAAATGGTCGCCCCGGCTGAGCGTATTCGCCAACGCGTTCGCCGCGGTGTTCAAGATCTTCATCGGCACGCTGACCAACAGCATGGGGCTGGTGGCCGACGGGGTGCACTCGATCGGGGACGCGTTCGCGTCGGCGTTTATCGTGCTGGCGCTGACCATCGCCAACAAGCCGGTCGACGAGAAGCATCCGTACGGCTATGGCAAGTTCGAGTACGTCAGCACGCTGTTTGCGGCGACCTTCTTGTTCGGCTGCGCGACGCTGATTCTGTTCGACACGGTCAAGGCGTTCACCTACGGCATCCACGAACTGCCGGAGCCGGCCGCCCTGCTCGCGACGGCGGTGACGCTGGGCTTCAGCTACCTGATGTACCGGTCGAATCTGTGTGCCGGCACCGAGATGGGCAGCCCGGCCATCATCGCCGACGCCTACGAGAGCAAGGCCGACAGCCTGTCGTCGCTGGCGGTGCTGGTGGGGTTGATCGGGACCGAACTGGGGTTCATCTATGCCGACGCGCTGGCGGCGGCGGCGGTCTCGCTGCTCATCTATCACATGAGCATGGAGATGTACCTGCAGGGCATCCACGGTCTGATCGATTCGGCGGCCGACCAGGACGCCATCGACGCGGCGGTCAGGGCGGCGCTGAGCGTCGACGAGGTGATCGGGGTGCAGTCGAGCCGGGCCCGGCGCATGGGCCAGAAATTCGGCATCGATCTGGTGATCGAAGTGTCCGACAAAAAGACGGTGATGGAGACCCACATGACGGCGGAAAAGGTGAAGCAGGCCGTCACCGACCATGTGGAATCGGTGAGCCACATCCGGGTGGAGTGCTACCCGGTGCGGGATACGATTCTCGACGGATTGTTGCGGGATAAACGCCGGCACGCGTAGGCCGACGACGAGCATGACGACACGCCAGTTGGAGGAGAGGCAGTATGGACGGGACAAACGCAAGTCAGGCTAAGTATTACGCCAAGGCGTTCGCGATCAATTTCCGGAAGTTCGTGGATCACTCCGTGGACAAGTACATCGGCATCTTCACCCTCGACCCGCAGGAGTCGAAGGACGTGCTGGTCGGCATCAGCCGGGAGCTCGAACAGAAGGGCGATTACAAGGGCGCGCGAGACGTCTACATCAAGATTCTGGAGGCCGAGCCGAACAACGTCGATGCGCTCTTCAAGCTGGGCAAGGTGTACAGCAACGCCGGCCAGTACAAGGACGCCAAGGACGTGCTGGCCAAGGTGGTGATCCTGGATCCGACCATCGCGCAGGCCTACTACCTGCTGGGGTCGGCGCACTTCGCGCTCGACGAGAACCAGGAGGCGATGGCCGCCTTCAAGAAGGCCATCGATCTGAATCCCGGCTATGCGGAGGCGTACTACAAGGTGGGCCTGATTTGCGACGCGCGGGGCGATCACGATCAGGCGATCGACGCGTATCTGAAGACGATCTCGTTCAACCGCGAGTTCGCACGGGCCTATCAGAGTCTCGGGTTCGCGTACGAATCGAAGGGCCTGCGCGACGAGGCGGTGAAGTACTTCAAGCAGGCCATCGAGATCGAGGAGCGGCGCGGCGGCAAGTAGCGACTCCACGTGGGATTCGCGGGCAGACAGCTATTCAACAGGCAAGGGAATCGAAGGAGCGCGACAGTTATGGTGAACATCGTTTTCGGTCTCGTGGCGATATGTCTGGCGATCTGGGGACTGGTGACCTACTGGTGGTACACCGTGGAGGTCGTCATCGCCATCTTCCCGGTGGCCCTGCTGTGCGTCGGCGTCATCGCGTTGCTGGCCGGCATCAAGCAGACCGGTCTCAAAGCCTCCGTCGTCCAGCACAACGGCCGGCCGGAGCCATCCGAGGCGACGCCCCGGGCGAAGGACGAGTAACACCCCCTCCCGCATCGCGGCCGTGTGGCGCGGGGCGGGGAAGCGGGCCGGGCGTCGTGTCGCCCGGGTCGAGCGAAGGTCGGCAAGGCGGATTGACGAGCAGGAGCGGTCACGATTATGGGGACGGAAAAATCACCTGATGATGTTGTAGGGCGGGCCGCTCACCGGTCGACGGAGCGGTGTCCGAACAACTTCAAACCGTGGATCCTGGCGCTGGTGGTGATGGTGATCATCACGGTGGCCTGGTCGGTTTTTGAAGCGCAGAAACGAGGCAAGGGACTGGGGCCGTTCTTCGGCGGAAGGGGCGAAGGTGAGGCGTCGGCCTTGACCACGCCGGCCGCGACCGCGCCCGTCACGGCGCTTCAGGGGTCGTACCATACCCTGATCGAAAGCGTCAGGCCGGCCGTCATCAGCATTGACGCCCTGGTGCCCGATCAAACGACGACGCCGGGAGATCCGGTCGTCAATTACGCCCGGATTGGATCCGGCGTGATCATCGATCCCCGCGGATACGTGCTGAGCAGCCTCCACGTGGTCGAGGGCGCGACCTCGCTCAAGGCCACCGTGTACGCGACTGGCGGCGCCATCGAGTATCCGATCAAGGTCGTCAAAGGCGACCGGACCACCGACCTGGTGCTGTTGTGCATCCAGGCCGACACGCCGCTGCCGTACGCGGCCCTGGGCGATTCCAACGCCGTGCGCACCGGCGACGTGGTGCTGGCGATTGGCAGCCCGTTCGGTTTCGAACAGTCGGTCACCTCCGGCATCGTCAGCAGCCGCAACCGGACGCTGAGCGTCGGGGGCGTGGTCTACGAGAACCTGATTCAGACCGATTCGTCGATCAACAAGGGCAGCAGCGGCGGCCCGCTGGTCAGCGCCAAGGGCGGCGTCATCGGCATCAATACCGCGATCTACTCGCCGACAGGGACCTATGCGGGGATCAGCTTCGCGGTGCCCATCAATCGGTCGCTCGATCTGATTGGCGGCGTGGTCGACTTCCAGAACGGCCCGCCTGCGGTCGCCAATGGCCAACTCGCCGCCTGGCGCGTCAACGCCCGCCAGATCGGCAACGCCTACCGGCTGGCTGATGGCCAGGTGATCGTGCCGCCGCACAACTATCGCGGCGTGTGCCTCGATTGCCATCCGCAGTTGCGGTCGCAGGCCTTTGCCGCGCCGGCTGGTCCGGTGGCGCCGGGCGCGGGGGCGGCCAATCCCGCGGCGGCCGCCAATCCGGCGGCCTGGCCCGCGAACCCGGGGATGGGGATGCGGCGCAATCCGGGGCCCTGGTGCCCGGTGGTCGGCCCCAAGAAGCTGACGCTCGGCATCACCGTGATGGCCGTCGATGACGTGATTGCGCAGCAGAACGGGATGCTGCGGCCCGAAGGCGTGCTGGTCAACAGCATCCTGCCGGGCACACCGGCCGAAGCGGCCGGGTTGCAGCGCGGCGACGTGGTCACGCGGATCGACGGACGCAAGATTCCCGACATCGAGTCGTTTGCCCGGTTCCTCGAAGCCAAGACCGGCGCCACGCTCGACCTGGTCGTGCTGCGGTTCGGCGCACGCAAGTCCATCACCGTCACGCTGCCGACCGGGCCCGGCGGCACGCCGGCGGCCGCCCTGATCAAGACGCCCAACGACTTCGCCTGGCTCGGCGCCGACATCAGCCCGCTGCCTCCCGATCGCGCGGGGGTCCTGATTTCCGAAGTGGAAGGGATCCTCGGCGCGGCTGGGCTGATGGCGGGCGACGTGGTCAAGGGGATCAACGGGATCCCGGTCACCGATCTGAATTCGTTTATCGCCCTGGCGGGGAAGGTGGATCTGAAGAAGGGCTTTGTGCTCGACATCCGCCGTCTCGGGGATCCGATGTACATCACGGTAAAGGTGTGAGCCACGCCCGTCGGAACGTTGGAACCGTGACAGCACGATTGACGACATGAACGAAGTCATCAAGAAACTCTACGCACGGGAGCTGGGCCTGATCTCCGACAAGCCGGTCCACGTCCGCCAGACGTGGAAGGCCCGTCGCGCCCGCCTCAAAGCCAAGGTGTGGGCCGACCAGTCGGTGGCCGTCAAGATCGCGGCCGTCTCGGCGTGTCTCGCGATGCTGTCGGGGCTGGTCTACTACTACAACTTTTTCACCGAAGGCTATTTCACCACGCGTCTGGAATTGACGCAGATCGAGGCGGAACTGCAGCGCCGCAACGACCTGATTCCGAACCTGGTGAAGGCCGTCAACGACTACATGGCGTTCGAGAACAAGATCTTCCAGCATGCCGCCGACGTCCGGAGCGCGCTGAGCACGCTCGGCAGCATTCCGGAGGCCCAGCCGTCGCAGTTGAGCCTGGAAAAATCGCTGTCGAAATTCCAGGCGGTCGCCGAGAACTATCCCGACCTCAAGGCGTCGGCGACCTACCAGAACCTGATGAAGGAACTGTCGGACACCGAGACGCGCATCGCGGCAGCGCGCATGAAGTACAACCAGGCAGCCAATTTCTATAACTCGCGGCTGCGGCTCTTTCCCGGCGTCGTCTTCGGCTACGTGCTGCGGTTCGGGCCGCAGAAGACGTTCGAGTCGGAGAACTCGGCCAGCCAGGTGCCCCACCTCAAATGAGGCCTCTCGCACGCTACGTCCTGTTCGTCGCACTGTTGGCCGTCGGGGTAGGCATTGCCGTCAACCCCGAGCTGTTCCACGTGTCTGCGTTGAGCCGGACGGCCGGGATCGCCAGGCATCCGGCCGGAGCGGTGCCCTCGATCGGGACCGCGCCCTCGCAGGTGCTCGCCGGCGTGCACAGCACGGGCGCGATTGATGTTCGGGCAGACGATGGGCTGACGGCCACGGGAGAAGAGGGACGCATCACGCTGCGGCAGTTGCCCGACGAGGCGCCGCGCCTGACGATCGACACCGACCCGGGGTTCCAGGTGCTGCAGGTGCGGTTCGTGCCGGGCGCCAAGGCGATTGCCGCGTGCGGCCAGACCGCCGACGGATCGGGTGGCGTGCGGGTGTACGACACCGCGACCGGCAAGCAGACGCAGCGGGTCGATCAGCAGGAGCCCGTGATCTTCGTGGATTTCGATCGCACGGGCCGCTACGTCGTGTTGACGGCGCTGACCACCGTCAAGGTGTGGGATCTGGTCGACAATCAGGCGGCGTCGGTTCTTCCGCGCCATAGCGCCGATGCGATGGGCGTGTTCTTTCTCGACGATCGCTACGTGCTGCAGGGCGCGCCGGTGTCGCTCTACGACTGGAAGAACCGAAAAACGGCGGCGGGTCTGGACGACATCGGGGCCGTGGACGTGAAGAAGATCGGCCGCGACCTCTACGCGTGGCTCGCGCCCAACGGCCTCCACACGCTGCGGGCGCCGTACGGCAAGCGCGAGTTCGTGCCCGCCGATACGCAGGGCGTGGCGTCGTTCGATCTGGCGCCCGACGGCAGTTGGGGGTTGTTCCTCAAGCGCAACAAGTCGATGGCGCTGGTCGACAGCGCGACGGGGCTGACGGTGCAGACGGTGTCCTTTACGCGCCAGCCCGAGTCGGTGGCCATCAGCCAGGACGGCGCGACCGCGTTTGTGCTCTATGGCGCGGGACCGGTCGAGGTGTTCGAGGTCGGCAACGAGAACGTGTTTCGGCGCGCCCGGTTCTACACCACGCGGATGGTCTCCAAGCTGTGGAACGACGTGGGCGAATTGGTCAAGCGCCGGCCGTGGGCGAGCAGTCCGGCGAATTGATCCGATGAGGCGGTGGTCGAGCGTATGAAGTTCTTCTTTCGGATGTTGACGGCGCCTGTGACCGACGCGGCGGCCTACGTGTCGGCCACCGCGGCGGCCGCCTGCTGGGTCGTCCACGCGTGGTACCCGGCCGTCCTGCCGGGGCAGGTGCGCGAATCGGCGCCCGTGTGGCTGACCGCGGTCGCGGCACTGGCCGCCGGGATGATGCTGGCCAAACACGTGCTGCTCGACAGTTGCGCCCGATCGATTCACGAGGCGCATGCCGAGACCGCCTCGCGAGACGCCGCGGTGGCGCGACTCGAGGGGATGCTCGCCGACGTCCGTCAGCAGCAGGACCGAGCCGAGGCCCGCGAATCGGCCCTGGTCGCCAAGCTCAAGCGGACCGCGGACGCCTCGGCCGAAGTCGAACTGACCACGCTGCGCAAGCGGCTGCGCAAGGAGGCGGACGACAGGATTTCCGCCCTCGGCTATCTGGTCCGCGAACTCAAGAGCCACATCGGGGAACTCGCCCGGGTTGACGACCGCGACATCGCGCACGCGGCGGGGGTGCTGGCCAAGGAGACCCTTCTGCTCGAAGACGAGATCAAGAAGGGGGAGCGATCGCTCTACGAGCTGGTGCTCGCCACGAGCCAGATCCAGCGCCACGCGTACGATCTGACGGCGATCAGACTCGAGACCGCGGGCGAACAGGAAGATGGCGGAAGCGTCGCGCCGACTCTGGGTGAGGTGCCGTGGTTCAAGGCCGACGCCGATCCGGATCGGGTCGACCACGTCTACCGGTTCCTCAAAGTGGCGTTCCATCCCGATCGGTTCGGATCCGAGTCGCTGAAAGAGCAGGCCAAGATGCACTTCCAGCAGGCCGGCAAGGCATATAACCACATCAAGGAACGGTTGAGGGCCACGCATTGAGATCGACCACCCTCGCCTGCATTCTCCTGATCGTCGTCGGGTCGGTCAGCCTCATGGCGGCACAGGCGACCGCGGTGCAGACGCATGCCGACATGGGGTTTATCGGCGGTATTTTCGTCTTCACGACCGGCGTCGTGATCGGGGCGATCGGCACGTTGATTGGCGCGGGCGGCGGCTTTATCCACGTCCCGGTGCTCATGATTTTTTACGGGTTCTCGCCCCAGCACGCCATCGGCACCTCGATGGCCGTGGTGATGTTGAACGCGATTTCCGGCACCTTCGCGTACGTGGCCCAGAAGCGCATCGACTACGAAATCGGCCTGAGATTTGCAGTGGCAGCGTGTCCTGGCGTGGTGTTCGGCGCCTTGTTGACGCGCTATTTCACGGTGCGGGGCTTCGGCACCGCGTTCGGTGTGCTGCTGATCCTGGTGTCGTACTACCTGTTTTCCGGCATCGAACTGTCGGTGGTCCGGACCAAGGCGGCGCAGGCGCCCAAGATTCGGCGCCTCAAGGATTCGACGGGCGAGGAATACACCTACGCGCCGGACATGTCGGTCGGATTTGCGGCCAGCATCTTTATCGGCAAACTGTCGGGGCTGTTCGGCATCGGCGGCGGCATCATTCACGTGCCGCTGATGTATTCGGTGCTCGGCATTCCGGTGCACGTTGCGACGGCGACGTCGCACTTTATTCTGGCGATTACCAGTGGCCTCGGCTTTATCGTGTTCGTGGGACTGGGCTACGTGGATTTGAACTACGCGGTGGCGTTGGGGGTCGGCACGATTCTGGGCGCCACGTGGGGCGCGCACTTGTCGTTGAAGACGCACCCGTCGGTCATCAAGAAGATGATCGCGGTGTGCCTGACGTTGTTGGCGGTGAAGTTGATTATGGGCGCAGGGTAACGGAGCGCTGGACACAGTGGCCGCGGGAACACGCGCGGCCGCGGGAACACGCGCGGCCGAAACTGATAACCGACGGAAAGGCAGGTCGTGATGGCGGAACAAGACCACTCGGACGCGATTGACACCCCTGAAATGATGGCTTCGCCGATCGATGAGGTGGCCGGCCCCGCCGGTCACGACATCGAGATCGTGTCTGGCGAGCCCGCACAGTTCGCGGACGTCGCGGCCGATTCGTTCACACCCGCATCCGACGTCGCGGCCGAACCCGACCTGACGGCTGAACCCTCGGGGACGACCGACGCCCCGGATGAATTCACGTACGCCACCGACGCCAACAACCAGTCGGCGCCTCCTTCGGTGGCGAAAGCGCCGCTGGGGCAGCGGCTGGCCGACGCGTTCCGCGAAGGCATGGCCTCCACCCGTTCGAACGACAGCGTGCGCCCGAGCGCCAAGTCTCGCGCCGCCGCGCCGCCGTCATCTTCGACCAGCGCGGCCCGCAGCGAAGTGTTCGACTGGGCCGTGCGCAGCAGCCGCACCGCGGCGTCGGCGATGCGCGACAAGACGGTGGTCGCGATTCGGTACGCCGGGCAGTTGGCCGGCCAAACCCCCGGGGCGACGCAGAAGCTGGCGCAGGCGGTTCGGGATGGCGCGGCCTCCGTCAGAGGGGCGGCCGCGGCGACGACCGAACGCATGGCGCCGGCTGCGGGCTCGGCGACGGCCTCGGCGTCCGCGGTTCGCGAGAAGCTATCCTCGCTGTTCGACGTCAGCTCTGCGGCGCGGCAGGTGCTGGGTGGCATTGTCGCGGCGGTCAATCCGGGCTCCGAGCGCGCGGCGCTGCGAGGCATTCGCCTCGGCAAGCGGCGCATCGTCGAGCTCTACGCCGAGGTCGGGCGCGAAGCCGTCGAGGCGTGGGGCGAGGGACCGGTGGTCACCGACAAGTTGTCCGACCTGTTCGAGCAGGTGAAGACGCAGGATCGCGAGATCCAGCGGTTGACCGAGCAGGTTGCGGCCATTCAAGCGCAGCGGGCGGCCGAAGCCGAGGCGGTCAGGCAGCGGAGGGCCGCTGCCAGGACTGCGCCGCCAGTGGCCGAGCCTTCCGAGCAGGCGGAACCGGATGCCGAACCCGACGACGTGATCGAACAGGCGGAATCGGTGTCCGAGCCGTACGCGGGTGCCGTCGAGATCGAATCGGCGTGGACCGAACCGGCCGCTGTGGACGTGGCGGAGGCCGTGGTCGAGGTTGAGAACGTGGTCGAGGCCGTGTCGGCCGAAGAGGCGGGCGCGGTCGCATCCGTCGAGGTGACCATCGTCGAGGCGGACGAAGTGGCGAGCCTGGCGGTCGCAGCCGCGGTGGAAAGCGCGGGCGAGATCGCCGGAGCGTCTGCCGAAGCCAGCGAGGCCGAGGTGGCCGGCGACGCGGAGACGCCTGCGCCGGCAGATGCCGACGGCGCGGGTCCGGGCCAGGCGCCACGGCCCGGTTCTCGGCGTGCGAAGCGGCGGAAATAGCTGGCGGACCGTCCGGCCGCGGCCGGACGTCGGGGGCGGGTGCCAAGCAAGACCTACAGGGAGAGCAGCGATGACTGTGAATGTCGATGAACTGCGTCACACATTGGGCCGGGTGTCAGCTCGAGTCGCCAGCCTATGCTCCACCAGCCTGCTGTTCCTGATGGAGCACTCCGGCCGCACCGTCGGCTACGCCGGCCGCGTGGCGGGCAGCGTGTGCAGCACGACCAAGCACCTGCTCGGCGCGGGGTCGAAGCGATCGGCGGGCATCTTTACCGGAGGCCTCAGAAAGAAGTACGGCCTCACCAAGTCGGAAGTGCAGGCCAAACTCACCTTAATCGACACCCGCGTCCGCGAACTCTACCTCGAGATCGGCAAGATGGGGTCGGGCAGCGACGATGTGGCCGGCATCCTGGCGACGGCGGAAGCCGAGTCGGTCATCGAGAAGATCAAGGCGCTCGAAGACGAATCCAGCGCGCTCAACAAGTACCTGGCGGAACTCGAAGCAGCCGAACGGCAGGGGCTGCCGATCACGAAGTTCACGGTCAAGCCGAAGAGCGCGATCGATGGCGCCCGGTTCAAGAAGATGAGCGCGGTGGCCGAAGCCAGCATTCGGAAGGCCACCTTTACGCTCAAATCGGACGCGATCATCTTCCAGAAGGCGCTGCGGGATTTGCTCGAAGCCGACATGGACATCAAGCGCCTGGCGGTGAGCGAACTGGGCAAGATGGGCAACAAGCACGCCGGACCGGTGCTCAAGGAAGCCATTGGCATCGACAACCACGATCTACAGGCCGAGATTCTCAACGCGCTCATTCAGATTGACGATCCGGACGTGGTCGCGATCTGCAAGCGGCACATGAATCACCCCTACGCCGGGGTTCGCGCCGCCTGCGTGCGCGGGCTCTACCGGGTCGGCAAGACCGACACGGCGCCGCTGCTGGTCGAGGCGCTCAAGGACGACAACGTCGAAGTGCGAAATTCGTCGGCCATGTTCCTGGGCTGGCTCGAGTTCACCCCCGCGATTCCGACGCTGCTGCACGTGGCGGCCGCCGACCTCGATGTCCGCGTGCGGAAGAGCGCGCTGCAGGCGCTGGAAAACATCCGGGACCAGGGCGCCGTGCTGCCGCTGATGCGTCTGCTGAACGATGACGACAAGGACATTCGCGACAAGGTGCTGGTGACGCTGGAACGCATCACGGGCGAATCGCTGGCGATCGACACCAGCGACGACGCCAGGGCGCGCGTGGCGGCCGTCTCTCGCGTCAAGGAGTGGTGGATCCGCAAGAAGCACGACATCGCCAACCCCGACGACGCGCCGGCGGCCGAGGCATCCGATGTGGCTGCCGCCGAGTTCGCGCCGGCGGCCGAGTCGGCACCCGCGGACGCCTCGGACGCGGCTGGAACGGCTGGCGCGGATGCGACTGCGCCGCACAGCGGACTGGACGAGCCGGATGGCAGCGCCGAAGTCGGCAAGCGGCGTCCGCGCCGTCGCTGAGACAAGAGAGAGGGGCCAGAGATGGAAACAGAGGCGAAGACAGGCGGCGTGGCGGTCGGGGCAACCTCCGCCATCGGCGGTCTTGACGCCGACCGTATCGCGGCGCTCTCGACGGCGCTGCGCGAGATGGTCGAGAGGGTCGAGGAGAACATCCCGCTCAGTTCGATTCGGCAGGCGTATGCCGAACCGCTCGACGACCTGGTGTCGGTGGCGGGCCAGAGCCGGGACGTCAACATGCTGGCGCGGCTGCACTCGGTGATGTCCATGCTCGAGGCCGAGGAGGCCGGGGCCGGACAGAAAGCCGCCCTGGTGGGCCAGATCGGCCAGGTGGAGCGGATGCTCCATGACCGGCCGCGCCCATCGGCAGCAACCGGCAGGGGGATCATCGCGGATCACGCCGCGATGACGGCGGTCGATCTGCCCGTCACGATGGCCAATGCCTGCGAGGGGCTGTTGCGATCGATGTCGTCGATTGGCGACGAGCAGATCGCGGCCCTGCGGGAAAAGGGGCTGCTCGACGAGGAGCGGCTGCTCAACACCGATCCGCTCGAACTGGCGACGATCGCCGGCGTGCCGACCAATACCGCATTCGAGATCAAGGAAATCCTGCGCCGAGAGCTGGGGCTGCGCGCCAAGCGGGATCTGGAGCGGCGGGTGGCGGAGTTGAGCCGGATCAACGAGCAGCTGGGCATGGAGTGCGACGGGTTGAGCACCGCCAACAACACGCTGGTGGCCGGCAACAAGGTGCTCAAGAGCGAGTACCCGCTGGTGTCCGAGCAGCACGACATCGAAGTCGCGAACTTCAAGGACCTGCAGAGCCGGGTGGTGAGCGCCCGTCTCGAGTCGAACCGTCTCGCCACGGAAATCAATTTCCTCAGGGATGAGCACCGCGCGCTGCTCGACGTGGTGGAAGAGAAGCACGTGGTGCTCGACGATTTGCTGCGCCGGTTCAACGGGGTCCGGAGCAGCTTCGAATTCGTGAGCGGCGAGACGGCGGCAGCCGAAGACGTGATGACCAACGTGGAAGGCCTGTTGAAGAAGGCCCTGTTGCAGAAGAAAGTGCTCAACGACCGGATCGCGTCGTCGGAAGAATCGCTCGACAAGCTGTTGTCCGAGTTCAACGCGATCGTCAAGAAGGGCAAGACCGAGTTCTATCGGAGCATCTGACGCGAGCGGGTGCGGGTGAGGCAACCAGGAGAAGGAGGCGACGGTGGACAAGGCAGATGCAGCCCGGAAAACGGCCCAGGCGATTCCCTTCAGCGATTTCGTGGTGGAGAGCCGGTCGCGCGTCGAGGTGCCCAGGATTCTGGAACAGTTGAAGAAGATTTCGGCGCTCAAAATCGACGATTTCATCCTGTCGTCGGGGTCGAAGCTGGAGAACGCGGTCAAGGAGATGTTCTCCGTGATCAAGGATCTCGAGGGGCACCTGCGCGACGTGCTGACGCTCAACGCCAGCCTGCAGGAAGAAACGCGGGACGCCAAGAAGACCACCGACCGTCTCCAGCAGGACCGCGACGCGGCCGTGCAGCGCGCCGCCGCCTTCGATCGCGACATGCCGCGGGTGCAGGATCTGGAGAAACGGCTGGAAATGACGATTGGAGAGGTCGAGCGGTTCCGGATGCTCTACCGGCAGGAACAGCAGAAGGCCGAGAAGGCCGAGGCGAGCCAGCAGGCGGTGGCGTCGGCGGCGGCGAAGGTGAAGGAAGAGCGGGACGACGCCTATCGGGAGATTGTCGTGATGGAGGACAAGCTCAAGTCGTTCGACAGGGCCAGCCGGTAACAAGGACCACACCATGAGCGATCAGACCGACAAGCCAGGCGCCATGCAGGCCCAGCTCAAGCAGAAGCTGTTGAACAGCTGGGATCAGATGAAGCGACGGTACCCGGTGGTCCGGAGCGTGGAACTGGTCCGCGGCGATGCGGCCAAAGAAGAGTTCCTGCGGTCCATCGACGGCATGAAGAGCGCGGAGGAGATTGCCGCGTACTTCACGCTCGAGGCGAGCGAAGCGCACCTGATTTTTTCGGACCTGCTGCAGTTGGGCGCGGTCCGCTTTCTCGAAGACGCCGAACGCCTGGGGTACCTGAAGAAGCAGAACCTGGACCTCAAGCGCAAGTACGACTTCCTGATGGCCGAGCGCAACCGGCTGCTGGGCGAAGAAGTGTACCTGTCGGAGCGCATCAAGCAGAAGAAGCACTCGATGGCCGAACTGCGGGAGCGCCTGCCGGGACTGAACCACGCGCTCGACACGCACAACGAGACGCTGGGGAACCTCCGGCAGAACTACAACGGCCTGTGGGAATCGAATTCGGAACTGCTGGGCCTTGGCAAGGACATGAAGGCCAAGGAGCAGCAGATCAGCCTGGCGATCGAGAAGCTGGAGCGCGAATTCCCGAAGCTGCTGAAGAAGAAGACCCGCGTGATCGAACGGTTGAAGAAGACCGAAGCCGCGAAGGTCCAGCATGCCTCGGGCAACGACAAGCTGGACACCCGGCTGCTGGTCTATCGCGACACGGTCGACGAGATGCGGGATTTCCTCGAGGACGCCAAGTTGCGTATCGATGATCTGGTCAAGGACGCCTAGTGGCGCTGGGGCTGTTCACCAGGAGCCGGCGCCCTGTCACCCTCGAGCCGATTCGAGCGGAACAGGGCGGGCTCTACGAGGCCATGAGCCGCGACATCGAACGGTTGAATGGCTACTACGCCATTTTTCCGGACGGCGTGGCCGATGGGCTCCTGGCGGATCTGCGTGAGTTGATCGCGAGCGACATCGCCAGCGAATTCCGGATGGCCTTTTACAATCCGGTCGATCCGACGAAGGTGTACCTGGAGCGCAGTTATCGCCTGGTCCAGGGCCGGCAGCGGGCGACGGGCGGCGCCGGCATCGACAAGCAGGTGCTGCCCACGCCCTACGAATTCGACATCTTCGTCTACTTCTCGGATCAGTTTGCCGCCCTCGACAAGGCGGCGCAGACGCGCCGGCTGAGCCAGTTCGCGTTCAAGTGGTTCCGGCTGTCGCCCGGCGCCGACGGGCATAGTGCCGAGATGGACGTGCTGAGTCCGCTGCCGTTCCAGGGCGAGGCCCGGCGTCCGGCAGTGGACCGGCGGGTCGCCGATCGGCTGCTCGAGGAACTGGCCGCCTCTCGTGTGCCAGCGGGCGCCGACGAGGCCGATGAGGCTGACGAGGCCGACGTCGACGAGGTGGCCCACCGGGCCGATGTCGACGGCAGCGTTTCCGGGGACGGCGCGGGCGCGGCGGGGCAGACGCCAGTTCCGATGGTCGCGCGTGGCGGGGCGCCATCGCCCTCGCCGGTGCCGGTGGCCTCGGCCGAAGAGGCCGAACTGGTCAAACAGCTGTCGTCGGAGCACAGCCTGTTTATCGCGGCCTACACCGATTCGCGGAAACTGATGTCGCGGCTCACGCGCGTGTCGGCGCATTTGAGCCTGACGCCGCTGCAGTGGACGCTGGCCGAAGGGTTCCGCGAGATTGGCGACGCGCACGCCGGCACGTATGCCATCAACGACGACTACCTGCTGCACGCCAAACTGTCGCCGCTCGAGGCGCTGGGCGCGATCCGCAACGACTGTCGGCCCCGGACGCTCTACCTGCTCGAGGATTTCCACTACTACCTCAAGCGCGAGAACCTGTCGGGCCAGGACTTTGTCGAGCTGATTTCGATCATGAAGTCGATGCCGGAGGTGCTCAAGCGGCAGCAGAGCCTGGCGGTGGTGCTGGCGCCGACGCTGGATCTGCCGGCCGAAGTGGCGCCGATTTTCGGCTTCATCCGCGACGAGGTGGCCGGCCGCCGCCTGCACTACCTCGAACGGTTCGGCCGCGACCTCACGCAGCAGGTGGAGGAAGGCCGCGTCAAACCCATCGTGGGCCGCGACCGCGAGATTTTCGCCTGCCTCAAGGTGCTGTCGCAGATGGAGGCCAATAACCCCATCCTGGTCGGCAAGGCCGGTGTCGGCAAGACGGCGGTGGTCGAGGGGCTGGCGCACCTGATCGTCAAGAAGACGGTGCCCGCCATGTTCCGCGACCGGCGGATCATCGCCCTCAACCTCAACGCGATGGTGTCGGGCACCAAGTATCGTGGCGAGTTCGAGACCCGCATCGAGGGGCTGGTCGACGAGGTGCGGAGCAACGTCGGCCGGATCATCGTGTTTATCGACGAGATCCACACGCTGCTCGGGATGGGGTCGACCGAAGGGTCGACGGGCGCCGAGAACATCCTGAAGCCGTCGCTGGCGCGGGGCGAGTTCCCGTGCATCGGCGCGACCACCTCCGAGGAGTACCGGCAGTACATCGAGCCGGACAAGGCGCTGGCCCGGCGGTTTCAGACGGTCAACGTGGCCGAGCCTGACGTGACACAGACGATCGAGATTCTCAAGGGCATCATGCCGGTCTACCGGAAGCATTACGGGCTGACGATCAGCGAGCCCGCGCTGATCGCGTGCGCGGAGCTCGCGGCCGAATATCTTCCGACTCAGTGTTTTCCGGGCAAAGCGATCCGCCTGCTGGACGGCGTGTGCGCGTCGGCTTCCTTGGCAGGCAGAGACACGGTGGACGAGAAGTGCGTGGCGGGCGAAATCAACCGGTCCTGAGACAACGCTCGTTCGCGAAGGGGTGATCAGATGTCAGCACACAGCGTGAAGGTCGTGGTGATCGACAAGGATCCGGGCTTCCTGGAAGAGGCGACGGCGGAACTCTCGGGCCACTTCGCGGTCTACACGACCGCGACCGCCGGAGAGGGACTCAAGCTGTGCGCGCAGCTGAGGCCGCAGGTGGTGATCGCGGATTCGGGCATGTCGGACGTGACGTTTACCGACTTCCTCAGCGATCTGAAGGGGCTCGACGCCGGCGGCTTGCGCATCGCGACGTCGCGCGACTACAGCGCGATCGAGAACGTGATGCAGGCGATCGACACCTCGCACATCCACAAGTACTTCCGGAAGCCGGTCAACTTCTTCGACCTGGTGGACATCATCAACGCCCGGACGGTGAGTTATCAGGTGGGCCGCGGGGCCCGGGGCGGCGACACGGGGCCGGCCTACAAGCGCCTGCACACGATCGTGGACAAGGCCAAGGACGTCGAGAAACTCAAGCGGCAGCTGGAATTGCAGCTGGGCAAGGTGCGCGAGGTCGAGTCCGAGAGCTTCACGAAGGTGAAGGCGGCGGTCGACGGGGCGGCGGCGGTCCGGCGCAAGATGGCCGAGAAGGACGCGCTGATCGGATCGCTGCAGGCGCAGAGCGCGGAACTCGAGCAGTTGAAGAAACGCGACATCGATCGGGTGGAGCAGGAGCGCGAGGCGCTGCGGCTGGAACTGGGCGGATTGCGGGAGCAGTGCGAGCGGTTGACGGGCGAGAACGCGCAGATTGGCGTGCTGCGATCGGATGGCGAGAAATTCCGGTCGGAGGCAGAAAGACTGCGGGGGGAGGTTGGCACCCTGCGCGTGTCGGTCGCCCGCGAGCGCGAGACGATGGTCGCCGAGATGACCAAGGAGCGCAAGGTGTTCGCCGACGAAATGGCGCGCAAGAAGGACGAAGCCGATCGGATCATCGATGTCCAGCGCGAGCGCAACAAGGCGGAACTCAAGGCGCTGCAGGTGGCCTTCGACGCCGAGAAACAGCGCGCCGCGCAGCAGGTGCAGCAGCTGACGGTCGAACTCGAGAAGGACCGCGCCGCCAAGCTGGCCGAGATCGAGGCGGGCCGCAAGCGCCTGGCCGACGAGATGGCGGCCATCGAGCTCGAACGCAAGCGCGTCGAGGCGGAGTTGGCGCAGAAGAAGATCGAGGCCGAGCGGGTGGTCGAGGCGCAGAAGGAACGGAACAAGGCCGAACTGCAGTCGCTGCAGACCTCGTTCGAGGCGGAGAAACGGCGCGCGCACCAGGAGATCGAGGCGCTGCAGGCCGAGGTGGATGCCGAGCGCAAGGCCCGGCTGGCGACCATCGAAGCGGGCCGCAAGCAGATGGAAGAAGATCTGGTGCGGGTGGATGCCGAGAGCAAGCAGCTCGAAAAAGACCTGGCCAAGCGGAAAGGCGAAGCCGAACGCGCCATCGGGATGCAGCGCGAGCGCAACAAGGCCGAACTGGAAGCCTTGCACGCCGCCTTCAAGCAGGAGCAGGAACGCGCGGCCTGGTACCAGATCGAGCAGCTGAAGGCCGAACTGGAAAAAGATCGCCTGGCCAAACTGGCCGAGATCGAAGCGGATCGCAAGCGCGGCGAGCAGGAGCTCGATGGCATCAAGGCGAAGATGTCCGGCGAGAAGGAGTTGCTCGAAAAGGCGCTCCTGGAACAGCGCGAGCGGGCCGAAGCCGACATTCGCCGGATCAACGAATCGGCCGAGAAGGAACGGACGAAGCTGACCGAGGCGCTCGAGAAGGATCTGGCCGTGATGAAGAAGGCGGCCGAGAACGACCTCGACCAGCTGAAGGCGACCGCCACGCGCGAACTCGACCGGTACAAAGTGCAGGCGCAAAAACGGGAACTCGAACTGAGCGAAGCGCTCACCCAGGCCTCCCGCGAGACCGACGCGGCACGAGAGCAGTTCCAGTTGGTCGAACGCCGCATCAAGTCGCTCGAACGCGAGGTCGAGCAGGGCGCCACCGAGAAGGAGCGCGCCGTGCAGGAGGTCGAGACGATGCGGGCCGACTATGATGTGATCGTGCGGTCGCGCGAAGCGCTGAAGGCCGAATTGATGGAACTGCGCGAGAACCTGCGGTAGTGTAGCGAGCATCCGGCCCGGCGGGCGGCGCCGGCGCCGGGGATTTCGAAGGAGGGGCGGCATCCATGAGCGAACTCGACAACTGCGTGGCCATCGGCGGCGAACTGGGCACCTCGGCCAGCAAGTTCTGCTGCGATGACACGATGGTCATCTTCTCGTCGGTGGTCGGTGACGCCCTCTCGGATCGGATGGAAAAAAGCTGGCGGATGATGAACCGCTCGGCCGACGCGCGCTGGATCAAGAACCTGGCAATTTTCGACGAGACGCGCAACGCCTGGCGCTACATCGGCGCCATGACGCGCAGTTCGGAAAAAACCTACTGGTTCACGCACAAGGGGCTCATCCAGAATTACGACGACGCGTTTCTGGCCATCAAGGCCGGGTTGTTCCTGCTCCACCTCGAGATGGAGAAGAAGGGCGGATCGGTTGAGGAGGCGGGCCTCGGCTTCGGCATCACCGTCCGGCACGGCGAGAGCATCCTCGAGAAGTTTCTGGCGTACCTGCGCGACCATCTCGACGAACAGGGGAACCGCAAATTCCTGGCGATCAAGGCCAAGAACGTCGCCACCGGAGAAATCCGGGAGATCAAGATTCACCTGAACTTCTCGGTGATGCAGTACCAGGCCTACGGCGCGTACATGGCGTTGTTGTTCAGCAAGTACAACATGGACGTGTACAACACCTACGTGATCGACATCGGGCACGGGACCTGGATCAAGCTGCCGGTGATCGACAACGAGGCCGACATCAACCTGGCCGATTCGATCACCGAAGGCGTGTACACCATCACGCGGAACATCAGCGAGAGCATCTTCGAGTCGAGCGAGCAGAAGTTCAAGATTCCCGAGCAGCGGATCATGCAGCGGCTGCCGCAGAAGAACTTCAAGATCGAAATTCCGGGATCCGGGGTCTACGACTTCAGCCGGCTGCTGGCCCAGGAATCGCAGTACATGGCCGGGCGCATCATGGAACTGGTCGGGCGGGACATCACGGCGCTCTCGGAGCGCGGGGTGAGCATCGACTACTTCACCGTGATCGGCGGCGGCGCGCACCTGCTCTACGACGCGATCAAGGCGAACATCGGGACGTATTTCGGCTGGCCGGAGAACGTGCTCGACGAGCGCGTGATCCATCCCAACAAGATCGGGATCGATCCGCGCTACGTCAACTGCGTCGGCTTCATGCTGCTGGCGCGCGACCAGATCGCACTCACGCTCGGCAAGGACGTCGATACCAAGTTTCAGATCAAGAACATCGTCCGGGACGTCGACGAGGGCGTGGTCGATCGGGCCAAGCGAGGGGCAGAGGCCACGCCGGCGCCGGAATCGCCCGGGGAGACGCCGGCCGGATAGTCGGGCGCTGCGGGGCGGGCCGCGTCTGCGGCTGGTGACCGGCAGTGTCGTGCACCTGTGGGGAGGAAGAGATGGGCATCTATTATCTGGTGATGGACAGCGAGCTCAAGACGCTGCTGGACAAGTTTTCGCGCTGTCACCCGGAAGGTTCCAAAGACGTTCTGAAGCTGGTGCTGAAGCTCTACCTCAAACTGGTGGACAAGAGCCGACGCAAGGGCGCCGATCCGTTGCTGGTGTTCCAGAATCTGGTGGAACGCATCGTCTCCGGCAAGCTCTACGAAACGACCCAGGACCGGATCGATCATCTCGACAGCCTGCTCGAGGAGCGGCACGCCGGCCCGGCGGTCGGGGAAAACGGCAGCGGGCTGCGCCAGGAGATGAGCGAAATCAAGGCCATGCTCAGGGGGCTGCAGATGACCGGAGGGGCGGGCCCGAACTACGGCCAGGAGATGCGCGAGTTCTCGCCCAAGGATGCGGCCAAGCTGCTGGTGATCGACAAGGAGGCGCCCAGCGAGAAGAAGCGGCAGAACTATCGCGAACTGCGCAAGCAGCGGACGCCGAAGAAGATGGAATTCTAAGGCGGTGCGGCGCGCTTGTGGAGGGACGTGAAGACGATACTGGTTGACGTCGGCAGCTTTTACACCAAGGTCTGCGTGATGCGCCAGGAGCCTGGGCGCGCAGGCACCGTTGCCGCGGAGGCCGAGTATCAGTTCTACGGGCGGGGGTTCTTTCCGACGCTCGCGCGAGCGTCGGGAGAACTGGACAAGGGCCGGATATACTACGAGCGCGCCGGGCAATGGTTTGCGGTCGGGTACGACGCGGGCAGCCAGTTGCGCCTCGACGAGATCGGCGCGGCGTTCGACGACGAGGCGTTCGACGCGAACCTGGCCGAGGTGATTCTCCGGAAGATCGTCTTCGACTACGCCGACGCGACCGACGAGGTCGACGTCTTCGTCGTGGTCGATAGCGCGCAGCGGGCGCAGGTGTTCGAAGGCCTCGCCAAGACGCTGGGCGAGGGTGTGGTGGAGGTGGCCGCGTACCGGGGCATCGACGGCCGACGGATCACCAAGGACGTTCGCATGCGCGTCGGCGTGCTGCCGTCGGGCGACGCGGTTCTGGGGTTTCTCGACCTGCGCGGCATGGACGTCGAGACGGCGCTGGTGGTTGATGTCGGCCACAATCGCACCAAGCTCTACGTGGTCGGCGGCCAGGACGGGGTCGAGTTGTTCCGGTCGGCCAGTTGCGGCGTCTCGTTCTACTACGAGAAGATCCTGCGATTGCTGGCCGAAGAGAGCGTCGGCGACCACCACTACCTCTGGCTGGTCAAGCAGATCGAACTGGGGTGCGACGACGTCGAGGTGCGGCGCCGCGAGGCCGGGGGGGCCGCCAGCCTGGTCGATCCGACCGCAGGGGCCGGCCCGCACCGCGTCGATGTCTCGCTGGTGCTGGAGAACGTGCGCTGGGATCTGAACAAGGAGTTCACCCGGTTCACGACCGATTCGTTGACGGCCTACTATACCAACCGGGTCGAATGGCCCGGCCGGCTGGTGGTGATGGGCGGCGGCGCGTCGCTCAATGGTGAGATGCTCCGCCTGTCGCTCGAGGAAGGCGGATTCCACTTCGACGATGTGTACGTGGAGCGGCAGCCCATGTATTCGGTGCTCGACGGGGCCGCGTACGTGCTGGGGGCGGGACAGGCGGACTGATTCGTAATTCTGATAACGGGGGACCACCGATGGACACAACAGCGACGCAGGCGGATCGGATGTCGTCGTTCGGCGAGGCCGATTTCGTCTACGAGGCCCTGAAGGGCGCGGGCGCCATTGGCGACTATCTCCAGGACATCCTGGCCGACACGGTGTATTACGCCGGGAAGTACATCGCCTACGTCCGGGACGCGTACCTGACGTGTCAGGGTTCGCTGTTTGCGGAGCGGATCGACGAGAGTAAGATCTCCCTGGTGCGGATGGTCAGGGGCGATGCGGACATCGACGACGGCGAGAAGCGGGAGTTCTACCTGCACTTCGGCAGGGATCTGGTCACCGCGACGAAATCCGGACTTGAGAGCGACACCCTGACGATTATCGATCTGTCACGATACGAGTTGTAAGCAAGGCGTTCGTGGTGACCGCCGAGGACTGCCGGTAACTGTGTGGAGGGGGCTATGGCTGAAGATCAGGATGACAAGAACGTATTGAACGAGTTGCTGAAGGGGACCTCGGATACCGTCAGTCCGCGAAGCCTGGACCGGCTGATCACGAAGGTGGACGAACTGAAGGAATCCGGCAAGGCCATTGAGAGCAAGTCGCCCGCGGCGAAGAAGGCCTACGGGCTCGACATCGGCACCAGCCGCATCGTCAGCGTCCGGCACGAAGGCCCGTCCGGCACGCAGGCCACCGACCAGTTGAACGCCTTCATCGCGGTGTCGGAGACCAAGTTCCTGCGCGACATGCTGATCAAGAACCGCATGGCGTACACCCGCATCAAGGACGAAATCGCGGTGCTCGGCTACGACGCGCAGCAGTTCGCCAACGGCTTCAACAGCGAGATCCGGCGGCCCATGAAGAAGGGCCTGATCACGCCGCAGGAAGTCTACGCGATGCCGGTCATCAAGGAGATCATCAACCTCGTGCTGCCCAGGCCCGATGCGGTGACCGACCTGTGCTTCAGCGTGCCGGCGCCGGAGGCCGGCGACGCGGCCGACCTGCTCGTCTTCCACGAGGGGATGCTCAAGCAGCACCTGCTCGGCCTCGGCTACAAGGCCAAGGCGATTACCGAAGGCCAGGCGATCGTGCTGGCCGAGCTGGCCAACGACAACTTCACGGGCATCGGCATCAGCATGGGTGCCGGCATGTGCAACGTGTGCCTGTCGTTCCTCTCGGTCCCGGTGCTCGTCTTCAGCATCGCCAAGGGCGGCGACGACATCGACACCTCCGTGGCCCGCGTGACCAACGAGACGGTCAATCGCGTGCGGATCGCGAAGGAAGAGTCGCTCGACTTTACGCGCACACCGAAGAGCAATCTCGAGAACGCGCTGATTATCTACTACGAAGACCTGATCATGACGCTGCTGACCAGCCTGGCCGCGATCCTGTCGCGGACCGACAAGATGCCGCGGTTCAGTTCGTCGATCCCGATCGTCCTGGCCGGCGGCACCTGTCTTCCCAACGGGTTCAAGGTGAAGTTCGAACAGTTGCTGAAGGGCGCGAACCTGCCCGTGGCCATTTCGTCGGTGCGGCTCGCACGCGACCCGCTCAAGACGACCGCGACGGGGGCGCTCGTCAGCGCATCCGTCTAGGTGGTGGGCTCGGTGGAGGACGATGGATCCGATCAAGGCGACGTTTGTTTTCGAAGGCCGACACTATGACGTAGCCGCCATCACGGCCGATGGCTTGCAGGTCGAATGTCCGGCCGGCTTCGCCGACGACGTGGTGAAGAAGTTCAGACGGGGCGGTTTCGCGTTCGTCCTCCACGATCCAGGCACGGGAAACGAGGTCGCCATGACGGGCGACCTCGTCCGGGCCGAACCGGCCACCGATGGGGCCGGCACGACCAAGGCGTGGATTGTCACCAAGCCCAGGTCGGCAGGCGTCCCCGGGCGTCCCGACGGGGGTCCCGAGAGCGGCAGAGTCGGCCCCCCGGGGCAGACCGCTCCGGCCCGGTTCAACGCCGGCAAGACCATCGCGGTCGGCGGGGGCAAGGGTGGCGTCGGCAAGACCATCGTTTCGGTCAACCTGGCGTTGTCGCTCTCGCGACGCAAGAAAAGCGTCACGCTGCTCGACGGCGACTTCAGCAACTGCAACTGCAACACGGTCCTGGGTCTCACCAAGATCGACAACTCGATCGAAGAATACCTCCGCAAAGAGTGCACGCTGGCCCAGATCACGGTGCCCACAGGCTACGACGGCTTGCGGCTGGTGTGCGGATCGCAGAACAACGTCGAAGCGCTGCTCGCGGTCGAAGCGCCGCGGCTGTTGCACGACATCCGGTTGATCGCGGCCGACTACCTGCTGATCGATCTCGGGGCCGGCGTCGGCACCGAGACGCTCGAACTGTACCGGCTGGCCGACGAGAAGCTGGTCGTCGTCACGCCCCACGTCACCTCGCTGCAGAATGCCTACGGCTTCATCAAGTCGGCGTTTTTCCACGATCTCACGCTTGTCGGCGGCCTGGTCGCCGAGCTGCTGCAGCAGTCGGGCTCGGACGCCAGCAAGCTGCACACCTTGATTGGGGCGCTCGCCGACGGTCATCCCGCCCGGCAGGCGTTTGGCGCCGTGCTGGCCCGGCAGCGGTTCAGGATTGTCGCCAACATGGTGAACACGGCGCAGGACAAGAAGATCGTGCAGAACCTTCAGAACGTGGTCGGGCAGTACCTCCGTATCAACAATTCGATACTGGGCATGCTGTCAACCAGCGACGAGATCAGTTCATCGGTCAACCGGATCACGCCGTTTGTCGCCCAGTTCCCCGATTCGCCCGATAGCCGGGAGATGGAGCGGATGGCGGCGCAGCTGTCGCAGCGATCGACTGGTTGGATGTCCTGAACGCTGAAGCCTCGGGCCGCGCGGGCCGCCCCACGCGAGGTTGTCGATGAAGGCGTTGTTGATGGGCTTGCCGAACGTCGGCAAGAGCACGATATTCCGGCGACTGGTGACGCAGCACGTCTCGGTCGATTCGTACCCCGGCACTGCGGTGGAGGTCGCGCGCGGCGTGCTGTCGTCTGCCGGCCGCGACATCGAGATCGTGGACAGCCCCGGGGTGCACGATCTGGTCTTCAGCGGCGATCACGAGACGGTCGCGCGGAGCCTGCTGGTGGACGAACGGCCCGACCTCGTCATCCAGGTCGCCGACGCCAAGAACCTCCAGCGCTCGCTGGTGCTCACCTCGTTGCTGGCGGAATGCGGCATTCCTCTCGTGCTCGTGATCAACATGATCGACGAAGCCGCGCAGAAAGGAATCGAGATCCGCGGGGCGCGGCTCGAAGCCCTCCTGGGTACCAGAGTGGTGGAGACGGTGGCATCGGAAGGCGTCGGGATCGGGGCGCTGATCGCGGCCCTGGGACACGCGCGCACGCCGGGATGCGCCTCGAAGCTGCCGCGTCCGGTGACCGACGCGTTGAGCGGCCTGATCGGCTTGATGCCCGCCACGGCGGGGCCGGCCTGGGGGCCACGCACGCTGGCGCTGCTGTCGGTGGTGGACGACCGGGCGACCGCGCGATGGGCGGCCGACCGGAGCGCGATCGGGGACGTGGCCGCCGCCCTGGCCCTGGTCGATGACGCCCGGCGCGCGTTGCCGCAGCCGCTCGACCTGATCATCTCCCGGGCGAACGACAATCGGGCCGAAGCCTGGTACGGCGCCACCGTCCGGTTCAGGCGGGTGACGTCGATTCCGATGCTCGACCGGCTCGGGGATCTGGCGCTGACGCCGGTCGCCGGCGTGATGATGCTTTTCGGCCTGCTCGCCGCGCTCTACTTCACGGTCGGCCGGTTCGCCGCCGGCACGCTGGTGGATCTGCTCGAGGACGATCTGTTTCGCGATACGCTCGGCCCGTATGTGGCGCAGGCAGCGGCCTCCATCCCGTACCCGTGGGTGCGCGACCTCATCAGCGGCGACTACGGACTCTACGCGATGGCGGTGGTGCCGCTGTTCGGTCTCGTGCTGCCGGTGATCGTCGTCTTCTATCTGGCGTTCGGGCTGGTCGAGGATTCGGGCTACATTCCCCGGCTGTCGATCCTGCTCGACCGGCTGTTCAGGCGCGTCGGCCTCAATGGCAAGGCCGTGCTGCCGATCGTGCTCGGCTTTTCGTGCGTCACCACCGCGACGATGGCCACCCGCGTGCTCGACAGCAAACGGGAGCGTTTTATCGCCATCTTCCTTCTGTCGCTGGGCGTGCCGTGCTCGGCCAAGCTGAGCCTGATTCTCGTGATGCTGGCGCAGGTGTCGTTGGCGGCGTTTCTGGTGGTGTTCGGCGTCGTGTTCGGCATGACGGTGCTGGCCGGACTGGTGTTGAACCGCCTGATGCCGGCCCAACGGTCGCCGTTCATCATGCAGGTGCCGCCCATGCGGATCCCGAGCGCGAAGAACGTGGTGACCAGGACATCCTACCGCGCGTGGATGTTTCTCAAGGAAGCCTCGCCGCTGTTCGTGATCAGCGCCGTCGGGTTGTTCGTGATGGAGAAGATCGGCCTGCTCGCGGTGGTGGAGCGGGTGGCCGCCCCCATCGTGCTCGGAGGATGGGGATTGCCCCCGCAGTTCGCCGAGTCGCTCATCATGGGCTTTATCCGTGGAGAGGCGGGCATCGCCGTGATGAAGAAGATGGTGGATGCCCACACCATGGACCATCTGCAGTTGGTCGTCGCGATTATCGTCACGATTCTGTTCGTGCCGTGCGTCACCAACTTCATGATTATCATCAAGGAACAGGGGTCGAAGCGGGCCGCGGCCACCATTGTCCTGGTGACCGCCTGCGCCACGGTGACCGGCGGCGTCGTCAACCATCTGTTCCGCTGGCTCAACGTCACGTTCTAACGGGTGTCCCATGAAGATTGCGCACGTCACCGATGAGGTGATCGAGACGATTTGGCGGTTCGAGGAAAAAGGCGGATGCACGCTCGGCGACGTGAAGAAGGCACACGAGAACTCCGCCGGGTTCATCGTCGACGACGACGTGCTGGCCGACATGGCGCGCAGCGGCCTGGTGACGATCTCGGGGACGGGCATCGCGCTGACCTCCGAGGGGCAGGGCCAGGGGCAGTTGATCGTCCGGCGCCACCGGCTGGCGGAGCGGTTGCTGGTGGATATTCTCGGCACGCCGTTCGACGAGATGGAGGTGTCGGCGTGCGAGTTCGAGCACACGCTGGCCCCCGGGCTGACCGAAGCGATCTGCACGCTGCTCGGGCATCCCCGCGAATGCCCGCACGGCGCGGCGATTCCGCCGGGCGACTGCTGCACGCGGACGGTGACGGCGGTGACCACGGTGGTCAAGTCGCTCGACGCGCTCGACGTGGGCGACGAGATCCGCGTGTCGTTCGTCCGGATCGACAATCCCGTGCTGATCGGCAAACTGCTGTCGTTTGGCGTCGCGCCGGGCAAGACGATCAAGCTGCGGCAGAAGTCGCCCGCCTTCGTCATCCAGATCGAAAGCAGCCAGATTGCCCTCGAGCGGGAGATTGCCGCCGGCATCTGCGGTTTGAAGATAAACTGAGTCGTGGGAGCAAGATAGAATGATAGCGAGTGGGGCGTCCGCCCGCCGCCGGCGACGGGGCGGAGCCAGAAGTCGGGGAGCACGGCGTTATGGCTCGTAAGATTACGGATAAATGCATTTCGTGCGGATCCTGCGCGGACGTCTGCCCGGACGGGGCGGTCAGCGAAGGCCGCGACACGTATGTGGTGGACGCGGCCCGGTGCAAGGACTGCGGCAAGTGCGAGAAAAACTGCCAGGAAGACGCGATCGTCGCCGACCGCAAGCAGCCGGCGCCGGCGTCGGCTGGTGCGGCGCCTGCGGCCGGGTTTACGGGAGCCTCGGCGGTGCGCGCCCGATAGGCGAGCGGCGGGCCCGTCAGGGCTGAGTCGGCGGGTGGCCGGCTCGCAGTACGTGTGCACGACCGGGCGGGAGAGGGAGACAAGGCGAGATGGCGAATCAGGGAACAGAGTCGGAAGGCCGGGCGTTTCACATCCTGCCGTGGCTGCTCGCGCTGATCGTCCTGCTGCTGTACGTGGATAACGCCCGCCGTCTCGAGCGGCTCAGCTCGATCATGGGGTACGTGTCGGCCTTCCTGTTCATCGTGGCCAACGCGTACTATCCGGCGCGGGTGATTGCCCGGCGGTTCCGCCCGATGCCCGATTCGGTGATCGAGTTCTTCAAGAAATATCTCGACGTGCACATCTGGATGAACGAGGTGGCGTTTGTCGCGATGGCGGTGCATGCCCACTACGCGGACGACAAGAACATCGTCCTGACCGCGCTGGGTATCGTGACGCTCTTCCTGACGGTGGAAGGGCTGGTGATGCACTATCGCCTGATTCCGGCCGACAAGAAACTGCTGCGGCTGCTGCATAACCAGCAGATTCTGTTTGTGGTCTGGGTTTTGCTTATTATTATTGGGCATTCGATGGTGTAGCGGCTGACGAGGTTCACGCCCCAGCCGTTACTGTCGATTGGGAGAGGCAAGTGCCCGCGTGGCTCAACCGGGACCGCGTTGTGGCCGGGCGAGCGGCTGCCGTGTTTTGAGCACATTGCGACCGTTTTCGGTCTTCGGCGACCCGATTTCCTGTGTGGCGCGCGGGGGATAGATTCCAGTGAGCCGCGACGTATAATCGCCCCGGGCGCGGGCCCAGGTTCGAAGGCCTCGCGGGGTGGGTGGCAGAGGGGTGACAGTAGGGTGTCGGCTGGCAGTCCGAGCTCGCCAAGGGGCTTGATGTCGGGGGGGGCCGCTGCAAAGGGCAGCAATCGAGAGGGTAAAACATCGCCATGAAGACACTGATTGTTGAGGACGATTTCACCTGCCGGCTGCTCCTGCAGGAAATTCTGAAGAAATACGGGCCTGCGCACGTCGCGATCAACGGCCGGGAGGCCGTCGAGGCGGTGGCGAAATCCCTGGCCGAAGCCGAACCCTACAACCTCATCACCATGGACGTCATGATGCCCGAGATGGACGGGCAGGAGGCGCTCAAGGAGATCCGCCGTCTCGAAAACGAGAAGGACGTGGCCGCCGTTCACGGCGCCAAGGTGATCATGACGACGACGCTGGACGATTCCGGAAACATTCTGGGCGCGTTCAAGTCGGAGTGCGACGCGTATCTGATCAAGCCGGTCGACAAGGAAAAGCTTCTGGGCTACCTCCGAGGGTTCGGCTTCATCGAGTAGCGGGTCGGACGGGCCGCGGCGGGTGCCCGTCGCACGGGATGTCGGGAGCGCGGGGGAGACAGTGATGGCGCAGCGAACACCGGCCTGGCCGGGAGGCGATGTCGAGATTCTTGAGGAGGCCGGGCCCGCCCCGCGCGGGCGGCGCGAGGACGGCACGCCGACCGGTGCGCTTGAGATCCGGACCGATGCAGACTCTGCGGCGCAGGCCGAAGAGTTGTCGCGGTTTCGTCAGGCGGTCCGCACGGTTCTCGAGAAGGCACCATCCTCCAAGCAGGTCTGGCTGCCGTCGTTTGTCGGCCTCGGGGCGGCCGACATCGCATCGATTTCGCACAAGGCCAGTCCGCTGCTCAAGGGCATCGAGATGGTGGGGTTGCCCGGCGCCGCGGGGCTGGTGGCCGTGTCGGTTCACGACTTGAAGCATGCCGAGACGGTCCACGAGAAGATGGACGCCGGCGGCGACATCACGTGGGGTGTCCAGGGTCTGTTGTACCTGTCGTCGTCTGCTCCGACGGTGACCCGCGTGGCGCTGGGATTCGGGCTGGTGGGTGCCGCCACGCAGACCACGGTGGGCGCCATGCGCATCAAGGAAGGGCTGGCGCAACAAGATCTCTCCAAGCTCAAGCTGGGGGCCCTCGACCTGGGCGGCGGCCTGTTGTGGATTGGATGGGACCTGCTGGCCTGGGAACAGCCGCTGTTTATCGGCAGCTACATTCTGCTGATGGTCGGACGAGAGGCGTATGCCAACCGCGACGTGGTCGAGGCGTGGCCCGACAAGGTTCAGCACCGTGTGAAAGCGAGTTGCGCCGAGGCGTACTCGGCGGCCGCCGACGTGTGGGACGAGGCGGAAAAGATGGTGGGCCGGGCCCAGCGAGGGGTGAGTCGGTGGGTGTTCCGGCGTCAGGTGCTTGCCGAGCTCAGGCAGCAGCCGGCCTGAGCGTCGGCGTCCCCCCGCCGCCCGTCTCGTTTGGCATCTTCGCCGCGCCTGTGTGGCGACCAACGAACCAACACTGTATGACACAGCACGGCCAGCCGACCCGCATGGTTTCCGACGGTCGGGACGCGGGTGACCCGGGGCGCGCGCGGACCAGCATCGAGGCGCTGCTCGACGCGGTCCCGATTGGCGTCCTGCTTGTCGACGAGACGAAGCGGGTCACCTGGGCCAACCGGACCGCGGGCCTCCTGCTGGGCGAGTCGGCGCGGACGCTGTCTCAGGACCAACTGGCCGATGTGCTGGGCTGTGGGCGTGCGGCCGGGCCTGGGCTCGGCTGCGGGCATGCCGAGGCGTGCCCGTGTCCGATTGCCGACGCCTTCGAGACGGCGCTGCGCGCCAACCAGGACGTGCGGGGCGTTGATGCCGATATGCAACTGGGCGGATCCGGCGCGCCGAGGCGGGCGTGGTTCTCGATTGCCGCCAGTCCCCTGGTCATCAACGGCGCGCGTCACGTCGTGCTCTCCTTGACGGATGTGAGCGAAGCCAGGCTCGCCGAGCAGGAACTGCGGCGGGCCAACCGTGCGCTCGAAGCCGAGGTGGTCCGCGCCAACGACCTCACGTCGCAAGCAGAGGTGGCCAACAGGGCGAAGAGTGAATTCCTGGCGAACATGAGCCACGAAATCCGCACGCCGATGAACGGCGTGATCGGGATGACGGGCCTGCTGCTCGATACCAATCTGGACGCCGATCAGCGGCGCTACGCCGAAACGGTTCGCAAGAGCGGCGAAGCGCTGGTGGTGCTCCTCAACGACATCCTGGACCTGTCCAAGATCGAAGCCGGCAAACTCGATCTCGAACTGCTGGATTTCGACCTGCACGCGCTGCTCGACGAGTTCGGCGCCACACTCGCCCTGCGCATCAAAGAGAAGCCCATCGAATTCATCTGCGCCGCGGCCCCCGACGTGCCGGCCCGCCTGCGCGGAGATCCGGGCCGACTGCGCCAGGTGCTGACCAATCTGGCGGGCAACGCCATCAAGTTCACCTCGCGCGGCGAAATCGCCGTGCGGGCCAATGTGGTCTCGGAACAGGACCAGACGTGCGTCATTCGTTTTTCGGTCAAGGACACCGGCATCGGTGTGCCGGCCGACAAGCAACAGGGGCTGTTCCAGAAGTTTATTCAGGCCGATGCCTCGACCACGCGCATGTTCGGGGGCACCGGGTTGGGTCTTGCGATTTCGAAACAGCTGGCCGAGTTGATGGGCGGGCAGATCGGAATCGTCAGCGCCGAGGGCCAGGGCTCCGAATTCTGGTTTACTGCCTGTTTTGCCAAGCAGGCGGCCGGGGAGCCCGAGATTGCGCCGCCGGCCGAGATTCGCGGCGTGCGGTTGCTGGTGGTGGACGACAACGCCACCAATCGCGAAGTGCTGACGCTGCAGTTCAAGGCCTGGGGCGTGCGCGTCGACGAGGCGTCGAGCGGTCCGATGGCGCTCGACGCGCTGTATCGGGCCCGGGATGCCGGCGATCCGATTCAGATGGCCATTCTCGACGGGCAGATGCCGGGGATGGACGGGGTGGCGGTGGCCCGGGCCATCAAGATCGACGAGACGCTCAAGCACACGCGCCTGATGCTGATCACCTCGTTGTGCCAGCGCGGGGACGCGAAACGGATGAAGGACGTGGGGTTCTCCGCGTATCTGACCAAGCCGGTGCGGCACGCCGAGGTGCTGGGGTGCCTGTCGCTGGTGCTGGCCGGGGTCGATGCCGATCCGGATGAGCAGCCGCTCGTCACCCGCCACACGGTGCGCGAACTGCGGTCGGGTGTCGATCGGATCCTGCTCGCCGAAGACGACCCGACCAATCAGGAAGTCGCCGTCGCGATGTTGAGCCGCCTCGGTCTTCGCGTGGACGTCGTCGAAAACGGGGCCGAGGCCGTCAAGGCGCTCGAGGTGATTCCGTACACACTCGTGCTGATGGACATGCTGATGCCGAAGATGGGCGGCATCGAGGCGGTCGGACGGATTCGCGACCCGCACTCGGCGGTGCTCAATCGCCAGATTCCCGTCATCGCCATGACCGCCAACGCCATGCAAGGCGACCGTCAGAAGTGCCTCGACGCCGGCATGAACGATTACCTGGCGAAGCCGATTTCGTCGGGCGAACTGGCCGAGGTGCTCAACCGATGGCTCCCGCCCG
The DNA here is from genome assembly GCA_037133015.1 of Acidobacteriota bacterium. Taxonomy (GTDB): domain Bacteria; phylum Acidobacteriota; class Vicinamibacteria; order Vicinamibacterales; family JAKQTR01; genus JBAXOX01. Next base: position 39,354 of record JBAXOX010000004.1, read on the forward strand.
AGGCGGCTTCGATTCCGGCAGCCACCGCGCCGCAACCGACGCGGGCGGCGATCGAGCCGGCTCCGAGTTCCGCCCAGGCGCCTCCGCCCACTCCGAGTCCCGCCGAAGCCCCCTCGCCGGACCCGCCGGTGTTCGACCGGGCCGGCATGATGGTGCGCATGATGAATGACGAAGGTCTGGCGAAGAAAGTGATGCGGGGCTATTTGGAGGACATTCCCAATCAAGTGGCCGCGTTGAAGGCGCACCTGCAGGACGGGGACGTGGCGGCCGTGCTGCGGCAGGTGCACAGCGCCAAGAGTTCGGCGGCGATTGTGGGCGGCGAGTCGGTCCGCGCCGTCGCCTTCGCCATGGAAGTGGCGGCCAGCGCCGGCGACCTGTCGCGCGTCAAGGCCCTGCTGCCGTCGCTGGAAGTGCAGATCGGTCGGTATGTGGAAGGGACCCTCGCGTTTCTGGAGGGGTGACCGGCGTACTCGAAACCGTGGGTGCCAGGGCGTTTCGCGCCGGCATCCGATCTTGTGTGGCAGATGAAGGCTGGAACATTTCGTATGGAACCTCAGCGCCAGCGCGTGCTCATCGTCGACGATACGAAGCCGTTCCGTGAAACCGTGGCGACGTTTTTCGTGCGCAAGGGATTCGACGCTATCGGCGCCCAGGACGGCGTCGAGGCGCTCGAACTGCTGCGCGCCAGCCCGTTCGACGTGATCATCTCCGACGTCGTGATGCCGCGGATGGACGGGTTCGAGCTGTGCAGCGCGGTGAAAACGGACGCCGCGCTCAAACGCATTCCCGTCGTGTTGCTGACCGGGTACTTCAACGAACCGGAGGACAGAACGCTCGTCGACGGGCTGGCCGCCGACTTGCTGCTCATCAAGCCGGTGCCACTGGACGACCTGCTGGAGCAGGTCCGACGCCTGCTCGAGCAATATGGCGCCGACACGGCGGTTCCTGCCCCGGAGCCTGGAGGCCCCGCGGGTGGTTCCCAGGCCTACGACGCGCGGATGATGCAGAAACTGCGCGCGGTGGTGACCGACCTCGAGCGCGAACGCGCCAATTTGCAAGGCGTGCTGGACGCGGTCCCGGTGGGCATGCTGGTGCTGAACCAGTCTGGCGAGGTGGTCCGCGTCAATCGTCGGCTCAACGATATGCTGGCCAGCCACGACGGCGACGACCCGATGGGGCAGCTTGGCGACTTGCTGGGGTGCATCCACGTGTCCGGCACGGGCCTGCGCTGCGGCCACACCGAAGCGTGTCCGTGTCCGATCCGGACGACGTTCGAGCAGGGGCTGCTGGGCGGCGCCGAGATCCGGAACGTGGAAGCCGAGATGACGTTGGTCCGCCGCGGCGAGTCGCGCCGGTTGTGCTTTACCGTGAGCGCCACGCCGATGCAGATGGACGACGCCAGGCACGTGCTGGTGTCGCTCACCGATGTCACCGACGCGAAGCAGGCCGAGGACGCGCTGCGAGCCAGCGAGCAGCGTCTCTCCGACATCATGCACAGCATGGCCGACTGGGTGTGGGAGGTGGATGAGGACGGGCGCTACATTTACACCTCGGAACAGGGCTGCGTCCTGCTCGGACGGACCCAAGACGAGATTCTCGGGAAGACGCCCTTCGACTTCATGGCCCCCGAAGACATTCCGCGGATGTCGGCCGCCTTCGCTGATCTGGCGGCCCGTCGCGCGCCGATTCGAGATCTGGAGAACTGGTGCCTTCGAAAAAGCGGGGAGCGCGTCTGCCTGCTCACCAGCGGCGTGCCCGTCATCGACGCGCAGGGACGTCTGAAAGGGTACCGAGGCGTCGATCGCGACATCACGAGCCGCAAGCGGACCGAAGAGGAACTGATCGCCACCAACAGAGAGCTGGAAGCGGCGGTGTCGCGCGACGAGGTCTGGGCCAGTGAGGCCGAGATGGCCAATGCCGCGATGCGGAGGGCGAACACCGCGCTCGAAGAGGCCATGGCGCGGGCCAACGATCTGGCGACCCAGGCGGAAATCGCCAACAAGGCGAAGAGCGATTTTCTCGCCAACATGAGCCACGAGATCCGGACGCCGATGAACGGGGTGATCGGCATGACGGGCCTGCTGCTCGACACCAACCTGGACGAGGGGCAGCGGCGGTACGCCGAAACCGTGCGGAAGAGCGGCGAGGCGTTGCTGGCGCTGCTCAACGACATCCTCGACTTCTCCAAGATCGAGGCCGGCAAGCTCGACCTGGAAGTGCTGGACTTTGATCTGCGAGGGCTGATGGACGACTTCGCGTCGATGCTCGCCCTTCGCGCCGAGGAGAAGGGGCTGGAGTTTATCTGCGCCGCCGCGCCGGCGGTGCCGTCGCATCTGCGCGGCGATCCGGGCCGATTGCGCCAGGTGCTGACCAACCTGACAGGCAACGCCATCAAATTTACCCACAAGGGCGAGATCGTCGTTCGTGCGGCGCTGGTGTCGGACACCGCCACCGAGGCCGTGATTCGTTTTTCGGTGAAAGACACCGGCATCGGGATCCCGGCGTCCCAGCAGAAGGCCTTGTTCCAGAAGTTCACCCAGGCCGATGCGTCCACCACCCGCAAGTACGGGGGCACGGGTCTGGGGCTGGCCATTTCGAAGCAGCTCGCCGAGATGATGGGCGGCGAGGTGGGCATCGAGAGCGTCGAGGGCCAGGGGTCCGAGTTCTGGTTTACCGCGCGGCTCGGCAAGCAAGCCGGGCGGGAGGCGCAGGCCCAGCCACCCATCGAACTTCGCGACGCGCACATCCTGGTGGTGGACGACAATGCCACCAATCGGGAAGTGCTGGGGCTGCAGCTGGCGGCGTGGGGCGTGCGCAGCGAGGAGGCGAACAACGGCCCGAGCGCGTTGCAAGCGCTCTATCTGGCCAGAGACGCTCGCGATCCGTACGATGTGGCGATCCTCGACATGCACATGCCTGGCATGGATGGCGTCGCACTGGCGCGGGCGATCCGGAGTGATGAGACGCTGCGCGGCGTCCGCCTGGTGTTGTTTACGTCGCTGGCGCAGCGGGGCGACGCGGCCCGCATGAAAGAGATTGGGTTTGTCGGCTATCTGGCCAAGCCGGCCAGGCACACAGAGATTCTGGGTTGTCTGTCTGCCGTGCTCGCCGGCGAGGCGACCGTGTCCGACGTGCAACCGATCGTGACGCGCCATACCGCCTTCCAGCTCAGATCGGGGGTCGTGCGAATCCTGCTGGCCGAAGACAACATCACCAACCAGGAGGTCGCGCTCGGCATCATGAAGAAGCTGGGCTTGCGTGCCGACGCGGTCGCCAATGGCGCGGAAGCCGTCAAGGCGCTCGAACTGGTGCCGTACGACCTGGTGCTGATGGACATGCTGATGCCGGAGATGGATGGCATCGAAGCCACCCTCCGGATTCGCGATCCGCAGTCCGCCGTGCTCAATCATCGGGTCCCCATTGTCGCGATGACCGCCAATGCGATGCAGAGCGACCGGGCGCGGTGCCTGGAAGCGGGCATGGACGACTACGTCTCCAAACCGGTCGCGCCGGCGGCGTTGAAGGAGGCGCTGGATCGATGGCTGCCGCACAAGTCGGCGCCCGCCGCCGCGCCGGCGGCCGGTCCCGCGCCCGCGCAGCCGCAGCCTGCCGCGGACGCCGGCCCACCCGTCTTCGATCTGGCCGGCATGATGGCCCGCATGATGGACGACGACGAACTGGCGGGCAAAGTGGTCGCCGGTTACCTGGGCGATCTTCCCAGCCAGACCGTGGCGCTCAAGGCGTATCTCCAGAAGGGCGACCTGGCTGGGGCGACCCGTCAGGCGCACAGCATGAAGAGCGCCTCGGCCAGCGTGGGCGGCGAAGCCTTGAGCCACGTCGCCCTCGCCATGGAACTGGCGGGCAAGGCGGGCGACATGGGGCAGATCGCCGAGCGGTTGCCCGAACTGGAGATCCAGGTCGGGCGGTTGACCGACGCGCTCAACCGGTATCTCCACCGGTGAAACGGAGCCCCGGCATCTGTCGGCTGCTCGCGATCGCGGCCCTGGTCGCGGTGCTGCCGACAGGGGCTGCCGTTGGCGCCGATGCCCCGGATGCTCCGCCGACCGAACATCTGGTCAAAGCCGCGTTCGTCTACTACTTCGCGCAGTTCGTGGAGTGGCCCGGCGGCGCCTTTCTGCACGACGACTCTCCGGTGGTGATCGGCCTGCTGGGCGACGACGAACTGAGCGACGCGGTCGAGGCCAGCGTGCAGAAGAAAACGGCTGGCGGACGGCCCTTCGTGGTTCGCCGACTCGGTGTGGAACCGGCGCTCAAACTCTGCCACATCGTCGTGGTGTCCGCCTCTCAGGCGAAATCCCTGGACAAACTGGCGGCCATCCTCGACAAGGCGCCCGTGTTGACAGTCGGGGAGTCGGACGGATTCGCGCGCGGCGGCGGGATGATCAACCTGGTGCTCGACCACGGCAAGGTCAGGATGGAAATCAACGCCGCGGCGGCCGCCCGTGTGCATTTGGCCATCAGTTCGCGCGTGCTGAAGCTGGCGACCATCGTGCCATGACCGGTGGCTCGAGGCGTGGGGGTGAGGCGACGGGATGACGAGGCGGTGTGGCGTGGGTATTCGGGAGTGAACGGTATGAGAGACGTGCTTGTCCGGATCCTGTTGGTGGCGGCGCTTGGCGCCGGCGCGCCGCCGACCGTCCGCGCGGCCGACGACCAGGCCACCCGGAATGACGACGGGTCTCAGGTGCCGGATTTTACGAAGATGAGCCTCGAGCAACTGCTCCAGGTCGAAGTGGTGAGCGCCTCGAAGTTTCTGCAGACCGCGGCACAGGCGCCCTCGTCGGTGACGGTGATCACGTCGGAGGACATTCTGCGATACGGCTATCGGAGCGTGGCCGAGATTCTGGCCGGCGCCACAGGGTTCTACGTCAACAACGATCGCAACTATGCGTCGGTGGGCGTGCGGGGCTTCGGTCAGCCCGGCGACTACAATTCGAAACTGCTCGTGTTGATCAACGGCCACCGCATCAACGACCCGGTGTACGAGGGCGCGTATGTCGATCTGACGTTTCCGGTGGACGTCGCGGCCATCGACCGGGTCGAAATCGCGCGCGGGCCCAGTTCGTCTCTCTACGGCACCAACGCGTTTTTTGGCGTGGTCAACGTGATCACCAGGACCGGGGAGGCTGTCGGCGGCGTCGAGGTGGCGGCTGACGCGGCGAGCTACGGGACGGTGCGGGGCGGGGTGAACGCCGGCGCGAAGACAGAGGGCGGCGTGGACGTTGCGGTGTCGGGCAGTTGGTACGACAGTCGGGGCCAGCGGTTGTATTTCGAGGAGTTCGACAGTCCTTCGACCGACTTCGGTGTGGCCGACAGGCTCGACGCAGAACGCGCCGGGAAGGTGATGGCACAGGCGTCGTACCGCGATGTCAGCATCCAGGGCGGGGTGAGTTCCCGAATCAAGCACCTGTCGACCGGGGCGTTCGACACCGCGTTTGGCGATGCTCGCAATCGCACGGTCGATGCGTTCGGATTCCTGAGTGTCGCGTTTCAGCGCAGCCTGAGCGACACAACCGCCCTGTCGGCCAATCTCTACTACGACCGTTATGCGTACGACGGCACCTACGTCTACGCCGACGCCGCCGGTCGCCGCCTTCCTGTGGACGTGGTCGAGTACGACCAGGGACGCGGGCAGCGGTGGGGCGCAGAAATCAAGGTCGACCGGTTGCTGTTCTCGCGCCATCGTGTCACCGCCGGCGTCGAATTCAGGAATACGTTCCAGGCGGATCAACACGCGACCAGAAGCCAGGAGGTGCTGTTGAACGACGATCGCGCGTCGGTCGACGGCGGCGTGTATCTGCAGGACGAGGTCCGGGTTCATCCCACGCTCACGCTGAACATGGGCGTGCGTTACGACCGGTATCAATCCTTTGGCGGCACCACCAACCCGCGTGCCGCGGCGATCTACACGCCGCAGCCGGGGACGACCGTCAAAGCCATCTACGGTCAGGCGTTCCGGGCCCCCAACGCCTACGAGCTCTACTTCCACGACGGCAGTTCGGTGACGGCCAATCCGTTTCTGCAGCCCGAACGGATCAAGACCGCCGAACTGATCGTGGAGCGACAGTTCGGCCCACACGTGCAGGCGACGGCGTCGGGTTACCACTATTGGATCAAGGGACTGATCGCCCAGGCGTGGGATGAGGCCTCGGCGAGCTTGCAGTACGCCAACGTGCGGTCGGTGGCGGCCAACGGGGCCAGCATCGAAGTGGCTGGCCGGTGGAGCCGAGGGTTCATGGGGCGTGCCAGCTATTCGTTCCAGAACGCCAGCGACACCGGATCGGATGTCGTGCTGACGAACATGCCCCGGCACCTGATCAAGTTGCACGTCGGCGTGCCGGTCGTGGGCGACCGGATGTACTCGGGGGTGGAGGCCACCTACGTGAGCGGCAGGACGACCTCGCGCGGCACCGAGACGGCCAGCCGGTGGCTCACCAATGCGGTGGTGTCCAGCCGGCGGCGGCTGGGCGGCATGACCGTGTCGGTGGGGCTCTATAACCTGTTCGACCAACGCTACGCCGATCCTGCGCCGGGCTGGTTGCCGGAAGACCGCGTGTGGCAGGACGGCCGCAACATCAGGGTGTCGGTGGCGTACGCCTTCGGCGCCGTCCGATAACGTCACGTGCAGCCGGGACGGATATGAATCTGTTTTCCACCACATCGCTACGGCGGAAACTGACGCTCAGCAACGTGCTGACCAGTGTCGTCGTGCTGTTGCTGGCGTGCGCGGCGTTCATCACTTACGATCTGCAGGCGTTTCACCGGACCATTGAGAACGACTTGACGGTCCTGGCCGTCACCATCGGCACCAACAGTACCGCGGCACTCGCCTTCGACGATCCGAAAGCGGCGCGCGAAACGCTCGCGGCGCTGGCTGCCGACCCGCACGTGGTGGACGCGTGCCTCTACGACCGTTCGGCCAAGCCCTTCGCGCGCTTTACCCCGACACCAACCGCAGCCGACGTCGTGGCGCCGCAGGTCCGGTCCGACGGTGCGTATTTCGGCCCCGACCGCGTCGACGTGTTTCGTCGGATCGTGCTCAACGGGGAGTCGATCGGCACGATCTACGTGCGGTCCGATCTCAAGGACATTCGTGTGCGGCTGCAGAGTTACGTGGGCCTCAGCGGCCTGATCGTCGGCCTCTCGGTGCTGATTGCGTTTGTGCTCTCCTCGGGGTTCCAGCGCCTGATCGTGACGCCGATTCTCGATCTGGCGCACGCGGCCGGGGAGGTGTCCCGGGAGCGGAATTACGCGATCCGCGCCGTCAAGCACAGCGACGACGAAGTCGGGTTCCTGATCGACCGGTTCAACGACATGCTCGGCCAAATCCAGGAACGCGACGACGAACTCCGGGAGCACCGCGACCACCTCGAGGAGGAAGTGAGGGCCAGGACGGGCGAAATCAGCGAGATGAACGCGCAGTTGATCGTCGCCAAAGACAGCGCCGAGGAGGGGAGCCGGGCCAAGAGCGAGTTTCTGGCGAACATGAGCCACGAGATCCGGACCCCGATGAACGGCGTGATCGGCATGACCGGCCTGCTGCTGGACACCGATCTGGACGCCGACCAGCGCCGCTACGCCGAGACGGTTCGCCGAAGCGGCGAGGCGCTGTTGTCGCTGCTCAACGACATTCTGGACTTCTCGAAGATCGAGGCGGGCAAGCTCGATCTGGAAATGCTGGAGTTCGACCTGCACGCGTTGCTGGATGATTTCGGATCGATGCTGGGCCTTCGAGCCGAGGAAAAGCGGCTCGAATTCATCTGCTCGGCGGCGCCCGACGTGCCGGCGCTGCTGCGCGGGGATCCGGGCCGGCTTCGGCAGGTGCTGACCAATCTGGCCGGCAACGCGCTCAAATTCACCGCGAGCGGGGAGATTGTCGTGCGCGCCACCGTGGCATCCGACGGCCCGGAGAGCTGCGTCGTGCGGTTTTCGGTCAACGACACCGGCATTGGCATTCCGCTGGACAAGCAGCGGGCGTTGTTCCAGAAGTTCTCGCAGGCCGACTCGTCCACCACGCGCAAGTACGGCGGCACCGGCCTGGGCCTGGCCATTTCCAAGCAACTGGCCGAGATGATGGGCGGCGAGGTCGGCGTGATCAGCGAGGAGGGCCGCGGGTCCGAGTTCTGGTTTACCGCGCGTCTGGCCAAACAGGCCGTGAGCGGGTCCGATCTGGCGCTGCCCGCCGGGATTCGAGGCGCGCACGTGCTGATCGTCGACGACAACGCCAGCAACCGCGAGGTGCTGCTGTTGCAGCTCCGGGCCTGGGGCGTGCGGGTCGAGGAGGCGTCCAGCGGCCCCGAAGGGCTGCAGGCCGTGTACGCGGCCAGGGACTCCGGCGACCCGTTTCAGATTGCCATGCTCGACCGGGTGATGCCAGGCATGGACGGCGTGGCGCTGGGCCGGGCCATTCGGGTGGACCAGACGCTGAAAGAGACGCGTCTGGTGTTGCTCTCCTCGCTGGGCAAGCGCGGCGACGCCAAGGCGATGAAGGACGCCGGGTTTGCCGGTTATCTGACCAAACCGGCACGGCACTCCGAGGTCCTGGGGTGCTTGTCGATTCTGATGAGCGGCGGGGAACTGACGCAGGACACCCGGCCCATCGTCACGCGCCATACGGTGCGCGAACTGCGTCCCGGTGTGGTCCGCATTCTGCTGGCCGAAGACAACATCACCAACCAGGACGTCGCCATCGGCATCCTCAAGCGACTCGGCTTGCGCGCCGACGCGGTGGCCAACGGGGCCGAAGCGGTCAAAGCGCTCCAACTGGTGCCCTACGACCTGGTGTTGATGGACGTGTTGATGCCGGAGATGGACGGGTTCGAAGCGACGCGCCGCATCCGTGATCCGCAGTCAGGGGTGCTGAATCATCAGATCCCGATCATTGCGATGACCGCCAACGCGATGCAGGGCGACCGGGAGCAGTGTCTCGATGCCGGCATGAACGATTACGTCTCGAAGCCGGTGTCGCCCGGCGCGCTCGAGGACGCGCTGAATCGCTGGCTGCCTGGAGAGGCGAACGCGCGGGCGGCGGTCCAGGCCGACCAGGTGGGCCCGGCGGTGTCCGGCGGAACCGGGCCTGCCGAATGCCTTGTGTTCGACGAAGCGGGCATGCTGGCGCGGATGATGAACGACCGGGAGCTGGCGCAGAAGGTGATGTTCGGGTATCTGACGGATCTGCCTCGCCAAATCGAGGCCCTGAAAGAGTATCTCGGGGCGGGCGACGTGGCGGGCGTGACCCGGCAGGCGCACAGCATGAAGAGTGCGGCCGCCAGCGTGGGTGGCGAGGCGGTGCGCGCGGTGGCCTTCGAGATGGAGCAGACGGCCAAGAAGGGCGATCTCGACGCCACGGCGGCGAGGCTGCCGGAGATCGACGATCAGATCGCGCGGCTCAAGGAATCGCTGGCCGCGTACATCGACCGCTTCGCGGACATCGCCGGCGGCGCGGGTGACGAACCCTCCGCCCAGAACGCCGTTCAATAAACCAGGTCGCCGCTCAGAAACTGCGCCGTCCGCGGGTCGGTCGGCGTGTCGAGCACCGTCCCGGTCGCACCCACCTCAATCATCTCGCCGTCGATGAGCAGCAGCGTCCGCGCTGCGAGCCGACGCGCCTCGTGCGTGTTGTGCGTCACCAGCACCAGCGTCATGCCCCGTTGCTGGCACTGGCGGATCACGGATTCGACGGCGCTGACATTGGCCGGATCCAGATTGGCCGCCGGCTCGTCGAGCAGCAGCACGTCGGCGCCGGTCGCGATGGCTCTGGCCAGGGCCACGCGCTGAATCTCGCCGCCCGAAAGCGAGCGGGCTGGCGCGCCAGCCAGCTGCGTCAACGCGAGCCGCTCGAGCAGTTCGTCGATTGAGCCGACCGCGTCGCGTCCGCGAAGGCGAACGCCAAACGCCACGTTGTCGCGCACCGACCGATCCAGCATGATCGGCCGCTGAAACACCGTCGTCACGCTGCGGCCGATCGCGGTCGGCACCGGGGCCTCGACCGTCCGGCCTGCATAGTCGATCCGGCCTTCCGACGGCCGTTCGAGAAACTGCAGCAGCCGCAACAGCGTGCTCTTGCCGGCGCCGCTCGGGCCGACCACCGCCAGCGTCTCGCCTCGCGCGATGTCGAGCGCCGGGATGTGCAGCACGACGCGAGAGCCGTACCGATGCCGCACCTGTGAGAGGCGATAGGCCGGTGCGGGCGTGCTCATCGTGCCCGACCCTGTAGTTGGAGCAGGACGAGGTTGGCCACCAGGGCCAACACGATCAGGATGAGGCCGAGCGCCATGGCGAGAGCGAAATCTCCCTGTCGGGCCGAGAGCACGATGGCCGTGGTCAGCACGCGGGTCTGTCCTTCGATATTGCCCCCGACCAGCATCACCGCGCCCACCTCCGAGATGATGCCGCCAAACGCCGCGACGATCGCGGCGGTGACGCCGACCCGGGCTTCGCGCAGTACGGTCCACGCCAGTTGCCCGCGGGTGGCGCCGAGCGCGCGCACCTGGAGGCGCAAATCGCGATCCACCCCGTCCACCGCGCTCATGGTGAGGGCGGCGACCAGCGGAAAGGCGATGATGGTCTGCGCGGTCACCATGGCGGCAGGGGTGAAGAGCCAGCCGAGGGCCCCCATCGGGCCGCTTCTCGACAGCAGCAGATACACCACCAGTCCGACGACCACCGGCGGGAGACCCATGCCTGTGTAGAGCACGAGCGTGACAACACGGCGGCCCGGAAACCGCGCGAGGCCCAACGCGGCGCCGGCCGGTACGCCCACGATCACCGCCAGAAGCAGGGCAAGACCGGTCACCCGGAAGGTGAGGGCCACCACCGCGATGAGCGCGGGCTCGCCCAGGGCGCGCACGACGCTATCGATGGGGCACCTTCGCGTTCGGATAGAAGAGCGGCTGTCCCGCGCGATCGACGCCGAACGCGCCAGTCCGACTCTGTGTGGCGCTCCACAGCAGCCAGTCGGCATCGGGCATCAGCGCCGCCAGCAGGCCCGTGTCGGCCGTGCTGGTGGTGGTGCTGGTGCTGGTACTGGTGGCCACGCGCAACACCGGGGGCGAAAATACCGGGGCCTGGCAGCCGGCCCCGCCAGCGGGGGATCCCGTCGTCGCGAGATGCGGGACGTCACCGGCCGCAACGGTGAGGTGATGACCGCTGGTGCTCATACGTCGCCACTCTCGGGAAGAGGCCGCTGCGGCGCCCGGTCCGGCGGGCGGATGCGCGACCTCGCAGGAATTCTAGTCGATTCGGGCGTCGCGCCCGATCAGCGCCTCAACCGACGACAGCTCCGCTTCGGTGGTGTGCTGGTCGGCAGCGGCGTAGAACAGGCAGCGATCGAGAACCAGTCCAATCGCCACCGGGACCATGGCGACGGCGGGCCAACGCACTGCGAGACAGACCACCGGCGCCACATTGAACAGCAGCAGGCGCATCAACGAGAGGACGTGCCCGCGGCGGACGGCGATCGGGCGACGGGCCGATGGCCATGCGGTGCGCGCCCATGTCTGCCAACCCAACGCAAACACCATCGCGTCGATCGAGACCGTCCGCCACACGGCGCTGGCGTCGGGCACCAACGTCCCGCCGATCGCGATCACGAATGTCTCTCCGCAGACCAACCCCGTCGTCAGCGGCAGCAGCGCCGTTGCGCCGCCCCACGTGCGTTGTCCTCGCACTCGGTACACGTTCCCGATAGACAGGAGAAAGAGGACGTTGATGGCGACCACCGCAAGCCCGATCCGCACGTCAACCGCGTGCCTGGCCGACATCGCCAGAAGTCCAACGCCCGAGGCGAGCGCGGCTCCCGCCAGCAGCACCTCGTGGCTGAGCGCACTGCGCCCCGCTCCGCGCAGCGCCAGCGGCGCGCGGGCCCATTGGCCGAGGTGGAGCGTGGAGATCAGCAGGCCCGCACCCAGCGCCACCGCGCCGGCCGCCAAAGCGTCCCACTGTGCCGCCTGCCCGATGTCCGAGTGCCTCGAGGCCGCCGCCATGATGCCGGCTCCGGCGATGGCCAGGCTGGTAAACCAGACGAGCGGTGCGTGTCCGGACGGTGTGCTCATCGCTTTATCCGTTGCTCAAGGTCGGCGTACAGCGCGCTGCGCCGCGCGCCTTTGGGCGACGCGAACCTGATGTTCGGCCGGCAGCCGGCGGCGTCGACGAAGCCCGGCACCGTCGGCTGGGTCCCCGCCTCCAACGCCGAGTCAGCCTCCAGCGTGCGCAGGGCCGTCGTAGGACACGCGGCCACACAGGCCGGCGGCAGTCCGCGGTCGAGTCGATGCGCGCAGAGATGACACTTGGACACCACGCCTCGAGCCGGGTCGTACGTGGGCGCGCCGAACGGACACGTCATCTCGCAGTAGCGGCAGCCGAGGCACCGGTCGTCGTGGTGCACGACCACGCCGTCGACGCGCTTTTCGTAGGCGCGCGAGGGACAGCCGCGCAGACAGGCAGGCTGGTCGCAGTGATGGCAGGCCACCGACAAAAAGTAGGTCGGCCCGCCTGGATGCCGCCGCAGATTCAGCGGCAGCACGCGCCGCCAGGCGTGCTGTTCGGTACGCGCGTTCTCGATCCGGCACGCGATCACGCACGCCCCGCATCCCACGCAGCGGTGCAGATCGATGGAGAATCCCGCGCCGCTCATACCGGCATCACCTCGACAAGGCATTCGTAGAATGTCGCGCCGTGGTTGATGTCGGTGACGCCCTCGGCGGTAAGCGCGTTCACGTCGGGATCGCCGTCATGACACCAGCCTTCGAGGATGTGGACGACGCCGGTGCGAATGCCTGGCGTGACGCGCGCGGCCAGTTCGACTCGGCCGCGATCGTTCCACACCGCGACACGCGCCCCGTCCTCGATGCCTCGCGAGGCCGCGTCCTGCGGATGGATGTCGAGCACGTGCGGCCGCTCGATGGCTTGCACCCAATCGAGATTGCCGAATTGCGAATGGATGCGGTCCCGGGTCTTGCAGGAGAGCAGTTGCAGGGGCAGTCGCGCGGCGATCGCCCCGTCGTGCCCTTCGTGCAGAGCCGTATATGCCGGAACCGGCGCGACGCCCCAGAGGCCGGCTGCCTCATCCGACGCGAACTGCACGCGTCCCGACGGCGTCGGAAACGCCCGGTCGGCAAACGCCACGTCGCCGTATCCAGACAGGTCCAGGGGCCGCGCCATCAAATCCTCGAGCGCCGACTCGTGACCCTCCGGCAGCAACCCGCGCAGAACGTCGCGGCGGTTGTCGGGAAACCACGACGTGTCGTAGCCGAACTGTCGGCAGAGCAACCGCCAGATGTCGGTTTCCGGTTTCACCGCGCCAGGCGGATCGAGGATCCTTGCGCGCCACTGCAGGTAGGGATGCCAATAGGCCGTGACGAGGTCCTCCTCCTCGAACAGCGACTTGGCGGGCAGCACGAAATCCGCGCAGCGGGCCGTGGGCGTCATGAACTGATCGACCACGACGACCAGGTCGAGCGCGCGCAGGGCCGCCCGAATGCGCGGAGCCGACGGATTTTGACTCGCCGGATTGCCCCGCTCGATCCAGGCGCCCCGGATGGGCGGATCGCTCAGCGTCTCCAGGTGGTGGGCGACCTGCGACACCGGAAACGTGCGAGGGTGTGCCTCGGGCTCGGCCGGCAGCGGCAGCGGCTTGAGGCAATGGCTGGCCAGGTTGGCGTACTGCCAGCCTCCCCCTGCGACGCCCACGTTGCCGGTGAGCGCCGGCAGCAGCGACACGGCCCTCATCGTCTGGCCCGCGTGATGGTGGCGCTGCAATCCGAAGCCGGCCATCAGCAGCGCCGGCCGTGTCCGCGCATACGCCAGGGCCAGTTCTCGAATCCACGACTCGTCGAGGCCCGTGATGGCGGCCACCCGGTCGGCGGGATACTCGTCGAGGCGCGCCCGATACGCCTCGAATCCGGTGGCGTGGGCGTCGAGAAACGCCGAGTCGTGCAGGCCGGCGTCCACGATGATCCGCGCCAGACCCAGCGCCAGGGCCGCATCGGTTCCGGGACGCGGTTGCAGGTGCAGGTCGGCGGCGTCGGTGGTGTCGGTGCTTCTCGGATCGATCACGGCGACGACGGCCCCGCGCGCCTGGGCATCGAGAATCAGGCGCCACTGATGAATGCTGGTCTCGGCGGGATTGTGGCCCCAGATCAGGACGAACCGGCTGTCGCGCGTCAGGCGCGGATGGTTGTGGCGGTTGGCGCCGTAGGTCAGTCGTGTCGCTTCGAGGCCGGCGGGCCAGCACAAATCGCCGTAGGTGGTGGTGCAGCCGCCGAATTGCCGCCAGAAGGCCATCGACAGTCCGCCGAGGGCGCCGTGCGATCCGGATCCCTCGTAATAGAGCACGCCGGCGGGACCGTGAGCGTCGCGGATGCGGATCAACCGCTCGGCGATCTCGCCGATCGCATCATCCCAGGACACCGGGTCGAAGTGCGTTCCAGTCCCTCTCCGGCGCACGGGCGTGAGCAGGCGATCGCGGTATCCAATCCGCCTGGCGTAACTCAAGCCTTTGAGACAGACGTGCCCTTCGGTGGCGGGGTTGGCCGGGTCGCCTTCGATCGCGACGATGTGATTGGTGTGATCCAGGGTGACGAGCATGCCGCACGTGCCGTAGCAGTTGCGCGGGCAGACCGTCCGGATTGTGCGCAGCACCGCCATCAGCCGAAAGTGTAGCGGAACAGCGATTGGAAAGGCGAGCGGGCGCCAAAGTATCCCGTCTTCGGCGCCCGATCTGGCGGGCGGGAGCGTCTATGCAGTGTCGATGCAGTGTCTATGCAGCGTCTTGGTAGTGGAGCAGGGGCGCGGTGTCGTAGCCGCCCGTGTTGCACCACATCCGATACCATTCATCGCCGGACAAAAAGGTCTGAGCGTCGGTCCGGATTGCCTCGGGTGTCGAAGGGTCGAGCGCGTCGGCCAGAGCCTGCTTGATGACGGCGCAGGCGAGCGAGCGTGCGGCCAGTCCCGGAATGTGCGCGACGTTGGTTTGGTTGCCGTTCATTCCCGCCTCCCTGGGCGTACTGTGCCCGGTATTCAAATAATCGACCTCACGTCGATTCCCTTGAACCCCGGCTGGCTGTCTCATGAGCAAACCCCGTGCCGGGGCGCAAACGACTGGCCGGCCACCTGTCCAATAATGACAATGGATGGGTCTTGGGAGCGATTCGTTGGAAAACGGCGAAGCCCTGTCGGCCGCGCGGAGACGAGCGCCATCGACCGGTGTCGGCGAGCCGACCATCCCTGACAAAAGACGGACCGTGCACACCGGTGGCGTCGTGGCGACTCGCGAAGCGGCCCCTCGAACCAAGCCGAGTGCGTCGGTTCGAAAAACGGGCCGCGAGGGCCAGGACGGGCTGCGCGAATAGCGCAAACGCCAGACCGGCGACACGTCCCGGTAGGCACGTTTTTCCGGCTTGAGTGAGCGGGGACGCGGAGCGAGTCGTCACGACGCCAGAGCGTGGGTCGAGCGTAGGTTACGAAGCGGCCCCTCGAACCAAGCCGATTCCGCCCCCTATTCGCGAACGAACAGGTCGTGAGATTGGGGGCTGATGAAGACCACCGCATCGCGCGCGAGCTTCAGCTGATCGCATCGCTCCGGCGACATCTCGACAAACACCGGATCGCCCCACTCGGCGAGCAGTTCAATTTTGACCGACGGTCCCGCCCGGTTGATCCGGACCACCGTCGCCCGGAACGCGCCGGTCGTCGGTTCGGCGTGCACCTGCAGCAGATGCGGGCGAATAAAGAGACGAGCCACATCGGCGGGGGCACCCGCCTGGTTTGGCAGATCGACTTCCATGCCTCCCAGGTACGCCTTATCGCCCGACACGCGGCCCACAAACAGGTTCACCTCGCCGAGAAACTGATAGACGAACAAACTCGACGGCGCGTGGTAGACCTGCTCCGGCGTGCCGACCTGTTCGAGTCGGCCCTGATTCATGATGACGACCCGGTCCGAGAGTTCGAGCGCCTCTTCCTGGTCGTGCGTCACAAACACCGTGGTGACGCGCAATTCGGCATGCAGCTGCCGCAGCCACCGCCGCAGTTCCTTTCGCACCTTGGCGTCGAGCGCGCCAAACGGCTCGTCGAGCAGCAGCAGTCGCGGCTCGACCGCCAGCGCCCGTGCCAGGGCCACGCGTTGCCGCTGGCCGCCGGACAGCTGAGCCGGATAGCGGTCGGCCAGAAAGCCCAGCTGCACCAGGTCGAGCAGTTGCTGCACCCGTCCACGAATCTCGGATTCGGACTTCCGGGTCGAACGGGGACGCACGCGGAGGCCGAATGCGACGTTGTCGAACACCGAGAGATGGCGGAACAGGGCGTAGTGCTGAAAGACGAATCCGACGCGGCGCTGCCGGACGCCCTGCCCGGTGACCTCGACATCGTCGATGGCGACCGAACCCGAGTCGGGCATGTCGAGACCGCCGATCACGCGCAGCAACGTGGTCTTGCCCGAGCCGGATGGGCCGAGCAGGCCGACCAGTTCGCCCGTCTCGATGCGGAGCGAGACGTCTTCGACGGCGGCAAACGTGCCAAATCGTTTCGAGATGTGGACGACTTCGATGCTCATCGGTGGATGTCCGAAACGGCGAGCCCGGGGCGGGCCGAGGTGGTCAGCACGGCGTGTGTCCGCCAGGCGATCAGCGACTTGGCCGCCAGCACGACCACGGCCATCAACGTCAGCAGCGACGCCACCGCGAAGGCGGCCGTAAAGTTGTATTCGTTGTACAGAATCTCGACGTGCAGCGGCATCGTGTTGGTTTCGCCGCGGATGTGGCCCGACACCACCGACACGGCGCCGAATTCGCCGATGGCGCGGGCGTTCAGGAGAATCACGCCGTAGAGCAACCCCCACTTGATATTGGGCAGCGTGATGCGCCAGAACGTCTGCCACCCCGACGCGCCGAGCGCGACGGCGGCCTCTTCGATTTCGGGGCCTTGCTCCTGCATCAGCGGGATCAGCTCCCGCGCGACAAATGGCGCCGTCACAAACAGCGTCGTCAGCACGAGGCCGGGAAACGCAAAGATGATTTTCATCCCGTGCGCGGCGAGCCAGGAGCCGATCAGGCCGTTGGCGCCAAACAACAGCACGAACACGAATCCCGAGATCACCGGCGAAACGGCGAACGGCAGGTCGATCAACGTGATCAGGATGGTGCGGCCTGGAAACGTGAATTTCGCAATGGCCCACGCGGCGGCGACGCCGAACACGGTGTTGAGCGGCACCACGATCAGCGCGGTGAGCAGCGTCAGGCGAATCGCGCTTTGCGCGTCGGGTTCGGTCACCGAGTCCCAGTAGACCCTCCAGCCCTGTTCGAACGCGGCCGAGATCACCGCGGCCAGCGGCACCACGAGAAACGCCGCGAGAAACACCAGCGCGCAGGCGATCAGCGCCCACCGGATCGGCGCCCCCGCGCCGTCTTCGTGCAGAGGCCGCCGGGCGGTCATGTCATCCTCCGGCGCGCCAGCCACTGCGTCAGATTGATGCCCAGCAGCAGCGCAAACGACAGGCCCAGCATCACGCTGGCCAGTGCGGTGGCGCCCGCGTAGTCGAACTGCTCGAGCCTGGCCATAATCAGCACGGTCGTCATCTCGGTGCGCATCGGCAGGTTGCCCGAGATGAAGACGATCGACCCGTACTCGCCGAGCGATCGCGCAAACGCCAGCGCGGTTCCGGTGGCCAGCGCGGGAAGCACGGTCGGGATGATGATGCGGACGGTGGTTTGAAACGGCGAGGCGCCCAGCGACCGGGCGGCCTCCTCGACTTCGGGATCGAGATCTTCGAGCACCGGCTGCACCGTTCGCACGACGAACGGCAGGCTGATGAAGGTGAGGGCGACGACGATGCCGGACGGCGCGTAGGCGATGGGGACGCCCCAGGCGTGCAGCGTGCCGCCGATCCAGCCTGTGGGCGCGTAGACGGCGGTGAGCGCGATACCGGCGACCGCCGTGGGGAGCGCGAACGGGAGATCGACGACCGCGTCCACGAGCCGGCGCCCCGGAAAATCGTAGCGCACCAGCACCCACGCCACCAGCAATCCGAACACCGCATTGAGGCCGGCGGCGGCCATCGACGTGCCTAGCGTGAGGCGGTAACTGGCCAGCGCCCGAGGCGTGGTGACTGTCGCCCAGTAGTCCGACCACGACAGGTCCGCGGTGCGCAGCACCAGCGCCGACAGCGGAACCAGCACGACCACGCTGAGGTACAGCAGTGTGAACCCCAGCGTGAGACCGAGGCCGGGCAGGGCCGACGCCCTACCGCGAGACGACGATCTGATCGAAGATGCCGCCTTCATCGAAATGCCTCTTTTGCGCCGCGTCCCACCCGCCGAACATGGCGTCTGAGATATTGACCAGCGTGAGCGTCGGAAAGCGCGCGCCCAGACGTGCCATCACGTCGGATGCCCGGGGCCGGTAGTAATGGCGGGCGGCAATCTCCTGGCCCTTCGTCTGGTACAGGAATTCGAGGTACGCCTGCGCGACCGCCCGGGTGCCGCGCCGATCCACCACCTTGTCGACGATCGCGACGGGCGGTTCGGCCAGCATGCTGATGGACGGGGTGACGATCTCGAACCGCGTGCGCCCGAGCTTTTCCTGGGCGAGGAAGGCCTCGTTCTCCCACGAGAGCAACACGTCGCCGATGCCCCGCTGCGCAAAGGTGGTGGTGGAGCCGCGGGCACCCGAGTCGAGCACCGGCACGTTCCTGAAGAGCGCCGCCACGAATTCCCGTGCGCGCGCCTCGTCGCCGTACCGGCGTTTCGCGAATGCCCACGCGGCCAGATAACTCCAGCGGGCGGCCCCCGAGGTCTTCGGGTTCGGCGTGATCACCGACACGCCCGGCTTGATCAGATCGTCCCAGTCCCTGATGTGCTTGGGGTTTCCGCTGCGGACCAACAACACGATGGTCGAGGTGTACGGACAACTGTTGTGGGGCAGACGCGTCTGCCAGGTGGGCGGCAGGGACCCCGATCGCCGGCTGATCGCGTTGATGTCGTAGGCCAGCGCGAGCGTCAACACGTCGGCTTCGAGGCCGTCGATCACGGCCCGCGCCTGCTTGCCGGAGCCGCCGTGCGATTGCGTCACCGACACCCGCGTGCCGGTTGTGGTCAGCCAGGTGGCCGCAAACGCCGCGTTGATCTCCTGATAAAACTCGCGCGTCGGATCGTACGAGACATTCAGCAGGACCGTCTGGGCAGTGGCAGTGCCCGCGACCCCGAACGCCGACAGGGCCCACGCCACACACAGCCCGGCGATGACGACGTGACGACGCATCGGAACCTGCACCCCGGACTACTCGAACACCAGTTCGAGCGCAAGACTGCGGATTGGGACAATGCGTGACATGTGGACGAATCCTCCGCGGGGCGAGTACCAAGGGGATCGTAACACGGCGGGCCGGGCGGCGGACGGTGGCAGGGCCGCGGCGGGCGGCGGCAAGCCGTCGCGATGGATTTGCATTGTGATGCGTGTGGGATTGCGCTAGAACGAAGGTAGCGCCATCCGCCACAAGGAGGTTCGACCGTGCCGACCCGGCTTCGACGTGCTCTGCGAGTCTGCGTAGTGTTGGTCGCGTGTTCGGCCCTGACGCACGCGGCGGGTCCGGGTGCCCAGCCGCCCAAAGGCGTTGAGCCGGCGACCCTCGTCATCCACAACGGGAAGATCGTCACCATCGACGACGCCCGGCCCGAAGCGCAGGCGATGGCGATGCGCGGGGACAGGATTGTGGCCGTCGGGAGCGAGGCCGACATCAAGCCGTATATCGCGGCGTCAACGCGCGTGATCGACCTCAAGGGGGCGCTGGCGGTGCCTGGTCTCATCGAGAGCCACGGGCACTTTACCGGCGTCGGAAGTGCCAAGCTGCTGCTCGATCTGACGAAGACCACGAGTTGGGAACAGATCGTGGCGATGGTGGCGGAGGCCGCCAGGAAAGCCAAGCCTGGCGCGTGGATTTCGGGCCGCGGCTGGCACCAGGAGAAGTGGACACACAGGCCCGAGCCGAACGTCGAGGGGTTTCCCACGCACGAGTCGTTGAGCAAGGTGTCGCCGAACAACCCGGTGGTGCTCGAGCACGCAAGCGGTCACGCCGCGTTTGCCAACGCGAAGGCGATGGAGGTGGCGGGGGTGACGAAGGCGACGCCCAATCCGGCCGGCGGCGAAATTCTGAAGGACGCCAACGGCAATCCGACCGGGCTGTTTCGGGAGACGGCTGGCGGCGTGCTGTGGGCGGCCGAAGAGGCGGCCTACAACAAACGGCCCGCGCCGGAGCGCGCCGCCGAAGATCGGCGGGTGGTGCAACTGGCGGCCGAGGAGTGTCTGTCGAAGGGGCTGACGACGTTCCACGATGCCGGATCGTCGTTCTCCACGATCGATCTGTTCAAGAGCATGGCGCAGGAGGGAAAACTCGGCATCCGGCTCTACGTGATGGTGCGCGAGGGCAACGCGCGCCTGGCGGAGAAGCTTGCCGGGGCGAAGACGATCGGCTTTGCGGACAATCACGTGACCGTCAGGGCCATCAAGGTTGCGCTCGACGGCGCGCTCGGATCGCGCGGCGCGTGGCTGCTCGAGCCGTACGCCGACATGCCCGGGAAGACGGGCTTGAATACGACCTCGGTCGACGCGGTCCGCCAGACAGCGAAACTCGCCATCGCGAACGGCTTTCAGTTGTGCACGCACGCCATCGGCGACCGTGCCAATCGCGAAATGCTCAACGTGTACGAGGAGGCGTTCAAGGCCAACCCGGACAAGAAAGATCTCCGGTGGCGCGACGAGCACACGCAGCACCTGAACCCGGCTGACATCGAGCGGTTCGGTAAGTTGGGTGTGATTGCCGCCATGCAGGGCATCCACTGCACGTCGGATGCGCCATACGTGCTGGCGAGGCTCGGGGCCGCGCGCGCCGAGGAAGGCGCCTACGTGTGGCAGAAGCTGATGAAGTCGGGCGCCATCGTGTCCAACGGGACCGATGCGCCGGTGGAAGACGTCGATCCGATTGCCAGCTACTACGCGACGGTCAGCCGGCGGCTGAAGGACGGGTCGGTGTTTTTCGGCGACCAGCGGATGACGCGGATGGAGGCGCTGAAGTCGTACACGATCAACGGCGCGTTTGCCGCGTTCGAAGAACAGATCAAGGGGTCGCTCACCGTCGGCAAGCTGGGCGACGTCACCATTCTTTCGAAAGACATCCTCACGATCGAGGAAGGCCAGATTCCCGCCACCAAGGTGCTCTACACGGTGGTCGGCGGGAAGGTGTTGTACGAGGCGGCTAGGCGAGATTAGGCGCGAGCCAGGCTTCGACGTCCTCCACGGTCATCTTCCGCCGCGCCGCGTAGGACAGCAGTTGATCGCGCCCGATGTGGCCCAGGGTGAAGTATTTGGCGTGGGGGCTCGCGAAGTAGAGGCCGCTGACGCTCGCCGCTGGCAGCATCGCGCACGATTCGGTCAGCGTGATGCCGATCGACGGGGCGTCGAGCAACTCGAACAGCGTCCGTTTCGGGCTGTGATCGGGGCACGCCGGATACCCGAAGGCGGGCCTGATGCCTCGATATCGTTCGGCGGCCAGATCGGCCTGGGACAGGGGCTGGCCGGATTCGTACCCCCACTCGCGCCGAACCCGCGCGTGCAGGTATTCGGCAAAGGCCTCGGCCAGTCGGTCGGCCAGCGCTTTCACCATGATCGCCTGATAGTCGTCGCGGCTGGCAGCCGCGGCGGCCGCCAGCGCATCGGCTCCAATCCCGGCGGTGACGGCAAACGCCCCGAGGTAGTCGGTGCGCCCGCTGTCGCGCGGGGCCACGAAGTCGGCAAGCGACAGAGGGGCGCGGCCCGCTTCGACGACCTCCTGCTGACGCAGCATCGGAAAGCGGGCGATCTCGCGCTGGCACGTCTGGTCGCCGAACAGCACGACATCGTCGCCCTCCGCCGCCGCCGGCCAGAACCCGTAGACGCCGCGCGCCCGGAGCGCGCGGTCGGCCGTCACCTGCTTCAATGTCGCCTGAGCCTGGGTGTACAAGTCCCGGGCCGCGGTGCCGTACTCCGGGTGGTCGAGAATCGCCGGGAACCGGCCCTTGAGGCCCCACGCCGAAAAGAGGAACGTCCAGTCGATGTACGGCGCGAGGGCGTCGAGCGCCACGTCCACCACACAGGGTGTGCCCGACGAGGCGGGCACCGCGATGGGCGCGTTCGCCCAGTCGATGGCGGGCCGGAGGGCCCGCGCCTGTTCGTACGGCAGCATCACGCGCGCCTGTCGGTGCGCGTGGCGTTCGCGAAGTTCCTCCTGTGTGCGCCGGTTGCCGGCCTCGAACGCGCCGCGCTGGGCGTCGCTCAGCAGGCTCGACACCACGTCGGTGACGCGGGAGGCATCGGGCACGTACACCGACGCGCCGCGATATTCGGGGGCAATCTTGACGGCGGTGTGCTGCCGGCTCGTCGTCGCGCCGCCGATGAGCAGCGGGAGCGTCAGGCCGCGCCGATCCATCTCGCGCGCCACCTGCACCATTTCGTCGAGCGACGGCGTGATGAGGCCGCTCAGGCCAATCATGTCGGCCCCCTCGTCCACCGCCGCGCGCAGGATGAGATCGGTGGGCACCATCACGCCGAGATCCACGACGCGATAGTTATTGCATCCCAGCACGACGCCCACGATGTTCTTGCCGATGTCGTGCACGTCGCCCTTCACCGTGGCGATCACGATCGTGCCACGCTGCCGGTGTTCGGCGCCGCTCAGCCGCTTCTCTTCCTCCATGAACGGCTCGAGATGGGCGACGGCGCGCTTCATCGCCCGTGCGCTCTTGACCACCTGCGGCAGGAACATCTTGCCTGCGCCGAACAGGTCGCCCACCGTCTTCATCGCGGCCATCAAGGGCCCTTCGATGACGGCAATCGGCCGGCCGTACTGCACCCGGGCCTCCTCGACGTCCGCGTCGATAAAATCGAGGACGCCATGCACCAGCGCATGCGACAGCCGGGCTTCCACGGTGCCGTCGCGCCACGCCAGGTCGCTGCCACGCTGCTGCGCCGCGCCGGTCACCGTCGAGGCCAGCCGCACGAGCCGCTCGGTGGCGTCGGGTCGGCGGTTGAAGATCAGATCCTCGACGTGCTCGCGCAAGTCGGCCGGGACGTCTTCGTAGACGACGAGCTGGCCGGCATTGACGATGCCCATGTCGAGGCCCGCGCGGATCGCGTGGTAGAGGAACACCGCGTGAATCGCCTCGCGCACCCGGTCGTTGCCGCGGAACGCAAACGACAGATTCGAGATGCCGCCACTCACCTTCGCACCGGGGCAGGTGGCCTTGAGGATCGTGGTCGCTTCGATGAAGTCGACCGCGTAGTTGGCGTGTTCTTCGAGCCCGGTGCCGATCGCCAGGACGTTCGGATCGAAGACGATGTCGAGCGGATCGAAGCCGGCCTCGCGCGTCAGCAGGGCGTAGGCGCGCTGGAGCACCTGGACCCGCCGCGCCACCGTGTCGGCCTGGCCGGTCTCGTCAAACGCCATCACGACGGCGGCCGCCCCGTAGCGCCGAATCAACCGCGCCTTGCGAAGAAACTCTTCTTCCCCTTCCTTCAGGCTGATCGAGTTGACCACCGGCTTGCCCTGGATGGCCTGGAGTCCGGCTTCGATGACCGACCACTTCGAACTGTCGATCATGATCGGGAGCCTGGCGATCTCGGGCTCGGTCGCCACCAGGTGCAGAAACTGGGTCATCGACCATTCCGAGTCGAGCATGCCTTCGTCCATGTTGACGTCGAGCAGGTTGGCGCCTCCGCGCACCTGGTCGAGCGCCACGTTGGCCGCTTCTCCGAACGCCCGTTCCTTGATGAGGCGGCGGAAGCGCGCCGACCCGGAGACGTTGGTCCGCTCGCCGACCATGATGAAGTTGCTCTCGGGCCGGATCGTGAGCGGCTCGAGACCGGCGAACTGCGTAAACGGCGACATCCGGGATTCGGGCTTCGAGACGTCGGCGTCCGGCTCCTGCCCTGACGGATGGGGATCGGACGTGGGGGCGGAGGGCATGCGCGCCGACCGCGGCGTGATGCCGGCGACCGCGTCGGCAATCGCGCGGATGTGATCGGGCGTGGTGCCGCAGCATCCCCCGACGATGTCCACCAGGCCGGCGTGAGCGAACTCGCCGACGATCTGCGCGGTTTCGGCGGGAGACTCGTCGTAGTGGCCGAACGGGTTGGGCAGTCCCGCATTGGGATAGCAGCTCAGGTGGCAGGTGGCGACCCGCTCGAGATCCACCAGGTGCGGACGCATCTCTCGTGCGCCAAGCGCGCAATTGAGGCCGACGCTGAACGGACGCGCGTGGGCCACCGACAACCAGAACGCCTCGATGGTCTGTCCCGACAGGGTGCGGCCGCTGCGATCCGAGACCGTGACCGAGATCATCACCGGGACGCGCGACTGCCGCTGCTCGAAGACCTCGTCGATGGCCACCAGGGCGGCCTTCGCATTGAGGGTGTCGAAGATGGTTTCCACCAGCAGGCAGTCGCAGCCTCCGTCCAGCAGTCCGCGAACCTGTTCGGCGTAGGCGTCGCGGAGCTGGCCGTAGGTGATCGCCCGGAACGACGGATTGTTGACATCGGGCGACATCGAGAGCGTCTTGTTGGTGGGCCCGATCGCGCCGGCCACGAAGCGCGGCTTCGCCGGCGTGCGGGCGGTCCAGTCGTCGGTGGCGGCCTTCGCGAGCGTCGCGGCGGCGACGTTGATGTCGTAGACGCACGCTTCGAGCCCGTAGTCGGCCTGCGCGACCGACGTGGCGTTGAAGGTGTCGGTTTCGATCAGGTCGGCGCCCGCGTCGAGATAGGCGTGGTGGATGAGCGAAATCACGTCGGGTCGCGTCAGCACGAGGACGTCGTTGTTGCCCTTGAGATCCTTCGGGTGATCGGCGAAGCGTGTGCCGCGATAATCCGCCTCCGTCAGGCTGTGACGCTGCACCATGGTGCCCATCGCGCCGTCGAGAATGAGGATGCGGGTGCCGAGGATCTGTGCGAGCGTCGCGGCCCGAGTCGTGGTCGTCATCGTGTCTCCTGCGTGCGTGCGGTTCGCGCTCGGCGCTGGCCAACGGCGGCCTCGCCCTTGCGTCCGCTGGCGATGGTTACCGCAAAGGGTCCGCCGGCCCGGCGCGCGCCCAACTGCACGCGCACCTGGTGCAATCCCGCCGTGCGCAGCATACCCGCGATGGCGTCGTCGGCGAAGCCGAGCCACTGATCGCCGAGCCGATCCTTGACCCACGTTTCGTTGTGGGGCCGCAGTTCCAGGACGAGCAGCCGGCCTCCGGGCCGGAGAATGCGCACCGCCTCGGCCACCGCGCGGGCCGGTTCGACGGCCTGGCGCAGGGCCTGAGAGAGCAGCGCCACGTCGACGCTGGCCGGCGCGAGCGGCAACTGCTCGATATCGCCCCGTTTCCAGGTGATGTTGGTGATGCCCCGCTTGCGGGCCAGCACGCGCGCACGCTGCAGCACGGCGGCATCGCGATCGACGGCAGTGACGCGCCGCGCCCAGGAGGCCGCTTCGAGCGCCAGGTAGCCCTCGCCACACGCGAGGTCGGCCACCTCGAGCTTCGGCAGCAGGTGTCCGAGGGCCCGGGCCCAGGCCGCCCAGCTCCGGCCCGGCACCAGCAGACCCGCGTCGGAGGCGTGCGGATCGAAGTTCTCGCGCCTGACGCGCAGCACCTCCTGGAGTCGCGCGTCGTCGCCGCGCACCAGCGGATTGGAACCCACGCCGCTGGCGTCGCTGTCGATGTGCGCCCACAGGCCGGCGAGGGGGCCGGTGGCCAGGGTCTGGCTGAGCCGGTAGTAGGTGAAACCGCCCGCCGGCTCTTCCTCCACCAGGCCCGCGTCCTTGAGCAGCCCCAGGTGTCGCGACACGCCCGACTGCGCCAGGCCCAGCACCGCGGTCAGTTCGGTGACGTTGAGGCGCTCGCGCGAGAGCACCCGGAGCAGTCGGAGCCGAACGTCTTCGCCGAGCAACCGGAAGACCGAGGCCGCCTCAATCATATCTATAAATCTACATGATGTGATGTTATCGGGCAACCCGGTGGGCGCCATCGGCGATCGCCGGGCGGGCCCGCTGCGATCGGGCTACAATGCGAGGCGATGATCCGTATCCTCATCACCGGCGGCACCTTCGACAAACAGTACGACGAGATCCACGGCCGGCTGCACTTCGCCGAATCGCACCTGCCCGAGATGCTCCGGCTCGGGCGCTGCAAACTCGACGTCACGGTCCGCACCGTGATGCTGGTGGACAGCCTCGAACTGACCGACGCGGACCGCGAACTGGTGGCGCAGAACTGCTGTCAGGCGCCCGAAACCCAGATTGTCATCACCCACGGCACCGACACGATGGTCGAGACGGCCCGCGTGGTCGCCCGATCGGTGGTCGGCAAGACCGTCGTGCTGACCGGTGCGATGGTGCCGTACGCGTTTGGCAGTTCCGACGGGTTGTTCAATCTGGGCAGCGCGCTGTCGTTTGTGCAGGCGCTCCCGCCGGGCGTGTATGTGGCGATGAACGGCCGCTGTTTTCCGTGGAACCGCGTCCGGAAGAACCGCGAAGCCGGCGTGTTCGAAGAAGCCAGCGCATAGGTTGGTTGGGGCATTCATCATGAAACGATCCGTACTCATCGTGTCGATGTGCTGTCTGGTCGCCGCCGTGGGCGCCGGCCTGCTCGCCCAGACCCGGGCGCTTCCTGTGGCCTCTCCGGCCATCGACATTCCGACGCTGCTCACGCACGTCAAGGTGATGTCGTCCGACCAGTACGAGGGCCGGGCCCCAGGCACCCGCGGCGAGGATCTGACGGTGGCGTACATCGAGGATCAATTCCGGAAGGCCGGCCTCAAGCCCGGCAATCCCGACGGCACCTACATCCAGAAGGTGCCGATGGTCGGCATCACCCCCGATCCGGCGACGTCGCTGACGTTTTCGAAAGGGTCCGCCACACAGACGCTCAAGTTCAAAGAGGACGTCGTGGCCTGGACCAAGCGGGCACAGCCCCGCGTGAGCGTGGACACGTCCGACATCGTGTTCGTCGGGTATGGTGTGCAGGCCCCGGAATACGCATGGGACGACTACAAGGGCGTCGATCTGGCCGGCAAGACGCTGATCGTGCTGGTGGGCGACCCGCCCGTTGCCGATCCGGCAGACCCCGCCAAACTCGATCCCAAGATGTTTGGCGGCCGGGCGATGACGTACTACGGCCGCTGGACGTACAAATTCGAGATGGGCGCCGAGAAGAAGGCCGCGGCCGTGCTGATCGTGCACGAGACCGGGCCCGCCGGCTATCCCTTCTCCGTGGTCCAGGGCAAGGTCGGCGAGCAGTTCGATCTGGTGACACCCGACAAGGGGGCGAGGCGCCCGGCGATCGAAGGCTGGATCACGCTCGATCAGGCGAAGGCGCTGTGCCGGATGGCGGGGCAGGAGTACGAGGCGCTCAAGAAGCAGGCCGTGACCCGCGCGTTCAAGCCGGTGGCGTTCGGCGTGACGGCGTCGATGACGATCGCCAATACGATTCGCACCATTGATTCGCGCAACGTGGCGGGCAAGGTCGACGGATCCGATCCGGCGCTCAAGGACGAGTACGTCGTGTTCACTTCACATTGGGATCACTTTGGCATCGGGGCGGCGGTCAACGGCGACACGATCTACCATGGCGCGCTCGACAACGCGACCGGAGTTGGCGGGTTGATCGAACTGGGGCGGGCCTACGCGGCCCTGCCGGTGGCGCCGAAGCGCTCGATGCTCCTGCTGTCGGTGACCGCCGAGGAACAGGGCCTGCTCGGATCCGACTACTACGCGACGCATCCGCTCTATCCGCTGCGCAAGACGCTGGCCGTGATCAACATGGACGCGTTGAACGTGTACGGCAAGACGCGCGATATGCGGGTCGTGGGACTGGGCAATTCAGATCTCGACGACTATGCCCGCGCGGCGGCCGCCGAACAGGGGCGCCAGCTCGCACCGGACCCGAAGCCCGAAGACGGCGGCTATTTCCGATCCGATCATTTTCCGTTTGCCAGGCAGGGCGTGCCGGCCATCAATGCGGGCGGTGGCGAGGACGTGATCGGCAAGCCGGAAGGCTGGGCGCGTAACGCCGCCGACGAGTACACCGCCAAACGCTACCACCAGCCCTCCGACGTGATGCGTCCCGAGTGGGACATGGCGGGCGCGGTTCAGGACCTGCAGATCTACTTCGTGATGGGCTACCGCGTGGCGCAGGCGGCCACGTTCCCTCAGTGGAAGCCGGGCACCGAATTCAAGGCGCGCCGCGACGCGATGATGGCGCGATAACTACCGCGACGGCCAGAGCGCCCGGCCAAACGTGAAGATGGGCCACGGGATCGCGGCCAGCAGGATCAGCAGCGCCATCGTAAAATACATGGCCGCGTATCGATGGCTCGCCGGGCTGTTGGTGCGCCTGGCGCGGCTCAGCCCGACGTGGGCCAGGACGGCCGCCGCGATCATCGACAGCGGATGCTCCAGGAGCCAGAACCGGTAGGCCCGGCTATTGGTGGCGACCGCGAGATTGCTCATGCCGGCGGCGACCACCGGGCTGAAGACGCCGTAGAGCACGGCGCCGATGCCGATTTGCAGGTCGAGACACGCCGCGAACATCCGGCCGATCCGGGTGTCGGCCTCCGTCCACGGCCGGGCCGTCGTCCTGCCGATCCATGCGCGCACCGACGCGCCCACGCCGAGGCCGAGCACCAGCCATCTCACCACCGAGTGCACGCCGAGCACCAATCCAAAGGTTCCGAAGTCGCTGTACATATCGCCTCTCCAGAGTCGTGTCGCTGCCGTCGCCTCGCTCAATCGTTCACTCGCCGCATCGCTCAATCGCCCGACCGCCGCGTTACGTCGCCGCATCATTGCATCGGCGCCGAGGCACGGTCGATGGTCCGGGTCGTCGCCCTCGCATCAGGCGCGGCGGCGACGGTTTGGTGGGAGTGTATCGCAACTGGGCCGCCGGGATGGAGCACTGTCTTCGCCAGCCTGTGATGGGGCGTCGCCGACACGCGAATGCCGGCCGCAATGCGGCGCCGGTCTGGAGTGCTGACGACCTGCTTGGCGGTGCCCGACCATTGAAGCGGCGGGTCGCCGGCAGGCCCCTTCCGGCCCCGGTCCCAATCGAGCGCGTGTGGTACGCTCGTCGGAGTGGACCTCCGGACATTTGGCTGGGACGAGGATTTCGCACGGCATTTCGAGCCGTTCGGCCAGCGCGGCCTGTCGGTGGCGCGCGTCACGCTTGAACATCAGCACATCTACACGGTCCAGACAGCGGAAGGCGAGTTGCTGGCGACGGTGGCTGGCGGCCTGCGTCACCGGGCGGCCGGCCGGCACGAGTTTCCCGCCGTGGGCGACTGGGTCGCCATGTCGCCGCCTGCGCAGAGTGGTCGCGGCGTGATCCAGGCGGTGTTGCCCCGCCGGAGCAAGTTCTCGCGCAAGGTCTCGGGCCGCGTCACGACCGAGCAGGTGGTGGCCGCCAATATCGACACCGTGTTCCTGATGATGGGGCTCGATGGCGACTACAACCTGCGCCGGATCGAGCGCTACCTGATCACCGCGTTCGACGGGGGCGCGTCGCCGGTGGTCGTGCTCAACAAAGCCGATCTGTGCGCCGATGTCGCCGCGCGCGTGCGCGAGGTGCAGGCCGTCGCGCAGTCGGCCCCGGTGCACGCGGTCAGCACGATGCAGGACGGACTGCTCGACGTGCTCGATGTGTACCTGGGAGCCGGACGCACCATTGCGCTGCTCGGGTCGTCGGGCGTCGGCAAGTCGACGCTGGTCAATCGTCTCGTGGGGCACGCCATGCAGGCGACGCGCGAGGTGCGCGAAGGCGATCAGCGCGGCCGTCACACCACCACGCGCCGCCAGTTGATCGTGGTGACCGGCGGTGCGCTGCTGATCGACACGCCGGGCCTGCGCGAACTGCAGTTGTGGGATGGCGCCGGCGGGATCGATCAGACCTTCGACGACATCGAGGTGCTGGGCGCGGGCTGCCGCTTTCGCGACTGCCGTCACGACGCCGAACCGGGGTGCGCCGTGAAGGCGGCCGCCGGCGCGGGCCAGCTCGATGGCAGCCGGCTCGAGAGTTATCTGCTGCTGCGGCGCGAACGCGCCTTCCTCGCCGGGCAGCAGGACGAACGCGTCGCGCAGGAGCGCAAGCGGTACGCGCGGACCATTTCGAAAGTCCTCCGCGATTTCAAACCTCGCGAATGAGCCGCGGCGCGCGGGCCGACACAGGGATCGGCCCCTACGGGATTCGCGGAAATCGCCGGTGTGCGAGGCATCCGTGAGCCGCGTGTGATCGCCGGGGCCGCCCCCCGCGTGGGCCCGTCCGGGTTTCTCGGAAAGCGGGTCGTGCGGAATCACCGGAAATCAGATGCGCAAGTGCGCGGTCGAGGTATCGTAGGGCGATGCCGTCATTGGGTGGTCTGTCCCTGATTCGCCGCGCCGCCGCGTTTGGCGATCGTGCTGCCATCATCGACGCCGAGGGCACGTGGAGTTACACCGACCTGCTCGGCCGGTCGGCCGACGTCGCGTCGGTGCTGCTCGACGGTGGGCGCGATCTGGATGAGGCGCGCGTGGGTCTGCTGGCCACCTCAGGCTTCGACCACGTGGCGGCTCAATGGGCTGCGTGGAGGGCGGGAGCCGTGCTGGTGCCGATGTCGCCGGCGCAGCCTCCAGCGGAGTGGGCGAGCCTGTGCGAGGATGCCGGAGTGGCGGCCGTGATGGTCGAACCCGCGCTGGCCGATCGGTTCGCACCCGTGGCGCGCGCACGCGGCATCCGCGTCATCTCGACGCTGGCCGGGGCCGTGCTTCGAGCACCGCTACCGGAGGTTGACGAGCGGCGTCCCGGCTTGATGCTGTAT
Organism: Acidobacteriota bacterium; assembly: GCA_037133015.1. Taxonomy (GTDB): domain Bacteria; phylum Acidobacteriota; class Vicinamibacteria; order Vicinamibacterales; family JAKQTR01; genus JBAXOX01. Next base: position 70,221 of record JBAXOX010000004.1, read on the forward strand.
ACCAGCGGCACGACCAGCCGCCCCAAGGGCGTCGTCCTGACGCACGCGAACCTGCGGGCGCAGGTCGAATGCCTGGTGGGGGCGTGGGGATGGCGCGACGACGACCGGATCGTGCTGGTGTTGCCGCTCAATCACGTCCACGGCCTGGTCAATGTGGTGGCATGTGCCTTGTGGTCGGGCGCCGCCTGCGAGGTGCCGCGCGCCTTCGACGCACACGACGTGTGGGCGCGCATCGAGCGCGACCGACTGACGCTGCTGATGGCGGTGCCGACGGTGTACCGGCGTCTGATTGCCGCGTGGGAGGCGTCGCCCGCCCAGGTGCAGCAGCGATGGTCCGCCTCGGCGCGGCGCTTGCGGCTGATGGTGTCGGGGTCGGCCGCCCTGCCGGTGAGCGTGCTGGAAACCTGGCGTACGATCACGGGCCACACACTGCTCGAGCGGTACGGCATGACCGAGATCGGCATGGCGCTGTCGAATCCGCTCGATGGGGAACGCCGGCCCGGCTGTGTCGGCACGCCGTTGCCCGGCGTCGAGGTTCGACTGCTCAATGAGCACGGCTGCGCAGTGATCGACGGCACCCCGGGCGAGATCCACGTGCGCGGCGCCGGGGTGTTTCGGGCCTATTGGCATCGCGACGCGGCCACCGCAGAGGCGTTTCGCGACGGCGGCTGGTTTCGCACCGGCGACGTGGCGGTCGTCGAAGGCGGCGTCTACCGGATTCTCGGCCGTCTGTCGGTGGATATCATCAAGACCGGCGGCGAAAAAGTGTCGGCGCTGGAAATCGAGGACGTGCTGCGCGAACATCCGGCCGTGGCCGACTGCGCGGTCGTGGGGCTGCCGGATCCGGAGTGGGGCGAATGCGTCGGCGTGGCGGTGGTGTTGAACGCCGGGGCGGAGATCGCCCTCGACCACCTGCGGGGATGGGCCCGTGACAGAATGAGCGCACCCAAGTTGCCGCGACGTCTCGAGGTGTGTGACGACTTGCCGCGCAATGCCATGGGGAAGGTGTCGAAGCCCCTGGTGATCCAATTGTTTGGACAGGGCTAATCCGGGTTCGGCTGGAGTGAGACGCCCGGGTTGCGGTACACTTATCTGCTGCCCGATCCAGCCGACCAGGAGCCGGGACACGCGTTCGAGAGAGCATTGCATGGGCATCCTGACCTCATTTGTCGTCGCGCTGCTGCTGGCCACCGCTCCACCCGATCCTCAGGCGATGGAGCAGGAGGCCAAGCAGATCGAAACGATGCTGATTGCGCCCTGCTGCTGGATGCAACAGGTGTCGCTGCATCAGTCGCCCGCATCCGACGAGATCAAGGCCAACATTCGCCGGTTGCTGGCGCAGAGCCGGACGCGCCAGCAGATTCTTGATGCGTACGTGGCCGAGTATGGCGATCGGATTCTGGCCGAACCGCCCGCACGGGGATTCAGTGCGGCGCTGTATGTGCTGCCGTGGTTTTTTCTTGCCGGCAGCATCGGGGTCGTCGTGCTCGTGGTGCGGCGATTGCGCGCGCCGGCGGCGGTGGCGCAGGCGCCAGCCGCGGCCGCGGCGGCTGCCCCCTTGGAAACGGGCGCCGAGGCGGATCGGCTTGACGAAGAACTTCGGAACCTGGATTGATCGACCGTGAGTGAGCAGAGCCTCCAGGACCGGTACGCGCCCGACACCAAGTGCTTTGGGTGCGGTCCCGCCAACGCGAGCGGGCTGCGCATCAAGAGCCGGGTGGATGGCGACGAGGTCGTGATGGAATGGACGCCGAGCGAGCACCACGAGGCGTTTCCAGGATTCGTCAACGGCGGCATCATCGGGGTTCTGTTTGATTGCCACTGCAATTGGACCGCGGCGTATCACCTGATGCGAAAAGCGGGCGAGCACACGCCGCCCTTCACCGTGACGGCCGATTACGCGGTGTCGCTTCGGCGGCCCACGCCGAGCGGCGGGCCGCTGTTGCTGCGGGCGAAGGTGGTCGAATCGACCGACGACCGAGCCGTGGTGGAGTCGACGCTCGAGGCCGACGGGCAGGTCCGGGCGAGGTGCCGCGGCACGTTCGTCGCGGTGCGGCCCGGGCATCCGGGCTATCAACGCTGGTCGGAAGGAAAGCGGTAAGACAGGCGGTCGTCGGCCTGTTCGGAAGCGGAGCCGATGTTCGCACGCAGGTGAGAGTCGCCGAAGGGTGCTTCCTTGGACGCGGTGGGCCGTGCCGCCGTCGACGCCCTTCGCGGTTGAGCGGCCCTGGGGGCTGTGGCGCGCCAGTCGCGTCACGAGTTAGTGGCACGGGCGAGCGAGCCCGGGGCCAAACACGAAGTCGTGGTTTGCCGGGCCCGCGTCTTGTTGCGCCGGCCAGGCGGACCTAATCCGCCAGTCGATCGGTGCGGGCCCACGTTGAGGCGCCCGGCCGAGCGATGAGGCGGCCGAGACATCCTTGGCTACAGAACACGACGATCAGCCTCTCGCTTCCGCAGACCTGTCGACGCCTTCGCCCGTCCCGGCAGAGGATCGGTTGGCCGATCTTGCGTCGTCTCCTTCCCCCGCAGCGGAGGTCGCGATGTCGCCTGAGCAGGTCGCGCACGCCGAGCGCGATGAGGCGAGCGGTGGCGTCGCCGAGCCGGAGTCGGCCGACGGCGCGGAGGCGGCCGACGTGTCGTCCACGGTGGAGGCGCCCGCGGCGGTCCACGTGCCGGACACACCGGAACAGCGCGCCGAGAAACTGATCCACCTGGGGCAATTGCTCGACGGGGCCGAACAGGTTCTGGTGGCCACCGATTTTCCCGACGCGCGCACGCGATGGAACGCCCTGCGGCGCGACTGGTCGTCGATGGTGCCCACGCTCGAGGTCGATGCGGACACCGCGGCGAGAATCAGACGGGTGGAAGCGCAGATTGACGAGCGCGAGCTGGCGCTGCGCGAAGCGCGCACCAAGCAGCAGCACGAGAATCTGATCCGCCTGCAGCGATTGAGCGAGCAGTTGGAGACCGTGGCGCAGGCCGAGCGACTCACCTTGCGCGAGGCCGAGCGGGCACTGCGGGAAGCCAGGGCGGCGCTCGACGCCCCGGGCCCGCTGCCGTCCCGGCAGGATCAGCAGATGCTGGTGGCTCGCCTCAAGGCCGTGCAGTCGTTGCTGTTCCCGCGGGTGCAGGATCTGCGCGAAGCCGACGAGTGGGAGCGCTGGGCCAATGCCGGTGTGCAGGAATCGCTCATCGGCCGCCTCGAGGCGTTGCGCGAGGAGCCGGACCCCGGCGTGGTGGCCAAGCAACTGCGGTCGGTGCACGACGAATGGCACAAGGTGCGGTCGGTGCCGCGCGAAAAAGGGCGCGAGCTCTGGGAACGCTACAAGACGATCGAGGCCGAAGTTCGGGCGCGGTGCGAGTCGTACTTCCAGCAGGTCGCCTCCGAGCGGGGCGACAGCCTCAAGGCCAAAGAAGAGTTGTGCGCGCAGGTCGAGGCGCTGGCCGACTCGACCGACTGGATTCGCACCGCCGAGACCATCAAGGGGCTGCAGGCGCAGTGGAAGACGATTGGGCCGGTGACGCCGGGCCACGAGAAGGCCATCTGGGAACGGTTCCGGGCGGCCTGCGATCGGTTCTTCACGCGGCGCAAAGACGATCTGACGGAGCGCAAGACGGTCTGGACGGTCAACCTCCAGAAGAAGGAAGAGATCTGCGCGGCGCTCGAAGCGCTGGCCTCCACCACCGACTGGGATCACGCCCTTGGCGAGGTGAAGCGGCTGCAGGCGGACTGGCGCACGGTGGGGCCGGTCAAGCGCAGCCGGGCCGAAACGCTGCTGCTGCGGTTCCGGACGGCGAGCGAACAGTTCTTCGAGAGTTACGCGCATCGCAACGACCAGGAGGTGGCGCGCCAGGCGGCGGTGCGCGAGCAGGTGTGCGAGAGCCTCGAGGCGCTGCTGGCGACCGGCGACGAAGCGGCGGTGGTCCCCGAGGGCGGGATCCTGAAGCACGTGCTGGCGCTCAAGCGTCAGTGGGACTCCGCGCCGACGTTGCCTCGCGCGGAGGGCGAACCGCTGGCGGCGCGCTTTACGCAGGCGGTCAATCGCCTCTCGGAGTTGCACGCCGAGGCCTTCAAGGGGAGCGAACTGGATCCGGACACCACGCGCCAGCGCCTCGAACATCTGTGCGAGTTGGTGGAGGGGTTGGCCGGTGCCGATCGCACCTCGGAGCAGTTGTCGCCGGCGGCCATCCTCGCTACGCAGTGGCGCGAGGCGCTCGCCGCGAACACGATCGGCGGGAGAGCCGACGACGAGGCGAAGTGGCGCAATGCGGCCGAGGAGATTCGCAAAGCACAGGCCGCGTGGCGGCGCATCGGGCCGGCGCCCGACGCCACGTTCAGCGAACTGAGTGACCGGTTCCAGCGGGCGTGCAATCGGTTCTTCCGGCAGCGCGAACGCCGCAATCCTTCGGCGCCCCAGGGCCGCTAGGCTGACGCACAGGCCGCACGTGAAACCGCAGACCCGCGACCGGGCGGCGATCCCCGATGCGTTCAAGTGGGACCTCACGCCCATTTTTGCGTCGTGGGAGGAGTGGCAGGCCGCCTACGATCGTCTCTCGGGCGACATCGAGGCGTTCGCCGGCCGCCGTGGATCGCTCGGCGACAGCGCGTCGTCGCTCGGATCCGCCTACCGTGCGCTCGACGCGCTCGGGACGCTGGCCTACCGGGTCTGGTATTTCCCTTCGCTTCGCCACGACGAGGACCAGCGCGACAATCAGGTGAGCGCGCGCCATCAGCAGGTGCAGATCCTGATGGCGACCTGGCAGCAGGCGACGTCCTGGTTCAATCCCGAATTGCTGGCGATCCCGCTTGCCACCACGCGCGAATGGATGGAAGCCGATGCGGATCTCGCTCTGTATCGCTTCGCCATCGAGAACCTGTATCGCCAGCAGGAGCACGTGCTCGACGAGGCGGGCGAACGGCTGATGTCGTTGGCGGGGCGCGTCGAATCGGCCCCGTCCGACGCCTACGCCTCGCTCTCGACAGCCGACGCCAGGTTCCCCGAGATCACGCTGAGCGATGGCCGGACGGTGACCGTGTCGTACGGCGAGTATCGGTCGATTCTCGAAACGTCGCGCGCGCAGGCCGATCGGGCTGCTGCGTTTCGCGCCTACCTCGGCACCTTCGAGGCCTCTCGTAACACGTACGCCGCGCTCTACAACGGCGTGTGCCAGCGGAACTGGTTCCAGGCGAGGGCGCGAGGCTATCGCTCGACACTCGAGGCGGCGCTTCACGGCAACCACATCCCGCCCGCGGTGGTCGAAACCCTGATCGCCGTCGCCCGCGATCACACGCAGGGCCTTCGCCGCTACCATCGGTTGCGCAAGCGCACGCTCGGACTCGACCAGTACTTCAGCTACGACACCACGGTGCCGCTGGTCGACTATGCTCGGGCCTACGGCTACGGCGAGGCGAAGCGGTGGGTGATCGAATCGGTCGCGCCGCTGGGCGAGGCGTACCAGGCCGAGGTGCGCGGCTCGTTCGACGCCGGCTGCATCGACGTCTACGAGAACGAAGGCAAGCGCAGCGGCGCCTACTCGGCGCCCGTCTATGGCGTGCATCCGTACATGCTGCTCAACCACAACGACACGCTGGACGCCGTGTTTACGCTGGCGCACGAGATGGGCCACAGCATCCATACCGTGCTGGCGCACCGGCATCAGCCGTTCGTCTATTCCGACTACACGATTTTTGTCGCCGAGGTCCCGTCCACGCTCAACGAGGCGCTGCTGCTCGACTATCTGCTGGAGCGCGCCACGGACCCGCGCGAGCGGGCCGTGTTGCTGCAGCACGCCATCGACAGCATCGCCGGGACTTTTTTCACGCAGGCGCTGTTTGCCGATTACGAACGGCGGGCGCACGCGCTGGTCGAGCAGGATCACCCCATCACCGCCGACGTGTTGTCCGAGCTGTACGGCCAGGTGATGACCGACTACTACGGCGACACGTTCGACGACGAACCGCTGGTCCGGACGACGTGGGCGCGCGTGCCGCACTTCTACAGCAGCCCGTACTACGTCTATCAGTACGCCACCTGCTTTGCGTCGGCGGCGCACCTGGTGCAGGGGATCGTGGCCGGAGACGACGAAGCGCGGCGACAGGCGGTGGCGAGTTACCTGGACCTGCTGAGCGCCGGGGGCAACGATTATCCGATGGAGCAGTTGCGCCGGGCGGGCGTCGATCTGCGGCAGTCCGATACCGTGCAGGCCGTCATCGCGCAGTTCGATGGCCTGGTGTTGCGGCTGGAGGCCGAGCTCGAGACCCTCGGCGTCGCCTAAGTGCGGCCTGGCGCCATGGTGCGCGTGATACCCCTGTCGCCCATGGCCTTGGCCTGCGTCCTGCTGGTTGGGGGCGGGCTGCTGTCGCCACAGCCGGCCCAGGCCCGCCCGCAGGGGCGGCACGTCTCTGGATCCGACGTCCCTCTCGCCGACGCGATCACGTCCCTGCACATTCCCGGCGGAGTCGAGGCGCTGGCTCGCGTGGCCGGCGTCGATGCCCAACAACCGCGGTCGCGGTTCATGTTGACGCTGATTCGGGTGCTCTACCAGTGGCCCCCCGGCGTCGATAGCCGCGCCGACGCCAGCCGACAGCGCGTGATCGACTACCTGGGCGCGCTGGCACGCACACCATCGCGCGAGGCAGGCACCGGCGCCTCGAGCGGCTCGGATGCCGACACGGTGCCGATGCCGATACCGGCGTCGCTGATGGCTGCGCTCGATCGAGGCCGCAGTTCCGGAACCTCGGATCCGGTCGCGCGGTTGCTCGGGGATCGCGACGCGGCTCTGCTGTACTACGGATTTGCGGCGCTCGACGCCCCGACGCGGCAGTTTCTGGCCGGGCACCAGGACCTCGTGCGGGCGATGTGCAGTCGAACGGTGTCGGGCGTCTTTGCGCTGTACGGCAGGAGTATCCGGATCAGCGCTGGCCGGGTGGTGACGCCGGGAGGGGAGTCGGTCGAGGCGGCGTGGGAGCAACTGGCCGGCGCCTCGCCGCGGTCGCCGGCCGCATTCGTCACGGCGTTGTTGCGGCGCGACGAGGGCCGACTGGCGTACTTCTACGATACGGTCGCGCATCTGGCCGCCGGCCCTCAGGCCTTCGTGCTGGCGGCAGGCATCGCCGACCCACACCGGCGCCGCGTCGCCATCCGGGATGCGTACGACGCGACGTCGCCGGCCATGGCGGCATGGAATCCGATCGCGCGCCCGTTCGATCGCCCGGTGTTCGACTGTGCGCACCTGTTCTCGGCACTGGCCGTCGAGCCGTCCGGCCGGCTGGTTCCCCCCGCGTCGCCGTCGTTCTGGCGCAACGTGTGGTCCGACGCCGCGCTGGATCGGAGTCCCGCCTCGGTGGCCCTCAGCGCCGCGGAGCCTGACCTCGACGCTCCGGCCCTGCTGAAGCTGGTCGGCGTCAGCCTCTCGGATGAGCGCCGCAATCGAGCGCGCCTGTTTCTGTTCGCGCAGCGGGTGTTTTCCCGGGCCCGCGGCGCCGACTATCCAGACATGTTCGTCACCCTCCGCGATTTCATTCGACTCGAGTCGCTCGACCTGGCGCTCGAACGGATGGGCATCACATCCCCGGCGGTGTATGCGGCGGCGACCAGGCGCGCGCGGATCCTGCTCGACATTGGCGATAGGGGCAAAGCTCGCGCGGCGCTCGGCCAGTACCAGGGCGCCATGGCGTTAGTCGAGCGGGCGCGCATCAATCGGACGATCGATGCGGCGACAGCCGGTCGGCTGGTCGTATCGGTCAGTCGGATCGAGTTGCAGCGCGACGAGTACCGTGGCGCGATCGGCACGTGGATCGTCGGCGCGTTCCTGCCGTCGGCCGCGCCCGTCCGGGTGCCGGTCGGCTACCAGCGGCTCGACCGGCCGATCGAGGATCAGGTGCTCGCCGCCCAGAGCGGCTGCGGCGGCCAGGCGTCATCGGCGGCAGACCCGGTGCCCAGCCTCACGTGGGAAGGGCTGGACTACCGCGTCGATCCGGCCCATGCGCATTTCGTCCGCGCGGTGTCCGTGCGAGCCAGGCAGGGCGGATCGTCGCTCGACGAGGCGCTGGCGTCCCGCGACGCCGATCGCCGGCTGGGGGACGTGCTGATGGCCCTGGCCTACGCGCCGTCGCTCGGCGAATCGCAGGGCCCGACGCTGCTCGGCGGCGATCCTTCGCGTCTGCACGACTTCGGTCTCGACGTGCCCGCACGGTCGGTCTTCGCGCAACGCGCGTTTGTTGCGCCCTCCGAGACGCGGGATCCGGCACGGGGCTGGCACGTGGCCGGGTCGGTATTCGGGCTCGACGCCGCATTGCCGTACCTCGGCCTGCGGCGCGTGGCATCCGAGGCGCTCGCCATTGCGCCGACCGCCCGGGAGCCAGACCGCCGCGGGCTGGCCGAAGCCGCCGTGCTGATGAACCCGTTCGATCAGACCGATCAGGCGCGGGCGTCGGTGCTCGCGGCGATGGCGCGCGGCCGCCAGACGCGTGCCGTGCTGATCGCCTCGGATGCCGGGCTCGATCGACTGGCGCGGCTTGCCGGCCTCGACGAATGGCGGACGCAGACGCTGCCCTGGGTCGTGTCGAACGAGCCGTCGCGTCTCGACGACGTGATGTCGCTGGTCGAAGTGGCGAGAGTGGGCCTGGACGGAGCCGAGGCGCCGTCCGACTGGGACCAGTTCGGCACGTCCACCGCGGCGCTCAACGGACGGCTGGGTGTGAGCTTTCCGGCGACCGGGTCGTGGACGTTGCTCGCCGGCCGCAGGAGTACGACGCTGGTCTCGTCGCTGGTGGCGGATCTGTCGCTGGGGCTGATGGAGAAACTTGCCGCGATGGGCTTGCCCTCGTCGCTCACGCCAGGCGTGGCGGCCGCGGCCACGCAGGACGTGCTCGATCGGTTGCGTCCCGATTTCGACGATGATTGGATGAGCATGGTCAGGCAGGCGCGGCAGGTGGTGAGCCAGGGCATCGACGATTACGTCGCGGCGCTGACCACGGGCGGCCCGCTGGTGCCGGTTGGCAGGGAGCGTCCCGATGGATCCCGGTAACACCCGAACGGCGAGACGCCGAGCGGCGGTCGCCTGCGCGGCGGTGGCGTGCGCGGCGCTGGCGGGCTCGCTCTGGATCGGCGCGCAGGAGCTCGCCCCGCCGGTGAGCATCGTGTTCGTCTCGCCCGAAGAGAACAGCTATGCCAGTGGCCCGGTCAATCTGCAGGTCCGCGTCGAACCGGGATCGGCCGGCGTGAAGAGCGTCAGCCTGTTCGCCGACGGCCGCCTGCTGTGCGCGCTGGAGCGGGCGCCGTTCGAATGCGCGTGGGACGCCGGGCCCAAGGTGATCGAGCACCAGATCCGGGCCGTGGTCACGATGGCTGGCGGACAGCGGATCGCCCGGAGCATGCGCACTCGCGGGGTGGCCTACGTCGAAAGCGTCAACGTGGACGTGGTCCACGTCACCGTCAGCGTGACCGACGGCGCGGGACGCTTCGTGCGGGGCCTGCCTCGCAATGCGTTTCGGCTGTCGGAGGATGGCGTGCGGCAGGCCATCACGCATTTTGCCGCCGAAAACGTCCCGCTCGAAATCATCGTGGCTGTCGATGTCAGCGGCAGCATGACCGACGCGATCGACCAGGTGAAATCGGCCGTCAAGAAGTTCCTGTCGGCGCTGCGGCCGCAGGATCGGGTGAGCGTCATCGGCTTCAACGACAACGTCTTCACGGTGGCCCGGCCAGCCGCGGATCTGGCGGCGCGCCTGAAGGCGGTGGACCGTCTGGCCCCGTGGGGCGGGACCGCGCTGTACGACGTGATCGTGCAGGCCATCGACCAGCTGGATCGTCAGGCGGCCCGGCGCGTCCTGGTGGTGTTTACCGACGGCGAGGACCTCAATAGCCACATCACGCTCAGTGCGGCCGAGCGGCGTCTCGAGGGCAGCGACGTGGTGATGTATGCGATCGGGCAGGGGCAGGCCCGCACGCACGGCGAGCTGCGCACGCTGCTCGATCGGTTTGCGCAGAAGAGCGGCGGACGGGCGTTTTTCGACGACGTCGACGCGCTGGACGCCACGTTTTCGGCCATCCTCGAAGAACTGTCGAACCAGTACCTGCTGGGGTACGTGCCGAGCGACGAACGCAAAGACGGCCGCTGGCGGGCCGTCAAGGTCGAGTTGCCCGGCAAAGAGTATCGAACGCGGGCACGGCAGGGGTACCGCGCAACGCCGCGGTAGGAGGCAATCCATGATGATCCGGACCGCGACCCTCCGGCCGCGTTTCGCGGCGCGCGTGCTGCTCGTGCTGGCCTGTGGCGCGGCGAGCGTGTCGGCCGACGCCCCGCGCGGGCAGGCAGTGCCGGCCTTTCGCTTCGAGGCCGACCGGCTCGCGCTCGACGTGGGCGTGGTGGATGCGACCGGCAAGGCGGTGCGCACGCTGTCGGCCGGCGACTTCGAGGTCACCATCGACGGACGGTCCCGCCAGGTGGTGGCGGCCGATTGGGTCTCGGGCCGCGCCGGGGCGGGGACCGCTGCGGCAGAAACGGCGCAGACCGCCGCGCGCTCGGAAACCGAGGACGCGCTCGATGCCACGTTCAGCTCGAACGAACGTGGCGATCCAGCCGGCCTGGTCAGGCCCACCCGCGATCTGGTGATCGCGATCGATCAGAACAGCTTCGAACCGGGCGCCTCGCGAGCGGTCGCCGCGGCCGCCCAGCAGTTGATCGACCGGTTCGCCAAAGACGAACGGGTCGGGCTGATGGCGTTTCCGTCGCCAGGCATCCGGTTGTCGCCAACCCGCGAACGCGATCGTCTGAAGTCGGCGCTCGGCCAACTGACCGGTTCGGCCGACCGCCTGCCCTATACCGAGACGGGGCTCACCGTCGGCGATGCGCTGGTGGTGGTCCGGGGCGGCGATCAGCTTCAGGCCAATCAAATTCTCTCCCGCGAATGCGACGTGTCGACGATGAGCACCGCGAGCACGCTCTCGGGCGAAGCGGAGGCCTGCCGGCAGCGCGTCACCAGCGCCGCGCGAGCGTTGCAGGCGTGGGCCCGGCGGCGGTCGCTCATCAGCCTCAACGGTTTTCGCGACGTGATTGCCAGCCTGGCCGGCCGGGGCCGGCCCGCCACCGTCATCCTGGTCAGCTCGGGCATCATCCTCGGGGATTATTCGCGGACCATGGACCTCGAGACCGAAACCAGGGACGTGGCCAGCCTGTCGGCTGCCGCGCAGATCGGCCTGTACGGCCTGTTCGTCGATTCGTCGTTTCTCGAAGCGGCAGGGCTGGACCGCGATCGTGTCAGGGGGTTCGCCAACTCCGACCGCGACCTGAAGTTGGGCGGCCTGCAGACGCTGACCGGACTGGGCGGCGGGTCGGTCGCGAGCCTGCAGGGCAGAAACGACGCGGTGTTCTCCCGGCTGGCGTCGGAGCTCGATGGCTACTACCTGCTGACCATTCAATGCGCGCCGGCCGATCGGGACGGCAAGATGCACCGCGTCAAGGTGAACGTCCGCACGCCTTCTCTGACGGTCCGATCGCGAGAAGAAGTGCTGGTGCCGATGGCGCGCGCGTACTCGGGCGACGACGCGGTGACGTTTGCGCTGAACAGCCAGCCCCTGCAGCGCGCCCTGCCGATCCGGGTGTCCACCCAGGTGTTGCGCGATGCCGCCGATCGATCCGTGCGCGTGGTGATCGCCGGCAACATCGGCCGCGGCGTGGTCGGGGCCGAACCGGTGCGCGTCGGCTACAGCATGCGCACGACGGTTGGCGGCGAAGGCCTCAGCGGTGTCGAGCTCCGCACGCTCGCGGTGGTGGGCACGGGCGCAGACGCCTCGTTCCAGTTCGTCGATGCGGTGACGGTGGTGCCCGGGCGCTATCTGCTGCGCGTGGCGGCCCTCGACAGTGCGGGCCGGCTCGGCAGCGTCGATCACGTCGTCGACGCCACGCTCGTGCGGGGGCAGGGCGTCACGATGAGCGACCTGGTGCTGATCGACCCATTGCGGAAGGCCGAGGGCCAGTTGTCTCCCGTCGCCGACGGGCGGATCACCAGCAGCCGCCTCGAGGCCGTGCTGGAGGTGTATCCGGACTCGGGACAACAGGTGAGTGCGGTCGCCTTCGATATCGCCGATTCCCCGGACGCGCCGGCCATCTTGTCGGGGCAGTCTCCGGCACCCGAGCGCGACGGAGGGATCCGAAGGACCGCCGCGGTGTCGTTCGACCTCTCATCGCTGCCGCCCGGCATCTACACGGCGGTGGCGCGTGTGTTGGGCGGGGAGAAACTGCTGGGCCGGGCCAGCCGGCCGTTCCGGCTGGACCGCATGCTTATCACCGCGGGCGGCCCGCGCGCGCCGTTTTCGGTCGCCGCGTCGGGCGGTCTGGTGCCGCCGTTCGGCCGCGAAAGCGTGCTGAGGGCCGACGCCTTGCAGTACTTTCTGGGCCGGCTGAAAGACGCCGACGCCACCGCCACGAGCGGCGACGCCGCTTCCGCGGCAGACGCGGTGCGCGAGGGCCGGTACGAGACGGTTGACACGGTCCTCGGCCAGGCGCGCGCCGATCGTCTCTCGGTGGTCTTTCTCCGGGGCCTCGCCTTGTTCGGCCGCGGCGAACTCGAGCCGGCGGCGGCCCAGTTCCGCGCGGCGCTGCGGCTGTCGAACGACTTTCTGCCCGCCGCGTTCTATCTGGGCGCGTGCTATGCGGCCGGTGGGCGCGACCGCGAAGCGGCCGGCGCGTGGCAGACCTCCCTTATCAGCGAGGGAGAGTCGCGCATCGTGTTTGACGCGCTGGCCGACGCGCTGCTGCGCCTCAAGGACGGCCGGCGTGCGATGGACTTGCTGACCGAAGCGCGAGGCCGCTGGCCCGACGACGACGCGCTGCTGCCTCGGCTGGCGGCCGCGCAGGTACTGCTGGACCGGCGGGCCGAGGCGCTGGCGACGCTTGCGCCTTACATCAGCCGTCATTCGAGCGATCGCGAAGCCGTGTTTCTGGCGCTGCGTCTGCTCTACGAGGCCCACGCCACTGGCGGCCGCCTTGGATCGGCGCGCGAAGACGCCGAGATGGCGACCGCGTATGGCGCGCTCTACCGTGCTGCCGGTGGGCCTCAACTGGCCCTGGTGGACCGCTGGGTGGCCTTCATTCGCCGCGGCACGTAATCGCCGGGGTTCGGGCGCGCGCGCGGGTGGCAAAAGACGGTCCGCCCGGGTACAATTAGGGGTTCGGCGACGTTGGCGGCTTCGATGTGGTTCTTGTGCGGGCGCGATCGGTTCGCGCCTGTGGTGGGTTGGTCGCGAAGGAGAGGCATTTATGAGCGTGGCTGTTGAGAAGATTCATCCGTTCGATGTGGCGGTCAACGCGGGCCGGCCCGCCTTCAAAGTGGCCGACCTCGGCCTGGCCGAGTGGGGCCGCAAAGAACTCCGTTTGGCCGAGCAGGAAATGCCCGGCCTGATGGCGGTTCGGGAACGCTACCAGGGGCGCAAGCCGCTGGCCGGCGCGCGCATCACCGGCAGCCTGCACATGACGATTCAGACGGCAGTGCTCATCGAGACGCTGGCGGATCTGGGCGCGGACGTGCGCTGGGCGTCGTGCAACATCTTCTCGACCCAGGACCACGCCGCGGCCGCCGTGGCGGTGGGACGTCCCGAAACCGGGGGCACGCCCGCCAAGCCGCGGGGGATTCCGGTCTTCGCGTGGAAGGGCGAATCGCTGGACGAGTATTGGTGGTGCACGCGCGAAGCGCTGCTCTGGCCCGATGGCAGCGGCCCGACGCTGATCGTCGATGACGGCGGCGACGCCACGCTGCTGGTGCACAAGGCCGCGGAGTTCGAAAAGGCGGGATCGATTCCGTCGTTCAGGCCCGACCAGGACTCCGAAGAGTGGGGCGTCATCCTTGAGCTGATTCGCAAAGAGTTGACCCAGCACAAAGGTCGGTGGTCGAAGGTGGCCGCCGACATCCGCGGCGTCAGCGAGGAGACCACCACCGGCGTGCACCGGCTCTATCAGATGGTGGAGGCCGGCACCCTCCTGTTCCCGGCGATCAACGTCAACGATTCGGTGACCAAGAGCAAGTTCGACAACATCTACGGCTGCCGGCATTCGTTGCCTGACGGGCTGATGCGCGCCAGCGACGTGATGCTGGGCGGCAAGCTGGCCGTGGTGTGCGGGTACGGCGAGGTCGGCAAGGGCTGTGCGCAGGCGCTGCGCGGCCAGGGCGCGCGGGTGGTGGTGACCGAGATCGACCCGATCTGCGCGTTGCAGGCGGCGATGGAAGGCTACGAGATTACGACGGTCGAAGACGTGATCGGCAAGGCCGACATCTTCATCACCGCGACCGGCAACTACAACGTGCTCACCGCCGATCACATGTCGAAGATGAAGGACAAGGCGATTGTCGGCAACATCGGCCACTTCGACAACGAGATCGACATGGCGGGGCTCAAGAAGATCCCCGGCATCCAGTGCATCAACATCAAGCCGCAGTACGACGAGTGGCGCTTCCCCGACGGGCACAGCGTGATGGTGCTGGCCGAGGGCCGCTTGTTGAACCTGGGCTGCGCCACCGGGCATCCCAGTTTCGTGATGTCGGCGTCGTTCTCGAACCAGGTGCTCGCGCAACTCGAGCTGCACCTGCACAACGAGCGCTACGAGAAGAAGGTCTACATGCTGCCCAAGCACCTCGACGAAGAGGTCGCCCGGCTGCATCTGCCGCATCTGGGCGTGCGTCTGACGCAGCTCACCAAGGAGCAGGCCGATTACCTCGGTGTTCCGGCCGGCGGCCCGTACAAGCCGGCGCACTATCGATACTAGGTCTGGGTGTTGAGTGGGGGGGCCTGATCGGGAACACACTTCGCGTGACGGCCCCTCGAATCAAGCCGACGGCGCCAGCTCGGCGACACCCGCCGTGAGGGCCGCGGCAGGGCCCCAAGTTCAGGGGCCCAATGCGAGGTATGCCATCGGGCTCTCCCAAGCGATGCGAAACAGCGTCCTCCTGAAACGCCCGATCGGCATGACGGCCGCCGCCTTCTGGCTGCTGGTCTGTGTCGCTGCATCGGCAAGCGCCGAGGAGCCGAAGGCGAAGGCCGAGGTCGAGGCCCTCATCAAGGCGAGCGGGGCAGAGGTTGCCGTGGCCTTCCGGACGCTGGACGGATCGGCCGGCAAGCCAGCGCGCCTCGAACTGCTGATCCAGCCCGACACCGTATTTCACGCCGCCAGCACCATGAAGGTGCCGGTGATGATCGAGTTGTTCCGGCAGGTTCGCCTCGGCCGACTCGCCCTCACCGACGAGATGCCGGTGCGCAACGAATTCAAGAGCATCGTCGACGGCAGCGC
The DNA here is from genome assembly GCA_037133015.1 of Acidobacteriota bacterium. Lineage (GTDB taxonomy): Bacteria > Acidobacteriota > Vicinamibacteria > Vicinamibacterales > JAKQTR01 > JBAXOX01. The sequence continues at coordinate 85,506 of JBAXOX010000004.1, forward strand.
CTACACGCTGAGCATGGGCGACGACTCGGATGCCGAGGTCTACAAGCACATCAACCAGACGATGCGGCTCGCCGATCTGTGCGAGGCGATGATCACCACCAGTTCGAATTTCGCGGCCAATCTGCTCATCGATCGGCTGGGCGCCGCACAGATTCAGAAGACCACGACGGATCTCGGCGCGGATGGGATGCGGGTGCTGCGCGGCGTCGAAGACAACAAGGCGTTCGACCAGGGACTCAACAACGTCACCACGGCTCGGGCGCTGCTGGTGTTGCTGGAGCGACTCGCGCGGTTCGAGGCGGTCGACGAGGCGGCGAGCCGGCAGATGCTGGACATCCTCAAGCGGCAGAGTTTTAACGACGGCATTCCCGCCGGTCTGCCTCCGGCCACGCCGGTGGCGCACAAGACGGGCGGAATCACGAAGATCCACCACGACGCCGCGATCGTGTACGGCCCGAAGCCCTTCGTGCTGGTGATTCTGGTTCGGGGCATCGAGGATCGCAAGGCCAGCGCCGCGCTGATGGCCGCCATCGCCCGCCTGCTCTACGACGAGGCGACCGGGGCGGGTTCGGGCGCCGGGCGCGGGCTGCATCAGTGAGCACGACGACCTCCGCATTTTCCGCCCTCCGGCATCGCAACTTCCGACTGCTGTGGATCGGGCAGGTGATCTCGTTTTCCGGGTCGATGATGCAGACGGCGGCCATCCTGTGGCACGTCTCGCTGCTGGCGCCGCCGGGCCACAAGGGCCTCGCGCTCGGCATGGTCGGGCTGGTCCGCTTCCTGCCCATCGTGCTGTTTTCGATGGTGAGCGGCGTGGTGGCCGACGTCTACGACCGCCGCCGCGTGATGCTCATCACCCAGACCGTGATGGCCGCGCTGTCGGCGATTCTGGGCGCGCTGGCCTGGGTTGGCTTGCAGAGCCTCTGGCCCATCTACCTGCTGGCCGGATTGACGGCGATCGCCGGATCGTTCGACGGCCCTTCGCGCCAGGCGCTGGTGCCCAATCTGGTGCCGCGCAGCGATCTGCCCAACGCCATCAGCCTGACCACGATCATGTTCCAGATTGCCGCCATGATCGGCGGGCCGGCGTTTGCCGGGGCGATGCTGCTCGGGCACATCGCGTGGGCCTACTGGCTCAACGCCCTGTCATATTTCTGGGTGATTCTCGCGTTGCTGATGATGCGCGGGGTCCAGGGGCGCGGGACGCAGCAGGGGCACGCGCGCCCCGAGATGAGCCTGGCGGCGGCGATGGACGGGTTGCGGTTCGTCTTTTCGCAGCCGCTCATCCGATCGACGATGCTGCTGGATTTCTTCGCCACCTTCTTTGCGTCTGCCAACACGCTGCTGCCGATTTTCGCCCAGGACATCCTCGTCGTCGGCGCGCACGGCTACGGATGGCTCTATGCGGCGCAGTCGGCCGGGGCGCTGGTGGCGAGCGCGGTGATGGTGCGGATGGTCGATCGGATCAACCGGCGAGGCGTGGTGCTGTTGTGGGCGGTGGCGGGCTTCGGGCTGGCGACGGTCGGCTTCGGGCTGACGCGATCGTTCTGGGTGATGTTCGCGTGCCTGGCGCTGACGGGTGTGACCGACACGGTGAGCATGGTCTTCCGCAGCCTGCTCAGGCAGATGGAGACGCCGGACCACATGCGCGGCCGGATGGTGGGCGTCAATATGGTGTTTTTTATGGGCGGCCCGCAACTCGGAGAAGTCGAGGCCGGGGTGGTGGCCAACCTGTTCGGCGCGCCCCTGTCGGTGGTGACCGGCGGCATCGGCTGCCTGCTCGCGACAGCGTGGATTGCGGCCGGCACGCCCGCCCTGCGCCGCTACCGACGAGAGCCAGCGCCGCCGCCGTCGTAACGCCGCGCGGTTCGGTGCGGGGAGGCCCCCGCGGCGCGCGCCGCTTCGCGATGGCGTCGGGCGGGCCTCGGAGCGCCGGTGTCGGTGGAGTGGCGCGACAGACCGGCCGGCAATCGACGCGACAGCCCGACGCGGCAATCGACGCTACCGCCGGCTGCCGACCGACACCCGCAGCGTCCGCAGGCGCAGGTCGAGCTGCTCGGGCGTCATCGACGCGTATTTCGCCGGCAGCAAACGCCGGCTCGACGCTTCGAACACCGCCAGCAGTTCCATGTACTCGAGCAGTTCGGAATCGCGGCTGGGGAAGTAGTCGCCCGCCGCCTTCGCGAAGTGCCGCGATTCGACCTCGGCATCCCCGCCCGTCTCTCTCGCCGCATCGTCGTTGGCCATCAGGATGACGGCTTCGATGTCGGCATTGCTGTAGCCAACCAGGTGCGCCGAAAAGTCGGCCCGCAGCGCGGCGAACTCCACCTTGGTCCGCACGCCGTTCTTGCGCACCGACGCCCGCGCGACGTTCTCGACTTCTTCCGGCGTTTGCGGATAGAGAAACGGAATCTTGCGATCGAGCCGGCCTGCGCGCTTCAGGTCCACGTCGAGCTTGTCGGGCCGATTGGTCATCACCAGAAACAGAATGCGCCCGCGGTTCGAGGTGTCCGACATGAACTCCTTGATGCGGGCGATGACGCGCGAGGAGGTGCCGCCATCACCCTCGCCGTCGGTGTTGCCGAAAGCCCGGTCGCCCTCGTCGATGATGAGGACCACCTGGCCGATCGCCTTGATGACGGTCAGCACCTTCTCGAGGTTGCCCTCGGTGGCGCCCACCCATTTCGATCGGAAGTTCTTGAGCTTGATCGTCGTCAGGCCGCATTCCTTGGCAAAGGCCTCGGCGACAAACGTTTTGCCCGTGCCCATCGGACCGGTAAAGAGGATGCCCATCGGCACGCGGCTGGTACGGCCGTTGCGGATGTTGTCGGCAACGACCGCGAGGTCTTTCTTGACCTCGTCCATCCCGCCGACCACTTCGAAGCCGTGCTGGGGTTCGACAAACTCCACGAGGCCGAAACACTCGCGCTCGAGGATGTCGCGCTTGCGACTGGCGATCACGCGGTCGATGTCGGCGCGTGCGCGGTCCGCCTGGGCTCCGGTATCGGGCGGCGCGGCCGACGCGGTGGGCGCGATCAGGCGGCGGATCTCGTCCGGGCTCATGCCGGCGGTCATCGCCGCAAGGCGCTTGGCGCGTTCGGGCACGTCTGAGCCCGACCCGAGAATGTCGCGGATGAACGTCTCGCGCCGGGCGGCTTCTTCCTCCGACGCGGGCGGCGGCGTGAGGATCGAGGCGATCTGCACGCTCTTGAGGCCGGCGGTGACGTCGGCGTAACGCGCCGTCTCCTTGTCGCCGAGCCTGGGATCGGACAGTTTCGCGACGGCCATGCGCGCGTCACGATCGGGCATCGGCAGGTCGACGACGGCGACCTTCGGGTTCGACACGATCTTGGGCGACAGCTCTGCGAGGTTTTCGGTGATGAGGATGATGAGGTTGTCGCTTTTCTCGATGGCCGGAAGCGACGACCAGCGGTGGAGCGTGATCGTGGCGGCGCGATCGGCGTCGGACTGGAAGCTCGGATCGCCGGCCGGCGCGATTGCCTCGGCGTACTCGATCACGACCGCGGCGCGCATCGAGCCCACCAGCAGCCGTTCGAGAGCCGGCAGCACGCGGGCCTTGTCGGTGGCCAGCAGCAGATCGTCGAGTCCGGACACCGACGTCGCGCGCTTGGGAAAACGGACGCCGCTCGCCAGGTTGTAGGTCGCCAGCGTCTCGCGCGTGTCCTTGAGCAGGACCTCGCAGAGAAACTCGGTGAGGCCGTAGCTGCGCGCCCCGTGCACCACCACGTCGTACACGTTGCCGTGCAGAACGAACATCGACGATTCGCCGCGCAGATAGCGGCGTCGCAGGTCCTCGGCCCAGGCGGGGAGCGGGAGTTGATCAGCCATAAATGTTCTCACCGGCGCGTCAGACGGTGGTGGTGAGCCCCATGCTGGTGAGCATGCGCTCGGTGTCGGCCGTGCTGGCCTTGATGGCCTCGACCCCGTTGAGCAGTTCGTCGAGCTGGCCCGATAGCTCCTGGGGCGACTGCATCGTGACGATCTGGTCGGCGAGCAGGCGGAACGAGTTTTCGATCAGGTCGAGCTGGCCCCGCGCCACGGTGAGGTAGCGCTGGATTTCCTGCACCTTTTCGAACCGCTTCATGATGACGGCCAGGTTCTTCTTCGCGATGTCGACCTGCGAGAGTTCGGCGTGGGCGTCCGAGGCAATGGCGTTCCAGCGTTCGCGGTCGCGATCCAGCTCGCTCATGTCCACCGACGCCAGGTAGTGCTCGTACCGCGCGCAGGTGACCGCCATGTCGAGAAACGATTCGACCAGCCGGTCGGTCTTGACCAGTTCGGCCTGCAGCAGTTCGTTGGTGAACGAGGGATTCTGGCCGGCCAGGCGGCCGATGTCCTGCTTGAACTGGATGAGCTTCTCGACGCGCTGGCGATCGGCCGACCCAAGCAGTTGCATGCGGGCCGAGCGCTGTTCGGCGTCGTAGGCGGCCTTCAACTCGGCAAAGCGCGGATCCCACAGCAGGTGCCGAAGCCGCCCGGATCCCGGCGCGTGCAGCAGCCAGAGCGCTTCGCCACCAAGCGCCACCAGCGCGAGCAGCGGGTTCAGCGTGAGCGCCGAGGCGAGCAGCGCCCCGCCGATCAGCGACAGGTTGTAGGGATTGGCAAACGCAAATCGCAGGTAGGGCGCCTTGCCTGTGAGTAACGCCGCGGGGCCCTGCGGCACCGGCGGCGGATCCAGCACCGGCGAGGGCGGTCCTGCCGTCGGCGGGACCGCGGGCGCGACGGGGGCCGATCTGGCCGCCGGTCTGGCTGCCGGCTTGTTCGCACGCGTGTTGTCGGTCGGTCCCATGGCCGTATTCTACCCTCCGGCCGCCGAATGATTCTCGTCGGTCGCCGGCGCGTAGAGCATGTCGAGCAATTGCTTCTCGACGGCGCGGAACTGGCTCGAGGACTTGAGCGAGATGTCGCGGGTGGCGAAAAACGGCACGTCAACCCGGTGCAGGATGCGGGCGGGGCGCGACGAGAGCACGTAGACGGTGTCGGCCAGATACACCGCCTCGGAGACGTCGTGGGTGACAAACAGCGTCGTGTTGTCTTCGGTGCGCGACACGTCGAGCAACAACCCTTGCATGCCCCAGCGGGTCTGCGGGTCGAGCGCGCCGAACGGCTCGTCCATCAGCACGATCTTCGGGCCGTTGAGCAGCGTCCGGGCCAGCGCCACCCGTTGTTTCATGCCGCCGGACAGATCCTTGGGGTACCGGTCGGCAAACTCGTCGAGGCCAACCGCCTTGAGGTACTTGAGCGCGCGGCCACGCCGGTCCGACGCCGACACCCCGGCCATGCGCAGCCCGTACTCCACGTTCTCGCGCACCGTGAGCCAGCCGAACGAGGTGTACGCCTGAAACACCATGCCGCGATCGCGGCCGGGGCCGTCGAAGGTCTCGCCGTTGACGAGGATCTCGCCTTTGGTGGGCGGCAGCAGGCCGGCGACCGCCTTGAGGATCGTCGACTTGCCGCAGCCGGAGGGGCCCAGGAACACCACGATCTCGCCGACGCCGGGCTTGTCAACGATATCGATCGACACGTCGCGCACCGCTTCGGTGGCGCGGCCGTCGCGACCAATGTAGGTGATGCCGAGGTCCCGGATTCGCAGCCTGGGCGGAGTGCCGGCCAGATCGGCCCGGTAGGTGGGCGGCGTCGCTTCGCCGCGACCTTCGACGGTGACCGCGACGGTGCCCGGCTCGCCAGAGGTGGCGCGATCGGCGGGGCGCGGGTGGAGATCGCTCATGTCGATTTTTCCCGCCACCGGAACAGGATGCCGGCCGTCGCCCGAATCACCAGATCGGTCAGCAACCCGATCCCGCCAATTACCAGCAGACCGGCGAACGACCACGAAGCCTTCTGGTGCGTGCGCGCCAGTTCGACCATGTAGCCGAGGCCATGCTCGGGGTTCACCGCCTCTGCCAGGATCACGTAGGTCCACGAGATCGCGTTCATCACGCGGAACGAGTCGAAAATTTCGGGCAAGGCCGCCGGCACGAGGATCGTGCGGATCACCTGCAACCGGGTCGCGCCCAGGGTGAGCGCGGTCTGCACCAGTTCGTCGGGGACGGTTCGAATCGCGGTCACCACCACCGGCAGCAGATAGACGAAGACGCCGAGAAACAGGAACGCGATTTTCTGCGCTTCGTAGATGCCGAACCACAGAATGAGCAGCGGGATGAACGCCGAGATCGGCATGTAGCGCAGCGGCGCGACGATGGGCTCGAACAAGCGGTTGATCGGTTCGAAGGCGCCCATCAGCACGCCGAGCGGCAGCGCAACGGCCGAGGCCAGCGCGAAGGCGATCAGGATGCGCTGGGTCGAGACCCAGATGGCGCGCGCCAGATCGTGCTCGATGAACAGTTGCAGCGTGCCGCGCACCGTTTCGCTGGGCGAGGGCAGAAAGTCGGGCGGGGCCAGCCCGCCGTAGGTGGTGATGCACCATGCGCCCAGCACGACCGCCGGCAGCACCAGTCCGACCACCACGCTGGTCGAGCGGGCAAGCGGTTGTCGCAGGGCAAAGAATCGGCTGTGCGACATCAGTGGGGTTTCGCGATGCGTGAACGCGGGTGACACAGAAGACGCCGGGAGCGGGAGCGGCGCCGGTGCGCCCCTCCCGCCCTGCGGAGTCGATCTACTTGGTGGTCAGCACGACTTTGATTTCGGTCCGCCGGTTGAGCTGGCGGCCCGCTTCGGTCGTGTTGTCGGCGACCGGGTTGGCCGATCCACGGCCCACGGTCTGGAATCGCGCCGCCTGGATGTTCGGGAAATTCTTCAACACGTAGTTCTTGACGGCCAGTGCCCGCCGCTCCGACAGCGTCAAGTTGACCACCGCCGGCCCGGTCGAATCCGTATTGCCTTCGACGCGCAGATACGTGTTCCCGAACGACGTCATCGTCTCGCCCAGCGCGTCGAGCACGAAGTAGGAACCCGGCATGATCTCGTCGGACCCCGGCGTAAAGTGAATCTGCATCTGCTTGTTGACGATGGCCCGATCGTTGGCCGACGGGGCTTTGGCGGCGATCTTGGGTTCGTCGATCGCCTGGTTCGGGTAGGCGCTCGCCAGCGCGCTGATGAAGCGGGTATCGACCCAGTCCTTCGCCGAGACGGGGCGCGTGACGAGGCCCTTCTTGCGCCAGATCACGAACGCGGTGTCGAACAGCGTCTCGAAGTGCGCCTTGCCGCCGGTGAGGCCGTAGAACTGCGCATTGTCCGGGTACGGCGTGAGCTTGAGGCCCGACAGCATGCCCGACACCGTGTCGGCGTCGAGCTTGAGGGCCTTGGCCACCATCGCGTACGCGGCGTTCGGGTCGGCCTTGATCATGTCGATGCCGTCGAACCATCCGTGGACGAAGTCGCGCAGCGTCTCGGGCGCCGTGTTGATGACGTCCTGCCTGGCGATGAGCGTGTCGGCGATGATGTTGCTCGCCGCGGTGGTCGACACCAGCACGTGCGCCGCATCACCGCGGGCGGCGACGGCGGCCGACAGGTCGGGCTCCCACGTGACCGCCGCGTCCACCTGGCCTGCCTTGAACATGGCGGCGGCGGCCGGCGCGTCCTGCGTGAAGATGATGGACTTTTCCAGGGCCGTGCGGTCCTCGTTGCTCAGGCCCGATTGCGACAGCAGGTAGAGCAGCAGGAAGTGCGAGGGCGTGAACTGTGTGCACGAAATCTTCTTGCCCTTGAGTTCCTCGATGGATTTGATCGAGGCGAGCGACACGATGCCGTCGCCCCCGCGCGACCAGTCCTGCATCATGATCGACCGCGCCTGCTGGTTCTGCTCGGTCAGGATGGATGCCTCGCGGGCCCAGTTATCCACCGTGTCCCACATCAGGTCCACGTCGCCCTTGCGGAACGCGGCGAGCTTGGCCGCCGGATCTTCAATCAGCACGAACTTGACGTCGAAGCCGAACCGCTTCCGGAAGTTGGATCCCGCATTGGCGTCCAGGCCGCCGTTGAAGACGATGCCCGGCGCGTGGCCCGCCCACGTGTTGATGGCGACCACCAGGGTGCGCGTGAGCCGCCCGCCCGACCCCAGGGCGGCGCCGCTGACGCCGGCCGCGCCCGCGTTGCGCGCCGGATCGGGCGGCGCGTTCTTGAGCGCGGCGAAGTCGGTGTTGGTGACGGGCTCGGCCGATCCGGCCGCCGGTTTGTCGCCCACCGCCCACTTCTTGATGTCGGTGCCGCGATACGTGTAGACCGCGTACCCGACGACGGCCAGGATGACGATGGTGATGAAGAACTTGGCGAACGCCGTGAGCTTCATGGTCTGCTTCTCCCGCTCCTACAGTGTCTTCTGGCCCTGGGCGGCGGCCTGGGCCGCGCGCTTGGTCTTCATCTCGGCCAGCTGCTGACGCGCCTGCACGTCGCCGGCCTGCGTCTGCAAGGCCGCCAGCCGCGAGTCGAGCGACGACTCCGACATCTCGCGTCCCAGGTTGGCTTCGGCAATGGTGGTCCGGATGTGTTCGCGCACGTTGTCGAGGGCCTGGACGTCGGCGTCAACCGACAGGCCGTCCAGCTGCCCCTGGATCTTGATACGTGCCTGGGCCGACTGCAGTTTCGCCAGCATCGTCTCGCGCTCGGCCTTGAGCTTCCGGATCTCGCTCTGCACGATCAGCAGCGACGACTTGGCCGAGTCGGCGTCCTTCTGCGCGGTCTCGAGCTCCACGCGCAGGTCGGCCAGATCTTTGGTGAGCTCGTTCTTCTTCTGAATGAGCACGACGGCGAGGTCGTCCTGGTTGGTCTCGACCGCGGCCGCCAGCTGCGCCTCCACCTGGGCGAGTTGCTCGGAGCTGGATTTCTGCCGCGCGTCGATATCCTCGCGCCGCCGGATGATGCCGGCGGTCGCCGTCTTGAGCCGCGTGTACTTTTCGACCATCGAATTGATGGCGTTCTCGTACGCGATGGCGGGGTGCTCCTTTTCGATATCCGAGATCCAGATCGAGAGAAACCCCTTCCACAAGTTGCCAAGCCGCGAGAAGACTCCCATGCCGGTGACCTTTCGTTCGATGGGGACGCCCGCAACACGCAGGGCCTATCCCTGGCGCGCCGGCCCCCGCAGCTTCGGCGAGGCCGCGACCACGCGCGCGACCGCTTCCTGGCCGAAGAATTCGAGAATCTGCTGAGTGCTGAGCTTGCGATCGTTGCAGGCGCGGGTGACCGCCTGCTGTTCCTGCACGCGCGCGTCCATCACCACGCGGAGCTGCCGAATCTCGTCTTCCTTCGCCTTGATGCGCGTGTCGGCGTCGGCCAGCACCTGCTGCGTGTCGGCCGCTCCGGCCCGGATGTAGCCTTCGAGCGCCTGGATCTCGGCGACGCCCGACTCGATGATCTTGTCGATGGGCACGCCAAACGCCGTCAGCGACGCCTCGACGATTTGTTTCTTGACCGGCGCCGGTGTCTCGGACGGCAGGGCCGAGAGCAGGTCGAGCGTCTTGGCCACACGCTGGCGCTCTTCGCCGCCGATGCCGGCGGCCTCGAACACCTGGTCGAAGGCCACCTTGCCGTCCACCGCGGCAGGCGGGTTGGTGACAAACACCTGGTCGGCGGCCTGCGCGGGCGCGCCCTCGGCTGTCGTCCCCGCGGTTGCCGCCCCGGAGGCGAGCGTCTCCTCGGAGGCCGAACCGTCGGCCTCATCCTTGACGACGAACCAGCCCAGCACCGTGTGTCCCCAGGATTTGTTGGTATCGGTCATGGAATCGGTGCACACCCATCCGGCTCAGCGTTACCCTGGCCGCCTGCCGCCTGCCGCCTGCCGCCTGCCGCCTGATGCGCCGAATTGTACGCCTGATTGGCGCGACGGGGCAAACGAAACACGAGGGATGCGTTGGGGCCCCGTCGGTCCGGACCGGGGCGGGAACCGGGCACCGCTGGCCCGACATTCATCATGGCGTTGAGCGATCGCGCCGAGTGACAGCAGAGTAGACTGTATTGCCGCGGGATGACCGGATTCGGATGAGATGGAACTGCCTCGTCGGGAGAGGAGATCCAACCGTCTTGTCACGCAGGTTTCCCGGAGCGGTTCGCGTCAGGGAGCGTGGTGATGAAGACGGCAGCCGACCCACCCACCAGTCAGGTGCTTGCCCTGTTCATGCGGCACTCGCCGATCCCGATGTTTGTCAAAGCGGTCACGCCCTCCCGGAGCGTCGTCCTGTATGCCAGCGACAGCCTTCGGCAGATCACCGGGATTGCGGCCGACGAGATGATCGGAAAAACGATGGCCGAGCTGTTTCCGCCCGAGCTGGCGGCGAAGATGACGGCCGACGACTGGACCGTCGTGTCGGCTGGCGCCGAGCTGACCGTTGACGAGACGCTGAACGGACGGACCTTTACCACCGTCAAGTTCCCGCTGGCCGACGGCGACCGGACCCTGCTGGCCGGCTATACCGTCGACGTCACCGAACGCGTCCGGGCAGAGGCGGAACTCCGCGCCAGCGAGGAGCGGTCGCAAGCGGTTCAACGGATCGCGCGGATTGGATACCTCGATTGGGACCTGGTGACCAACGGCGTGGTCTACTCGCGCGAAGCACTGGAAATCTATCATCTCGACTCGCCGCCCTCGCTGGATCAGTTGATGGCGATGGTGCATCCCGACGACCGCGACCGCGTGCGTGAGGGCCTGGGCGCCGCGGTGGCCGGGACCGCCACGTACGAGATCGACCATCGCGCGATCGGGGGAGACGGGACCGACGTCTGGATCCACGCGACCGCCGAGCTGTTTCGACGCGACGATGGCACGCCGGTGCGTCTGCTCGGCACCATTCGCGACATCAGCAGGCGCAAGCATGCCGAAGAGGCGTTGCGGGAGAGCAACCGTCAACTGGAGCAGGCCACCGCGCGCGCCAACCAGATGGCCGTGCAGGCGCAGGCCGCCACGCGCGCCAAGAGCCGGTTCCTGGCCAACATGAGCCACGAAATCCGGACACCCCTCACCGCCATCCTCGGCTTTGCGCAGATGATGCAGGACGACACGCAGTTGTCGGGGATCCAGAAACGGCGCGTCGATACCATCAGCCGCAGCGGAGAACACCTGCTGTCGCTGCTCAACGAAATTCTCGAACTGTCCAAGATCGAGGCCGGGCGCGAGACGCTGGAACGGGCGACCTTCGATGTGCGCGCGCTGTTCGACGACATCGTGACGGTGTTCCGCGATAGCGCGGAAGCCAGGCAGTTGACACTCGACGTGGACGGCATCCCGAGCCTGCCGCCCTACGTGGTGGGCGACGAACGGAAGCTGCGCCAGATCATGATCAATCTGGTGAGCAATGCCGTCAAGTTTACCAGCAGTGGCGGCGTGCGGGTGCGGGTCTCGGCAACCCCGGCCCGCCCCTACGAGGCCGCCAGCGCGAGGCTGATCGTGGTGGTGGAGGACAGCGGCCCCGGGATCGAGGCCGACGAGTGCGACGCCTTGTTCGACGCGTTCGAACAGACCCCGCTGGGCCGCCACGAGGGCCATGGCACCGGACTGGGACTGGCGATCAGCCGCCAGTTTGCCCGGATGATGGGCGGCGACCTTACGCTCACCAGCAGCACCGCGTACGGCTCCACGTTTCGTCTCGACATCCCGTTCGTCGCGGGGTCGTACGACGCGCTGGCCGCCAAGCCGAGCGCGCTCCAGAGCTTGCGGATCGAAAACGGGCAACCGGGTTGCCGAGTGCTGGTGGTGGACGACCTGGAAGACAACCGCGTGTTTCTGGTCCGGCTGTTGAGCGCCGCGGGGTTCGACGTGGTCGAGGCCGAACGGGGCCGTCAGGCCGTCGACCTGTTCGTGAGCCAGCGTCCGGACGTGATTCTGATGGATCAGCGGCTGCCCGATCTCAATGGCGACCAGGCCATCCGGCAGATTCGCAGCCGTCCGGGAGGCGCCAGGGTGAAGATCATCTCCGTGTCCGCCAGCGCGACCGACGAGGTCCGCGATCAAACGCTGGAGGCGGGCGCCGACGATTTTCTACCGAAGCCGTTCGGGAAGAGCGAATTGTTCGAACGCATCAGGCGGCTGACCGGCGTACGCTATCTCTACGCGGGAGCGTCGGGACAGGCGGGTGCCGCGTCGAAGTTGCTGCCAGTCCTGACGCGGGATAAATTGGAACACATCGGGTCCGACCTGAAGGCGCAGATCCACGAGGCGGCCCGTGGCTGTCGCCATGACCATCTGCTCGAACTGATCGGGCAACTCGGCTTTGGCGACCCGGTGGTGGTCGGGCAACTCCGGATGCTGGTCGAGCAGTTCGACTACCCAGCCTTGATCGCGCTGTTCAGATAAGGACGTGGCATGACGGCCGAATCACCTGATCGAGAGCGTCTTCCCAGCATCCTGATCGTGGACGACACGCCGGCCAATCTGGAGCTGCTGTCGGGGCTGCTCAGGGATCGGGGGTACGAACCTCGGCCGGTTTCGAGCGGCAGGCTGGCGCTGGCGGCGGCCAAGGTGGCGCCACCCGACCTGATCCTGCTCGACATCCGGATGCCGGAGATGGACGGCTTCGAGGTGTGCGCCCAACTCAAGGCGGACGCCGGGCTGGCCGACATTCCGGTGATTTTCATCAGCGCCCTGAGCGACACGACCGAAAAGGTGCGCGCCTTCTCGATGGGCGGAATGGACTACGTCACCAAGCCGTTCCAGGCCGAAGAAGTCGAAGCGCGCGTGCGAACGCACCTGAGAGTCCGCTCCCTTCAACGCCAGCTCCGCGACCGCAACCAGTACATGGAACAGCAGGTTGCCGAGCGGACGCGCGACCTGGCACAGGCCAACGAACGGCTGGCCGACATGGGCCGGCTCAAAGACGAGTTTCTCGGCATGATCTCCCACGAACTGCGCACGCCGACCAACGGCGTGCTGGGCATCGGAGAGCTGCTCTGCGACTTGTGTCCGCCGTCCGAGGACTACACCCGGTACCGGCAGCACTTCGACAGCAGTAGGGCGCGTCTGGTCAATTTGATCGAAGACGCCGCGATGCTTGCCGATCTCGATCAACGCGGGCCGGCGAGCCGCGAGGTCTTGTCGGTGGCCGCCATCCTGGCGCAGGTGCGGCAGGCCCTCCCCGAGATTCAAATCCTGTCGGACCAGTCCGCCATCGGGGCGGTGATGCTGGGCGGCGAACCCGCATTGATGAAACGGGTTCTGGAAACGCTGGTGCGGCTGGCGGCCGCACTCTCGAAGGACGCGCACCGGGTCGGCCTGTCGGGCGTGGTCGAGGACAAGGGGCTGCGCGTGAGGCTGGACGTCGACGCATTGACGCTGTCGGCTGAGCAGGCATCCGATTTCTTCACGCTCGAGTCTCGCGTGCGAACCGTGTCGTCGGCCGAACCGCTGGGACTGGCGCCCGTGGTGGCGCGCAAGATCCTCGCGGCGTTTGGCGGCGAACTCACGCTGGTCAAGGGCGAGGCGAAAACGGGGTACCTGGAGGCCGTGTTCCCCGCGACCTCGATCGACACGCGTGGCGCCACGCAGGATGGAGGCCGGGTCCGCGCCACCGGCACCCGCCATGCGTGATCTGTTCGGCCGGCGCGTACTCTTTTTCGGCGGATCGAACCGCGCGGGCAAGACCACCTGCGCGGCCGCGATGGCGCTGGCCGCCAGCCGCGAGGGTCGGCGCGTCCTGCTGGTGTCCACCGAGCCGTCCCACGCGCACGAGGCGTGCGATCTGTTCGGGGCGCCGCTCTCCGCCTCCGCCAGAGAAGTGGCCCCGGGCCTGCAGGCCATGTGGGTGGACGTCGAACGCGACGCCTCGCGATTCGTGGCGAGCCTGCGCACCCAGGTGGCGTCGCTGGTGAGCCCGACGGTGTTTCGAGAGATTGCGCCGGGCTTCGACGTGGTCGCGTCGATGCCGGGCGTGGCCGACCTGGCGATGTGCGATCGGATGGCCGACCTGATCCTGGCGCCCAACAGCCGCGCCGACCTGATCGTGTTCGACATCGCGCCGCTGGGCCACGCGCTCAAATTCCTGCAGGCGCCCGAATCGCTCGCCGCCTGGACCGGCGCGACCGCCGCGCGCCGCCGCGGGCTCGAGGGACAACAGGCCTGGCCGCCTGGCACCGAGGTGGTGCCGCCCGCACGGCTGGATCCGTTACTCGAGGCGCTCGACCGGCGCGAAACCAGATTCCGCAGCCTGTGCGATCTGCTCACCGGCACCACGCTGGCCTCGGTCGTGCTGGTGCTCGCCGCCGACCGCGCGTCGATCGAGCATGCTGCCCGGGCCCTGACATCGCTGGAGGCGGCGCGCATCCCGGTCGGCGGGCTGGTGCTCAACCGCGTCCTGCCCGACGGACTGTACGGCGACTTCTACCGCGCCCGGGCGTCGCAGGAGCAGCTTTATCGCGCCGATCTCACCAAGCGATTGGGCGACCGGATGCGGGCCGTGGTTCCCCACCTCGACTTCGACATCGGCCGGCTCGCCGACCTCGAGCGCGTGTCGGCCATCCTGACAGCGCCGTAACCGAACGGAGCGTGTATGCGCCTCACCGAACCGATGACGCTGGCGACCGACTACCTGATGGGAGCCGTCGCGCTGGTCCTGGCCGTCCTGCTGTTTCGCCAGGGCGAATCCGACAGTCAGGCAGCCATGCGCCTGTGGGCCTCCGCGCTGGCGATGACGGCCCTCGCCTCGTTTGTCGGCGGGTCGTACCACGGCTTTGTCGAGATGCTGCCGCCGGTGGTGTCGGCCCGGATGTGGCGCCTCACCCTGGCCGCCACAGGCGTGGGCAGCGCCGCGTTGCTGGCGGCGGCCGTGGTGGCCGGCTCTACCGGGGCGCTCCGGCGTGCGCTGCTGGGCGTGGTCGTCGCCAAGCTGGCCTGCTACCTGGTGCTCATCTGGTTCCGCACCGAGTTCATCACCGTCATCGTCGATTACACACTGGCCCTGGTCGGCGTCGTCTTGCTGGCGTGGCTCTCGGGATCGAGCGGGTTGACCGGCGCGGCCGGCTGGATCACCGCCGGGGTGGTGGTGTCGGTGGTGGCCGCCCTCATCCAGGCGCTGCGCGTGGCGCCGCATCCGCAGTTCAATCACAACGACCTGTTCCACCTGGTCCAGACCGGTGCGCTCTACCTGTTGTATCGGGGCGGATTGCTGATACGGGACATCCCGTAGGCCGCCGGGGTCCTTGCGGCAGGGCGCTGCCGGCCAGGAGAATTGGATCGGACCCTCCGGATCGGTTGCGATAGACTGGCTCGGCGTCCGCCGATTGGCGGGCTCCGACTGGAGGAAGCATGTCCACGCCCGTCGCGGCGCCCGAAACTAGCGCGCTGCCCGCCAACGCCTACACCACGCTCAAGCCTGGCGAGACGTATCAGCCCCTGGTGCCGGCCAGTTCGACGATGGCCGAGACGACGTGGCGTTCGGTGCTCTGGGGGCTGGGCTTCTGCGTGATCTTCACGCTGGCCTCGGCGTACTCGGGGATGAAGGTCGGCCAGGTGATGGAGGCCGCCATCCCCATCTCGATCCTGGCGATCGGCCTGGCGCGCGTGTATCGGCGCCGATCGACGCTGCTCGAAAACGTGATCATCACGGGCATCGGCGGCACGTCGGGATCGATCGTGGCCGGCGCGATCTTTACGCTGCCCGCGCTCTACATCCTGAATCTGAATCCGCATCCGGTGCAGACCATCTTCATCTCGCTGGCCGGGGGGTGCCTCGGGCTGCTGTTCCTGATTCCGCTGCGCCGCTATTTCGTGCGCGAGATGCACGGTCAGTTTCCGTATCCGGAAGCCACCGCGATCACCGAAGTGCTGGTCACCGGTGAGAAGGGCGGATCCCAGGCCAAGCTGCTCGTGCAGGCGACGGTGCTCGCCGGGGTCTACGACTTTTTCGTGACGACATTCCAGCCCTGGAAGGAATACGTCGATTTCCGATTCGTCCCGATGGTGAAGTCGCTGGCCGACAAGGCGAAAATCGCCACCAGCTTCGATGCCGTCGCCTTCATCCTCGGCCTCGGCTACGTGATGGGCCTGCGGTCGTCGATGCTGCTGGTGGCGGGCGGGGTCCTGTCGAATTTTGTTTTGGTTCCGCTCATCTGGATGATCGGCCAGCATGTGCCCACCGAGGTCATCTCGCCCGGCACCATTCCCATCGCCCAGATGACCGCGTCGCAGATCTTTCGTGGCTACGTGCGGTTCGTGGGCGTGGGCGCCATCGCGACCGGCGGCCTGTTCGGCATCATCAAGTCGCTCAAGATTGTCGCCGGGTCGTTCGGCATCGCGTTCAAGGCGTTTCGGGCCGGGAAGGCGGAGGCCGAAGACCGCACCGATCGCGACCTGCCGCTGATGGCGCTGCTGCTCGGCGTGGCGGCGTCGGCGCTGGCCATCGCGGTGTTTTTCGGGCAACTGGCGCCGTCGTTCACGGTGCTGGTGATTGGCCTGGGGTTGACGGTGGTGTTCGCCTTTTTCTTTGCCTCCGTGGCCGCCAACTCGATCGCCACCGTCGCGCGGAACCCGGTGTCGGGCATGACGATGCTGACGATTATTTTTTCGTCGGTGGTGCTGCTCGAATTCGGATTGTCGGGCCAGACCGGGATGTTCTTCGTGATGGCGATTGCCGGCATGGTGTGCACGGCGCTGTCGGTGTCGGGGCAGATGATCACCGACCTCAAGACCGGGTACTGGCTGGGCTCGACCCCTGCCGCGCAGCAGCGCGTCAAACTGCTCGGCGTGGTGGCGTCGGCCCTGACCGCCGGCCTGGCCATCGTGATGCTGGCGCAAGGCTACCAGTTCGGCGAGGCGGTCGCCGGCAGCACCAAGCAGGTGCTCGCCGCGCCACAGGCGTCGATCATGAAGGCGCTGGTCGAAGGCTTTATGAGCCATCAACCCGTGGCGTACCTGCTGTTCGGGGCAGGCGCGATGATCGCGGTGTCGATGGAAATGCTGAAGGTGCCGGCGCTGGTCTTCGCGCTCGGGATGTACCTGCCGCTCGAACTGAACCTGCCCGCGCTGGTGGGCGGCGTGCTGGCGCACTATATCGAGAAGCGGTCGGCGGCCACCGCCGGGCCGCGCGGCGCGCTGATGCGGGAGCGTGGCGTCATCATCGCGTCTGGCTTCATGGCGGGCGGGGCGCTCGGGGGCGTGATCGGGGCGGCGCTGCGGCTGATTCCGTGCGACGGATGGTACCCGGCGTTCGGGGGGCTGTACGTGTGCTACGCCGAGAGCTTCATCAAGGCGCCGTTTTTCGACAACGACGCGGCGTCTCAACTCGTCTCGGCCGCGATGTTCACCGCCATCTGCGCCTATCTGTGGTGGGATGCGACCAGGAAGGTAGACTGACGGCGCTATGAACACGATTGTTCCGGGCCTGCCGCGCACTGTCGTGCAGGCGACGTTTCCCGACGGCAGCATCTTCGAGGCGCCGCCCGGCACGTGCGTGGACGACATCCTGCGCGTGGCATACGGGTCGCCCGCCGTGCCGATGGTGGCGGCGGTGGTCAACGGCCGGCTCCGGGAGCTGACGTGGCCGCTCACGCACGACTCCGACATCTCGCCGCTGTCGGCGGGCAGCACCGACGGGGCCAGGATTTACCGGCGGTCGCTGGTGCTCCTGCTGGTGGCGGCCAAAGCCGAACTGTTCCCCGACGCCGACGTGTACATGGAGCACTCGGCGACCACCACCGGCGGGTATTTCTGCGAGACGCGGGGCCGGGAACCGTTCGGTCCCGACGATCTGGCCGCCCTCGAACGCCGCATGCGCGAGATCGTCGCCGACAACCTGCCGATTACGCGCGAGGCGGTGCCGGTGGCCGATGCGGTGGAATTGTTTCGGGCCAGAGGCGAGACCGACACCGCCAGGCTGATCGCCCACCGGGCGCGCCCCACCATCGATCTGTACTCGCTGAAGGGCCGGCGCGAGTTCTTCCAAGGGTACATGGTGCCCTCAACCGGATGCCTGCGCTACTTCTCGCTGCAGGCCATGCCGTCGGGCTTCATGCTCCAGTTTCCGCATCAGCAGACGCCGACCGTGGTGACGCCCACCACGCCGTACCCGAAGCTGTTTGCCGTGTTCGAGCAGGCCGGCCACTGGCACGACCGGCTGGGGATTCGCAACGTCGGCGCCCTCAACGACTCGATTGTCGCGGGCCGGATGCCCGAGATCTCGCTGGTGGCCGAGGCGCTGCACGAGGCGCGGCTGGCCCGCATCGCCGAGGAAATCACCTCGTCGAGCCGCCGCATTCGCGTCGTGCTGATCGCCGGGCCCAGTTCGTCGGGCAAGACGACGTTCTCGAAGCGGCTGGCCGTGCAGTTGCTGGCGAGCGGGCTGAGACCGATGCCGCTGGGACTCGACGACTATTTCGTCGACCGCGCCAGGACTCCGCGCGACGCCGCCGGCGAATACGACTACGAGACGATCCGGGCGCTCGATCTGGAGCTGTTCAACGCCAATCTCGGATCCCTGATCGCCGGCCGTCCCACCGATTTGCCGCGCTACAACTTCCTCACCGGAAGCCGGGAAGCCGGCCCCACCGTCACCCTCGAGCGCGATCACCTGATCATCGTCGAGGGCATCCACGGGTTGAATCCCGTTCTGGCCACCGACATTCCGTTGGAGTGTGTGTTCCGCGTCTACGTGTCGGCGCTGACGCAGTTGAACCTCGATCGGCACAATCGCGTCAGCACGTCGGATTGCCGGCTGATACGGCGCATCGTGCGCGACGCGGCCACCCGGGGGTACAGCGCCACCGAGACGCTGCATCGCTGGCCGGCGGTGATGCGGGGCGAGAAGCAGCACATCTTCTGCTTCCAGGAAAACGCCGACGCGATCTTCAACTCGTCGCTCACCTACGAAATGTCGGTGCTGCGGCCGGTGGCCGAACCCCTGTTGCTGCAGGTGCGGCCCTTCACGCCGGAATACCTCGAGGCGAACCGCCTGCTGTCGTTTCTGCAGTGGTTCCGTCCGGCGCCGTCGGATCGGGTGCCGGAGAATTCAATCCTCAGGGAATTTGTGGGCGGATCGGTGCTGAGCCAGTTCCGGCTCTGGGGCACCCCGTCCTAGCCGGACGCGACCCGGCGGGTGCGCGCCGAGAAGCCGGGCGGCCCGCCTGTCAGGCTTTGTCGAGATCGGCCCGGCCCGTCTTGACGTTCCACGCCAGCAGTTCGTATTGCGCCACGCCGGCCTGCCAGTAGGGGTCGTGGTCCCGAACCAGATCCATGGCCTGCTGGACGTTGGTGTCGGGCAGGCGCAGCAGCAGGGCGCCGCCGAACCGCGGCTCGAGCGGCCCCGACGCCACCAGCACGCCTTCGGCCTTGAGCCGCTGCAGATAGGCGCGATGCGCCTCGTAGTGGTCGAGCACTTCTTCGATGGGCTTGCGATACCGGATGATGGCTAACGCGTACATGTGTCCTCCGATTGGCTCACTTTACCTGCCTGCACACCATTTCGCCAGCCCAAGCCGCGCCGGAGCCTCACTTGAGCCGCGCGTCGGCGCCGTGCCAGAGTCGTGCCCGGGTCGTGCCCGAGCCGCCCTCCTCGCCGCGCCGCCCCGGCCACGCTGCTATAATCGCGGCCCTCGGCATCTGTCCACGAGGTCTTCATGAAACGTCTTGTCGCCGCCTCGATCCTGCTGCTGCTGACCATGGGCCTGAACTCGCCGACGGCGCAGGTGCCGGGTCCGGCGTACGATCTGGTCATCCGCGGCGGGCATGTGCTCGACGGGGCCGGCAACCCCTGGGTGGTGGCCGACGTGGCGGTGCGGGGCGACTCGATCGTGGCCGTCGCTCCCGGTCTGGCCGGAGCAGGCGCACGCGAGATCGACGCGCGAGGGTTGGTCGTGTCCCCGGGCTTCATCGACATCCACACCCACGCCAGGCGCGGCATCTTCGAGGTGCCGACCGCCGACAATTACGTGCGCCAGGGCGTCACCACGCTGTTCGAGGGGCCAGACGGAAGTTCGCCGGTTCCGCTGGGCCCGTTTCTCGATCGGATCCGGACCACCAGAATCTCCCCCAACTGGGCGATGCTGGTAGGCCAGGGGTCGGTGCGCGAAGCAGTGATGGGGCGCGTGAATCGACCGGCGACTCCTGACGAGATCGAGAAGATGAAGGATCTGGTCCGCGCCGGGATGAAGGACGGCGCGTTTGGCCTGAGTTCCGGCCTGGTCTACGTGCCGGGCATCTTTACGCCGCCGGCCGAGGTCGAGGCGCTGGCCGCGGTGGCCGGTTCGATGGGCGGCTTCTACCAGTCGCACATGCGCAACGAAGCGGCGGGCATTCTGGACAGCGTGCGCGAGACCATCGCGGTCGGCGAGCACGGCCGCATGCCCACGCAGATTACCCATCACAAGATTATTGGCACGGGCAACTGGGGCAAAAGCGTGGAGACGCTGCGCCTGGTGGCGGAGGCCCGAGCCCGGGGCGTCGATGCGACCATCGATCAGTATCCCTACACCGCGTCGGCGACCGGCATCAACGTCCTGCTTCCCCCCTGGGCTCTGGAAGGCACCAATGCGCAGGTGGTCGCGCGGATCAAGGATCCGGCACTCCGGGCGAAGATCAAGCCGGCCATTGTCGAGTCGTTGCGGCTCGAGCGGGGCGGGGGCGACGCCAGCAACGTGACGGTGTCGTCGTGCAGTTGGGATCCGACGCTGGCCGGAATAAACCTGGCCGACATCACGCGGGCCCGAGGGGCCGACCCCACGCTCGACAACGCCGCCGACACGGTGCTCTGGATCGTCGAGCACGGCGGGGCACAGGGGATCTTCCACGCGATCGACGAGGCCGACCTCGAGCGGATTCTGCAAGCGCCCGAAACCATGATTGGATCTGATGGCGAGGTCGTCGTCTTCGGGAAAGCGTCGCCCCATCCGCGCAGCTACGGCACGTTTGTCCGCGTCCTGGGGCGCTATGTGCGCGAGCGGCACGTCATCACGCTGGCCGACGCGGTGCGGCGGATGACGTCGTTTCCCGCGTGGCGCGCGGGCCTGCACGATCGCGGGCTGCTGCGTCCGGGGATGAAGGCCGACATCGCCATCTGGGACGCCGAGACGATCGGCGACGCGGCCACCTACCAGAAGCCGCACCAGTACGCGGTCGGCGTCAGCCGGGTGATCGTCAACGGCGAGGTCGTGTTCGAGGACGCACACATGACGGCCGCGCGGCCCGGCCGGGTGCTTCGCGGCCCGGCGTACATCGCGCCGAAGTAGGAGGGCCGGGTGCCGGGCGGCGGCATCACGTCCGGGCGGTCGAACGAGCCGGCGCGGTCGGCTGGGCCGCCGAGTCTGCCATGCGTTTCACGACGAGGTGCTGATGAAGTCCCGTTTCCTGATCGTGGGGTTGTTCGTGCTCGCCTGTGTCGGGCCGGCCTCGACCGTATCGGTGCCGTCGCGCGCCGCTCGCGGCATGGTGGCATCTCAACATGCCTTGGCCTCGAACGCGGGTGTGGAGGTCCTCAAAGAGGGCGGCAACGCGATCGATGCGGCCGTGGCCACCGCGTTTGCGCTGGCGGTGGTCCATCCCACCGCGGGCAACATCGGTGGGGGCGGATTCATCGTCTATCGCCCCGCGGTCGGCGAACCGGTGGCGTACGACTTCCGCGAGATCGCACCGGCCGGATCGTCGCCGACCATGTTTCTCAAAGACGGAAAATACGATACCGACACCCACCACAAGGGCTACGTCTCGGTGGGCGTGCCCGGCACCGTTGCGGGCCTGCACGCGGCGTGGAAGGCGCACGGGAAGTTGCCATGGAAGCGCCTGGTGGACCCTGCCGTGACGCTGGCCCGCGACGGGTTCGTGATCTCGGATGGGCTGGCCCGCTCGCTGGCCAGTGTGTTGCCGCAGATGAAGGCGTACCCGGCGTCGGTCGCCCAGTTTTCGAAGGCGGGCGTGCCGTACGAGGCGGGGGAGACGTTGCGGCAACCCGATCTGGCCAGCACCCTCGCGCGGATCGCCGAGCAGGGCCCGGCCGGCTTCTACGCGGGCGAAACCGCGCGGCTCATCGAGAACGAGATGAAGGCCCATGGCGGCCTCATCACCCGCGCCGACCTCGCCGCCTACAAACCCGAGACGCGCGCGCCCATCACGGGTTCCTATCGCGGCTACGACGTGATCTCGATGCCGCCCGTCAGTTCGGGCGGCACCGCGCTGGTCGAAATGCTCAACGTGCTCGAAGGGTACGACCTGCGAGCCGCCGGTTCCGGATCGGCGCAGGCCATCCATCTGACGACCGAAGCCATGCGCCGCGCGTTCGCGGACCGGGCCCGGTATCTGGGCGACCCGGCGTTCAATCCACAGATGCCGATCGCGCGCCTCATCTCGAAGCCGTACGCCGCCGGCCTGCGCAACACCATCAAGGCCGAGCGTGCCTCCGTCTCGACGCCAGCCACCTTCGAGTGGCCCGCCGAATCCGACGAGACCACGCATCTGTCGGTGGTCGACCAGGCGCGCAATGCCGTCTCGCTCACCTATACGCTCGAGGGCGGCTATGGGTCGATGATCGTGGTGCCGGGCGCGGGTTTCCTGCTGAACAACGAGATGGGCGACTTTAATGCCGGACCGGGCTTGACCACGGCGGAGGAGGGCCTGATTGGCACCGAGCCCAACCTCGCGGCGCCCGGCAAGCGGATGCTCTCGAGCATGGCGCCGACCATTCTGGTCAAGGACGGGCAGGTGTTCATGGTGACCGGCAGCCCCGGCGGGCGCACCATCATCAACACGGTGCTGGAGACGATTCTCAATGTCGTCGATTTCGGGATGAACGCGCAAGAAGCGGTGGACGCGGCGCGGTTCCACCATCAGTGGCTTCCCGACCGCATCAGCTACGAGCGCAACGGGTTCTCGCCCGATACCCTGGCGATCCTCACCGCGCGCGGGCACCAGCTTCGGGCCGGCGGCGCACAAGGCGTGGCGCAGGTGATCGTCGTCAATCCGCGCGACAGGAAACTCGAAGGCGGCAGCGACCGCCGGGCCCCGGACGGGGGAGCGATCGGATACTGACGCACCAGAGTGGGAGCCGGACGCGCCAGTGAGCACACCGGCGAGAGGCGATGCGAGCGGGTCGCCCCGCAGGTCGGCCCCGCGAATACGCGAACGGGTGGTGAGGCGGGATTCGGGAACGTACGGGATTCGGGAACGTGCGGCCCGATGGAGGCCGGGGCTTCAAGCCCCAGCGATCAGACAGGATCATCAATGCACACCATTCAGCCGGCAGCCCTCAAGTCGGGCGTCACCATCGAACAGGTGCCCAGTGGCGCGAGCGCGGGACCCGGTGCCGGCACGTCGGTCGGCACCACGGCGCGTCTGTGCGGCAAGGCCCTCATTTTCTGGGACGCGAACACGCCCGGCAAGAAACTGGACGCGATCGACACCGACCAGATTACGCCCGCCGCCGACTGCGTCTCGGAGAGCCTCGAGACGCTCGACGAAAAATGGAAGGCGGGCTCGTTCCGCTACCTCATGCCGGAGTTTCGCGCCCGCGTCCATCGCGGCGAGACGTTTCTGATCGCCGGCGAACGCTTCGCGATCGGATCGTCGCGCGAGATGAGCCCCGCCGGGTTGAAGGGGATTGCCGACGAGGTCGGCCTCGAGATGGTGGTGGTGTGCGGCCGCAACATGGGCGACATCTTCCGCCGCAACGCGCTCAATCTCGGCTTGCACGTGGTGCAGTGTCCCGAGGCGGTCGACCAGGCGCAGGATGGCGACCAGTTCAGTTTCGATCCGGCCTCCAGGGATCTGCGCAACGAAACGCAGCAGACGTCGTATGCGCCGCTGCCGCTCACGCCCAAGGAAGACGAAATCCGACAGACCGGCGGCATCCTGTCGCTCGGCAAGCGCGAACTGCGCCGTTCGATCGAGACCGCGCCCGTCATCACGTGGCCCGATCCCGAGACCGCGCGCCGCTTGACCACCACCGAGCAGATCGTCTGGGCGCACCGGGTCGACAAGCAGGCCGAGGTCACGCCCGGTGCCACGCTGCGCGTGTATGCCGACCTGCTGCCGGCATCCGATGGCACGGCGCCGTTTGCCATCCACACGTTCAACCAGATCACCGGTGGCACGCTCATCGCGCCTCGCCAGGCTGCCGTCGCCAACGACCACTTCGTCTTTACCGGCGTCGAGGCGGATGCGCGGCAGACGTCGATCGGGCAGGCGTTCGCGCGGCTCCATGGCATCGAGCGGCCGTATTACGCCAACGCCGGGGACGGCATCTTCCATTTCTATTTCCCCGAGCAGGGCCTGGTGATGCCGGGCCAGTTCATTCCGGGCGCCGATTCGCACAGCCGGGCCTACGGCGCGTACGGCGCGATCGGATTCGGCGTGGGATCGACCACGCTGGGATTTGGATGGTCGACCGGCTACGTCTACTTCACGATGGCCCGCCAGCGGCGGGTGAGATTCGCCGGCACCCTCCAGCCCTGGGTCAGTGGCAAGGACATCGTCCTCGAACTGTTGCGCCGCTGGGGCGCCAGGCAGGCCGAGGGCATGTCGGTCGAGTTCGTCGACGCGTCGCGGCAATTGCCCATCGCCTATCGCAACACGATTGCCAACATGATGGCGGAGGCCGAGGCGCTCAACGGCATCTTCGCTGCCGACGAGACGACCGACGCGTGGTTTTCCGCCAAGGGGATGACGCAGCTTCCGTACCCCACGGTGCGGCCCGGCCAGGATGCGGTCTATCAGATCGACGAACTATTCGAACTCGACGCGGTGACGCCGATGATCGCCAAGCCGTTCAGCCCGAGCAACGCCTTCCCGGCCGACGAGGTCGCCGCCGAACGCATCACGTTCGACAAGGCGATGATTGGTTCGTGCACCAACGGGTCGTACGACGATCTGCTGAGCGCGGCCAGAATCATCCGGGCGGCGCGCGGGCTCGGGATGTTTCGCGCCGTCACGACGCTGATCGTGTTCCCGGGTTCGGTCGGGGTCGGCGATCAGATTCGGCAGCCCGATCCGCGGCTGGGGGGCGAGTCGATCGCCGAGGTGTTCGAAGGCGCAGGCGGCCAGATCCGGCAGTCGTGGTGCGGCCCCTGCTTCGGCCAGGGGCCCGACGCGCTGACGCGGGGGCAACGGGCCATCACCTCGTTCAACCGGAACTGGCAGAACCGCATGGGACTGGGCGGCGAAGGGTATCTGGCGAGCCCGGCGGTGGTGGCCTCGTCGGCCATGGCCGGCTACATGGCCCCGCCAGGCGCGCTGGGTCTCACGTGGGATGCCGACACCTTCGGGGGATGACCGGTTCGTCGGATTCTCACGCCCGCGTCGGCGGCGTGCCGACGGCGTCGGGCCCGCGAAGGCGGGAATCCGATCGACGCCCGCTCGGGGCGCCGGCCTGCGCCGGTGTGACGAACGCAGACGGCGTGGTCGCGCATCAGACCACTTGAACATGTTCGAAGACTGCCCATGACATTCGATGTGGTCGGCGTTGGCGCCAGTTGCCTCGACCATGTGTGCCGCGTGCCGGTGTTTCCGGTGGCGGGCGGCGCGCTGTCGAAGGTGCGCCTGCGGTCGGAGTCGCGTCGGTGCGGCGGCCAGACGGCGACCGCCCTCGCCACGTGCCAGTCGTTCGGGCTTCGGGCCAAGTACGTCGGCGTGGTCGGCGACGACGACGACGGGGCGCGCATTTGTGACGAACTGGCGGGGCGGGGTGTCGAGACCAGCGATGTGGCGCGCCACCCGGGTCGTCTCACCGCGACCGCGACCATTCTGATCGACGACACCGGAGACCGCATCGTCTTGTGGCACCGCGACGCCGCGCTGGCCTTCGACCCGGCCCGTCTTCCTCGTGCCGCGCTGTCGTCGGCCCGTCTGGTTCACGTCGACGATGTGGACGAACCGGCGGCGATCGAGGCGGCGCGTATCGCCACCCGCGCGGGCGTGCCTGTCACCTGCGATGTGGATCACGTCACCGGGGGCACCGATGCGTTGCTGGCGCTGGTCAGCCTGCCCGTGTTCGCGCAGCACGTGCCTGGCGAGCTTACCGGCGAGCCCGATCCCGAGCGTGCGCTGCGCGCGTTGCGGCGGCGTCACCCCGGCACACTGGTGGTGACGCTGGGCGAGGATGGCGCGGCGGCGCTGGAGGGCGAGACGTATCACCATGAGCCGGCGTTCGCGGTGTCCGCGGTCGACACCACCGGCGCGGGCGACGTGTTCCGCGGAGGATTCATCTACGCCACGCTGCAGGGCTGGCCGATCGTCGAGGCGCTGCGCTTCGCCAATGCGTCGGCCGCGGCCAGTTGCCTCACGCTTGGCGCGATGGCGGGAGTGCCCGGCCTCGATGCGGTGCGCGGGATGGTGCGCGGCGCGGACCCAACGCCATCAATCGCTCGAATACGTACGGACCAGCCGCGATAAATCGCCCCCCACATGCCGGACGTGATAGGTCGCCATCCTATGCTCGATCGGCTGCTGACTTCTATCCGACCTCGGGTATACAATACTGAGTAACTCGGGCACCCGAACCCCGCCCGAGTGCCTCGGGTGCCCTCCCCTCGGCTTTGCCCCCTTCGCGTCGTTGGTTCCATCTCGAGCGACCGGCTCCACATCGCGGACTCGAGTCTCGACCCGTGGGCCCTCGGGGCCCGGATTCCAGGAGGATCCTCATGAATATTGGTGTGCCCCGCGAACGGCGGGCCGAAGAATACCGGGTTGGGCTGACGCCCGCCGCGGTGGACATGCTGGCCGCAGGCGGCCACGTCTGCTGGATTGAGAAAGACGCGGGCCGCGGAGCCGGGTTTCCCGATTCCGACTACGAAAAGGCCGGCGCGAAAATCGTCTACTCGGGCGAAGAGGTCTACGGCCGCGCCGACCTTATCGTGAAGGTGTCGAAACCGACGGCCGCCGAAATCGGGTGGCTCAAGGAAGGCGCCGTCCTGATGGGCTTTCTGCACCTGGCTGCGGGCCATCGCGATCGGGTGGACTCGCTGCTGGCCAACAAGGTGACGGCCATCGCCTACGAGACCATTCAGAGCGACGATGGCACGTTGCCGGTGCTGGTGCCGCTCAGCCATCTGGGCGGCATGATGCTGCCGCAGGTGGCCGGGTCGCTGCTGCAGAACGACCACGGCGGCAAAGGCATTTTGCTGTCGGGCCTGCCGGGCGTGCCGCCGGCCGAGGTCGCGATTCTGGGCGCGGGCACGTTTGGCACCGCCGCGGCGCGCGCGTTTCTGGGGATCGGGTCCAGCGTCTACATGCTCGACCAGGACCTGGGCCGGCTTCAGGATCTCGAAGAAAAACTCGGCATCGGCCGGCATCTGGTCCTGATGGTGGCGCACGCCGCCAACATCCGGAAGGTGGCGACGTTTGCCGACGTGCTGGTGGGGGCCATCCACATTCCGGGCGTCAAGAGCCCCGTGGTGGTGACGCGAGACATGGTGCGTTCGATGAAGCCGCGCTCGGTGATCATGGACATTGCCATCGATCAGGGCGGATGCGTGGAGACCAGCCGGCCCACCACGCACCGCGATCCCACGTTCGTGGCGGAAAACGTCACGCATTACTGTGTGCCGAACCTGACCTCGGTGGTCGCCCGGTCGGCCAGCTATGCGTTGGGGCACGCGGCGTGGCCGTTTGTCTCGGCGGTGGCCACTCAAGGACTCGAGACCGCGCTGGCCAACCTGGCCTCTCTCAGGCGCGGCGTTGCAACACACCAGGGCCACGTCGTCGACGCGCGACTCGCATCGCACCTGGGCTTGCCGGAGGTGACGCTGTGAGCTGGATCGATACCTATCGCACACGGGTGGTGAAGGCGGACGTCGCCGTCAGTCGCATCTCGTCTGGGCAGCGCGTGTTCATGACGGGGAACTGTTCGGTGCCGCAGGTGGTGATCGGGGCGCTGGTGCAGCGCGCCCCGGAACTGACCGACGTCGAACTGGTGCAGGTGCTGACGTTCGGCAAGGCCGCCTACGCGGCGCCGGAACTGGCCGGACACATTCGCATCAACACGTTCTTCATCAGCGACACGCAGCGCGCGGCGATTCACGAGGGGCGCGGCGATTTCTCGCCGTGTTTCCTGTCCGAGATCCCGCTGCTCTTCAAGAATGGCAACCTGCCGCTCGACGTGGCGCTGATTCACGTCAGCCCGCCCGACGAGCACGGGTTCTGCTCGTTCGGCGTCGAAGTGAGCGTCACCAAGACGGCCGCGCAATCGGCGAAGGTCGTGATTGCGGAAGTCAATCCGAAGATGCCGCGGACGCTGGGCGACGCCTTCATCCACGTCTCCAAGCTCGATTACATCGTCGAGGTCGACTACGATCTGCCCGAAGTCAACATGGCGGCCACCTCCGATCTGTCGGTCCGGATCGCCAGGAAGGTCGCCGATCTGATCCCCGACGGCGCCACGCTGCAGACCGGCATTGGCGCGATTCCCGACTCGGTCCTCAAGCAGCTGACCGATCGCAAGCACCTTGGGGTGCACACCGAGTTGTTTTCCGACGGCGTGATCGACCTGGTGGAGAAGGGGATTATCGACGGCGAGCGGAAGTCGCTGCATCCGGGCAAGATCATCGCGGGATTCATGGTGGGGAGCAAGCGGCTCTACGAGTTCGTTCACGACAACCCGATCATCGAAATGCACCCGACCGAGTACGTCAACGACCCGTTCATCGTGGCGCAAAACGATCTGATGGTGGCCATCAATTCGGCGATCGAGGTGGATTTGACCGGACAGGTGTGCGCCGACAGCATCGGGCCGCGGTTCTACAGCGGCGTGGGCGGCCAGGTGGACATGATCTACGGCGCGTCGCGCAGCAAGGGCGGGTTGCCCATCATCGCGCTGCCGTCGGCGGCGGTGATCAAGGGGCAGAACATCAGCAAGATCGTCGCGATGCTCAAGCATGGCGCCGGGGTGGTGACCACCCGGAACCACGTGCACTACGTCGTCACCGAACACGGCGTGGCGCATCTGTACGGCAAGACGATCCGTCAGCGCGCCAGGGCGTTGATTGATGTGGCCGCGCCCGAGTTCCGCGCGGAGCTCGAGCAGAAGGCGATTGAGTTGAAATACCTGTAAGCCCGCGACGGCGCGGAGGTACCCGGAGGGGCGCGATTCGTCGCGCCCCTTTTTTTATCCTTTGCCGCGGTTCATCATCAAGCCGCCCGCACCCAGACCCAGGAAGATGATCGACTGCACGGCCTTGCGCGACTGGATCGGGTCCGACCAGAAGGCGGTGTAGCAGAACCACGCACCGATCAGGAACACCAGCGCGTACACGCCGGACATCACCGTGGTTGCCCGGCGGCGGGTGTCGGGCGTGTCGGCGCTGAAGCTCCGATTGAACCAGATCAGGCCCGCGACCGCCACCACGTCGAGGGCGGCGAAGATGAGCCAGAAATTGCGGGCCGTCTCGCCCGCGCTGGCCAGGCCCATCGTCGGCTTGAGCATCGTCGAGTACAAGTAGCCGCCGAAACTCGACCCCAGCAGCGATCCGATGACGCCGTACAGGAACGCGAATCCCATGTAGACCGCCTTCCGATCGGCGGGCGCGACCAGGCCGACGAAGCTGTAGTACTTGGGATGCGCCGTCATCTCGCCGATCGAAAAGACGGCGATGCCAAGGACGAAGATCCACGGGTTCTGCGACGAGGCCAGCAGCAGAAATCCCACCGCGCCGATCGCCATGCCCGAGACCATCGTCGGCAGCGCCGGGGTGTCCTTCACCAGCCGGCTGACCAGCACCTGCAGCAGGATAATCGTGCCGGCGTTGATCGAGGTGACGTGCTCGGCGTCGAACGTGAACGCGACGTCGAACCCCATCGCGCCAAGCAGGGATGTCACCGCCGCGCTGACCGGCGCTTTGTCCACGAAGTCGCGCAGGTACCACAGCACCGACCCGAAGTTCTGGAAGTAGAGAATCCAGAAGCCCGAGTACACCACGATCATCAGCATGAACCGGGCATCGCCCAGCACCTCGGCCGCGCCGAGCAGCACCTGCTTGAACGTCTTGGTGTTGTCGGGCTTGGGCGGATCGGTAAACACCAGCAGCGTCGGCAGCAGCATCAGGGCGCAGTAGAGGGCCGAGGCCGTAAAGACGTACTGCCAGGAAAAGCCCTTGAGCCAGCTGACCACCAGCGGCGCCAGGAACGCGCCCAAATTAATCATCCAATAGTAAATGCCGAAGCCGAAGGCCGAGTTGCTGTCGTCGGTGGTGCGGGCAATCGCGCCGGAGATGATGGGCTTGAACAGGCCCGACCCGGTGGCCATCACGAGCAGCGACAAGAAGACGAGGGCGTAGCTCGACATGTAGCCGGTGGCGAAGTAGCCCGCGGTCAGCAGCGAGAAGGCCACCATCAACATGCGACGGTAGCCGTAGCGATCGGCCAGCGCGCCTCCCAGAATGGGCACCACGTAGGTCATCGCGTAGACGATGCTCTGCAGAAAGCCGACCGACTGTTCGTCGAACCCGAGGCCGCCCTTGCTGGCGGCGCCGGTCAGGTAGACGGCCAGCACCGAGTTCATGCCGTAATACGCTGCCCGCTCGAACAGCTCCATCACGTTGGCGGTCCAGAACGTGCGGGGAAAACGCGTGCGCGGCAGCGATTCGGCCATGGCGGCAAACCTCCAGCAGTGGTGCGGAAAAGAGACGGGTCGGGTGTCGCGAGACTCCGGAAGGGGCTGTCGCGCCGAAGGGTACTTCACGAAGGCTGTAGAATGAAAGAGCTATGTCCAACCCAGACCCTGCCGTCCGTCCCGAAGTCGATAAAGCCCGCCGCCTTGGCATCCCGGTGGCGCGTCGCCATATCTTTCTCTGCTGCGATCAGACCAATCCAAAGTGCTGCGACAAGGAGCGGTCGCTGGTGGCGTGGGAGTACCTGCGCAACCGCCTGATCGAACTGGGCCTGTCGGAGCAGGGGGGCGTGGCGCGGACCAAGGCCAACTGCCTGCGTATCTGCGCGGTCGGGCCGGTGGCGGTGGTGTATCCCGAGGGCGCCTGGTACGCGCACTGCGATCCCCCGGTGCTCGAGCGCATCATCCAGGAACACCTGATTGGCGGGCGCGTCGTCGCCGACGCCCTGATCGTTGAACGCCCCCTCGGGGCCTCTTGAGCCGCTGACCGGAGCCTGATGGGAACGACCCTGCTGAAGAAAGTGTGGGACCTGCACACGGTCCGGCGATTGTCGACCGGGCAGACGCAGGTGTTGATCGGCCTGCACCTGGTGCACGAAGTGACCAGCCCGCAGGCGTGCGACATGCTGCGCCTGCACGGCCGGGGCGTGGCGTTTCCCGACCGCACGTTTGCCACCATCGATCACATCGTGCCGACCGACGGCCAGACGCGGCCGTTCCAGGACGAGATGGCCGAGCAGATGACCGCGGCGCTCGAGCGCAACTGCCGCGAGTTCCGCATTCCCCTGGTTGATCTGACGAGCCCCGACCAGGGCATCGTCCACGTGATGGGGCCGGAACTGGGCCTGACGCAGCCCGGGATGACCATCGCGTGCGGCGACAGCCACACCTCCACGCACGGCGCGTTCGGCGCGATCGCGTTCGGCATCGGCACCTCGCAGGTGCGCGACGTGCTGGCCTCGCAGTCGCTGGCGATGGAATCGCTCAAGGTGCGGCGGATCGACGTCACCGGCACGATCGCCCGGGGCGTGTACGCCAAGGACGTCGTGCTCGCGATCATCGGGCGCCTCGGCGTCAACGGCGGCGTGGGCTTCGCCTACGAGTACGGCGGCGCGGCGGTGGATCGGATGGACATGGAGGCGCGCATGACGCTGTGCAACATGTCGATCGAAGGGGGCGCGCGGGTCGGCTACGTCAATCCCGACGCGACGACGTTCGAGTATCTGCGCGGCCGGAGATTCGCGCCGGCGGGCAGCGCGTTCGACCGGGCGTGCGCGTGGTGGCGCTCGATCGCGTCGGATGCCGATGCCGTCTACGACGACCGCGTGGTGTTCGACGGGGCCTCGATCGCGCCGATGGTCACCTGGGGCACCAACCCCGGCCAGTCGGTCACGGTGGGGGAGTGCGTGCCTGCGCCCGACGCGGCCGCGCCCAACGACCGGCAGGCGGTCGAGGACGCGTTGGCGTACATGGGCCTGGAGGCCGGCCGTCCGATCGCGGGAACCAGGGTGGACGTGGCGTTTATCGGATCGTGCACCAACGGGCGCCTGTCGGATCTGCGCGCGGCTGCCGCCGTCGTCAAGGGACGCCGGATCGCCAAGCACGTGCGGGCGCTGGCGGTGCCGGGATCCAAGCGCGTGGCTGCGGCGGCCGAAGCCGAGGGCCTGCACGACGTGTTTCGCGCCGCCGGATTCGAGTGGCGCGAGGCCGGCTGTTCGCTGTGTCTGGCCATGAACCCGGATCGGCTGCACGGCCGCGAACTGTGCGCCTCGTCGTCGAACCGCAATTTCAAGGGCCGGCAGGGCAGCCCCACCGGGCGGACCGTGTTGATGAGTCCCGCGATGGTGGCGGCCGCGGCGGTGGCCGGCGAAATCGTTGACGTGCGGTCGATGTTGCCGATCGAGGAGGGAGAATGAGCGCGACGTCGGATCCCCGAGTCACCCTCATCACGGGCCGTGCGCTGCCGATGACGGGCGACGATATCGACACCGATCGGATCATGCCGGCGCGCTTTCTCAAGGCCGTCAGTTTTGACGGGCTCGAGCGGCACGTGTTCGAGGACGACCGCCTGGCGGCCCGCGCCGCGGGCGCGGTGCATCCGTTCGACGACGAGCGGTATCGCGGGGCCACGGTGCTGGTGACGGGCCGCAACTTCGGGTGCGGATCGTCGCGGGAACATGCGCCGCAGGGGATGGCCCGCTGGGGCATCCGTGCCGTGGTGGGCGTGTCGTTTGCCGAAATCTTCTTCAGCAATGCGACCGCGCTCGGCGTGGCGTGCGTGTCGACCTCGCCCGAGGCGGCAGCCGACCTGGCGCGCCTGGTCGAGCAGGTGCCCGGGACGGTGGTCACCATCGATCTGCCGGCCATGCAGGTGCGGGCTGGCACACACGTCTGGAGCGTGACGATGCCCGCGTCGGTGCGGGAGGCGTTGACGGCCGGCACGTGGGATGCGACCGCCATGCTGACCGCCGATTTCGACGTGGTCCGCGCCACCGCCGCCCGATTACCGTACATCCGGGGCTTCTGAACCCGGATGCGATCAGGCCGGCAGGCCCCGGCCGGGTTCAGTGCGCCATCTCGGTGGCGACCGCCAGAAACGCCTGCGCGGCGTGGGAGTGGTCGCCGGACCGGCGATAGACCAGCCGCAAGCTGCGCCGCAGCTTGAGTTCCGGGACGCGCACCGCCACCAGTTCTCCGCGCGCCAGTTCCGCGACGGCGCAGCGGCGCGGCAGCACCGCCACCCCCAATCCCATTTCGACCGCGCGCTTGATGGCATCCAGGCTCGGCAGCGACAGCAGGATGTTGAGCGGTTCGCCGCGCTGCTCGTACATCTTGAGCACGCGGTCGCGGGCCGGCGACGGGTCGTTGTGCGCGACGACGGGCTGGCGGCCCACCTCGGCCATGTGCACCACGCGCCGGCGCGCCAGCGGATGCCCGGGCGGCACCATCAGCGCCAGGTCGTCCACGTCGATCACCAGGCCGGCCAACGTCGGGTCGGAGGGGTGAAAGGTGACGAGGCCGAAATCCAGGGTGCGCTGCGCGACCTCGGTGCCGATCTGGCGGGCGTGGATGCGGCGCACTTCGACCTGCACGGTGGGGAAGCGCTCGCGGAAGCGGGCGACCAGCGGCAGCAGGCTGTGCACGGTGCCCTCGTTGGCGCCAATCAGCACCCGTCCGCGCTTGACGTCCCGCAATTCGCGCACCGCGCCGCCGGCCTCGTCGGCCAGTCGCATCAGGCGCTCGGCGTAGTCCTGCAGGACGTGGCCGGCCTCGGTGAGCCGGCCGTCCTTCGAGGTGCGATCGATCAGGCGCTCGCCCAGTTCGTCCTCCAGCCGCTTGAGCGACTGGCTGACGGCGGGCTGGGTGCGGTGCAGCCGGCCGGCGGCCTTCGAAAAGCTGCGTTCGGAGGCGATTGCGAGAAACACCTGGAGTTCATTCAAGTTCATGGCGGCTCCTGCGAAACCGCGCCGTGCGGTTCCGATCGCCTCAATATTACATCATGTTATGAAAACGTAAGAATTATGCGTTTGAGTGTTCGCCATGAGATCCGCTACAACTAGAGAACAGGAGGCTCCCATGGCTGATCGGCCCTTGACCATTTTCGACACGACGTTGCGCGACGGTGAGCAGGCACCGGGATTTTCGATGCGGATCCACGAAAAGCTGCGGCTGGCGCGCCAGCTCGACGCCCTCGCGGTGGACGTGATCGAGGCCGGGTTCCCCATCGCATCCGAGGCCGACGCCGAAGCGGTCAAGGCCGTCTCGACGTCGATTCGTCGGCCCATC
The DNA here is from genome assembly GCA_037133015.1 of Acidobacteriota bacterium. Lineage (GTDB taxonomy): Bacteria > Acidobacteriota > Vicinamibacteria > Vicinamibacterales > JAKQTR01 > JBAXOX01. The sequence goes on from JBAXOX010000004.1 coordinate 119,771, forward strand.
ATCGCGGGCCTGGCCCGCGCCTGCGCCGGCGACATCGAGCGGGCCGCCTGGGCGCTCCGGCCCGCCGCCCGTTCGCGCATTCACACGTTTATCGCCACCTCGGATTTGCACCTCAGCAAGAAGCTGAACATGACGCGCGAGCAGTGCCTCGACGCCGCCGTCAACGCCGTCAAGCTGGCCCGCCGGTATACCGACGACGTGCAGTTTTCGGCCGAAGATGCGACGCGCAGCGACCCCGACTTTCTGTGCCGCGTGGTCGAGTCGGTGATTGCCGCCGGCGCCAGCACCATCAACCTGCCCGATACGGTCGGCTACTCGACGCCCGACGAGATCGCGGATTTCTTTACCGCCATCATCGGCCGCGTGCCCAATGCCGACCTCGCCGTCTTCAGCACCCACTGTCACAACGACCTCGGCCTGGCGGCCGCCAACTCGCTGGCCGCCGTGCGCGCCGGGGTGCGCCAGATCGAATGCACCGTCAACGGCATCGGCGAACGCGCGGGGAACGCGTCGCTCGAGGAGGTCGTGATGGCGATGCGCGTGCGGCCCGACCGCTATCCGTATCCCACCGCGATCAACACCCGTGCGATCTACGCCGCCAGCCAGATGCTGACCGAGATCACCGGGCAGGCCGTGCAGTCGAACAAGGCCATCGTGGGCCGCAATGCCTTCGCGCACGAGGCGGGAATCCACCAGGACGGCATCCTCAAGGATCGCCGCACCTACGAAATCATGCGCCCCGAAGACGTCGGCGTCACCGCCACCACGCTGGTGCTCGGCAAGCACTCCGGCCGCCACGCGGTGCAGAAGCGGTGCGAGCAGATGGGGTTCACCTTGTCGCGATTCGAGATCGATCAGGTGTACCGCCGGATGATCGCACTGGCCGACGCCCACAAGAGCGTCACCGACGCCGAACTGCGCACCATCGTCGATCAGGTGCGATCCGGCGAGGCGGCTGGCGCCTCGACGCCGGTGCCTGACGCGGCCCGGGTCCACGCCGACGCGACGGGTTCGGCGAAGGAATCCCCGGCGGTGGTCGGCGAGTGGGGCTACGGGCAGTTCGTATGAGGCGCGCGGCGCGTGGCTGGTAACGTGTGAGCATGACGTTCAAGATCGTGCTGCTGCCGGGCGACGGCATCGGTCCCGAAGTGACCGCGGCCGCCGTGTCGGTGCTCGACGCTGTCGCGGCGCGCTTCGGGCACCGGTGTCAGACCACCACCTGCCCGATTGGCGGCGCCGGCCTGCGGACCTCCGGCGTGCCGCTGCCGGCCGAAACGCTCAACGCCTGCCTGGCGGCCGATGCGGTCCTGCTCGGCGCGGTGGGCGATCCCGATTTCGACAACATCGAGCGGCACCTCCGGCCAGAGCAGGGGTTGCTCGCCCTGCGAAAGACCCTGGGCGTCTACGCGAATCTTCGTCCGGCCCGCACGTGGCCGAGCCTCGAGGATGCCGGCCCGCTCAAAGCGTCGCGTGTGGCCGGCACCGACATGCTGTTTGTCCGCGAACTGACCGGCGGCCTCTACTTTGGCGAGCCCCGGCATATCGAATCCGACGGGAGCGCCGCGCTCAACACGCTCCGGTACTCGCGAGACGAAATCACCCGCGTGGCCGACGTGGCCTTCCGCATGGCGCTCGGGCGCCGCAACCTGGTGACGTCGGTCGACAAGGCCAACGTGCTCGAAACCTCGCAGTTGTGGCGCAGCGTGACGACCGGCGTCGCGGCACGCTATCCGGGCGTCCGGCTGGAACACATGTACGTGGATGCCTGCGCCATGGCGCTGGCGCTCGATCCCCCGAGATTCGACGTCGTGCTCACCGAAAACCTGTTCGGCGACATCCTGTCGGACGAAGCCGGGGCCATCGTCGGATCGCTGGGGCTGCTGCCGTCGGCCTCGATTGGCGAGCGGGCCGGGCTGTACGAACCGGTCCATGGGTCGGCGCCGACGCTGGCGGGCAAGGACATCGCGAATCCGATCGGCGCGATTCTGTCGGTGGGCATGATGCTTCGCCACAGTTTCAAGCTGGTGACAGAGGCCGATGCGGTGGATCAGGCGGTGGGCGCGGTGCTGCTGGCTGGCGCCAGGACGGCCGATCTGGTCGCACCATCTGGCGGCTCTGGTATGTCCGGATCGCGGATGGCACAGTTGATTGCCGAGGCTGTCCGAGGCTGATTCCACGATGCGAGGCCGCTTTCCCCCGGGGGCCTCGAAGCCCCACCGCGACGGTCTTTCGGCGGGCCGCCGGAAATCCGCAAACGATCGAGCCGAATCAAAACGACGGCGTTAACAAATTCAGCGGAATGTCTAGGGAATCGCATTTCCAGCGGTTGGCATTGCGATTGCTTTATTACAAGACAGCAGCCCGCCGCTTGGGCTCAGGGGTGAATGATGGGGGCCAGGATCCTCGGGGAACAAGCGACGGGCTACTGTTTTGTACGGCGCTGAAACCTGCCTCGAAGGCTCGCCGCCTGCCGCGACCGACTCAGTAGCCCCTGTCTTCGCGCCGCCGACCTACCAGCGCAAACGACCGCATCGAAAGCGACCCGTAACGAAAGCCGTCGTAGACGTCCATCACGGAATCGCCGGGTAGCGCCGAGCCCATCACGAACAACAACGGGTCGTAGTGCTCGGAGGTTGGGACCGCGGTGGCCGCATCCGGTGCCAGGCGCTGATAGTCTGCCAGCGCGGCCGCATCCATCTTGCCCGCCTGCTCCCGCGCCCACGAATCGAAGGCCGTCGCCCAGGGCTCGGTGAACGAATCGGACTGGTCGGCCGCCAGCCTCGCCAGGTTGTGGACCAGGCCCCCGCTTCCAACCAGCAGCACGTTTTCGGTTCGGAACGGCGCCAGGGCTTTGCCCATGGCCGCCAGCGTGTCAGGCCTCGAAGGAAGCGGCAGCGACACCTGGACGACGGGAACCTTGAGGGCGGGAAAGGCCACACTGAGCGGCACCCACACGCCGTGGTCGAATCCGCGTTCGGGATCGAGCCTGGCTTCCACGCCGGCCTGTTGCAGCCGGAACGCGACGGTTTGGGCGAGGCTCCGATCGCCGGGGACCTGGTACGCGTAGTTGTAGAGCCAGCTGGGAAAACCGGAGAAATCGTAGATCAGGTGTGGAGTGGGGCTGCTCGAGACGCGAATCGTCTCGGTGGTCTGCCAATGGGCCGACACGACAATGATGGCGCGGAGGTTCTTCTGGCGCGCGCCGAACGCGCGGAGCGTCGCCGCGTAGTCTTTGTCGACCACGGCCAGCGGCGATCCGTGCGCGACAAACAGGCTTGGAACCCGTCTGATCCGCAGGGCGCGCCGCTCGTTTCCTGTCTCCGGCGTGGGCATCGAGGCCTGTCCTGTCTCTGGTTCCTGGGCGCCGACGGTTCACCGCCCGAAGGTGTTGTCAGCCTATCACGCCCGTCGCGAGAGGGTCCCGGGCGCGATGAATCCAGCCCCTGCGCGATTCCCGACGCGACGTCTGTCCCGCGGTGGTCCCGGGCGCGATGAATCCAGCCCCTGCGCGATTCCCGACGCGACGTCTGTCCCGCGGTGGTCCCGGGCGGTGTAATCTAGGGTGGGTCGAGGGGGACCCACCCGATGAGCGTGATGCGGAGTGCGCTGCTGGCGGTCTCGGAAAA
>JBAXOX010000005.1:0-123008 GCA_037133015.1 Acidobacteriota bacterium
CTCGAACCGGGTGCCTACCTGGTCAAACTGAGCGTCGGGGGCAAAGACTACACGACGAAAGTGGTGATCGAGGCCGACGAACAATAACACCTGTTTGTTCGCACGAGACGGGACCGTTGACGGGCGCCACACGCCGGAGATGTGGCGCCCGTTCTGCGTTCGGTGCTATTGTTAGACCTGAGGATCGACCAGACTCGGTTGATATCGCGCATGCCCCAGGAACCACTAGAACTGCCGCTCGAACTTCAGCCCCGGTCGCGGTTTGACGCGATCGACATGCGCGCGCGGGTCACCGACGTGCACGGCGACGTCTTCAAGCATTTCGACCGAAGTCTCTACTGCTCGTTCCACACCACGGCGGGGTATCTGGAGCAGGGCTTGGTGTCGCGGCTGTCGCGGCGCCGGCAGGATGTCAGCGGGTACCTGGATCCGTTCCGCGCCGTGTTTCCCGAGGGCGCGGGGTACCGGCACGACGAACTCGACGAGCGCGAGGATCTGTCGCAGGACCAGCGGGAGATTGAACCACGCAACGCCGATTCGCACCTGGCGTTCATGGCGGCGGGCCTTCGGCCGTGCGTGACGTATCTGAATCGCCGTCACACACCGGTGCCCTTCGTCGATCTGGATGGGGTCAACGGAAACCGTCCGCGACTGCGCAAGACCAGCGTGGTGGCCTACAACTCGGAAGTCGAGGTCTGGCGCACCAGCGTTGGCGTGCCGGTGTCGGTGCACTCGGTGGATTCGGTGAATCTGCGCGATCCGAATCTGGGGTTGTACGACATCGCGACCGCCGCCATCCGTCGGGCGGGTGTGGCGAAAGGCCGCTTTCGGATCGAACTCGCCCCGGGAGAGCGTCAGGCCGGCATCACCGTCAACGAGTACGAAACGCTGCTGATGCGCCACGATCTGCGCGAAGTGCTGCGCGACCCGCTACGCTTCATGGCCGAAAAGGGCCGGCATGCCCTCAAGCATCCGCGTTCGATTCCCCGAAAGACGCGCGATTACGCGGCGTACGACGCGGTGGTGGCGCTCAACAAGCTTGTGGAAGCGCTGGGGCTGAGTGAGTCGTGGGTCGAGCGGATGGTGGCGCGCCTGATGGCGCTTCCCGCCGAGAACTTTTTCCGCATGAAGCGGTCGGTCAGCCTGCTCGTCTCGGATCGCGAAACACCCGGATTGCCAACCGTGGTGCAAGGCCTGTACCAGAGCCCGATTCTCGTGCAGTGGCACCGGTCGCCGGGCAAGACCCGGCACGTCGAGTTGTCGCTGACGCGTTTCGCCTGAGATCAGGCGGGGCGCCAGAGCCCCGAGCAGGCGTACATCGCGATGCCGGCCGCGGTGGCCACGTTGAGCGAATCTACCCCCGCCACCATCTCAATCCGGACCCGGGAATCGATCATCGTCAGCGCCGGATCGCTCAGGCCGGAGCCCTCGTGTCCCACCACCAGGGCGATGCGCGCCGGGCGCCGTTCCTGAAACGCCCACTCGCCCAATTCCTTCGCGCGCGCGTCCGGAGTCAGCCCGACCAGCGTATAGCCCGCTTGCTTCAATGTCAGGAGTCCGTTGGGCCAGTCCTCGATCACCGCCGACGGGACACGTACCGTGCCCCCGATGCTGACCCGAACCGCCTTTCGGTACAGCGGATCGCAGCAGTCAGGGCTCAGCAGCACCGCGCCGGCGCCAAAGGCCATCGCGCTGCGGAACAGTCCGCCCATGTTGTCGGCGTTGCCGATGTGCTCGGCCACCACAATCAGGCGGGCCGAGGCCGCCTGCGCCAGCGTGGCGGCGACCGTGGCTCCGGCAGGCCGCTGGCAGATGGCCAGGCACCCGCGGTGCATGTTGAATCCCACGATGCCGGACAACACGTCGGCCGGCGCCACGTAGAGCGGGATGCCGGGACGCAGATCGGCGAGGTCTCGAAGACTCTCGAGCGCAGGAGGCGACACCAGCACCGACCGCACGGCATAGTGGTGCCCCGCCAACAGGTGCCGGACCACGATCCGGCCTTCGGCCACGAACAGGCCCCGCTGCTTGAGCAGCACCGGGTCGGGGACATTGCGGTAGTCGGCGACGCGCTCGTCATCCAGCGTGTCGATGGTCTCAACGTTCATGGTGGCCGATGTCTGTGAATGCGCGTGGGGTCAACGGGGAAGCGTACCTCAACAATACCACGGCCCTCCTCGGCGTGCAGCACACCGGGGCGAGGCGCGCGCCTCGCCCGGCCGGTTGACGCGCCGCTGCCACCCCCGCAGACAGCCGCAGGGACAACCGGAGGCGGGCCCGGCTATGATAGGGCTGCGCACTTGTTCTGTTGCGGAGGGTCTGACGTGCATCATCCAGAAAAACTCGCTATCCTCGTCGGCGGCGGCCCGGCACCCGGCATCAACAGCGTGATCAGCGCGGCCACGATCCGCGCGACACTCGAAGGGGTGGAGGTGGTCGGCGTTCGCGACGGCTTCGAATATCTCATGCACGGAGACATCGACCACGTGCAGGAACTCACCATCGACGAGGTGAGCCGCATTCACTTCGTCGGCGGATCGCACATCGGCATCGCTCGCGCCAACCCGACCAAGAACCCGGCGCACCTCGAGAACACGATTCTGTCGCTGCTGCGGCTCAACGTGTCGATGCTGATTACGATCGGCGGCGACGACACGGCCTTTTCCGCGATGAAGCTCGAGGAGAAAAGCGGTGGCCGCCTGCGCGTGGTGCACGTGCCCAAGACCATCGACAACGACCTCGACCTGCCGGCGCACATCGATACGTTCGGGTTCCAGACCGCCCGCCACCACGGCGTCGAGATCGTCAAGAACCTGATGGTGGATGCGCTCACCACGTCGCGGTGGTACTTCGTCATTGCCATGGGCCGCAAGGCCGGCCACCTGGCCCTGGGCATCGGCAAGGCGGTTGGGGCCACCCTGACGCTGATTCCCGAGGAGTTCGGCGGTCGCCCGCCCATCAAGCTGAAGACGGTCGTCGACACGCTGGCCGGCGCCATCATCAAGCGCCAGAGCTACGGTCGCCGCGACGGCGTCGCGGTGATTGCCGAAGGCCTCGTGCTGGATCTGGACCCGGCCGATCTGTCTGCCCTCGACGACGTCGAGCGCGATGCGCACGGCAACGTCCGGATCGCCGAAATCAATATCGGGGAGATTCTCAAGCAGCAGGTGCAGAAACGGCTGCTCGGGTTTGGCCTCAAGACCACCATCGTCGAGAAGAACATCGGGTACGAGCTCCGGTGCGCCGGCCCGATTCCTCTTGATATCGAGTACACCCGGGACCTCGGGTATTCGGCTGCGAAGTACATCCTGTCGGGCGGCAACGCGGCGATGGTGTCGATCCAGGACGGCAAATTCGTCCCCATCCCGTTTCACGAACTGCTCGATCCGAACACGGGCAAGGCGAGAATCAGGCTGGCCGACGTCTACTCCGAGAAATACGCCATCGCGCGAAGTTACATGCTCCGCCTGAAGCGGGAAGACTTCGAGGATGCGCACGAGACGGCGAAGCTGGCAGCTACCTGCGGCGTGTCGCTGGAGCGGTTTCAGGCCGAGTTCGGGTACCTGATCGATTCCGAGCCGCCACGGCTCAAGGTCGGGCCCGACAAGCGGGGGTTCGTGGCAGACCACGCCGCCCGCGATTCGTCGGTGTTGCTGGACTAACTCGTCGCGGGGACGGCGAAGCGCGAGGTGACCTGCGCCAGCACGGCATCGCGCAGGCTCCGTCCGTCGGCCACGAGTCGGTCGACCTCGGTGGTGCAGGCGCCTGCGAACGCGCGGTCGGCGATCGCCCCGAGGTTGATGAGGACGTTGAGCGCGGCCCCCTCCAGCCCGGCCTGCGCCGCCAGCGCCGCGACGCCGGCGTCCGACGCCGAGTTGGTGTTGCCCGATTGCGCGGCCTGTTGCGCGAGCTGCAACGCATCCAGACAGGCTCTGGCCGTTCGCAACGGCACGTCGGCGGCGTGCTTGTTGGCGGTTTCGATCGCCGAGGCCCGGTGCGCGATCTGCTCGGGCGTGCTCTTGGGGAGGCGCATCGCATCCATCACCAGATTGAAGGCCGCCGTATCGTCGTCAACCGCGCGCGCCAGCGTGGCCTTGACGCGCTGCCCCGCTTCGGCCATCGCGGCCAGTTGCTCCCACGCCGCCTCGTAACCTTTCTTGCCGACCGTCAGGTTCGCCACCATCGTCGCCAGCGCGGCGGCCAGGCTGCCCATCAGCGCGGCCACCGATCCTCCGCCCGGCGCGGGCGATTCGGTCGACACCTCGTCGACGAACCGGAGGGTGGGCAGCGACATGAGCGGCTGGGCCGGCTTGAAGTGATACTCGATGATCTTCTTGTCGGGGTCGAACGCGGCGACCTGATTGAGGCCGAGCGAGGTGATCGCGATCTCGACGAGCTCCCGCTCGGGCACCCCCGCCGACTTTCCTTGCCTGCGCAGAAAATAACGGCCCGCCTCGACGAGCGGCGCCAGCGGCGTCACGCCCACCAACTCCGATCCGGTCACGATCAGGCCGCGTGCGTCGGCTTCTTCCCGGACCGTTTCGAACACCACGTGGAGAGGCGTCGTCGTGTAGTCGAGCAGATTGATCGAGACCTGAGCCTGCCGGTATTGATCGATGTACCAGCCGATCGCGCGAACCGCCTTGAGGCGGCCGGGCACCTTGATCGACTCGCCCGCGCCGTCGCGGATGATGTCGCCGTTCGCGTCGCGTCTGGCTCGGCCGCCTTCGCGGATGGTGAGGGCGATGTCGTTGGCGAGACGGCGATCGACCGTATTGAGATTGACGTTGAAGGCGAGCAGGAACTCGCGTGCGCCCACCACGGTGGCACCCGAACGGGCGTTGAAGGCGTGCGGCCCGGCGTCGGGCACCCAATTCGGATCCTCGAGCTTGCGAGCCAGGCCTTCGTACTCGCCGGCCCGGACCACGGCCAGGCTTCTTCGCTCGTCTCGGCTCGCCGCGTGCTCGTAGAAGTAGACGGGAATGCCGAGTTCGTTGCCGATGCGCCGCCCCACCGTCCTCGCCAGTTCCGCGCACTCCGCCATGGTGATGTCGGCCACCGGAACGAACGGGCACACATCCAGCGCGCCCATCCGCGGATGCGCGCCGCGGTGCGTCGTCATGTCGATTAGATCGGCCGCTCGCCGGGCGGCTCGAAAGGCGGCCTCTCCCGCCAGGTCGGGCGGACCAACAAAGGTATAGACCGTGCGATTGGTGTCGGCGCCCGGATCGACGTCGAGGAGTTTGACGCCGCTCACGCCGGAGATCGCCTGCGCAATCGCGTCGATGACGGCGCGGTCGCGGCCTTCGGAGAAGTTGGGGACGCATTCAACGAGTCGAGCCATGCGAAACACCTCGTGACGCGGGGCCATGGAGCGGCCCCGCCGTTCAGCGTACGTCCGCTCAGGCCTGTGCGGCAAGCACTCGCCAGCGCGGCTGGGCGCCGGTGCGCGGGCGAAAAGAGAGACGCCAGACGCCGACCATCCGGAAACCGCGCCTCGCCGGCACCCGTCCACGCAGGCGTGGGGAGGCCGGGTCCCGATACCCGGCGCACGCTCAGAGCAGTTTGGCCGCCAGCTCGGCGATCTTCGACCGCACGACGTCTTTCATCGTGAGGTGCGCGAAACACGACTCGCCTTTGAACCGCTCGACCACCTGGACCAGGCCATTGGACAGCGAATCGACCTCGGCGCGGTCGATCTGGTCGGGGTCCCCGGTGAGAATCACGCGGGCGCCCTCGCCGGCCCGCGTCAGGACCAGCTTCATATCCTCCTGCGTCAGGTTCTGCCCATCATCGACGATGATCACCGCGTCGTGAATCGACCGACCGCGCAGGTAGTTGATCGGGGAGATTTCGAGGACGTGGTTGGCCAGCAACTCGTCCACCGTCGGCCCGGCCGGGACTGGCGGGTGCGTCTTGTCCGCCTGGTGTTCGGCGAGTTGATTGGTCCACCGTGTCCCGCCATTGAGGCGGCGCATGATGAAGTCGAGATTGTCGATGATCGGCTTGGCCCACGGGGCCATCTTGTCGCCCAGATCGCCGGGGAGGAAACCCAGTTGGCGTCCCGCCTCGGCGTTGACGCGGTAGACCTCGATTTTCGACACCTTGCTGGCCTTGTAGAGTTCGTAGGCGCAGAGCAGCGCGATGAGCGTCTTGCCGGTGCCGGCGATGCCCACCAGCGAGACGATCAGCGACTGATCGTCGAGAATCAGGTCGCGGGCGCACGCCTGCTCCGGATTGCACGGGCCGAAGCGCTCGCCCACTTTGGTGTTGACGCGGCGGAGGTACCCGACGCCGTCATGCTGCTTGTAGATGCCCCACGCGCTTTTCCCGTTGCCGCGCACGTGCAGCTCGCAACACTGGTTCGCGAACATCTGCGAGACGTCGGTATAACCGGCCACCGCGTCCAGTGAGAGCCGCTGTTCGTGATGCAGCGTCGAGAGCAGGCCCGCCTGCTCGGGCGGGATCTCGATTCGCATCCGGCCCGAGTAGAACTTGTCGGGCGAGGTCACCGGGCGATCGCTGTAGTAGTCTTCGGCGCTCACGCCGCGAGCCCGCGCCTTGCAGCGCATGGCCGCGTCGCGGGTCACCAACACCACCGGTTCGTTGCGATGCGCCTCCTGGTAGCTGCTGGCCAGCAGGATGATCGCATCGTCGGCGTAGGTCGAACTGAAGCCGGGCCAGGCGCGGGCCATGTCGAGTTCGCCCCCGTGAAAGCGGAGCTTGCCGCCGTTGACGGGGATGCCGTTCTCGAGTTCGTCACGCGAGGCCTGCATCTGGAGCTGGTCGAGGTACCGAATCGTCTGGCGCGCGGTGTACCCGACGCCGTTCGCGCTGGTCCGGCGCCGGTCCAGTTCCTGAAGGACCGGGAAGGGGAGCACGACCGTATTGTCATCGGTCAGGTTCTGGAGCGCATCTGGCGCCGACACGAGCACGCTCGTATCGACGATGTAGACCTTGTGACGGTCCCGCTTGCCTGGGGTCATGCCGTGCCTCCTCCGCCGGATGTCTGGCGCGCGGGCTGGCGGACGCCGAGCGCAGCCTTCTTGGAGATAATCGACGGTTCTGTCGCCGGGACGACCCGGAAGCCCAACGCCACGGCATTGCGTCGGACATCGTGGTCCAGCGCAAGAATGGCGAGGCCCGGGATGGCCGAGCGCGCCACCAGCGCGCTGGCGAGATGGAGCGCCGAGATCGTGTCGAGCGGTTCGCTGGGGAAATCCCGCCGGGCCCGCTCGACGCCCGCCGGGTGGACGCGCAGTACGTGCCACGCTGCAGCCGCCTCGTTGAGGTGCGCGCGGCGGTCGGCCGCATCCGCCTCCGACAAACGCGCGGCGCGCTGCTCGCGCTGCAGGGCGCGGTCGCACTCGACCAGCGTCAGATCGGAGGTGACCACCAGTTCGGCCTGTTGGAGCAGCGCCCGTATCGGATCGGCTCCAGCCTCGCCCAGCAGCCACGCCAACACGGCGCTCGACTCGACGTAGAGCCTCATCGGCCGCCCCGATCGGCATGGCGAGCGCGGCGCGCGGCGTGGTCCGACCCGGTGGGCGGGAGCTTCGGATATGTGGAGGGCCCCTCGGCCGACGCCAGTGTCACCTGGCCCTCCTTGGCGAGCACGGCCAGGCCGGACGGGACGCCCTGGCCCGGCTCCCCGTCCGCCTCGCGCAACTCCGCGACGATGGTGCCGCGGTCGCTGACCAGCACCCGTTCGCCCAGGCGCACTTCGCGCACGTATTCGCTGAGGCGGTTCTTGAGTTCCCGGATGCCCACCGTCTTCACGCGGACAATGTAGCCACATGTAGCTACATTGTCAACCCGGAACAACATCCCGTGCCGCGGCGACATCGACACGCGTCCCGCGGTGCACGCCCGAGCGATGTCCAGGGACCATGGCAGGACGATTCGGCGCGAGACGCGCCAGCGCGGAACGGCCTCGGGGGGCGCAGGGCCACGTGGCCCACCCAACGCCGTTAGCGGCCCGCGTCAAGTCCGAGTAGGATCGTCAGCCAGGAGGCCGCGCGTGAACCAGATTCTGATTGGCAAGGGCGAGCAACCCGTCCACCTGCTCGCCAAATACGGAAACCGCCACGGGCTGATTGCCGGCGCAACGGGCACCGGCAAGACCATTTCGCTGCTCGTGCTGGCGGAAGGGTTCTCGCGCATGGGCGTGCCCTCGTTTGTCGCCGACGTCAAGGGCGACGTCGCCGGGTTGGCGACCGCCGGCGTGGCGAACGACAAGGTGCAGGATCGCGTCAAGAAGATCGGCATTGATGGCTACGCGCCCGAAGCCAGCCCGGTGGTGTTCTGGGATCTCTACGGCAAATCGGGCCATCCGGTGCGCACCACGGTCAGCGAGATCGGCCCGACCCTGCTGGCCCGGATGCTCGAAATCAACGACACCCAGGAGGGCATGCTCGAAATCGCCTTCAAACTCGCCGACGATCAGGGGCTCCTGCTGCTCGATCTCGACGATCTGCGCGCCCTCCTCGGGTTTCTCTCGGACAACCGGAAAGAGATTTCGGCGCAGTACGGCCTGGTCAGCACGCAGTCGGTGGCAGCCATTCAACGCGCACTGCTGTCGATCGAGCGGGAGGGCGGGGAGGCGTTCTTCGGCGAACCGGCCCTCGACCTGCTCGATCTGATGCGCACCGACCTCACCGGCCGCGGCATCGTCAGCATCCTGGCCGCCGATCAGCTGATCCTGAAGCCGCGCCTGTATTCGAGCTTCCTGTTGTGGCTGCTGTCGGAGCTGTTCGAGAAGCTGCCCGAGGTGGGGGACCTGGACCAGCCGAAGCTCGCGCTCTTCTTCGACGAAGCGCACCTGCTGTTCAACGACGCGCCGGCCTCGCTGCTCCAGCGGGTCGAACAAGTGGTGCGGCTGATTCGGTCGAAGGGCGTCGGCGTGTACTTCTGTTCGCAGTTCCCCGACGACGTGCCCGGCGAAATACTCGGCCAGATGGGGAACCGTATCCAGCACGCCTTGCGGGCCTTTACGCCACGCGATCAGAAAGCGGTGCGCACGGCCGCCGAGACCTTCGTCGCCAATCCGAAGCTCGACGTGGCGACCGTCATTTCCCAACTCGCCGTCGGCGAAGCGCTCGTCTCCACGCTGCAGGAGAACGGCGTCCCGATGCCGGTAGAGCGAACGCTGATGGCCCCGCCGCGGTGCCGGATGGGCGCGATCACGCTGGACGAGCGAGCGGCGGTGCGCGCGCGGAGTCCGATTGGCGCGAAGTACGACGCGCCTGTCAATCGCGAGTCGGCGTACGAAATTCTCAGCCGCCGAAACGCCTCGCCGGTGGCGGCTGTGCCGCAGGTGGGCCCATCGGTTGCGCCACCCACGACACCCCCGGGGGCCGGATCAGCGCCAGTTCCCGCGCCGACCGGCCCCCAGCCAGCCGCTGGCGGAGGCATGATCAGCGATTTGCTGTGGGGGACCACTCGCCGCCAGGGCATGGTCGAGGCGATGGCGAAACAGGCCGCACGCACGGTGGGCAGCCAGGTCGGCCGTCAGATTATCCGTGGCGTGCTGGGCGGGATCTTCGGCGGTTCGCGGCGGTAGCCTCCGACGACGGCGGTCGACTGGCTGGCATCAGTCGACTCGGCCGACACCCCGGCCACCAAGGCCGGCGCGCTGTCGCTGGCCGTGCCGAAAGCCAAGGTCCAGGCGCAGTTGGCCAAGCAGGGCGTCGACGCCACGGCCCCGCCGCAAACCGATGCGTCAAGTGACATCTCATCCATCGACCTGAGCGTCAAGGCCCCGCCGGGCAAGTAGGCGGGCGTCGCGCCTCGCGTGAGTGCGAGGGCTTGGGGTTTGTCCGGCGGTGGCGATACAATGCGCCCCATGAAGAGACCCATCATCGTCGTGGCGGCTGTTCTGGCGACGGCCGTGTTCGTGTCGGCGCAGGCGAAGAAGGCTCCGGCGTCGGCGCCGGCGAAACTGCCGCCGTTCACCATCGTCGAAGCGACGATTCCCGAGATGCGCGCCGCGATGGAACAGGGCCGCGTCACCTCTCGCGACCTGGTGCAGCAGTGTCTGCTGCGCATTGCCACCTACGACAAGCGGCTGAACGCGGTGATGACCGTCAATGCGCACGCGCTGGAAGAAGCCGAGGCGCGCGACCGCGAGCGGGCACAGGGCAAGGTGCGGGGGCCGCTGCACGGCATTCCGGTCGCCCTCAAGGACAACATCCACACCACCGACATGCCCACCACGGGCGGCGCGCTCGCCTTCGACGGCTTGATCCCGCCCTACGAAGCCACGCTGACCAAGAATCTCCGCGATGCCGGCGCGATCATCATCGCCAAGACCGTGATGACCGAATTGGCGAACTGGGTGGCCACCGGCATGCCGGGCAACTACAGCGCGGTGGGCGGCTACGGCATGAATCCGTACGATCCGCGGCGGGATCCGCGCGAGGCGACTGGCGATGGCCGGCCCGTGCTCGGGACCGGCGGATCGAGTTCGGGCATCGGGACCGCGGCGAGTTTCTGGGCGGCCAATGTCGGCACCGAGACCTCGGGATCGATCCTCAGCCCGGCGAACGCGAACATGCTGGTCGGCATCAAGCCGACCGTCGGACGGATCAGCCGGTACGGCGTCATTCCGATTACCGCCGATCAGGATTCGCCGGGGCCGATGGCGCGCACCGTCACGGATGCGGCGATTATGCTGGGTGCGATGGAGAGCGCAGGCCCCGATACCAATGACGCCGCGACCAAGACGTGCACGCCGCCGCCAAGCCGCGACTACACGACGTTTCTCAAGGCGGATGGTCTCAAGGGCGCTCGCATCGGCATTCCGCGGGCGTCCTATTACGAACGTGTGGTGGTGCCGGGCGCGACCCAGCCTCGCGGAGGCCTTGGCGCCGAACAGTCGAAGGTGATGGCCGAGGCGATCGAGGTGCTCAAGCAGCAGGGCGCCATCATCATCGACCCGGCCGACATCCCAAGCGTGGTGGCCAAGGACGCGGCCAGCAATATCCTGCTGTGGTCCACCTGCGGTGGTCTCGACAACGCGAAGGGCAAAGACGCCGACTGTTCGATCGTCTTCAAGTACGGCATGAAGCGCGACTTCAACGCCTGGCTGCAGTCGCTCGGGGCCGCGGCGCCGGTAAAATCGCTCACGGAGTTGCGCATGTGGAACGTCGCGCACCAGCGGGCGGGAGCCATCAAGTACGGGCAGGCGCTGCTCGACATTTCCGACGAGATGGATGTGCGCGCCGATCGTGCGCGCTACGACGCCGATCGCGCCAGGGATCTCAAGCTGAGCGCGACCGAGGGCATCGACGCGGTGATGAAACAATACACGCTGGACGCGCTGCTCTTCCCCGGTTCGAACGGCGCGGCCATCGGGGCCAAGCCCGGGTATCCAACCGTGATCGTGCCGTTTGGTGTCGTGGCGAATGCGCCGCCAGGCGGCGGTGGGCGCGGCGGCGCGGCCGCGGCTCCGGGAACACCTCCAGCGTCGGGAGGGACGGCGCCGGCGCCCGTCTCGCCCGCGGCGTTGACCGGTGGGCCTGGCATCGGCGCGCCAGGGCCTGCTTTTCCGGCCGGCTTCGACGCCAAGCCATCACCCTTCGGCGTGAGTTTTACCGGGATGGCCTGCAGCGAGCCGAAACTGATCGCGATCGCGTTCGCCTTTGAACAGGCGACCCGCAAGCGCGTCCCGCCCAAGCTGTAGCGGCGGGCTTCGCACACGGCGGGCACGCGCCGGGGCGCCTCGGCGTCGACCGAAGCGGGGCGCGTGTATCAAATCTGCGACATCCGGCGCGCCTGAAAAATGGTGTCCGTCGTCGTCCGGCCGATTACAAGAGGGATGAAATGTCCTCTGTTGGCCGGGCGCGACGGGTCTGCCACATAACAGGCGTCGCGATGAACATGGACGATCCGCACCCAGCCACCTCCGCCGTCGCGGTTCGGCCCGCAACGCTGCACGGGTTCGGCCCGTCGGCGGTCGCGCCGTTCGCATCGCATATCGGCGACGAATGGGAAGGGGTCTTCGATAGCCTGAGCGATGCGGTCACCATCCACGACGAGCACTTCAACATCGTCCGCGCCAACGCGGCGGCGCGCGCGATGCTCGGTTTGGGGCCGGCCGAGGCCGGAGCCGCCATCAAGTGCTTTCGCCAGTATCACGGCGCCGATGCCCCGCCCCAAGCCTGTCCGAGCTGCCGCTGCCTCGAGTCGCGCCAGCCGGGCGTCTACGAGTTGTTCGAACCGCATCTGAATCGGCATCTCGAAATCCGCGCCTTTCCGCGTTTCGATGGCGCCGAGCGGTGCGTCGGCACGATTCATGTCGTCAGGGATATCTCCCAGCGGCGGGACGCCGAGACCGTGGTTCGCGACCGCGATGAGCGATTCCGGAGCGCGTTCATGACGGGGTTGGACGCCTGTTGCGTCGTGCGGCTCGACGACGGCGTCATTCGCGAATGCAACGCGGAGTTCGAGAAGTTGTTCGGATTCGCCAGAGACGAAGTGATCGGCCGGACGTCGCTCGACTTGAACATCTATATCGACTCCGGCGTCCGCGACCGGGCCTTCGCGGATTTGAATGAGGTGGGCCACGTCCGGGACCTGGAGCTGAAAGGCCGCCGCAAGAACGGCGACGTCATCACCTGCTCGGTGTCCGAGAACGTGGTGCCGATCGGGCAGGTGCCGCACGTGGTGTCAGTGGTGAGGGATGTCACCGAGCAACGGCGGGCCGAGGAAGAGCGAGAACGGCTCCGCGGACAGTTGCAGCAAATCCAGAAGATGGAATCGGTCGGCCGACTCGCCGGCGGCGTGGCCCACGATTTCAACAACATGCTCGCCGTCATTCTCGGGCGTGCCGATCTCGCCATCGCGAGCGTCGAGCCCGGTTCAGAACTCCACGCCGACCTGGTGGATATCCGGGACGCCGCGCAACGGTCCGCCAACCTGACCCGCCAGCTGCTGGCGTTCGCGCGAAAACAGACGGTGGCGCCCAGGGTGCTCGACCTGAATGCCACCGTTGAGGGCATGCTCAAGATGTTGCGGCGGTTGATCGGCGAGGACATCGACCTCAGCTGGCGGCCCGCTGCGGATCTGCCGCCGGTGATGATGGATCCCGGGCAGATTGATCAGGTGCTCGCCAATCTGTGCGTCAACGCCCGCGACGCGATCGACGGCGTCGGTCGGGTTGTCATCGAGACCGATCAGACGGCGATTGACGCGCTCTATGCCGAGAGTCGGCCGGGCCTGTCGCCAGGCGAGTACGTGCGCCTCATCGTGAGCGACACCGGCTGCGGCATGACGGCAGACACCATCCAACACGTGTTCGAACCGTTTTTTACCACGAAGGCCGTCGGGGCCGGTACGGGACTGGGCCTGTCGACCGTCTATGGCATCGTCAAGCAGAACCGCGGGTTCATCGACGTCCACAGCGAAGCGGGCCACGGCACCACGTTTACCATGTACCTGCCCCGGCATGCGGGCCAGGCCGATCACCTTGCGGAGGCCGACGGATCGGGCGCGCCCAACGGCCGAGGCGAAACCGTGCTGGTGGTCGAGGACGAACCGGCGCTGCTCAGGCTGAACGTCAGAAACCTCGAGTCGCTCGGCTATCGCGTGGTGTCGGCGACCACGCCGAGCGAGGCGCTGCGAGTGGCCGGAGGCCAGGCTGGCACCGTCGACGTGTTGCTGACCGACGTGGTGATGCCAGAGATGGACGGCATGGAGCTGGCCCGGCGGCTCAACGCCGTCTTCCCGCGGATGAAGCGCATCTTTACGTCGGGGTACACCGCCGACGTCATCGTTCACCGCGGTGTGCTCGATCAGCACGTGCACTTCATTCAAAAACCGAGCAGCAGAAAGGCTCTGGCCGCCACGCTTCGCCACGCGCTCGACCAGCCGTCGTAAGGCGGATCCGGCCACTGTGTCGGTGAAACTCGCGAAAGTCTCGACCGACCTGAAGTCGATGTTCCGTCTGATGATGCCGACCCCTCCGGTCACAGACCGACGCATCGGCCCGGGCGGGGAAGCCCACCTCCAGGCTGCCTCGGTGGCCTCACCGGTGAGTCGCACGTCGGAGTCTCCGATCATCGCGCCTGGCTTGACTGACTCGACGCCTCCGTCGCCCCCGGCGAGCAGGGCGCGTTCCTGGGGGGAGATCTGACCGCCAGAAACGTCGCTACGTATTGGACTAATAATGGTCTATTGAAGTCGGAATATGCATTGTATAGACTGTAATAGGTCTATTGCATGATTTCGAAAACACCGGCCCGATTGGCGGCACTGCTGGGTCAGCAGCTTCGAGCCCTCAGGCTCCGCCAGAACGTCGACCAGCAGCAGCTCGCCGCGCAAGCCGGCGTGGCCCTCAACGCCGTCAAGAACCTCGAGTCCGGAAAGGGCGCGACGACGCGCTCGCTCCTGAAGGTACTGAGGGCCCTGGGCCGCGAAGACTGGCTCGATGCGCTCGCTCCGCAGGTCTCCATCAGTCCGTTGCAGGCTCTCACGCGCACGCCCACGCGCCAACGCGCCTCGAAGAAACGAAGGTAGGAGGCGTCGGTGTACAAGCCCGTCGAGGCGATCGAGGTTCGCATCTGGGGGCAGCGGGTTGGCGCCGTCGCATTCAACGTCATGGCTGCCAACTGCGACGACCATACCAAGAACACCTCGTTTCTTCTGCGCGAGGGGAGCGCCTGGGAATTGGCGCCTGCCTACGATGTGATCGACGCGTACAATTCGCGAGGGGAGTGGACGCATCAGCACCTCGTGTCCGTCAACGGGAAGTTCACCGACATCGTCCGCGACGATTTGCTGGCCGTCGCCGATCGCTTCGCAATTGGAACCGCGCCGCGGGTCTTGCAGGAGGTCAACGCGGCGGTGAAGTCGTGGCCTTCGCATGCGAAGAAGGCGAAGGTCAGCCCGCGCGAGACACAACGCATTCGGGCGCAGCATCGTTCGCTGTAGACGTCCAAGGTGGACACCACGTGCGCGACGGTCGCATACGCGAATACGCGCGAGGCGCTCGCCTGCCGGAGCGGGTCCCGGCGTCCGCTGCATGTTCGTCGCGGGCTGGTTGCTGGATGATGGTCGGGGCGACCCTTCGACCCTTCGCCCCTTAGGCACGCGCAGGGTCGTCCGGAGCCTTGTCGATGGACCACAAGCTGAGGGTCGTCCCGAGCCTTGCCGAAGGACGGCACGCTCAGGGTCGCCCGGATTGAAGAGTTGGTCGGGGCGACTGGATTCGAACCAGCGATCCCCTGGTCCCAAACCAGGTGCGATACCAGGCTTCGCTACGCCCCGAAGCCTCGACTATGGTACCGGGGTTGGCGTCCTGGCGCAACCGCGGTTGCGACACGTTCGTCGCGGGACGGGTTCCCGACCGCCGGCAACCGGCTCCGGCCGACGCCTTCCGGCCGTGATGCCCGCGAACCAACGTGCCCATGTCTCCGTCTAAGTCCTTCGAGGCACAAATACGGCAATACGTGTGTACTCTCATGAGTTCCTGCTGATGGAGCCACCGCGGACGTCGCGGGCGCTCGCGATACGCAGCCGTCGTTGCGACTCGACGTACTAGGTCGTCAAGGGGAGGTGTGATGTTCGGTCGGATCCGTCGATGTGCCGTTCTCTGTCTGGTCGTGCACGTCGGTCTCGCCACCGCGTCGGCGCAGCAGCCGGCCGCGCGACCAAGCGCCAGCCCCGTTCCGCCCACCGCCACCTACGCGATTACGCGGGCGGCCTCCGACATCAAGGTCGACGGCGTCCTCGACGAGGCGGCGTGGGCGAGCGCGACGGTCATCCCCCTGTCGTACGAGTGGCTGCCGGGCGATGGAGTCGCACCACCGGTGAAGACCGAATGCCTGGTCACCTTCGACCGCACGAATCTCTTTATCGCGTTTCGCGCGTTCGATTCAGACCCCGCGCGGATCCGTGCCCATCTGATGGATCGCGACGACACCGATACCCTGATTCTCGACGACCACGTCGGCGTGATGATCGACACGTTCAACGACGAGCGCCGCGCCTTTCAGTTCCGCGTCAATCCGCTCGGCGTGCAGGCCGACGCGGTCTTCAGCGAGCAGGACGGCATCGAGGATTTTTCCTGGGACATGATGTGGGCGTCGGTCGGCCGAATCACCCCCGACGGCTACGTCATCGAGATCGCGCTGCCGCTCAAGCAACTGCGTTTCCCGCCTGGAGCTGGCCCGCAGACCTGGGGCTTCGAGGCGTTTCGCTCGTGGCCGCGCAACGTGCGCCATCGCATCAGTTCGACGTTTCGCGATCGAAACAAGGGATGCATCCTGTGTCAGGAAAACAAAATCGCCGGGCTCGAGGGGCTTGCGCAGGGACGCAACCTCGAACTGGATCCTACCGCGACGTTCGGCCGGACCGACACGTTGGCGTCGTCGCCCAACGCCGGGCTTGCGGCCGGCCGTGTCAATGCCGAGGCAGGCGTGACAGCCCGCTGGAGCATCACGCCCAACATGACCCTCAACGGGACGGTCAATCCCGACTTCTCCCAGGTGGAAGCCGATGTCGCGCAGCTCGACGTCAACCGCCGGTTTGCGTTGTTCTATCCGGAGAAACGCCCGTTCTTCCTCGAGGGCCTCGACTTTTTTACCACGCCCATCCAGTCCGTGTTCACGCGCACGGTGAGCAATCCGTACTTCGGCGCCAAGCTCACCGGCAAGCAGGGCGCCGATGCGTTCGGCGTATTCGTGACCAACGACCGCCTCAACAACCTCGTCATCCCGTCGAACCAGGGGTCCGACTACGCGTCGATCGACCAGGCCGTGACCACCGTCGTCGGACGGTACCGGCGCGACGTCGGCGAGGGATCGACCATCGGCGCGATTTATGCGGGACGTGAGGGCGCCGGGTACCACAACCGACAGGTCGGGGTCGACGGCTTCTGGCGCATCACCCAGTCTGATTTCCTGCGGGTGCAGTACGTGCGGAGCGACACCGCGTATCCCGAGTCGATCGTGGCCGACTACGGACAGCGTGCGTCGGGCACAGGCGGGGGCGGTACCTTTGTCGACTACCAGCACGCCGGCCGGACGTGGTCGGCCTACGGAGACTACGAGGCCTACAGCGCCGGTTTCCGGAGCGATACCGGTTACGTGCCGCGGGTGGACTATCGCAACGTGTTCGGCCTGGTCCAGCGGCGGTTCCAGCGCGACGTCGGGTCGTGGTTCAACACCATCGACGTCGGCGCGCGGGCATGGCGCTCGATGGATTCGGCCTGGACGCTCACCGACCAGACCGTGGCGGGCTTCTTCAACTACATCGGCCCCTATCAGACCTCGCTCCAATTCAACCTGGCGCGCGACATCGTCGTCTATCGTGGCGCGCGATACGAGTATCCGCGGCCCAACTTTGCGGCGGGCATCAAGCCGGTTGGCGGGGTCAACATGCAGGTGATGGGCCGGTGGGGCGGAGGCGTCGATTTCGCGAACGGCCGAACGGCCACGCAGGCCCTTCAGTTCGGGCCGCAGATCGATGTCAACCCGTCGTCTCGGATCAGCCTGCGCCTCAGTTACAACCTGGACCAGCTCTCGGTTGAGCGCGGCCGGCTGTATCGGGCGAATCTTTCGCAATTCAGGATGCTCTACCACTTGAATGTGCGCACGTTCGTCCGGGCCATTCTCCAGTACACGGACATCACCCGCGATCGGCTGCTCTACACCTTTCCAGTCGAGGGCCGCAGCCGCCACCTGTTTTCGCAGTATCTCTTCTCGTACAAGCTCAACCCGCAGACTGTGCTGTTTGCCGGATACTCCGACAACGCGCTGGCGAGCGAGACGGCCGATCTGCTCCGCCTGAACCGGTCGTTCTTCGTCAAGCTCGGCTACGCGTGGGTGTTGTAGGTCAGTACTGTCAGTCTGCGGTCGGGTGCCTTGTGGTGGCACGGGCCTGCGCCGTCTGCCGTTGGGCCGCGAAGGCCGACGACCCAGTTACCGCTTCGGCGGCTTGGCCGTGACGGGCGGCGTCGCCGGCTGGGCCTTCTTCGCCATCTGCGCCAGCAGCGCGCCCACCTGTTTGATTTCTTCGCCGTACACGGCCCAGTTTCCCTCGCGCTGGGCCTGCAGCGCACGGTCGTAGTGCTGCTGGGCCAGACCCGCCATCGCATCCGGGGACGCGTCCGAGGCCGCATCGGGCACGGGCTCAGACACGGCGGCACTGTCGGATTCGGGTGGTTTGATTACCACGCCGCGCCGGAAGATCTTCTCGATCGCCAGGTCGAGGGTGTCTTCCATCGCGATCTGGTTTTGATACGCGACAATGACGCGCTTGAGTTCCGGGATCTTGCCGCCGGCCGACCGCAGGTAAAGCGGACGCACGTACATCAGCGCATCTTCAATCGGGATCACCAGCAGCGTGCCCTGGATCACTTCGGAACCCTGCTGGTTCCACAATGTAATCTGCGGCGAGATGGCCTGGTCCTGATTGATGCGGGCGGCGATCGTCCGCGGGCCGTACACCAGTTTCTGCTTCGGGAACTGGAACACGAGCAAGCGGCCGTAGTGCGCGCCGTCGCTGCGCGCCACCATCCACGCGGCCAGGTTGTCTTTGCGCCGGGGCGTAAAGGCGAGCATCTGGATGAACTCGGCGTCGCGCGCGCCCGGCAATCGCATGATCGTGTAGTACGGCTCCATCGGCGCGGCCACCGTGCCCGTCGACTCGATCGCCGGAACCTCCCACTGGTCTTCCTTGTTGTAGAAGACCGCCGGGTTGGTCATGTGGTAGGTCGCGAACATCGCGCTCTGCATCGCGAAGATGCCCTCGGGGTAGCGGATGTGGCGCCGCAGTTCGGCGGGCATCTCCTGAAGCGGACGCAGCAGGCCGGGAAAGATCCGGCTGATGGTGGTGACCACCGGGTCGGCCGGTTCCGCCAGGTAGAACGTGGTGGTGCCGTGGTACGCATCAATCACGGCCTTGACCGAGTTCCGGATGTAGTTGATGCCGGACTCGGTGCGCGTGGCGTACGGGTAGTGATCGGTGGTCGTGTACCCGTCGAGGATCCAGAACAGCCGCCCGTCGGCGATCACCATGTACGGGTCGTGGTCGAACGCCAGGAACGGCGCAATGGTCGCAACCCGCTCCTTGATGTTGCGATGGAACAGGATGCGGCTGTTCGCGGTGAGATCGTCGCTCAGCAGGATCTTGACCGACTTGAAGCGCGTGGCGAACAGCGTCTTGCGGACCAACGATCCCACCGACACGCCCCCGCGGCCCTCGTAGTTCTGATAGACCGGTTCGTCGCCCCGCGGGTAGTGGAACTCGCGGGCGTTGGTGCCGACAAACACGTAGTCGTTCGACGACTCGCCAAAATAGATCGCGGGCTCTTTGATGTTGAGATTGATGGACGATTCCGGCGGGATGTTCTTGATGAACAACACCGGCAGCCCCTCCGGCGTCACTTCGTTGACCGGTCCCAGCGTCAGGCCGTAGCCGTGCGTGAAGGTGAGGTGTTCGGCGATCCACGAACGCGACGGCAGATTCTCGACGTTCAACTCCCGGGCCGACAGCATCACCTGTCGATACTGGCCATTGACGAGGTAGCGGTCGATATCGATCGAGACGAAATCATAGTACGTCCGGATTTCCTGGATCTGGCCGAACGTATCGAGCAGCGGCTGCCGATCCCACAGGCGTACGTTGCCGATGGTGGACTGGTTGGCGGCAATGTCCTTCTTGGTGAGCAACGCATCGCCCAACGCCTGGCGTTCCTCCACCGAGTCGAGCGCAAATGCCTTGCGGGTGGCCGCGATGTTGTACGCCAGGTACGGCGTTTCTTTGACCTGTTCGTTGGGGACCACGACGAGACGCTGGACGCCGGTGGCAAACACCGCGCCTCCGATGAGCGTCACCGCGTACAGGCCGAAGCCGGCCGGCAGCAGCCACGACCGTCTGGCAAAGGCGTGGGCGGCCGCCATCAGCGATCCCACCACCGACACCACGCCGAGGATCCGCAGCGCCGGGAGGCGCGCCGTCACGTCGGCATACGTGGCGCCGACGATGATGTCGCTCTTGGAGAGCACCAGTCCGAACGCCTCGAGATACGCGCCCGCTCCCAGCAGCAGGAGCACCGCCGCGGCCAGCAGCGACAGGTGACGGCGGGCGACGCGCAACGGCGCCATCGGGCCGCTGCCCGGGGCCATGCGTCCCGGGAGCAGTGAGATCAGCACCGACCCCACCAACGCCACCAGCGTCACCGCGAGCAGGAGGTTGCGGACAAACTCGAACCACGGCAACTGGAACACGAAAAAGGCAACGTCCTGTCCGAAGATCGGGTCGCGATCCCCGAACGGCCCGCCGTGCCGGAAATTGAGCCACGTCATCCACTGACCCGATCCGACCATGCCGGCCAGCGCGGCGGCGACCACCGACACGCCGGCAATCAGTCTCGACACGCCGCGACGCTGGAGCACAACGGGCGTGCCATCGGCAGGAGACACGCCCAACACCAGATAGGGTTCGTCGAAGTGGCGCAGCGCGAGACGGAAGTTTCCAAACAGCAGCAGGAACGTGATGACGGCGACGACGGCACCCAGCCCGAGGCGCGTAACCAGGCTGGTGGCAAACACCTGCTGGTATCCGGTTTCGCCAAACCAGAGCCAGTCGGTGTAGTAGCCCGCCAGCGACGGCCAGACGCCTGCCACCAGCACCACCAGCAGCAGCACCGCGACTTGAATGCGGGTCTCGCGTTTCACCCCGAGCCTCCTCCAGCGCCGGTCGCTCCGGCCGTCTTCGACGTAATGGCGTTCGTCATCGTGCGCGTGCTCCCGACGTCGACACGCGCGCCATGGGCCGATCGCGAGGCCTGATGGGCCCGCGCCGGGCTTGATTCAGTAGGGTAGCACGCCCTCCGGCGGCGGGGTGCACGCGGGGCGGCCAACCGGGAGGCCGCCTAAGCCAGGCCCGGCGAAGGGCTCATGGTAGACTCGGCGCCAATGCACCCGCCGCCAGAGGTTGTGGGTTTCTGGCCGCGACTGGCGGCCGCGGCGATCGACTACGTCGCCATCGCCGTGGTGTGTGCCGGGCTCGGCGCGGCGGCTGGGGGGCTGTCGGGTCTTCGGCCTGCCGCCGCTCTGGTTTGGAGCGACGCCATCGGCGGCGATCCGGTCCTGGGCGCGCTGGCGGGTGTGGTGACCGGATTCGCCTTGGTTGGCGCGCTCGGCATGTCGCTCGAAGCGTGGTCCGACGCCACCCTCGGCAAGCGCATCCTGCGCCTCGTGGTGGTTGGCGCCGACGGGCTGCCGGCCCCTGCAGCCGTCCGGGCGTCCCGCTACCTGGTGAAGAACTGCCACTTGCTGCTGGGAGCGGCCTCCAGCCTGTCGGGGATGTGGATCGCCGGTGCGCTCGCCCCGCTCGCCACGCTGGTTGTGGTCGCCGGAAGCGCGATGGTCTACTCCGGCGATCACCGCGCGCTCCACGACATCGTGGCCGGCACCGCCGTGGTCCGCAGGCCGCCCCCCGTCAGGCCCTGATGTTGTCGAGCGCCTGCGCCAGATCGGCGATCAGGTCGTTGGCGTCTTCGATGCCCACCGAGTACCGGATCAACCCGTCGGTGAGTCCGGCTTCGAGACGATGCTCGCGCGGCACGCTGGCATGCGTCATCAGCGCCGGGTGTTCGATCAGCGTCTCGACGCCGCCGAGCGAGACGGCCAGCGTCGCCAGTTTGACCGAATCCATCACGGTGCGCCCCGCATCGAGCCCCCCGCGGACTTCGAAGCTGATCATCGCCCCGAAGCCCTTCATCTGGCGTGTCGCCAGTTCGTGCTGCGGGTGGGAGGGCAGCCCGACGTAGCGAACCCATTCCACCTTGGGATGCGACTCCAGCCACCGTGCGATTTTCATCGCGTTGGCCTGCGCCCGCTCGACGCGCACGCCCAGCGTCTTGATGCCGCGAATCACCAGGTACGCCTGGTGCGGATCCATGTTGCATCCGAGGATGATCATCATCGGCCGCAACTGGCGGTGCAGTTTCTCGGTGGCCGACACCAGGACCCCGCCGACCACGTCGGCGTGGCCATTGAGAAACTTCGTCACCGAGTGCAGCACCACGTCCGCGCCGAACTCGATGGGCTTCTGCAGATACGGGCTGGCGAACGTATTGTCCACCACGAGCAGGGCGCCATGCTGGTGCGCGATGGCTGCGGCCCCGGCCAGATCGGTGACGTCCATCCCGGGGTTCGACGGGCTTTCGACGTACACCATCTTCGTGTTGGGCCGCATCGCCTTGCGGATGTTCTCGAGATTGGTCGAGTCCACCCACGTCGACTCCACGCCGAATCGCACGAGGTGCTTCTCGGCCAGCATCCGCGACGGGCCGTAGACCCCGGCGGTCCCCACCATGTGCGTGCCCGTGTCGAGCAGCGCCAGGTAGGCCGTCGACACCGCGCCCATGCCCGAACTGGTGGCCACCGCGCCGAAGCCGCCTTCCAGTTCCGCCATCTGCCGTTCGAGGGCGGCGATGGTCGGGTTGCCGAGCCTCGTGTAGATGAAGCCCTCCGCGTGGCCGGCGAACCGGTCGGCGCCGTTCTGGGCGTTGTCGAAGGCGAAGGTCGACGTCTGGTAGATGGGCACCGTCGCACTGCCGTATGCGTCGTGATGCTCGCCGGCGTGGATCAGCTTGCTGTCGACGCCGAGATGCGTGGTATCCGAATGGGCCATAAAATGAATCCTCACCAAGCGGCGTGCCGAACGGAGGGGCGGGCGAAGGGGCGCCTCAGCATATCCTCGACGTCGCTGTTCTGGAAAGCCTGCGGCCGATCAGGGCGTCCCAACACGCCTGCGGCCCCAACACGCCTGCGGCCCCGACGCGGCACGCGCCCCGCTACCGCCGCGACCCGATCACCACGCGCCGGCCGTCATACGCGGGCTCGATCGATCCCTTCTTCCGCACGTATTCGATGACCACATCGAGCCGGTTGCGCCCGGTGTTCTCCTGCGCGACGCCCTTCAAGGCCATGCCGGCGAAATAGGAATTGGTCGCGCCCGTGTACGTCTTGTCGTCGTCGAGAGCCTGGCCGTTGATCGTCACGTCGGTCAGCGCGCCGTTGACCATGCGGTACCGCAGCCCGGAGACGTACGGCGTGTGTCGGCTGAGCATCGCGCGGATCTGGCTTCCGGTGGCTTTGAACACGATCACTTTGTTGTCGAACGGATCCATGGTCACCAGGTCGGCCTGCGTAATCGCGCCCGACACGAGCGTCGCCCGGACCCCGCCCGCGTTCTCCAATTCGAATTCCGCGCCGGTGATGTCCCGAACCGCGTCGGCCACCAGGTTGTACGGCGCTTCGTCGTCGCCGCGCGTGCTGAAATCGGCCATCGCCTGGCCGACCACCTGTCCGAATCGTTGGGCGATAGGCTCCCAGAACTTGCTCACCACCGCGGCCACCGACGCGTCCGCCGCCGTCGCCTCGGTCACCGGGATCAGCCGTTCGCGATACCGGTCAACCGACCACGTGCCATTCGCCGCCTTTCGGAACAGCAGGTCGAGACGCCCCACTTCTCCGCCCCACTGGAACGCCTGCACGACGATGGTGCCGTTGACATCGTCGGCTTTCAAGTCGTCGGAACGCCAGATGAACTCGCCCACCGGCAGTCGCGAGTGCGAGTGCCCGCCGATGATGACGTCGAGGCCCGGCACCTCGGCGGCCAGCTTGTTGTCGAGGACGTCTCCGCAATGCGAAATGAGGACGACGACGTCGGCCTGGGCGCGGAGCGTCTTGACCACCTCGCGCGCCGTCGCGATTTCGTCGAGCACGTCGATGCCGTCTTTGCCGGCCGGGTAGTTGGCGGCGTCGTGCGTCAGCAACCCGAACAGCCCGACACGCAGGGCGCCGATCTTCTCGACCCGAAACGGCTGGCCGATCGGCTGGCGCGTGGTGCGGTCCACCGCGTTGGCCAGCAGAATCGGGAATGCGGCCATGCCCACCAGTTTCTTGGTCTGGGCCATCGACATGTTCAATTCGTGATTACCGAAGGTCCCGAACGAATAGCCCGCCGCGTTCATGGCTTCGATATCGGCCTCGCCGTGATATTCGGTTGAGAACGGGGTGCCGTCCGAAAAATCGCCAGCGTCGATCAACCACACCGGGGTCTTGCCCGCCGCCAGCGAGGCGCGCAGTTGCGCCGCCATCGTGGCGCGGCGCGCGATGCCGCCGATGTTTCGCCGTTCCTTCAATCTGGCCTCTTCCGATCCCTGGGCCGCCACACTCGGGTAGCTGAACGGCAGGAGATGGCCGTGCGTGTCGTTGGTGTGCAAAATCGTCAGGCGCGCCGTGGTCTGCGCGGCGGCGAGGACGGGCAGGCAGAGCGCAAGAGCCAGAGCAGCCCACAGCGAACGTCGAATCACGGTTCCACCTCAGGAGAAAGAGAAGTGCCAGCGTGGGGACAGATCGTCCAACCCTGCCATTCTACCGAATTCGCGCCAGTCCCGACCGGGGCAGGTTGGTGGCGTGTTCGACCAAGGCGACGCAGGACCGGTAGAATGGGTCCGCTTTGCCGCAGACCCAACCAGGGAGAGGACCAGGGGCACCGTGACACTGTTGCTGACGATTCTCACCGACGATCTGTTGCCGATCTTTCTGATCGCCGGGGTCGGATTCATGCTGGCGAGGCGGCTGCAGGTGGACGTGCGCATGCTGTCGCGAGTCACCTTCAACGCGCTGGCGCCGTGCTTGGTGTTCAACTTGATCGTCACGAGCCGGATCGGTGCCGCCGAACTCGGCGGCATCGTCGCGTTTACGCTGCTGCTGGTCGCCGCGCTCGGCATCATCGCGCGTCTGGTGGCGGTGCCGTTCGGCCTCAGCCGGCCCGAGTTGGCGGCCTTTCTGATTGTCGTGATGTTCTCGAACGCGGGCAACTACGGATTGTCGGTCGTGCTGTTTGCGTTTGGTCGCGAGGTGCTGGCGCGCGCGGCGGTGTACTTCGTCACCAGCGCCTTGCTGATGTACTCGGTGGGAATCGTGGTGGCGTCGAGCGGGCGCAGCAGCGTCGGCCGCGCGGCACAGGGCCTGCTGAAGGTGCCGGCGATGTGGGGATTGGTGGCGGCGGGCCTGGTGTTGTGGACCGGCGTGCACGTGCCGCTCGGATTGAGCCGGCCGGTCGAACTGCTCGGGTCGGCGGCCATTCCCACCATGCTGCTGGTGTTGGGGGCGCAACTGGAGCGAAGTGCCTGGCCCGAGCGCCCGGGCCTGGTCGCCACCGCTGCCGTGCTGACGCTGGTGGTGGCGCCGGCAGTGGGGATCGCGCTGGCCGCCGGGCTGGGGCTGACGGGGCCAGCCCGGCAGGCCATGCTTGTCCAATCGGCCATGCCGAGCGCCGTCATCACCACGATTATCGCGCTGGAATTCGACGTCGCGCCAACCTTCGTCACGGCGGTGGTGGTCGTCACCACGGTGGTGAGCCCGCTCACCGTGGCGGCGCTCATCGCCTGGTTGCAAACCGGATAACGAGCCTGGGCGAAGGTGGAGCGCGCCTTGGGACGCCCTCGATACAGAACGAACGTTCTGGAAAGTTTCGCTGACAAGCGCCTCGGTCTTTTGTATAGTGCACGGGTACTGTCGCGAGGGTGCGACAGTTTCTGTCAAAACTTTGGCTGGTGGACCCGAGCCTGCGAACCAGCGTAGGACAGGTGGCGCCCCCGGGCGGCCCGAAGGGTCATCTTGTTACCAGAGGAGGTCCGAATGGTGTCTCGAGCACTCGCCGTCCTGTTGATCGTGCTGACGGCGTCTGTCCCAGCGTTTGCCCAGAACTCGCCTTCATCGGCTCAAACGCCGACACCAGCGGTGTCCCAGGCTCCCGCGCAGGCCGCGTCACAGGCGCCGCCCCCGGCGGCCAAGCCCGGCATGACCCCGGCCGAGCAGCAAAAAGAAAAGGACAAGAAGGAGAAAGAGAAGGCGGATCAGGCGCCGAAGTTCGAAGAGCAGATCGTGGTGACGGCCTCGAAGGTCGAACAGCAGCTGGTGAACGCGCCGGCGACCGTCAGCGTCATCACGGCCCAGACGCTCTCCAGTAAAGCGGCGTCCGACTACGCCGGGTTGTTCCGCGCGGTGGCCGGGGTCAACGTGTCGCAGACCTCGGCGCGCGATTTGAACATCACGAGCCGCGGGTCCACCAACTCGCTGTCGACCGGGCAGCTCGCGATGATTGACGGCCGCAGCGTCTATCTCGACTTCTTCGGATTTGTCGGGTGGGACTTCCTCCCGCTGAATTTCGCCGAGGTCAAGCAGATCGAGGTCGTTCGGGGGCCGGCGTCGGCCATCTGGGGCGCCAACGCGATGAGCGGCGTGGTCAACGTCATCACGAAAGCGCCGCGCGAGATGCAGGGCACAACGCTGACGATGGGGACCGGCGTGTTCGATCGGACCACGCCGGGGCAGGCCGCCGATCCGGGCAATGGCCATTCGTTCTATACCAGCTTGAGCCACGCCCAGGTTCTCAACCAGGAGTGGTCGTACAAGATGTCGCTCGCTTATGTGTCGCAGGATGCGTTCCCGCGGCCCAACGGCCAGCTCGACAATGCCTACAAGTCGACCTATCCGTCGTTTGTCAACACGGGCACCGCACAGCCGAAATTCGACGGCCGGGTGGACTACGATTTTCCTGATGGCCAGCAACGGCTCACCTTCGGCGGCGGCTACGGCGGCACCAGCGGAATCGTGTACACGGGCATCGGGCCGTTTACGATCAGGAAGGGGACGGGCCTCGGCTACGGTCGTGTGGACTATTCCCGCGGCGGGCTTCGGGCGCAGTTCTTCTCCAACATCCTGAACGGCAGCTCGCCGGCGATGTTGTCGATCGGCCTTGACGGCAAGCCCATCCAGTTCCTGTTCAAGACGCAGACCTACGACTTCTCGCTCTCGAACATCTCGGCGGTCGGGACGCACCACGTGTTCAGCTACGGCGGCAACGTCCGCTACAGCGCGTTCGACCTGTCGGTGGCCAAGGGTGGATCGTCGCGCAGCGAGCAGGGCGTGTACGTGCAGGACGAGATGTTCCTCACGCCGCACTTCCGGTGGCTGGTGGGCGCGAGACTGGACCACTTCGACGTGCTGAAGGATCCGGTGGTGTCGCCGCGCACCACCTTCATGATGAAGCCGAACGAGCAGCACACCTTCCGTGTGTCGTACAATCAGGCGTACCGTGCGCCGTCGCTGGTCAACAACTTCCTCGACACCGCGATTCTGCAGCAGGTCAATCTGGGCGCGCTCAGCCCGGCATTCGCGGGTCGGATCTTCACGTTCCCCATGCCGGCGCAGGGCAACACGAACCTGGTGCAGACCTCGTTGCGGGCGTACGAAATCGGGTATACCGGGACCTTCGCCAGCCGGGTGCAGCTCAGCTTCGCGTGGTACTACAACGACACGCGCAACGACATGTACTTCACGCCGGTGGCCGCCTACAGCTCGACCAACATGCCTCCGGGCTGGCCGCTTCCCCCATACGTTCTCGACCAGATGGCTGCTGCCGGAAGCCCGCTGCCGGCTCGCTACAGCTATGTGAACAAGGGGAAGCTGACGCAGACCGGTGTCGAGATGGGGATTGACGCGGCATTGACCAAGGGCGTCAATATGTTCGCCAACTACTCGATGCAGCCCGACCCGTCGCCCTCGGGCCCCAACTTCACCATCAACGACGTCAACCTGGCGCCGCACAACCGCTTCAACGCCGGGATTAACTTCTCGCAGAATCGGTTCATGGGCGACCTGTCGATGAACTATCAGGACAAGGCGTACTGGAAGGACATCCTGGCGCCGCTCTATGTCGGCTGGACCAAGAGCTTCACGTCGGTCAACGGCAGTTTCGGGATTAACTGGGCCGGCGGAAAGATTCGGACCACCGTCAAGGCCAGCAACATCTTCAACCAGTTGATGCAGCAGCACGTGTTTGGCGACATCATCAAGCGCCAGGTCACCGGCGAGGCCCGGATCAGCTTCTAGATCGTCAGCGCGGATTGGCCTGTTTTGGGCGGGCCGCGGGTGGGGAAAGCCCCGCTTGCGGCCCGTTTGTTTTTGGGGTCGTGTCCCGCGTCGGTCCTCCTGCGTGCTGCGTTGGCGCGGCCTTTGCACGGTAAACCCCCTATCGCGGCCGAATTTGCGGACTTCCGTCACATAAACCGAAGCCCCAGCGGGGCCTGCCGGCGGGCAGGCGACTTGGCTGCCTGTACTGTCGGAGGAATTGATGGAACCACGCCCTAGCGACTACCGCCATCTGGTGCGAATGGCGGGACTGTTCGTGGTCGGCATCTCGACGTTTCTGGTGTTGCGGTCGGTGTTCGTGCCGAAAGACTACGGCCTGTTCGGCCCCTTCAACCCGGGCGCGCTGCAGCAGAACATGGATCACCCCATCAAGTTTGCCGGCCAGGCGACGTGCGTGGTCTGCCACACCGAGCAGGCCGACCTGCGCGCCAAAGGGCGTCACGCCAACGTCGCGTGCGAGTCGTGCCACGGCGCGCTCGCGGTCCATGCCCAGGCGCAGACGGACGGAAAGACGTCGGCCAAGCCGCAGCGGCCCGACCCCCGCCAGACCTGCGTCGTCTGCCATACCGCGAGCATTTCGAAACCCAAGGCGTTTCCGCAGGTGGATCCGGCCGAGCATGCCCCAGAGGGCCCGTGCACGGCGTGTCACGTGCAGCCGCACAACCCGAAGATCGCCTGACGAGGCCCAGCGATGAATCAGGACCGACGAACCTTTCTCGGACACACCGGCAAGTTGCTCGTGCTTACGGCGGCGGCGGCCGCGGCATGGGAGCACGTCCTGGCCGGTGCGCCCGAAAACGCGCCTACCTACAACACCAAGGAGCACTGGTGGGGGATGGCGATCGACATCGAGAAGTGCATCGGCTGCGGGACGTGCGTGCGGGCCTGCAAGACCGAAAACGATGTGCCCATCGAGGACAAGTATTTCCGCACGTGGGTGGAGCGGTACGTGGTCGACATCCGCGACCTCGAGCACCCGCACGTCGAATCGCCCAACGGCGGCTACGCCGGGTTCCACGAACGCGAAGTCAAGGACCCGAACTACAAGATGTTTTTCGTGCCCAAGCTGTGCAACCACTGCACGCACTCGCCGTGCGTGCAGGTCTGCCCGGTGGGCGCCACCTTCGAAAGTCCGGACGGTGTCGTGCTGGTCGACAGGCAGTACTGTCTCGGATGCCGCTACTGCGTGCAGGCGTGCCCGTACGGATGCCGCTTCATCGATCCGCGCGTCGAAACCGTGGACAAGTGTTCGCTGTGCTACCACCGGATCACCAAGGGGATGACCACCGCCTGCTGCGAGACGTGTCCGACCGGGGCGCGCAAGCTGGCCGACCTCAAGGACCCGAAGGATCCGATTCACGCGTTCCTCCGCGACCACAAGGTGCAGGTCTTGAAGCCCCAGATGGCCACGGGCGCCAAGATGTACTACAACGGCCTCGATGGCTCGGTTCGGTAGGAGACGACGACCATGAATGGTGTGGAAGGGTTCATCTACCCGAACGAAATCGAGCTGCAGTGGAGCGTGCTGATCGTCCTCTACCCGTTCATCACGGGTCTGGTCGCCGGCGCCTTCATCCTGGCCTCGCTGGAACGCGTCTTCAACGTGGAAGCCGTCAAGCCGACCTACCGCCTCGCGCTGCTCACGGCGCTGGCCTTCATGCTGGTGGCGCCGCTGCCGCTGCAAATGCACCTGGGCCATCCCGAGCGATCGCTCGAGATGTACCTCACACCGCACACCACGTCCGCGATGGCGATGTTCGGCTTTGTGTACCTCTGGTACCTGATGGTCGTGCTGGTGCTCGAAATCTGGCTCGACTACCGCAAGGAGATCGTCCTGAAATGGCGTTCCAGCGAGGGCTGGATGCGCACGCTCTACGGCGCCATGGCGCTCTGGTCGGACAACATCAGCGAGTCGGCCCTCAAGCTCGACGACCGGCTGGGCAAAGCGATCACCGTCATCGGCATTCCCTCCGCCTTCCTCCTGCACGGCTACGTCGGCTTCATCTTCGGTTCGATCAAGGCGAACCCCTGGTGGTCGACGCCCCTGATGCCGATCGTCTTCCTGTTTTCGGCCATCACGTCGGGCATCGCCTGCATTCTCCTGATGTACTTCGCGACGTGCTGGTACCGGAAGGTGGTGGTCGACATGCGCTGCGTCGACACGATCGCCAAGTACCTGTTCTACGCGTTCGTCGTCGATTTCACGCTCGAGATGGTGGACCTGATCCAGCGCATCTACGAGGCGGACGAGTCGTTCCGGGCACTCGATTTCATGGTGCACACCCGGTTGTTCACCTCGCAGATCGTCGTGCAGATCCTGCTCGGCACGGTGCTGCCAATCGCCATGCTGGGCCTCACGCAGCTGCTCAGGATAAAGGACACCATGCGGCGCGCGATCTACGTGGCCGCCGGGATGTTGACCCTGATGGGGATTTTTGCGATGCGCTGGAACGTCGTGATCGGCGGCCAGTTGTTCTCCAAGAGCTTCCTCGGCTACACCACCTACAAGATGGAGTTCGCCACGCGCGAAGGGATCCTGCCGGCCCTCGTGCTGATGGCCCTGCCGTTCGGCATTCTCTGGGTGCTGATTCGGTTGTTGCCGCCGTGGGGGCACGAGGAGCAGGCGCACATCAATCGGGCCTGACCAGACTCGCCCGGGCGCCGCTCACCGAGGCGTCCCGGAACCGTGCGCCGCTGCCGGGGAGGAACAGTCGTGGACGATCGGATCGTCGGTCTCGAATCCACGGTCGAGCAACTCCGAACCGCCGTCCAGGCGGTCCAGCGGCGCCTCGACGCCCTCGAAGCCGGGCGGGCCGCCGAGACCACAGCCAGCATCGGCCTGCCGGCTGACGTGGCGGCGACTGCCGATGTGTCCGCTGCGCAACACGTTGCGACCACGCGAGGCTGGCGCGATCCCATCGTCGTCTTGTCGTTGCTCGGCCGCCTGTTGATTGTGCTGGGCGGAGGCTTCTTCCTCCGCGCCATGACCGACACCGGCGCCCTCGCGCCCACCATCGGCGTGGCGCTCGGCTTCGCCTACGGCCTGGTCTGGCTCGCGCTGGCGGATCGAGCCGGTCAGCGCCAGCACGCCCCCAGCGCGGTGTTCCACGCGCTCGCGGCCGCGATGGTCGCGTTTCCGCTGCTGGTCGAGGCCACGAGCCGGTTCAAAGTGTTGTCCGGGACCGCCGGCGCCCTGGTCATCGCCGTGCTGACCGCAGGCCTGTTGCTGGTGGCGTGGCGGCGGCGACTCCACGCCGTCGCGTGGCTCACCGCGATCGTCGCCCTGCCGACCAGCGTGGTGATGCTCGGCCAGACCGGCGTCGTGGTTCCGTTCGCCTTCTACCTGATTGCCTTTGGCATCGCCACCCTCTGGATGGGCTATGCGCTCGACTGGATGGCGCTTCGCTGGCCGGTCGCGCTGGTGGCCGACATGGTCGTGCTGGGCGTCACCATGCGGGCGCTGGCTCCCGAACACCAGGACGCGCCCAACATCGCCATGCTGGTGCAGTTGTCGCTGCTGGGCGCCTATGTGATCAGCATCGCGATTCGAACACTGGTCCGGGGCCGCAATGTCATTCCGTTCGAGGTGGTGCAGACCACGGCCGCGCTGGTGATCGGCTTTGGCGGGGCCGTCTCGGTGACGCGCGCGACGGGCGAACTGCCCACGATGCTGGGCGTGGCCAGCCTCGGGTTTGCCGTGGCCAGCTACGGCCTCGCGTTCGCGTTTATCGACCGCCGGGAGGACCGCGCGAGAAACGTCTACTTCTACACCAGCCTGGCGCTCGTGCTGGCCATCGTCGGCCTCAGTCTCGTGCTGGACGGCCGGTCGCTGGGCCTGGCGTGTGCGGCGCTTGCGGTGGTCGCCGCGGGATTGTGGTCGCGTGTGGGGCGGCTGTTCATGCTGCTGCACGGCGCCGCGTACCTGGTGACGGCCGGGATCGTCACCGATACGTTGAGTTATGGCACCTGGGCGTTGATTGCCGGCAGCGTTGGCCCGTGGGCGCCGCCAGGCGTCATGATGCCCGTCGTCCTGGTCGCCGGCGCCTTGTCGGCGGCGCTTGCCGCCACCGAGCCAGCAGCCGACGACAGTGCGTTGGCGAGCGGACCGAGGTTTGTGATCATCCTGGTCCTGGTGTGGACCGCCGGCGGATTCGTCATCGGATACCTGGCGCCGGCCTTCGGCGGAATGGCCGATCGCGCCGTTGACATTGGCGTCCTCGCGACGGTTCGAACCGGCGTGCTCGCCATTTCCACGCTGCTGGTCGCGTGGATCGGCCGCCACCTGCGGTTCCGCGAGTGGGGATGGCTGGTGTACCCGCTGCTGATCGGGATTGGACTCAAGATGGTGGCCCACGACTTCATGCAGTCGCGGCCCGTGACGCTCTTTATCGCGCTGGCCCTCTATGGCGCGGCCCTCATCGTTGCCCCGCGCCTCCGACGCCCGTCCCAGAGCGCCTAACGATCGAGCCACATGTTCGACGCGGTCTCGCGAAATGCGGGGGGCAGCGACAGGCGGGGGGCAGGCACGCCCCTTTTCTCCGCAGGAGCACGCACTGGTCTGAGCCGGCGGAAGCGGCCGCCATCGGCGTCAGGCGTCAGGAGTCAAAAGGCTGCCCTTGACTGTGCCAAATAGGCCATATATGGTAACCATATGAAAGACACCGACAAGACCACCGTCTATCTGGGTGGCGACGACTACCGGCGTCTGAAAGGGTTGGGCCGCAAGCGGGGCGTGCCGGCCGCCGAACTGGTGCGCGAGGCCGTCGCCGAGTACGTCGTTCGCCATGCGCCGCAGCGTCAGCCTCGAAGCTTCGGCAAGTTCTCGAGCGGCCGCACCGACCTGAGCGAACGCGCCGAGGCACTGCTCGCCGGCATGGGCCGAGCGCGATGATCGTCGCCGATACCGGCGCCATCCTGGCGCTCATCGACAAGTCCGACCTGCACCACGCCGCACTCACCGAGTTGTACCAGGAGGCCCCTCACCGGTGGGTGCTTCCGTGGGCGATCCTGCCGGAGGTGGACTACCTGGTCGGCGCGCATCTGGGTCCACGCGCCGAAGAAGCGTTTCTCGCCGACCTCGCCGACGATGTGTTTCTGGTGGAGTGGGGGCGCGAGGCCGATCTCGCCAGAGCGCATGCGTTGACACGGCAATACCGGGCGCTGAAGCTGGGACTGGTGGATGGAATCGTGATGGCGATGGCCGAGCGACTGCGAGCGGCGGCGATTGCGACGCTCGACGTTCGCCACTTTGGCGCGGTCACGATCAAGGGCGGTCCCGCCCTCTGGCCGCGCGATGGCGACGCCCGAAAGCTGCGCCGCAAGCGTCTCGAATCCTAAACGTTCGGCCGTGGGTTCGATAGTCCAGCGATGGCCTTGCGGGCCCACGCCGGGTCTTCGAGCATCGCCCGCCCGACGCCAACGACGTCCGCGTGTCCTTCTCTGACGATGCGGTTGCGCAGCGTCAGTCCGGCAAAGGGCAGCGGATCGAGAAGTGTCGACATCAGTTCTTGCCTCGTACGGCGCCGAGGTTCCTACCGCTTCGGATATCCCGGCACGGGCGGGAAGGCGAACGGCTTGTCTGTGATCTGTTTCATCAGGACTTCGACGGCCCGCTCCAGCTGCACGTCGCGCCCGGCCGACGCGGTGGCTGGATCGTTGTCAAGCAGGATGTCGGGGTCAACGCCGTGCCCCTCAACCAGCCAGCGACCCTGCTCGTCATAGAAGGCGTTGTTGGACTGCTCAACCGTGCCGTTGTCGATCGTCAACTGTCGGTTGAGGATGCCAACCAGCCCGCCCCACGACGGCACGCCGATGACGGTGCCGAGCTTGCGCGACTTGAAATGCTCGAGGAACGCCTCGCCATCCGACCCGTTGTATTCGTTGGTCAGCACCGCAATCGGCCCCGTCGTCACCGATCCCGGATAGCGGAACGGTACCATCCCGCGCAGCACGTTCTGCGCGGTCATCTTGCGTTCGAGCTTGTCGATGATGAAGTACTCGGTCCAGCCGCCGCCGTTGCCGCGCACGTCGATGACGATGCCCTTCTTGTCGCGAAACGCGCGCCAGTACTTGTCGAACTGTCCCGTGTTGTTCGAGCTCATCGCCGTAATGTGCATGTAACCGAGGTCGCCCTTCGATGCGGTGAGGACCGTGTTGATGTTGTCGGCAATCCAGCGCTCGTAGCGCAGCGTGCTCTCGCTGCGAAGCGGCTCGACCTCGTACGTCTTCGCGCCCGCGGCGGATGCGGCGGCGTTGACCGTCACCTTCACTTTCTGCCCGCGCGTCACCTGGAGAAACCGGTACGGATTGGCGCCCTTCAAGTCGTTGCCATCAATGGCGATGAGGTAATCGCCCTCCTTGACGTCGACGTCCGGTCGCGACAACGGCGCCACCAGATCGCGGTTGTAGTTGGTCGGCCCCAGGATGCGCGCCAGCTTCGGATAGCCGCCGGCATCGGCTTTGATATCGGCGCCAAGCCATCCCGTGAACACCGGATTGGCGGGCAGTTGCGCGGGCGACATGTCGCCGCCCGCGACGTAGGTGTGCGACACGTTCAGTTCGCCCACCATCTGCGACAGCACCCAGTTGAGGTCGGCGCGGGTCGTCAGGTCTGGCAGCAGCGTCCTGAACTTGTCGCCGATCTTCTTCCAGTCTTGCCCGTGCATGCTCTCGTCGTAGAAGAAGTCGTGATACCAGCGCCAGGCGTCATTGAAGATCTGCGTCCACTCGATGATGGGGCTGACGCGATACGTCATCTGATCGAGGTTCAGCTTCGCGCCGAGCGACTTGCCACCCGCCAGCTTGTCCACCGGGCCTGCGCTGTAGGCGTTGCCTTTGCGCACGACCACCTGCTCGCGATTCAGGGAGAGCTTCCAGTCGCTCACCGTCGATTCGACCGTCGTCTGCTTCTGCGCGCCCATGTCGAACAGGTTGAGCGTCCACTTGTCTTCGCCCGACGGGGTAAAGATGGTTTCGTATTCGCGTTCGCCGAAGAAATCGGTCGACGCCCACGTCACGTTGTTCTTGCCGGCCTTGAGGAAGAAGTAGTTGCCCGACTTGACGGGGAGCGGGAACACCCGCGCCTCGATGCCCGCCAGGTCGATGCGGAACGGACCGGCTTCGGCCTTCTTCTCCCCCGCTGACGCCTTCTCGAACGGCGGCTTCTGGCCGGCCTTCAACTGGACGACCATCACCTGCACCGGATTCGAGATGACGTGGTTGTCTTCGAAGATGTCCATTCGGGACGTAAAGTCTCGATAGGAGAGGAAGTAGAGATACTCGCCATTCGCATCGAACGACGGATTCATACTGTCGTAGAAGCCGTCGGTGACCGCGACGCTCTTGTTCTGGTCGACGTTGTAGAGCAAGACCTTGTTGTTGCGGTTGAACTGGACGAACGAGTACGCCACCCACTTGCCATCCGGCGACCACGAGTAGTCGCTCACCTCCCAGAAGAACTCGTCGTTCTTCATCTGGTTCGACGTGGCGAACTTCGTCAGCTTCTTGGTCGCGACATCCAGGATGAAGAGCGAGAAGTCCTTGTTGCCAAACAGGATCTTCGATCCGTCCGGCGACCATTCGAGGTGATACGCCGTCCGGTCGAGCGTCGTGGTGAGCGGCTCCCACGGTGTGTCGCCTGCCGTGTCAGCGACGAAGATCTGATACGACCCGCCTTTGTCCGAATAGAACGCCACGCGCTTGCCGTCCGGCGACAGGGTGGGGAAGCGCTCACGCGAGCCCGGCGTGTTCGTCAGATCGCGCGGCGGCCGGCTGTCATCGGTCGCGACGGAAAAGAGATCGCCACGGGCCTCGAATATCGCCATCGTGCCGTCGTTCGACACGGTCATCGAGTGGACGAAGTCGCGCGGGTTGATGGTGCGGTCAGCAAGCGACCAGCGGTCGCTCGGCATCTCGACTGCGACCTGAACCGCTTTGTTGGTGGCGGTGTCGAACGCGTAGAGCTGCCCGGCCCGCACAAACGCGATCGTCTTGCCATCGGTGCTCGGTTGCTGGACGTCGAAGTCGGCGAAATCGGTGACCTGCTCGACCTTCTTGGTCGCGAAGTCGTACGTGAACAGGTTGGCGATGCCGCTTTTCGCGCGGTCGGAGACGAAGTACATCCGGTTGCCAATCCACATCGGATAGGCGTTCTTGCCCACGTAGTCGGTGAGTGGCGCAAAGGCGTTCGTCTTGAAGTCGTACTGCCAGATGTCGGTGTACTGGCCGCCCTTGTAGCGCTTCCAGTAATACTCCTCGGTGCCGCGCCTGTTGTAAACGAGCTTCGTGCCGTCTGGCGAGAACGAGCAGAGGATGGCGCGCTCCATCGGCATCTGTTCCTGCAATCCGCCTTCGACGGTCGTGGTGAACAACTTCGCGATTGGACGGAACGTGGTCTCGTGCGTGGACCTGAAGATGACCTTCTTGCCGTCCGGTGTCCATCCGATCGTCGTGCCGCCGTTGCCGAGGAACGTGACGCGCCGGGGCGCGCCGCCGGTCGCGGGGATGACGTAGACGTCAGCGCCGTCGTACTGTCCCGTGAAGGCAATCCACTTGCCGTCGGGCGAGAACTTCGGGAACGACTCCATTCCCGGATGGGTGGTCAGCCGGTGGGCGACGCCGCCGGAGGTCGGGACGGTCCAGAGGTCCCGGTCCCAGGTGAACACGATCGTGTTTCCGCGCACATCGGGTGCCTGGATGAAGCGCCCGGGCACGCCAGCCAGGGCGGACGCGGCCGAGATGATGAAAGCAATCAGGACGAAGAAGGCGTTTCGCATGGAAGACTCCGCAAAGGAAGCGAGCACGGGGCAGGGAAGCAGTCTACATCGGAGGACCGTGGAGAGGCTATTCAGCGCGCCATCTGGCGACCTCCAGATCGCTCAGCGACTCGAACTCGACCGCGCCCAGTCGCACCGTGACGTCAACATCGGAGGTCAGGCGGGGACGTCCCCAGATGAGCGCGGCTTGCGCTCCGAAGATGTACCAGTCCACGCCCGCCCGCGAGAAGGCTCGGCCCGGAGCGGTGAAGACGTCGGTCG
The DNA here is from genome assembly GCA_037133015.1 of Acidobacteriota bacterium. Classification (GTDB taxonomy): domain Bacteria; phylum Acidobacteriota; class Vicinamibacteria; order Vicinamibacterales; family JAKQTR01; genus JBAXOX01. Next base: position 36,995 of record JBAXOX010000005.1, read on the forward strand.
CCTAATTCCTGCTGCCGTCCATCATGCGCAGGGTGATCGCAAACAGCAGGAAGCCGACCGCGCCGCGCCAGAAGGCGACCGGTTCGAGGATGTTCACGGTTTTCGTGAACGCGCCGTACGTGCCCATCACAAAGGCCAGCGCCGCCAACAGCATCAACGTCCAGCAGATGTTCTTCATCGGAATCTCCCTGTGAAACCCGTGGTGTCGGCCGCCGTCAGGACGTCGCACATCGTTATTCCCACTCGATGGTGCCGGGCGGCTTCGTCGTAATATCGAGCGCCAGGCCGCTCACCCCGGGCAGCGCCAAAATCTGCCGCCGCAGTTCCGCCAGCAGCGTCGCCGGCAGTTCGGCCGGCGTCGCCGTCATCGCGCGCTCCGAGTGAATCGGCCGCACGATCACGAACTCGCGCCCGACGCCATCGACCGACATCGGCACCAGCACGGTCGGACACTGCCAGATTGATTCGTAGAGGTTGTGCCGGCGCAGGCCCTCCATCACGATATGGTCCGCCTCGCGCAGCAGGTCGAGCCGTGCGCGCGTCATCGTGCCTGCCAGCGGCTGCACCTGCGACGGGTGCGTCGCGCCCAGATTCCAGACGCAGCGATTGATGCCCGGCGCCTCTCGGAAGATCGAACCCGCCATCTCGAGCAGCCCGTCCCACGACGCCTCGCCGCTGATCAGCACGGGGTGTTCGTACGACCGCAGGTCGGCCTTGACGCCAACCGACTTGATGGGCAGCGCCATCGCGGCCACGCCGTAGCGTGCGGCGACCGCTGCCACCGCGGGCTCGGTCTCGTCGAATCCGTCGCGGCTCGCCGCGCCGGTCGAGCAGAGCAGGCGCACACCCAGCCCGGGCCCAGGAAACGGGTGCCGCCAGATCAGGTCGTGCGCAATGCCCAGCGTCTCGCCCAGTTCGCGCACCTCGACCTTGTAGAGATCGGCCAGCGGTTCGACGACGCGCCCCTGTTCGATCATCCGCTCGATGACCGGCACACGGTTGTGATGGGTCTTGATCGTGTCCGAACGCTTGGTCCCGCCGGTCTCGATCGTGTCCGGATAAATCGTGCCCTGACCGAGCAGGTGGCCCTCGATGCCCAGGCGCCGGGCCTCGCTCTCGAACACGCTGATGAACGTGTCGCCGATGATGCGCCGCTTGTGCTCGGGCTCGACGGCGCCTTCGAGTGCCCCGAGAAACGTGTCGGTGGCATCGACGAAGTGCAGGTTCTGCCCGAGGCCAAACTGGCGGAACATCTCGATGACGCCCTGGCTTTCACCCTTGCGCATCATGCCGTTATCGACGTGCAGCAGGTGAAGCCGCTCGGGCCCAATAGCCATCCCGAGCACCCGCGCCGCCACCGTCGAATCGACGCCGCCCGACGCCAGCAGGAACACGGATTGGCTCCCGACCTGCGCACGCACCTGCTCTATGCGCTCCTCGACATACCGTTCCATCGTCCACGACGGCTGGCATCGGCAGACGCCGAGCACGAAGTTGGCCATCATCTCGGTGCCGTGAACCGTATTGTCGACCTCGGGATGGTATTGAAATCCCCATCGACGCAAGCGATTGGATCCGATCGCCGCGAACCGGTGCGGCGTGCCGGCATCACCGAGCGTCGAGTAGCCGACCTCCTCGAAATCCGGGCCGACGCTGGTGACCGAGTCGAAGTGACTCATCCATACGCGCTCGACCGGCCCGAGTCCCTTGAACAGCGGGCTGTCGCCCACGATATGCAGATCCGCCGGACCCCACTCGCGTCCGCCATGCACCACGGTGCCGCCGTAGTGTTTGGCCAGTTCCTGGTGACCGAAGCAGAAGCCGACAATTGGCACATCGAGATCGTAGAGCGCTTTGGTGTAGCCGGAATCCTCCCCGAACGACGAGAAGCTGGGGCTGCCTGACAGGATGATGCCTTTGTAGGGGAGAAACGCCTCGATCGGATCCTCGGGCTGGCGGATCTCGGCCAGCACGTGCAGGCGCCGAACCTTCGTGGCAATCAAGTGCGCGTACTGTCCGCCGAAATCCACAACCGCAATCGCATCGTGCTGCATCGGTGCTCCCAAGACGACGGGGCCAGGCCCCAGATCCCGCTCACGTTCTGGCTGCCGCTACAACCCCTGTTCGAGGTCCGCGACCAAGTCTTCGACATCCTCGAGGCCCACCGAGAGCCGCACCAGACCGTCGGTCACCCCTTGCGCCAACCGCGCCTCACGGGACACGACGCTGTGTGTGGTCGACGCCGGATGCGTGATGAGCGTGCGCGCATCCCCGAGGCTCACCGCCAACGCGCACAGCGTCACGGCGTTCATCAGCCGGGCCCCGGCCGCCACGCCGCCCTTCAGATCGAAACACACCATGCCGCCACATCCGCCAGTCATCTGCTTCTTCGCGAGCGCATGCTGCGGATGGGAGGCGAGTCCGGGATAGTTCACACGCGCCACCGCCGGATGCTGCTCGAGCCACTGCGCCAGATGCAGCGCGTTGGCGTTGTGCCGCTGCACCCGCAGGGGCATCGTCGTGGTCCCGCGAAGCATCAGGTAGGCCGTGAACGGCGCCATGATGCCGCCGTAGTACCGCAGCGGTTCGGTCCGACAGCGATCGACGAAGGCGTTGTTCGAGATGACCAGGCCGCCGACCGCATCGCCATGTCCGCAGAAATACTTGGTGGCGCTGTGCACGACGACGTCGATGCCGAGATCGAGCGGCCGCTGGTTGATCGGGCTCGCAAACGTGTTGTCGCAGATTGTGGTGATGCCGGCCGCGCGCGCCATCGCGCCAATGGTCTCGAGATCGCAGAGCGAGAGCAGGGGATTGCCCGGCGTTTCCAGGTAGATCAACCGCGTGGTGGGCCGAATCGCCGCGGCCACGTTCGCCGGGTCAATCGCGTCGACAAACGTCGACTCGACACCCAGCGACCCCAGCTGTTCGACCATCAGGTGATAGGTGCTCGGATAGATCGCCCGGGCCGACACGATGTGATCGCCCGCTTTGACGACCGTCAACAGCGCCGACGCGATCGCCGCCATGCCGCTGGCGGTGGCGACGGCAGCGTCGCCGTGTTCGAGGGCCGCGGCTTTCCGCTCGAAGGTCGCTACCGTCGGGTTGGCCCATCGGCTGTAGACGAATGCGTCTGTCTTGCCGGAAAAGATCTCGGCGCTGTGCTCGGCCGTGCCGAGGTGAAAGGTGGTGGCCAGGTGCAGCGGAGGCACGAGCGCCCCGGTGGACGGATCGGGCGCCTCGCCTGCGTGGATGGCCAGTGTGTGGAGGCCCTGGGTACGCTCGCTCATAGTGTCTTCGCGATCCGGTCTGTTCGACGTGGCACCGGCCCGCGGCTACCGTGGTTCGAACACGAGCCGATCGCCGGCCGCGTCGTCAACGGCGCTTCTCGAGAACCGCATCGGCAGATATTCGGTCCTGTTCCATTTCTCCAGCAGGTCCGCGTAGTGCCCGCTCCACACGTGGCCCGACTGTCCCATCGGAATGATGAACCGCGACGCGTCGATCGACGCCAGGTCGATAATCTGGCGGTACGACGAGATGAAGGTCCTGTCGCGGATGGGCATCACCGGTGTCACGGTGAAGGGATCGCCGCCGCGCGGCACCGAGCGGCTGAACCAGCGCCGCAGCCACGGCACCGCGTCGAAGGGCATGTGCGGAAACTCCGCGGCATTCACCCGGTCCCAGCGCCAGTTGGAGGGCGTGGTCGATCCCTGCCGCGAACCCATCGCGGCCATCGCCCGCTGCAGCGTCTGGCCAAGCAGCGTCTCGCACGATTCCGCGTCGAGCGTCCGGACGTCGTCGCACCACCCCAGATCCCTGGTCTGAATCATGGTGTCGATGGCCTTGGCGACCACGCTTCGGTGCGACCAGTAGTCGGCGAACAGCGCCTCACCCAGATCGTCTTCGAACAGGCCCCTGGCGGTCGCCTCGTACCAGGCTTCGAACAACGCCGCGTCCGGACTGTCGCCAGACACTGTCCCGTCCCACGCCCGAAGCCTGTCCATTGCCGCGCGCCCGGCCGGGTCGGTCGGACGGGCCGTCAGCAGGAACGGGAGAATGGCGGCCACCTGCGCAGACTTGACGTCGCGCTGCATGCGCGTCAGATCGTCGGCCGCCAACTGGCCGCCGATCTGAATCAGTTCGGTGATGCGGGCCGCACGGTACGGCGCTTCCCAGCTTGATCCGAGGCGGAACGGGTAACTGTCGGGCACCGGCTTGTTGTTGGCCGTAACGACGAACCCGCGGGACGGATTGAAGGCCTTGGGCCACTGCGTCTCGTGCACGTAGCCGCGCCAGTCCGCGTCGCTCGTCCAGCCCGGCACCGGGCGGGCGCCGTCCCCGGAGGTGCGGACCGGGTGTGCGCCAGGCGCGTAGTAGCCGATGTTGCCGTCGACATCGGCATAGATGAAATTCAGCAGCGGCGTGTGAATCGACGCCATCGCCGCCACGAACTCCGGCCAGGTACGGGCCGCGCCCATTCTGGCAAAACTCTCGATCGTGTGGTCCTCGACGTCGAGCCCGGTCCATCGCAACGCGAGGGCGGCCTGCGGATCGTCGAGCACGTCGGACAGGATCGGGCCGTGACGCGTGATGCGAACGCGCATCGGGACATCGGCTTCGCCGCGCACCTTGATGATGTCGCGCAGCACGGTCATCGGTTCCCACGCGCCGTCGTACTCCGCTTCGTCGCGCGTATTGATCCGCTCCACGAACAGATCCTGCGTATCGCCCAACAGGGCGGTGATGCCCCACGCGATGCGCTGGTTGTGGCCGATGATCACCCCCGGCATGCCCGGCACGGTGGCCCCGATCACGTCGAGTTGGCCGCCGGTGAGGTGCGCCAGATACCAGGTACTGGGCGCTTGTCCGCCCAGATGCGGGTCGTTGGCAAGCAGGGGTTTCCCGGTGGTGGTGCGCGATCCGGCCACCACCCAGCTGTTGCTGCCTCCGCCGACGGCCGGCTCGGGGCCAATCGCGCGGATCGCGTCGGCGAGTCCGGCCAGATCCGAGAGCACCGCATCGGTGGCGAGTGGCGACTTCGACTTGGCCGGCCCCGCAGGCACCGCGGGAGGCGTCGCGGGAGGCGCACCCGGCGAGGGTGCGGCGGGTCGGGTCGCGTCGGGCGCGGGATCCGGCTGCACAATCACGGGGCCGTTGGGCGTGTAGGCGGGCATCAGCAGATTGGCGGCCACGTCTCCGACACGCGCCGACAGCCGAACGCGCAGCAGTTCGTCGCTCCAGTTGACGCTCAGCAGCCACGCCAACGACTTCTGGCAGGCCAGCACGTCTTCGCCCCGCCAGAGATCGGGGGCCGTTCGCAGGATGGCGAATTCGATGGGCAGGCTGCCGCCGCGATGGGTGGACAGGAAACTGTTGATGCCGGCCACATAGGCTTCGACCTGTGCCCTGGCGTCGGGGGCAATGCGTGGCCAGGCGAGCGCCGCGGCGCGGGCCACGCCCACGGTGCGCAGCAGGCGATCGGACTTCAGGGCTGCCGGCCCCAGGATTTCTGCCAGGCGCCCCTGGGCGGCACGCCGCTGAAACTCCATCTGCCACAGGCGTTCCTGCGCGTGGGTGTAGCCAAGCGCGAACAGCGCGTCGGCTTCGCTGCCGGCGCGGATGTGCGGGATGGCGTCCACGTCGCGCACGATTTCGACGCGTCCCCGCAAGCCCTCGACGCGCAGCGTGCCGGTGGTGTCGGGAAGCGGCGCACGGAGGCGCCAGAACACGAACACCGCGCCCGCCAGCAGCAGCACGACCGCTGTTATCGACAGACGCCACAGCCACCGGCGTGCGGGTGAACGGCGCTGAGATGGAGAAGCATTCGATGTAGCCATAGATTTGAGCGTCGGACTATCTTATCCGGGAATGTGCGCGGTCGGGCCATCCGACCGGAGGCCTCAGGCCCGGCCGGATGCCCGGTGGCGCGCCTTCCAATAGAAATAGACGGGCACGCCGAGGCCGAGAAACAGCAGCCCGGCCCACGCCTGTTCCGGCTTCTCGATCAACGTGTTCGCGAGGAACCAGACCGACGTGCCGACGAAGAACAACGGCACCAGAGGGTAGCCCGGCACGCGGTACGGGCGCGGGGCCGTCGGCATCGTCCTGCGCATGACGATCACGCTCGCCCCGGCCAGGGCGAAGAAGATGTAATCGGTGAACACCACGTACGAGATGAGCTTGTCGAAGGTGCCCCAGAACAGAATCAGGACCGACGCCCAGATCGAGGCGAAGATGATGGCGAAGGCCGGCGTGTGGTACCGCGGGTGGATCTCGGCGACCTTGCTGAAGAAGACGCCATCGGCGGCCATCGCGTAGTAGATGCGCGGAGCCGTCATCGTATAAATGCCGGCAATCCCGAACGTCGAAATGAAGATCGCGACCGCGATCAGACGGCTGCCCAACGGCCCCATCACCGTCCCGACGGCGTCGGCGGCGATTCGAGGCGAGGCGGCCATCTGCGCCGGCGTCATCAGAAACAGGTACGCGAGGTTGGTCAATAGATAGATGGCGGTGATCGAACACGCCCCGATGATCATCGCGCGCGGCAGCGTGCGCTGGGGATCCCTGACCTCCGAGGTGACGTAGGTCGCGTGTTGCCAGCCGCCGTACGACCACAGCACCCCGACCAGTCCCAGCGCCAGCGACTGCGTGAACCCGTGCGGCATCTCGCCAACCGCCCAGGTGAAGTCGGTGGTGTGCGCAGACCCGTACACCAGTCCGACGCCGACCAGGCCAAGAATGCCCACGACCTTGAGTCCGGTAAAGATGTTCGAAAAGACGGCGCCGGCTTTGACGCCGAACACGTTGATCGCGGTCAGCAGCATCAGGCCCGCGATCGCCGCCACCTTTGTGCCGACGGGTCCGAGCGAGAAGAACTGGCCCAGATAGGTGGCGAACGCGAGGCTCACCGCCCCGAGTCCCCCGGAATTGACGACGAGGAAGTACGCCCAGCCGAACAGGAAGCCCGTCAGTCCGCCGTACGCCTGTTTCAAGAACGCATACTCACCGCCCGCTCCTGGTACCAGCGCCGCGGCCTCCGAAAAGGTGAGCGCCCCGGTGAGCGTGATCAGACCGCCCAACATCCAGACACACAGAATCATCCATGGCGACCCGACGTCGGCGGCAATGGTGGCAGGCGTGAGGAAGATGCCGGAGCCGATACTGCCGCCGATGGCGAGCAATGTCAGATCCAGCAGCGTGAGGCTGCGTTTGAATTCGGTCATTGGGGACTCCCGCTGCGGGCATCCTATCCCAAAAGCGGCGAGCGCCAAGGCACGAGGCGCGCCCGAGGCATGCCCGAGGCGTTCCAGGCCGTCGGCTTCTGCCTGCCGAACGGCCGCGTATGCGCGCCGTCATATCGCCCCGCATCCGGGTGCGGGTATCATCGGGACATGGCGTTACGAGACATTATTTCGATTGATGAAGAACTGTGCGATGGCTGCGGCGACTGCGTGCCGTCCTGCGTGGAGGGCGCGCTGCGCATCATCGATGGCAAGGCTCGCGTGGTGGCCGATGTGCTGTGCGATGGCATGGGGGCCTGCGTCGGGGAGTGTCCGACCGGCGCGCTCACCGTGGTTCGCCGCGATGCCCAGGAGTTTGACGAGGCGGCGGTAGCCGTCGCGGTGGGCCACGCCCACAGCCACGTTGCGGCAGGCGCGGCGCCAGCGCTTCGCCGGGTGCCGAGCAGGCCGCTGGCGGCCGTGCACACGAGCCAGCCGGCCATGGGTGGATGTCCGGGCAGCCGCGTGCAGACGTTCGACCAGCCCGCGGCGCCAGAACCTGCGGCAGCCCGGTCGCGCATGATTCCGCTGCAGGATCGCACGCCGCCGGCGGCTGCGCCCTCGCCCTCGCCCTCGCCCTCGGCATCGGGCTCGCGGCTGAGGCAGTGGCCGGTGCAGTTGCACCTGCTGCCGCCCACCGCACCATTCTTCGCTGGCAAAGAGCTCCTGCTCGCCGCCGATTGTGTGCCCGTGGCGTTGGGGGATTTCCATACCGCGTTTCTTGACGGCCGGGCGCTGGCCATCGCCTGTCCCAAGCTCGACCAGCAGCTCGACGCGTACGTGCAAAAACTGACGGCCATGGTCGATCATGGCGGGATCACGTCGCTGGCGGTGGCCGTCATGGAGGTGCCTTGCTGCACGGGCCTGGTGCGCGTGGCGGAACAGGCGCTGGCGGCGGCAAGCCGGTCGGTTCCCCTTCGACTCATCCGGATCGGGGTTCGAGGCGACGTACTGAGCGACAACCTCGCATAGCGCGAGCCGCGCGAACCGACCGTCGCCAGGGATGGCTCCCGCCCTTCCGGCTTGCGGGTTGCTGTGGCTCCCGGTCTGCGCCAGAATCAAAGGGATGCCCGACGACCAGCTCAGCCTGTTCGGCCGCGATTCCGGAGACCACTCTCGACCCCGGCGCGCCGGCGCCTGGCCGTCACCAGGCTCGGCCCTCGAACAGCGATACGAACGGTTTCGCGTGCTCGCGGCCGGGCTACCGCCCAATCTCTACATGGGAACCAGTTCCTGGAGTTTTCCAGGGTGGCAGGGCATTGTGTACCCGCGCAAACGATCGGCGGCGGTTCTGGCCAAGGACGGCCTTCGGGAATACGCGCAGCATCCGCTGCTGCGCACCGTCGGCATCGATCGCAGCTACTACGCTCCGGTTCCCGAGCAGGATTTGCGCCACTACGCGGAACAGCTTCCGGACGATTTTCCGTGTTGCGCGAAGGCGCCGGCGGCCGTCACCGCGCCGACCCTGCAGGGGATGGGGCGGCACACCGCGAATCCGAGTTTTCTGTCGGTGCCGCGCGTGCTCGACGAGTTGATCGAACCGTTCATGCGCGGGTTCACGCGACATTGCGGCCCGTTTATCTTCCAGTTTTCGCCGCCGCCGGCCGGGTCCCATCACACCGATGCCACGCCGTTTATCGAGGCGCTCGACCGGTTTCTCGAACCGCTGCCCCGACAATTCCGATATGCGGTGGAGATTCGCGACAAGTGGGCGCTGACCGACGCCTACAGGGACGTGCTGGCCCGGCACGGGTGTGCCCACGTCTACAACTACTGGTCGGCGATGCCGCTGCCGGCCGCGCAGGCCCGCACGATTGTGCCCGACAGCCAGCCCTTCGTCGTGTTGCGGCTGCTTCTGCGGCCCGGCGCGCGGTACGAGGACCAGCGGCAGGTGTTCGCGCCGTTTGACAAACTGGTCGAACCCGACGAAACCATGCGCCGAGACGTGCTCGACATCGTCGGTCGCGCCGCCACCGGCACGCGGCAGGTGTTCGTGCTGGTCAACAACAAGGCCGAAGGATCGTCGCCGCTCACCATCGAAGCCCTCGCCGAGCGCCTCGTGGCCCAACGCCGCCCCCGTACACCGTAAACGGGCGGCCTCCGACTCGAAGTCGAAGCGCCGCCCGTCGTGATGGCGCGCACCGGCCTTGCGGCCGCCGTGGTTACTTGATCACCCAGCGCAGACCGGCCCAGAACTGGTAGTTGTTCGAGATGTCGGACGTCTTCCGGAGGAACATGCGTCCCTCACCCACGAAGTACACCTTGTTGTGCTTCGCGTTGTTCCACATCTCCCGGCCAAACTGCAACGACAGCGTTGGCGTCACCCAGTCCGAATGGGCGACATCCCAGACGCCGACGCCCGCGCCGATGTAGCTCTTCTGGTTCTCCGAGTAGAGGTTGAACTCGACTTCGGCGAACACCGCGGTATTGCTCGACTTTTCGAAGTTGACCGCGACCCCGGCGGCCGGATTGATCTTGACGGTCGGGCTCACCTTGATTTCGGGGCCGACCTTGATGCCGAGCAGCGGCGAGCACAGCGTCGAGTCCACCGAGTTGGTCGCGCGCGTGCGGCGTTCCTTGCCGAACAGCGGCGAGACGAAGAACTTGACCTTTTCGGCGCTCTCGAACGCGCGGCGCTCGGCTTCCGCTTTCTCCTTGGCGACCCGCTCAGCCTCCGCCTTTTCCTTGGCGACGCGCTCGGCTTCGGCCTTTTCCTTGGCCAACCGATCGGCTTCGGCCTTTTCCTTGGCGAGACGCTCGGCTTCGAGGCGAGCCTTGTCTGCGGCGGCCTTCTCGGCGGCCAACCGATCGGCTTCGGCCTTCTCCTTGGCGGCGCGCTCGGCGTCGAGGCGGGCCTTTTCGCGGCTCGGCTCGCTGGAGACCAGCGCCAGATTCGAGCACGGCTTCGGCACGATGAAGGTATAGGTCTGGTTCAGATCGTCGATGACGAAGGTAAAGCCGGCGAACGGCTTCTTGCCGCCCCATTTGACGTTGCGCACGATATCGGGCTTGCCGGCAAACCGGAACGCCATCCACACCAGCGTGCCGCCCGGCTGGAACTCGGTGTCCTTCACCTGCTCGGGGTCGGCCTTGGTCAGCATGTCGATCACGTTCTGCGAGATCGAGGCCAGCCCGGCCTTGTCGAGCACCTGCTTGACGCCCTCCTGGCTCCGTTTCTTGGCGATCCACTTCTGGACCGTCTTGCTGTCCTTGAGCGGCACGTCGAAGCGGGTGCCGCCTCCCAATTTCGTGAGCGTCTTGTAATTGTCGCCGCCGGTTTGCGCCGCGAGGGTGCTGGCAGCCAAAAGGTCGAAGGCGCCAGCCAGCACAACCGTCAGACAGACCGTCATCAGCAGCGAACCCGGCACTTGAAATCGTGACTTCATGATACCCATCTCCTGGAAAACCCACCGGCGGCCACGCGACCGCTCGGCCACCAGTGCGATATACACGCACAAAGATCCGTTAGATTGTATAACGAATCGTCGCAAACCGCTCGCGGGCCAGGCCCCCGGGCGGCTGTACGAAAGGGAGAGGCTGGTGCTGAAAAGACAGGTATGGCGTATCGGGAAAGCCGGCTCGCTCGACCGGCTGGTTCTACAATCGGACCAACTTGCGGCCCCCGGAGCCGGCGAGGTGAGGGTGGCGGTGACGGCCGTGGGCCTTAATTTCGCCGACGTGTTCGCGTGCCTGGGGCTCTATTCAGCCACGCCGGCCGGCCCATTCGTGCCGGGCCTCGAGTTTGCCGGCATCGTCGAGGAGGTGGGCGTCGACGTCGAGGGGTTGCCCGCCGGCACGAAGGTGATTGGACTGACTCGCTTCGGCGCGTATGCCACACACCTCAACGTGTCGTCGGCGCTGCTCCGCAGGCTGCCCGATGGCTGGACGCCGGCACAAGGGGCTGCCTACCCGGTGCAGGCGATTACCGCGTGGTATGCCATCCGCGACCTGGGCGCGTGTCAGCCCGGCAGCGCCGTGCTCGTGCACTCGGCGGCAGGAGGAGTCGGCCTGAACGCCCTGGCGATTCTCAAGGCGATTGGCGCAACCGTCGTCGCAACGGTGGGCAGCGAGGGCAAGGTGCCCTTTCTGGTCACGCACGCCGGGCTTCGGGCCGACCAGATCATCGTGCGCGACCGGAGGCGGTTCGCCGCCCAGTTGGATGCCGCGCTCCGGGCGATTGGGGCGGATCGGTTCGATCTGATTCTCGACGCGGTGGCCGGGCCGTACTTCGCGCCGGCGTACCAACGATTGGGCCCTGCGGGGAGGTTGGTGATCTTTGGCGCGGCCGACATGATGCCGTCAGGCGTGCGCCCGAACTGGATGCGGCTCGCGTCGCGGTACCTGCTCCGGCCGCGGGTCGATCCGATCCAGATGATTTCGGACAACAAGAGTGTGATGGGGTTCAACCTGATTTGGTTGTGGGACCGCGCCGACCGGCTTGGTGCCACCTACGACCAACTGGCGGCCGTGATCCAGCGCCCGCCACACATCGGCAGGCGATACAGGTTCGCCGACGCCCCCGCCGCCATGCGTTATCTGCAAGGCGGCGGAAGCGTCGGCAAGGTCGTGCTCGACGTGCGCCCCGACGACGAGAGACGCGCTATTTGACGGGGTCGGCCGCGATGCGCGGCGCTCCCTTCAGCGCCTCGTTGATGGCCGCGATCTCGCCCGCGATCATCCCGTTGAGCGCCGCGGCGGCTTTGCCGGTCACTTCGTCCAGTTCCTTCATCCGCAGGCGTTCGCCCTCGTTGGGCGCGCGGAACCCCCGGCCGAGACCTCCGGCGATCGACTGCACGTCCTCGCGCAATCGCGGGTACTGGCGATAGCCCAGGCCCGGCAGCGGTCTGGTGAGTTCGTCATCCTTGAAGGCCTTCAACTTGGCCAGCGCCTGCGAGACCTGGCCACGCACCGCGGGCGCGGGGGTCTGCTTGCCGAGTGCCGCGTCCAGTGCCGCCAACTGCACGCTGAGGTCGGCGACCCGATCGATGATGCCATTCACCCGCGCCGACAGCGCCAGCATGGTGAGGGAGGCATCCAGTTGCGCCTGCAGATCGGCCGGCGCGGCCTGGACGTCGGGATCCAGATCGACGCGCACCGCGCCCGACAGTTCCTGCGACCCGGCCTTCACCTTGACGGTGTAGTCGCCGGGCAACACCGCCGGCCCCGCGTTGTTGAGTCCGAAGCGCGCCCGAATCTCGGCGGGCACGTCCTCCATGCCTGGCAGGGCAGCCTCGCCGCCCGCCGCGCCACGGCCACCGGCCGCCGGCGGCGGAGCCGACGGGTTGTCGGACCGAAGGTCCCAGATCATCCGCGTCACACCGGCCCCGACTCGGGGCGCACGCATCGTGCGCACGGTCTTTCCCGCCTTGTCGGAGATGGTCACCACCACCGGCTGGGTGGCGGCCGTTTTCAGGTAGAGGTCGAGGTAGGCTCCCGCCGGCGGATTCGGCGCGATCCAGTCGCGCTCGCTCGCCCGGAACATGCCCGCGCTGCCGGCCCATCGAATCGCGGGACGGATCGGAAACAGGAAGGCCTCGGAACTCATCGCCTTGCCGAGGGACTGAAACGCCGCCGCGCCGTCCAGGATATAGAGGCCGCGGCCGTGCGTGGCGACGATGATGTCGTTGTCGCGCGGATGAATCACGATGTCTCGAACCGGAACCGGGGGCATGTTGTTCCGAATCGACACCCACCGCGCCCCACCGTCCCACGATGCGTACAAGCCGTTCTCGGTTCCCGCGTACAGCAGGTCGCGGGTCTTCGGATCTTCGCGAATCACATGCGACCATCCGCGCGCAGGCAGCCCTCCCGTGATCCTGGTCCACGTCTTGCCGAAATCCGTCGTCTTGTAGAAGTATGGCGCGTAGTCGTTGTCCTGCCAGTGGCTCGCCGACACGTAGGCGGTGCCCGCGTCGAAGTGCCCCGCGTCGATGCGCGAAATCCAGGCGAACGGCGCGAGCCCCGGAGCCGTCTTGAAGACGCTGGTCCAGATCTTCCCGCCGTCACGCGTCACCTGCACGTTGCCATCGTCGGTGCCGACCCAGATCAGGTTGGCGTCGAGCGGCGAGGGGGCAATCGTGATGATGGTGCAATGGAACTCGGCGGCCGTGTTGTCGGTGACGATCTGTCCGCCTGACGATTTCTGCTTGGCCTTGTCGTTGGTGGTGAGGTCGGGGCTGATGACGGCCCACGACTGCCCGTAATTCGTCGTCTTGAACAGGACGTTGCCGCCGAAGTAGACGGTCTTCGGATCCTGCGGCGACAGTAGAATGGGCGCGTTCCAGTTGAATCGGTACTTCTGCGGCGCCATCCACTGACCGCTCGACCCGATGCCGGCCGGGTACGGGTTGATCCCCCACGAGGCGCCCGATCGCGTGTCGGTCAGGCTGATCACCCCGCCCTGCAAATCGGTGTAGACCAGATGCGGATCCTTGAGGTCGGGCACGGCAAAAAACCCGTCGCCCCCGCCGACGTTGATCCACGCGCTTCTGGGCGTCCCCGGGGCGCCTGGCGTCTGGCTCGGGCCGCACCACGTGCCGTTGTCCTGCAACCCGCCGCACAGGTGATACGGCGTCTGCATGTCGTACATCACGTTGTAGAACTGCGTGAACGGAATGTTGTTGACGATGTCGAACGTCTTCCCGGCGTCGTGGCTGATTTGAAAGCCGCCATCGTCGCCGCTGAGGACGCGGCGCGGATTGGTCGGATCGATCCACATCGCCTGGTGGTCGCCGTGCGTCGCGTTGCCGATGCGCGCGAAGGTGCGGCCGCCGTCCTCGGACTTGTAGAGGCTGCCGGCCAGCGCGTACACCGTATTCGGGTTCGCCGGATCGACGCGGATGTCGGCGTAGTAGAACGGCCGGAAGTTGATGTTGGGATCGCGGCTCACCATCCGCCACGTCGCCCCCGCATCGTCGGTGCGCCAGAGTTCGCCTTCGTCTTTGGTTTCGCTCACGACGTACACCGTGTTCGGCTGGCTGCGCGAGACGCTGATGCCGATCCGATCCATCGCCGTTCGCGGCAGGCCCCGGGTGGCGTCGGGCCCGGACAATCGCGCCCACGTGGCGCCGCCATCAACCGATTTGTAGACCGCGGTCTCCCCACCGCCCGATTCGGTAGACCAGGCCCAGCGGCGGAACGTGAACATGCCCGCGTAGACGATGTTGGCGTTGGTCGGATCGATGTCGACGTCCGAGCAGCCCGTGAGATCGTTTTTGTAGAGGATCTTCTTCCACGATTTGCCGCCGTCGCTGGTCTTGAACAGGCCGCGCTCTTCGTTGGGGCCCCACTCGTGGCCCAACGCGGCAACGTAGACCACGTCCGGATTGCGCGGATCGACCACCAGCCTGGTGATCTTGTCCGAATCGGGCAGGCCGACGTTGGTCCAGTGTTCGCCCGCGTCGATCGACTTGTAGATGCCGTCGCCCACCGACGCATCGTTGCGCGGGTTGCCTTCGCCGGTGCCCACATAGATCACGTTGGGATCGGAGGGCGCCACAGCCAGCGCCCCGATCGACACCGTGGTCTGCTGGTCGAATAACGGTTTCCAGGTGACGCCACCGTTCGTCGTCTTGAAGACGCCGCCGTTGGCGCCGGCCACATACATCGTGTCGGGGTCGCCGGGCAGGCCGACAAACACCGGCGTACGGCCCGTCTGGGCGGTGGGGCCGATGTTGCGCCACGCGAGGCGGGTGAGGGCGGCGGCCTCGGCCGCGGGCACCGGCGGCGCACCGACCTGGGCCACCTGGGCGTGGCCGCCGACAGACAGGGCAACGGTCATGCAGGCGCCAATGGCCATAGGCGCCCATCGAAACGGGTGTGTCATGCTCTTCTTGCTCCAAAAGGGTGGACAGGTGCGGTGCGGACAGGCGAGGGGCGTGTGTGCATTGAGCTGGAAAGTCGTCCCACTCTAGCACAGCGGGTCGCCGCCACTCGCGCGGCCTCTGGGGCCGTCGAGTCGGGACGCTGGACCTGACAGGGGCGGCCGACGTCGACCGCCCCGGACGGCGGTCAGTCCCGTTGCGGCGCGGGTGCGGGCTGAGCGCCAGGCAGCGCGGCCCTCACCGCTTTTTTTCCGGCCAGCCGCGCCAGAAGCGCCTTGATCATGTCGCTGGCCTTCATCTCGCGCAGGTCGTCGAAGTACGAGTAGACCACCGGCGTGATGAGCAGCGTCAGAAGCAGGCACAGAATCTGGCCGCCGATAATCGTCACGGCCATCGAGGCACGCGAACCGGCGCCGGCCCCGCGGCCGAACGCGATCGGCATCATCCCCGCCACGATCGACATCGTGGTCATCAGGATGGGCCGCAGGCGCACGTGGTTGGCGGCCATCAGCGCGGCATGGCGCTCCATGCCCTCGGCCCGAAGCGTGTTGGTGTAGTCGACCTGCAGGATCGAGTTCTTCTTGACGATGCCGAAGAGCATCATCAGCCCGATGGCGCTGTAGACGTTGACGGTCATGCCGAACGCCATCAGCGTCAGCAGGCCAGCCGGCACACTGAGCGGCAGCGCCGTCATGATCGTGAGCGGATGGATAAAGCTGTTGAACTGCGAGGCGAGCACCATGTAGATGAACGCAATCGACAGGAAGATGGCGATGACAAAGTCGTTCGACGCCTCGTCGAGCGTCTTGGCGCCGCCGCCGAAGATGGCCTGATACCCCGGTTTGAGGTTGAGCTCGTTGACCTTGATCCTCGCGGCCGCGACCACATCGCCCAGCGGGACTTTGTCGAGGTTGGCGTTCACCGTGATCTGCCGCTGACGGTTGTAGCGGTCGATGGTGGCCGGACCGTAGCCGGGGATCAGCTGCGCCACGTCGCTCACGCGCACGGTCTGTTGCTTGGTCGAGGGCACCAGCAGCAGGGCCATCGCGGCGGGGTTGATGCGGTACTGCTCGTCGAGTCGCAGCTTGACGCTGAACTGGTCGTCGCCTTCCTTGTACTTCGACACTTCCGTGCCGCCCACCAGGGTCCGCAGGCTGGACGCCAGCGAGTCGATGTTGACGCCGAGATCGGCGGCGCGCGCGCGGTCCGTGACGATCTTGAGTTCCGGCTGCGTCGGTTCGTAGCTCCGATCGGTGTCGACGATGCCGGGGATGGTCCGTACCTTGGCCATCAGTTGGGCGGTGTAGTCGACTAACTGATCGATGTCGGGACCCTGGATGACGATGCTCAGCCGGTTGGAGCTGCCGCCTCTGCCGCCGGCCGCCGAGGCGCCAGACAGGTCGGTGCCTCCGGTGACGCTGATGCGGGCGCCGGGGTATTTGCGCATCTTCGCGCGCGCCAGGCGCATCAGATCCTGCTGAGACAGCGTGCGGTGGTCGAGTTCCGTCATCCTGATGTAGAAGTTCGTGCTCGCCGCACCCACGCTGGTGAGCACCGTTTCGACTTCCGGCAGACTCCGGAGCTCAGCCTCGATCGGCCTGATGTACTCGTCGGTGCGGAGAAAACTGGTGCCCTTCGGCAGCTTGATGTTGACGCTGAATTCGCTCTGGTCGTCGTCGGGTACCAGTTCCTTGCCGACGTAGGGGAACAGCAGCGCGACCGACAGCACCACCGCGCCGGCGATGCCAAGCATGATGCCCCGATGGTGCAGCGACCATTCCAGCATCCGCCCGTAGGTCCGGTCGATCCAGGCATACAACCCGCGCGATTTCGTCTGCTTGTGCCCGTCGCTGGCGTCGGACGTGCGCAGCCACCAGGCGCACAGCGCCGGCGTCAGGGTGAACGACACGAACATCGAGATCAGGATGGCGGCGGCCGACGTGATGCCGAAGCTGTAGAAGTAGCGGCCGACCTGGCCGGTCATGAACGCCACCGGCAGGAAGATGACCACCAGCGACAGCGTGGTGGCCACGACGGCCAGCCCGATCTCGGCCGTGCCCTTCATGGCCGCCTCACGCGGCGACACCTTCTTTTCTTCGATGTAGCGGAAGATGTTCTCCAGCACGACGATCGCATCGTCGATCACGATGCCCGTCGCCAGCGACAGCGACAGCATCGTCATGTTGTTGAGCGTAAAGCCCAACGCTTTCATCACGGTGAACGTGCCGATAATTGACGTCGGGATCGCGAGTGCCGCGATGACGGTGATCCGAAGGTTCCGCATGAACAGGAACACCACGAAGCTCGCCAGCAGGCCGCCGAGGAACAAATGCAGCTTGATGTCCTCGAACGAGCGGCGGATGAACCGCGACTGGTCGCGGATCGGCTGCATCTTGATGTCGCCGGGAAGGGATGGCTTGATCCGCTCGAGGCGCGCGATTACGCGGTCCACCACGTCCACCGTGTTGGTGCCGGACTGCTTGCGAATTTGCAGAGAGATGGCGGATCGGCCGTCGACGCGGATCGCACTGCGAGGTTCTTCGACCGTGTCGAGCACGCGGCCGATATCGTTGAACCGCACGACCGAGCCGTCCTTGTACGAAATGATGATCTGGCCGAAATCCTGCACGTCAATCAGCCGTCCCATCGTGCGCAGGGCAATCTCGGACGGGCCGTTGATGTAGGTGCCCCCGGGGATCTCGACGTTTTGGCGGCCCACCGCCAGGCTGACCTGATCCACCGTCAAGCCGTACGCATTCAGCCGATCGGCGTTCAACAGCAACTGGATTTCGCGGTGCCGATCGCCGTTGAACAGCACTTCGCCCACATCCTGCACCGTTTCGAGCACCTGCTTGATGCGCTTGTCGGCGATCTCGGTGATTTCCTTCTGCGTGCGGTCGCCCGAGACCACGATCGTCAGAATCGGCGCGGAATCGGGATCGATCTTGTTGATGTACGGCGGGTTGGTGTCGCGCGGGAACTGGCCGACCACCGTGGCCACTTTGTCGCGGACATCCTGCACGGCGGTTTCGATGTCGCGCTCGAGCACGAAGGTGATCGTCACACGCGACGACCCCTGGTCGGAGGTGGCGCGCAACTCGTCGACGCCGCTGATGCTGTTGACCACCGATTCGACGCGCTTGGTAATCTGCGACTCGATTTCCTCGGCGCTCGCGCCCGGCAGCGACGTCATCACCGTCACGGTCGGGTAGTCGGTCTTCGGCATCAGATCCAGGCCGAGTTCGCGGTACGAGAACCAGCCCATCACGATCAGGGCCGCGGTCATCATCACCGCGAACACCGGACGGTTGACGCTTACATCGGCGAGTTTCACTGCTGTCCTCCGCGCTGCCCTGACCGGCCGCCGCGGCGCCCGCCGCCGCTCCGACCTTCGCCACCCCCCGCCTTGCCGCCTGGACCACTCGCGCCGGCTGCCGGGGTGGCGCCAGCGGCCGCGCCCGCGTCGCCCTCGCCAGCCCGGACCGGCGTGCCGGTGGCCAGATTACTCAGGCTGCTGCCGGCCAGCACCTCGTTGCCCTTCAACCCCTCCACGATTTCGAACGCCTTGCCCTGCTTGCCGCCCAGCGTGACCTGCTGCTGGCGAATCTTCCCGTCCTCGATGACAAACACCGACGACACGCCCGCCAGCGTCGCCACCGCGTCTTCGCTGACTGCGATCACGTTGGCGTCGAGCTGGGTGGTGAGCGTGCCTTTGGCAAAGAACCCTGGTTTGAGGCGACGGTCCTTGTTCTCGACCAACGCCTCGACGACAAACGTGCGGGTCGCCTGATCGATCGCCGGGCTCACGTAGGCCACCTGGCCCTCGAACGTGTCCTTTGGAAACGATTCGACGCGGAACGTCACCGACAGACCGGGGCTGATCAATCCCGCGTAGCGCTCCTGCAGCGCCGTTTTCAACTTGAGCGGGTTGACCTGCACGACCACCGCAACCGGCGCGTTCAGCAGGATATACTCGCCCACCTGCACCAGCCGATCCGCGATGAGGCCGGTGACCGGGGCCTTGATGGCCGTGTCGGCCAGTTTCTTCTTGGCCAGCTCGTACGACGCCCGACGGTCCTGCAGACTCGCCTTCAGACTGCGCGACGAGTCGAAGACGGATTGATAGGTGGCATCGGCCACCTTGAACTTGGTCTGGGCCGTCTCGAGATCGGCCTGCGCGAGTAACCCACGCGCCATCAGCCGCTCGACTCGGGCGAGATTGGCGCGCGCGTCGTCTCGTGTCGCGGCCGCCTGGCGGACCGCCGCGATCTGGTCGTCGGCCGGCAAGTCTTTTTGCGTCGTGCCATTGATGCCGAGCTGCGCTTCGGTCTGGCGCAGCGAACTCTCGGCGCGATCCAGTGCGAATTTCGCCTCGCGCTCGTCCAACTGCACCAGCACGTCGCCCGCTTGCACTTCGCTGCCGATTTGAATCGGCACCGCCCGGACCACGCCCGCCGCCTCGCTGCTGACTTTCGCCTGATCCAGCGAAAGCAGCGTGCCAGACAACTCGACTTTGCGCTGGACCGAGATTCGCTGCAGAGTGACCGCTTTGACCGCGACCCCTTCGCGGGTTCCCCGTCCGGCCTGCGCCGCCGGTTTGTTACACCCGATCAACCCGACGACCGGCACGAGCACGGCGAGCAGGCCAATCACGGCGGAACGCCTAGAACAACAGTCGATCAGGGGACGTGGCATAGTGAATAGGCTGCAAACAAGCATGGTTTATCGGGTCGTTGGGGACAGCCCGCACTCGGGCGGTCTGCGTGTGCACGATCGGGGCAAAACACACCCCTCCCAACCAATTAGGATATACGACGTGCCGGCTCAAGTGTTTACAGTCGTTCGGGCCAGAACCGAAGTGCCGCCAAACCCGAACCGTGCGACAATGCCGTTCGCCAAGTCACCAGACAGGTAGCGCCCTATGACCACTCAACCGATCGCACCAACCCCGTCGGTCACGCACCCGGCGGGCCTCTATGTGCTGTTCTTCACCGAACTCTGGGAGCGCTACAGTTTCTACGCGTTGATGGCGCTTCTCACGCTCTACATGAGTGAGAAACTGGAGTTCTCGGTCGAGAAGACCGCCCAGGTCTACGGCGCGTTCCTCGGGGCGGTCTATTTTCTGCCCCTGCTCGGTGGCTTCCTCGCGGACCGCTGGCTCGGGTTCTACCGGGCCGTGATTATCGGCGCCGTCCTCATGGGGATCGGCCAGTTCGTGCTGGCGACAGGCGGCGGCCAGACCTTTTTCCTCGCACTCGGCCTGATCGCGGCCGGCACGGGCATGCTCAAGCCGAACGTTTCGAATATCGTGGGCGGCCTCTATACCGACCGGCCTCAACTGCGCGATGCCGCGTTCAACATCTTTTACATGGGGATCAATACCGGGGCCTTCATCGCGCCGCTGGTGGTGAGCTGGTTGCGCCAGTACTACGGGTGGAACGCGGCGTTTATGTCGGCGGCCGTGGCGATGATTTTCGCCGTCGTCGTGTTCACCCTGGGGAAGCGCTATCTGCCCGCCGCGGCCCAGAAGACCGACCGGGCCGCCGAGGAGGCCGGGGGGCCATCGGCCGACGCCTTTATCCGCATCGTCGCGCTGCTGGTGGTGTTCGTGATCGTGATCGCGTTCTGGGTGGCGTTCTATCAGAACGGGTTGACCCTGACGTTCTGGGCCAAGAACAACACCGCGACCTCCATTGCGCCGGAGACGTTCCAGTTCGTCAATCCGCTGGGCATCATCCTGTTTTCGCCCCTGCTGGTGATGCTGTGGAGCGCGCTGCGCAAGCGCGGCAGCGAGCCGTCGACGGTCAGCAAGATCATCCTCGGCATGCTGCTGACCGCTGCGACCTTCGGGATCATGGCCGCCGCGGGCTGGGCCGGGGGGGATACCGGCCGGGTGTCAGCCGGATGGCTCGTGTCGGCGTATCTGGTGATCGCGCTGGGCGAAATTTGTCTGAGTCCCATGGGGCTGTCGTTGGTGACCAAGGTCGCGCCGCCCAGGCACCGCGGGACCATGATGGGCGCCTGGTTCGTCGCAACCGCGGCGGGCGGCTACCTGTCGGGGTTCGTGGGCCAGTACTGGGAGAAGATGTCGCACAGCCAGTTCTTCATGCTGGTGGCCGGGCTGTGCCTGGTCGCCGCCGCGCTCACCGGGTTTGCGAAGGCGAGACTCGACAAGGTGTTCGCCGGCGCGGGAGCGTAACCGCGTCGAGCAACCGCGCGGGCTAGTGGCTCGGCGGTTGCCGGACGGCGCTGCGGTCGAACAGGGTGAAGTTGTCGGCGTGCCATCCGGCCGCCACGCACCGAGCGATCTCGGAGTCGCGCCAGTCCCAGATCCGCTCGTGCTGCAGATCCACGTCTTCGGGATCGGTGTTCCACGTGGTCGCCGAATAGCAGAAGGCGCCGACCGCGGAGACCGCGATCGACCAGGCCAGTAGCGCCGTCGCCACGGCCCTGAGCCGCCGCCGCCCCCAGACCCACGCCGTGCCGACGGCCGCAAACGGCACCAGCATCGGCAGCAGGTCGAGCAGGTAGCGCGGCCCGTACGTGTAGCCCGCCCACCAGACGCTGAAGGCCGCATACGTGGCAAATTGAGCGACGGCGGCCGCGCCGATCCACCGGAGCCCGCGCGCCTCCTGGCTCGCGCCCCGCAGCGCCGCCCATCCGGCTGCCACAACGATGACGGCAGGGCTGAAGACGAGCAGGCCGCGATTCGGACTCGCCAGCAAGCCCCACGCACCGACCCAGGGCTCTCGGCTCAACGTGCCCGCCACCATGTGCGATTCCGGCATCGTGGCGAGCATCTCAAGCCGTGGCCCGAGCGGGTGCCCGTACCATGCGATGCCAAGCACAGCGGTGCCCGCCGCGGCGGCCGCCAGCGGCCACAGGCCCGCAGCCCGTCGCCAATTCCCCGTGCGCACGATCGCCGCCAGCGCCAGGATGGCGATCGCCGGCGCCACTTGAGCGCGGGCCATCCCCGCCAGACCCAAGGCCAGACCGATCGCCCACAGCCGAACAGGGGAGTCCGCATCGCGATCGAGCAACCACACCGCGGCCATCAATCCGAAGATGGCCGTTTCGTGCTGCCACAGTGTTTGACTCGCCGTCGGCCACAGGCCGGTGCCCAGACCGAACCCAACGGCCACGGCGACCGCCTGCGCGTCGGTCGACCGCCGTCGGGCCGTGAAAAACGCCAGGACGGTGGCCAGCGCCGTCAGCAGCGATGCCGTAAGTTTGGCAACCAGCGACGCGGCTCGGGGCGCCTCGAGATCGACCAGTCCGGTCGCATGCAGCACCACTCCCACCAACGCGGCCTCCGCTGCGGGTGCAAAGGAATACGCCGACCGGAAATGACCGCCGCCGGTGGCCACAATCGCGGGCCATCCCTCGTACTCTGGCGTTTCGGCGACGGCATGATCGAGCAGGAACGTATGGCGCAGGACGGCCTCTTTTGCAGCAAGCCGCGAGGGCACCGAGTCGCCCACGTCGATTTCGCGGCCATTGGCGTTGTAGATCAGGAACACCGCTACGCCGATGAGGGCGGCGATGCGCCAGGTCCGCGACGAGCGCTTACTGGACATCTCGGCTTTCGCTCACCGTTCGCTGGTGGCGCGAGGCGTTGGCTTCGGTTCGGGAGGGGACGCATGGTGTGACTTGCAGAGGACGCCCCCACGGTTCAGTCTTCGAAAAAACCGACGATTTCAGGCCCGCCGCCGCATAACGCCAATTGGCATCGAAGATGCAATCGGTAGGGTAGCATGTCCATGAGGAGATTCCCGATGCGAACCAAGAACGCGATCATCGTTGGCAGCCTGGTTGTGGCCGTCCTCGCCGCGACAATCCAGACCTCGGAGGCACAAGGCCGTGCTTCGCGTGGGCGCGACCACCGCGGGTCTCGCGTCGCCGCCCGCGTGGCCACCGCCATCGTCGTCGGAGGCTTGCTCGGCGCGTTCTTCGAGACTCGAAGCCCCTACTACTGGGACGACCAGCGCTATCCACCCTATGGCTATCCCCCGTACGACTACCCGCCGTACCGATATCCGCCGTACCGCTCTCGCATGATGTCGACCTCGGCCCAAGTGCGCGTCCAGATCGAGCCGTCGTCGGCCGAGGTGTACGTGGACGGGTATCTTGCAGGAAACGTCAGCGATTTCGACGGATTCTTCCAGCGGCTATACGTCTCGCCGGGTGCGCACGAGATCGTCGTGTATCAGGAGGGCTTCCGGAGTCTGGTCCGCCGGATGTACTTCTCGCCGAATTCGAGCCTCAGGATTCACGAGCGGCTCGAGCGGCTGGCGTTGGGAGAGCCGGTACCGTCTCGTCCGGTTCCCGCCGACGATCCGCAGGGGCTTAGAGACGCGCCGTCATCGCCCTACGGCCCCCCGGGTGGAGGCTACGACGAGCCCGCGCCGGGGCAGGGGCTGTCTGCGCGTCCGATGGCGCCCGCCGAGGCGGCGGTTGGCCAGGTGTCGGTGCGCGTGCAACCCGGCGACGCCGATGTCGTGATTGACGGCGAGCTGTGGCAGCGTGCGCAGGGGCTCGACCGGTTCGCCGTAACCCTGCCGGCCGGCGCGCACCGGGTCGATGTCCGCAAGCCCGGGTTCGTGCCGTTCTCCACCGATGTCACCGTCAAGGCAGGCGAGACCCTTACGCTCAACGTCAGCTTGAGCGCGCGGCAATAACTGGCCGACGCGAGCGTGATACGCTACTGGCGCCAACCCCACATGCCGGTTGTGCGCCCCGCCATGCCACAAGCCTCCCATCACGCCCGTGTCGCCGCGCAGGAATTCCTGAAGATTGCCGGCGACTTCAGCCTCGGCGAATTGGTGACCGAGGCGGCACATCCGCGCTCGATCGACTTGAGCCACACCGCGAAAACCAGTGCGGCCAGCGGCTTGGCGACCTTGTTCGATATCGACCGGGACGTGATCGCCAAGTACGACGTGTGGTCGCAGTCGGCGCAGCCCGCGCAGTTGGCTGACGCCTGTGCCGACGCGCTTCGGCGAGGGCGGCGTCTTTTCTTCACCGGGTGCGGAGCGACCGGGCGCTTGAGCATTCAACTCGATGCCATCTGGCGGCGGTTCTGGCAGCGCCGCCGGGAGGAGGGACGGTCCGAGCCCAGCCCCGATCGGTGGGAAGGCCGCACCTGCAGCGTGATGGCTGGTGGCGACTTCGCGCTGATCAAGTCGGTGGAAGGCTTCGAGGATTTTGCGCCCTTCGGCCGTCAACAGATCCGCGATCAGGGCCTGGCGGCCGGCGACGTGGTGTTCGCGATCACCGAAGGCGGCGAAACCTCGTTTGTGATTGGCACCGCGTGGCAGGGCCTCGAATCGGGCGCCCGCGTGTTTTTCGTCTACAACAATCCCGACGACGTGCTCCGGGCGCACGTCGTGCGCAGCCGGGACGTGATCGACGAACCACGTATCGAGAAGGTGAATCTGACGACCGGACCGATGGCGATCACCGGCTCGACGCGCATGCAGGCGACGAGCATCCAGTTGCTGGCGATGCTGACGGTGCTCGAGATGACGACGCGGATGATGCTCGCCGACGCCGGTGTATCAGACGCCCGCGTCGGGCCGGCCGCCGCCGTGCCGGCCGAGGTGCGGCGCGATGTGGCCCTGGTCCACGCGGAGCTGGCGAGCGAACGGATCCTCGATCCGCTGGCCCGCCTGGTGGAGGCAGAAGAAGCCATCTATCGCGGCGGCCGGCGCACGTCGTACTTCGCGGCCGAACTGGCCGTCGATGTGCTGACCGATACGACCGAACGCAGCCCGACCTACTGCACGCCCTCGTTCCGCAAGTGGGATGACGCCACCGCGGTCGAGTCGTGGGCCTTTCTGTTTGTGCCGGAGGCGACCACCGACGCCGCATGGCGTCGCGTCCTGTCGCGCCAGACTCAGACCATCGCGTGGACGGCCGATCAGCTTCGGGAGTGGCTCGACGAGAACGCCGCCGTGCAGCAGCAACACGTGCTGGACGCGATCGGGCGGTCCGAGTTGATGCGGTTTCGCATCGGCCTCGACGGCCTGGCCTATCGGCCGTTCCGGCCCGGTGACGGGGCGATCGCGGTGGCGTCTGGTGCCGACCTGGCGTTGGCGTTAACGGCGTCCGGGGGGCTGGCCGTGGCGCTGGCGGGGGCCAGATCGGCCGGGGCACTGACGGCGCTGGTCGGAGTGGGCCCCTCGGCGATGCTCGAGAGACTGACCGGGTCGGTCGCGTGTGCGCAGGCCGACGTCGCGGTGTTCCTGCGGGTGCCCGACACCGCCTACCTGCTCGACCCGATCTCGCGGGTCGGCGCGAAGATGTTGCTCAACGCGCTGTCGACGTGCACCATGGTTCGGCTGGGGCGGGTGCTCGGGAATCGGATGATCTGGGTCGTGCCGAGCAACCTCAAATTGATCGACCGGTCTACCCGCTACATCCGCGATCTGGCGGGTGTGTCCTACGAAACGGCATGCCTCGCCTTGTTCGAGGTGATTGAGTACATCGAGCCGCGTCGCCGGGCCGGCCAGGCCTATCCGGCGCCGGTCGGGGTGGCCGTGATGCGACTCAGGCATGGTCTCGATCTGCCGGACGCCGAGCACCGGTTGATCGAGGAATTGACCTGAGCCGGCAGGCTCGGCCCGGATCAGGCGGCTCGCGGGGCGGCCGCTCCGGTGTAGACTGGCGGCACGTGAAGACGAGGACGGGAAGCCGATGAAAGCCCTGAAGCGACACCGTCAGACCAATATTCCCTACGCGGAAAGCGATACCTGGCGGACCTTGTTCGTCCGCAAGAAGGATCTGCGGCCGGGGGATTTTTTCCTGACGTCGTACCCGGCTCCGACCAGCGCCGCCGCGAAGGCCGCGTCGGCCGATGGCCCCTACTCGCATATGGTGCTGGTCCTCAATAACTCGTTTGTGCTCGAATCGGCTCCCGATGGGGTGTTCTTCTCGTCGTTGTGGCCCTTCCGGTTCGAACGCGACCACCGCGAGCCGTTCTTGTGGAATTGTCTCGTGCAGCTCGAGCAGCCGCCCTCTCGGCTCGGTCACTTCAGGCACCGGGCCATCTACCGGCTTGAGCCGGCGGCCCTCGAACGCACGCTCGACGCCCTCGCGGCGCAGCAGATTGCCAATCTGTACCCGGCGCCGGCCGTCGCCCTGCATTCGGGATCCGAGTCGCTGTCAAAGCTGGTGCGCGTGCCGGAAGGCGGCACCAGGAAACCGGAAATCGCCGACGCCGGCGCGTTCTGCGCGGAGCTGGCGGCGAAGTTTCTCGCCGAGTTGCGGCTGCCGCTGCTGGGTGATGACGACGGCGCGGGGCCCATCACGCCGAACACGCTGGCGCGATCGCCCCACATCAAGTTCATCGAAGACAGTCTCTGCGAACCCGACGAACATGCCGAGGTCAACGAGACGTTGCTCGAAGAATTGCTGCCTATTGTCCGGCTGGCGCCGCGCAGGGCATTGCTGGTCTCATCGGCACCGGCCCTCGCCCCGCGCAGGGGCCGCGGCGGCGGCGACGACGACGACGATCCGAGCGAGCCGCCGGCGCTTCCACGCAGGCGGCCGCGCTCGTCGGCGTCCTGACGGAACTGAAGCGACGTCCTATTTCTGGCGTCCACGTCCCGGCGGGCCCGGGTAGCGCGACGGTCCGCCTGGTCCGGATCGCGAGGGTCTCGCCCCGCCCGGTCCTGACGAACCGGGCCGCGATCCGCCCGAGCCGGCCGGGCCTGGTCTGGCCCCGCCGGACCCCGACGGCCCGGGCCGCTGTCCACCGGCCCCGCCAGGTCCCGAATGCCCCGGCCGAGCGCTTCCCGATCGGCCGCCGGCCGATGGCGAATTGCCCGAGCGCGGGTATTGGCCACCGCCCGATGCCGGGCGGCCGCTCGATCGGCTGGGAGATTGGCCGCGCGGCCGTCTGTTGGCGCGCATCGCGGCGAGGCGGTCGGCCAGCGGAATCTCAAGCCGTTCCTTGGCCACCGCGTTGTAGTCGAAATCGGGGACCGTGACGCGAGGCAAACGCTTGCCGATGGCCTGCTCGATCCGCCGCAGGTCGGTCTCGTCTTCGCGCGCCACGAGGGTAAACGCGTCGCCGACCGCATCGGCTCGTCCCGTGCGGCCCACGCGATGGATGTAATCGTCGGGCACCTTGGGCACGTCGAAGTTCACGACATGTCCGAGTTCCTGCACGTCGATCCCGCGCGCCGCAATGTCGGTGGCGACCAGCACGCGGTGCGTGCCGCTCTTGAAGCCCGCCAGCGCCGCGTTCCGCTGACCCTGGGACCGGTTTCCGTGAATCCGCTCCGCCGAGATGCCGTGCTGGACCAGATACTCGGCAAGCCGATTGGCCCGGTGTTTCGTGCGGGTGAAGACCAGCGCGTCCTGAATGTCGCCGCGCTGGAGCAGGGCGACCAGGAGCGCCGATTTCAGGTGCTGCTGCACCGGGTACACGGCGTGCGTGATGCCAACCGCGGGCGCCTGTTTTCGTTCGAGCTGGATCATGACCGGCGATCGCAGCAGTTCGCGCGCCAGCCCCAGGATCTCGTTTGGCATCGTGGCGCTGAAGAACAACGTCTGCCGCCGAACCGGCAGCAGACGCAGGATGCGGCGGATGTCGGGCAGAAACCCCATGTCGAGCATCCGGTCCGCCTCGTCGAGCACCAGATACTCCAGGCCCGCCAGCTTCGCGTACGACTGGCGCGTGTGATCGAGCAACCGGCCCGGCGTGGCGATGATCACGTCGGTGCCGCTGCGGAACGCGTGTTCCTGCGGGCCCATGCCGACCCCGCCAATCACGGCGGCGCCGGTGACCGAGGTGTGGACCGCCATGTCGTTGAGGGCCTCGAGGATCTGGATCGCCAGTTCGCGCGTCGGCGTCAGCACCAGCGCGCGCGTGGTCTTTCGCGGTTTGTTGATCAACCCGTTGATGATCGGCAACAGGAAGGCCGCCGTCTTGCCGCTGCCCGTCATGGCGCACGCAAGCACGTCCTTCCCTTCGAGGGCGGGCGGAATGGCTTCGGCCTGCACGGGAGTCGGGCGCGCATAGCCGAGTTCTTTGATCGCTTTGAGCAGGCTGGCGTCGAGCTGTAAGCCGGTGAATGGCACCGCGCGGTCCTTTGAAATGGGCGCCGTCCCCGGATAGGCGGGCGCCGTTGAGCGGGCGGGGTCACACCAACGCGGTCCGCATCCACGTGCAGCACCGGGACCGCGATTCAGTGAAAGACCGAACGTCCTAGCATGTCACACCACGGGCGCGGCCGCCTAACCGCGTCCAGAGCGGCACGTCGGCCCCATGGCCGGGGCGTGCGAAAGGGGAGGGGGCCGCCGGGCGACGCACCCTCATGGGGGCGCCGCCACGGCGGGATACATCAGGGACGGTTACGGACCGACCTTCCAGTTCACGTTGCCCTTGTCGTCGGTCATCGTGATGATCACCGGCGCGGTCTTGCCGTCGGCGGTCTTGGCGGTGCACTCGAAGGTTTTCCCGGTGATCGAGACGCGGTATTTGCCGCCGCACGACACGGTGGCGTCCACCGACGCCTGCTGCTTGAGGCCGGTGACGATCTGGGTTTCCAGCGCCAACAGATCCATCAGGTTCTCGGTGTTCTTCACTTTCCAGTCGATGTGCGCATTGGCGTCGGTCTGCGTCACCGTCACTGTGAGCGTGCCGCCCGACTGCACCGCCGCGGTGCACTCGAAGCTGTCGCCGGCCTTGGCCTCGCGGCTCTCCGGGCAGGTGAGCGACGAGATCGTCACGCCGAGCTTTTCGTTCAACCCGGCGCTGATCGCCGTTTTGACCGAGTCCACGTTGAGTGTCTTGGTGCAGGCCGCCATCAGCAGCAGGGGGACGATCGCCATCTTTCTCATGCGCACTCCTTTAGTCTGGTTGGTCGTTCGACCCGACGCGATCCCCGAGCCGTGTCCACGGGCCGTGCGACGGGCTCGGACAGGACGACGCCGGAGTGGCGGCGCCGACGCGGATCGTGACCGGGTGGGTCCGTATGACGAAAGTATAGCAAAGTGCCCGGCGTTCAGTCCTTCGATCCGAAGTGATACGAGATCAGCTTCCAGGTGCCGTTTTCCTGGACGAGGCTGAATGAGGCGGGCACCGTCGTCCCGGCTTTGAGCGTCACCGTTCCGCCGAGTTTGGCGCCGCTGGTATCGATGCTCCGGTCGCTGAACGTCGTGCTGGCGATGGCAAACAAGGAGGGATTCGCCTTGACCGTCGCGGTAAACGCGGCGAGGGGCTGGCTCTCCTTGAGCGGGACCGAGAAGTAGTCGTGGGCCCGGGCGTAATCGCCGGCCGCGGCGGCGTCGACAAACGATCGGACGACCTGCTCGGGGCCGGCCGTCAGCGTCTTGACGGTGAAGAACAGGATGACCACGCCGACGATCACCAGCACGAGCAGTGCGCCGCAGCCGATGCCGATCCGCTTTCCCCAGCCCATAGTGACCTCCCGTTCGAGTGAGCGACGGCGCCTGATTGGGCGCGTGGTTGCCTGAGTATACGCCGCCGGAGGGCGAACCTGGCATGGAGTGCGCGTCGGGGTGGCGGGGCGGTGGTGGCCGGTGCGGCGCCGCCCCTCGCGTCGTGCGGCCGCGCGTGCGATCCGGCGCGGGGCGCATAACCGTAAAACCGTAAAACCTTATAAACGGTAAGAAATCAACACGGTAGAACGGTAAGAGGGATATAGGGCTTGACGGCAACCCGTATAGCCGCTATCCTGTCGCCCCATGAGCCCGCGCACCAACCAGAAACACCAGGCGATCCGCCAGGGGCGCGGCGTCAAGACCACCATCGAGCTGCCAGAGGCCGTGTGGCGGGCCGCCAAGATCCGCGCCGTCGAGGACTACACCGACCTCCGCACCGTCGTGATCGCCGCCCTCGGCGCCTACCTGCGCATCACCATCGCCTCCGACCGCCATGCATAAGCCCGGCCTCCGCCAGCCCGCCAGCCTCGGTAAACGGCTCCTGGTGCCGCTGGGGATCGCGTGTGTCGCCCTCATCGTGCTGGTCGGCGTGCCCGAGGGCCTCAGTGTGCTGGACGCCCGCCAGAAGGCCCGGACCCTCACCGCCGAGATTGCCCGCCTCCGGCTCGACAACCGCGGACTTCGCGAACGGGTTCGCAGTCTGCGCGAGGATCCCGCCGCCATCGAAGACGTCGCCCGGCGCGAACTGGGCATGCTCCGCCGCGGCGAAGTGCTCTTCATCATCAAAGACGTGCCGACCCGGTCGAAGTAGACCACCGCGCCCGCGCTCCTGCCATCGCCTGAGATATACTGTCGGCATACATCCGCATCCCGACCTGTGCTCCCGCTGGCTGCTGCGGCGGTGTGGCCGTGGCCGACCGCGAGGCCGGTGCAGGGGCGCCGAACGATCGACCGAGGGCGCGTGACCGACGCTGCGAACGACTCGATCCGAATCGCACCGCTCCAGGTGGCGGTGCGGCTGGCGGCCGCGGCCCTTCCGCTCGTCTGCTGGCCGGATCTGCCTGCCCCATTCTCGTCGCCAAAACGCTGGCTGCTCTGCGGGACCGTCGCCGTCCTGCTGCCCGTGCTGACGTGGCGAGTGTGGCGCAGCCCCAGCCGCGCGAGCACGGGGGCCGATGTCGCCCCGTCGCCAGTCGCTCCCGGCCTTCAGCTCGTGCTGGCGGTGTGGCTGGCCTCGTTCGCGGGCTCTGCCCTGGCCGCGCCAGACGTGTCGCCCGAGGCGCTCCTGCTGGGCGTGGTCGGCCCGTTGTGGGGACTGGTAGTGGCGCTGGCCGCCATGCCTGTCGCCGCCCTGTCCGGCGCCCACGTGGCGGGGACCGCCGCCATGGCGTGCATCGCCATCAGTCAGTGGGCCGGCGCCGACCCCATCGGATGGCTCGGCTGGACGCCGGGCGTCGAAGGCGGCGCCATCCGGCTGCGCGTCTACGGCACGCTGGGCAATCCGAACTTTGTCGCCGCGCTGGCGGCCATCACCATTCCGCTGGCCTGTGCTCGCGCCATTGCTCAGGACGGCGGGTTTCATCGGCGCCTGTGGGCGGGCGTCGCGGTGGTCGTGCTCGCCACCGGGCTCGTCGTGACAGGCTCGCGCGCCGGGGCACTCGGGCTGGCGTCGGGCGTCGCGGTCTTCGGGATGATGTCGGGCCACCGCCGATCGCGACTGCTCGCGTTGGGTGCCGTGCTGGTGGCGGCGCTGGCGATGGCCGGGTCCGGCGCCCGCGGCCTGGCCGACACGAGCGACGGCCGCGTCTACATCTGGAAGACCGCCTGGTCGCACGCCTGGGATCGGCCGTGGGCCGGCTTGGGCCCGGGCGCGTTCGAATTGCACTACCCCGGCTGGGACCGACGCGCGCAGGCGGCGGGTGAGGCGGGCAGCGCCGATCTGCGGTTTGCCGGCCCCCAGCAGGCCGCCCACAACGACTATCTCCAGTCGCTGCTCGAGCGCGGTGTTCCTGGACTCGTCGCATTCCTGCTCGCCGTGGCGACCCCCGCGATGCTGTGGCGCCGATCCCGTCTGCTCGTGCCCGAGACGCGCGCCGCAGTGGCGGGTGCCGCGGGGGCCATCGCCGCCGGCGCCACCGTCGCGCTCTTCGACTTTCCGTTCCAGCGTCCCGCCGAGACCGCCGCCCTGTTCATGGCGCTCGCTCTGGCGTGGCAGTCCGCCTCCCTCGCATCGGTCCGTCTCTCACCCATAGGAGAACTGTCCCCATGATCACGAACACGACGTATCGAAGACTCTACGCGGCGGCCAGCGTCGCGCTTGCCGTGGCGCTCATCGCCTCGGGCGTGCGCGCGCAAGCGAACGACTTCTACGCGAAACGTACGGAGATTCTCAAACAGGCGGCGGCCGACCGGAAGCAGGCCGAACTCGCGGGCAACGCCAATCGGAAGAAGCTCTACACGCTCTACCCGACGCCGGAAATTCCGTTGACCAAGCCGGTGGTCGTCGCGGCCGGTTCGTCGGGCGTGATCAACCTCGTCGGAAAATTCCCCGACAAGACCACGTTCATCAGTCGCGACGAGGGCGTGGAGTTGAGCAACGTCGTGGTGGCCGCCAACTCGGTCAAGGCCACCGTGACCATCGCGGTCGGCGTGCCGCCGAGCTGGGGGCGCATCTATGCGTTTGCGCCGGTCAGCGGCGCGGAGGCGTGGGTCCCGGCCATCTTCATTGGTACGCCGCAGACCTTCAACTTGTCCGCCAAGAATGGCTGGACCATCAAGCTCGCGCCCGTGGCGCCGGCCTTCTCGATTACCAAGCCCGGCACGGCCAGCGCGCTGTACAAGGCCGAGTACTACAAGCCGGATTCGACGACGCCGTTCGAGACCAGCACCGGGACGGTGGAGATCGAAGCCGAATCCAGTGTCGGGCAGTACAACTACATGATGTCGGTCGGCGCCGCCGGGGCGATTCAGGCCGAATATCAGGAGATCGCCGAGAAAATCGGGGCACTAATCAAGGCGAAAAAGTACACGGGTCCGGAGATGGCCGCCCTCCAGAAGCGGTCCGACGCGATGTCGGCTCGGTTGGGGAAAGAGCTCCAGGAGCAGAACAGGGACCCGGCGGCCGCCCAGAAGAAGCAGGATGACTTCGGCTGCCAGACGATCAGCCTCTGGATCACCAAGGCCAAAACGTCGGGCAATATCAGCTGCGGCAAGAACGTCGGTACGCTGGACTTCACCGTCAAATGAGCACGCACAGTCAGCAGTTGCCCAATGGCGATCGACAGATGACCGTGCTTGCTGGAACGGCTCACTCGATCGCCGTTGCGCACAACCGCCATCAGTTCTGGCACGTGATGAAGCGTTTTCTGGAGATGCCCGCCTCGCGCGCCGCGGGCGGCGTAGGCGGAGGCGGAGGCTGAGGCGCTACTTCTTGACGAATTTCGTGGGGTCGGCGTCAAACTTCTCTTTGCAGCCGGTGGCGCCAAAAAAATACATGTTGCCCTGGTACGTGCTGGTGAGTCCGGCCGCAACCGCCGTCTCCTCGAACACGTCGTTGCCACAGACAGGATCCTTCTTCGGCGGGGCGGCCTCGGCGTACAGGTCCGGCTGCTTGGCAAACCGGTCCCGGCAGTCCTTGGACACGAAGTAGTAGGTCTTGGCGTTGACAGTGAGGGTCAGGCCCGCCGCGGTGGCCGATTCCTCATCCACCGTGATGCGGCATGCCGGGTCCATACTTGCCGCCTTCCCGCCCGCCGATGGAACGCGAGGCGCGGTTTCCCCGGCCGGCTCGGCGGGGGTCGCGGCCGGCAACCGCGCATCCACAACCTGATCGGAGGCAGGCAGGTTGCGCGGTCTCGACATGCGGCTCATGCCAGGCCGAGCCCGGAGCATTTGAGGAAATGCCTCGGCATCCGGTCGCTCGTCGTCGTCGTCGACGCGGGCGGGCGCAGTCCCGGCGGCGGTCGGGATGCGGCGCCACACGGCGGCGACAGGGGCGGAGGGCAGCGGTTGACTGTCCCGCACGTACTGAGCCGGTGCCTTCTCGAAGCGGTGTTGGCAGTCATCCGAACAGAACGAGTACGACTGCCCTCGGTACGACGCCACGCGTCCGGCTCCCCGGGCCTTCTGTTGATCGACCTCCATCCCGCACACCGGATCCGTGTCGGGCACCGAGATCCCCATCGCCGTCATTTTCATCCGGCTCTCCGAATCGAGCAGGAAGTTGCCTGACAAGACGATGCGCTCGCCGGCCATCAGGCCCTTGACGATTTCAACGCGGTCGTCGACCCGCCAACCCGTCTCGACTCGCCGGGCTTCGAAGTACCCGTTGCCCCGATCGACGTAGACCGTCTTGCGGCCGCCGGAGTCAACGACGGCCTCAGTGGGCACCGTCACCGCGTCGGGCAACGTGATGTCCAGTCCGACGTCCACCAGCATGTCGGGTCTCAGCAGGTACTCCGGATTATCGGCTTCGAGGCGCAGCTTCAATGTGCGCGTAGCCGGATCGAACTGCGGCAGCGTCTCGCTGACGCGGGCCTTGATGGGGCGGTTCCTCTGGTACGGGAACGACACCTGCGCGATCGCGCCAGGGCCCACATACTGGGCGTCGCCTTCGAAGACCTCGGCGAGCACCAGCACGCGGCTGATATCGGCGATCCGGTAGAGTTCCGTTGCCCGGTCGAAGCGCTGACGCGCGAAGACGTTTCGCGCCACGACCATGCCGGCTGTGGGGGACCGGAGGGCGATGCTGCTTGCGGCCTTGCGTGTCTTCGCAATCTCGGCGAGTTGGATGTCGTCCATGCCGAGCGCCTGCAGTGTTTCGGCGGCGGTCCGTATCTGACTCTCCAGCGATCCCAGCTGATTGGCCGACTCGCGTCCCTCCGACCGGAAGCGGTCGCGGGCGTCGAGCGCATAGAAATACGAGCCTTGCGCGGCCAGAAATTCCCGACTGTAGAACGTCAGAAGCAGCTGGTTCTTCTCGACCACCGCCCCCGTCTGGCCCGCGTACACTTCTTTGACCCAGCCATCGATCGCGGTCACCAGCCGGAACACGCGATTCTCGTCCGGCACCACGCGACCCACCGTCCGCAGTGTGCGCCGCAGCGGTGACCGGGCCGTGACACCAATGGTGACGCCAATGGCCTGCTGTTTCTCGGCGCTCACCTTCAACGCACCGGCCGGAACCGCAGCGCCTGACGCGGGCGGCGCGCCATCGGCATAGACCGGCTCGAGTTGCATGCCGCAGTCGGGCGCGATACCCGGCTTGTCGGATTTGTAGGAGGGATGCATGGGGTCCACGAAGTAGAGGACCTTGCGCGACGCGACGTCTCGGCCTCGGCTTGCAGCCTGCCAGCTTACCCAGGCGCCGGCCAGAAACGCGCTCGTGACGAGCACGACTACGAGGCCCGCGAGCCAAGTCCGCTTCATGGTGACGTCCATTGGTGCAACGCGTTGCCGCGCCCCGCCTGTCGGCGGTTTCCCGCTGTTCGACTCGCCGAAGACTAGTCTACGATGAGCGCCCTTCGGGTTCCAGTGACAATCCCCGACGTCCCTGCCAGAGCGCATGGCGGACCGCCAGCAAAAAAAAGCCCCGCGAGCCGACACTCGCGGGGCCTATTGTTCAGTCCGGCTGCCGCGTCGTCGACGCGCTACTTGGGAATGACGACGAAGGGCCGCATCATGTCGTGCTCCTCGTGCTCGAGGATGTGGCAGTGCCAGACGTACTCGGCGCCGAAGATGCCCTGCGCGGCGAGCCGCGGGCTGTTGGGCACCGTGAACGGAACGGCGGGCAACTTGACTCGCATGACCACGGAGGTCACCTCGCCCGGGTTCATACGCACCGTCTCTTTCCAGCCCTTTTCGTTCGGGTCTGGACCCGTGGGGCTGCCGGTAAAGGTCGGAATTCCAGAACCGTAGTTGGCCAGATCGAACGGAGTTCGCTGGAGGACCTGCACGTTGACCAGGTGGAAGTGCATCGGGTGCGAGTCGGCCGTGGTATTGACGATGTGCCAAACCTCGACGTCGCCTTCGCGCGCGATCTCGGTCGGCGTATCTTCGAGCGGCGTTCCCAGCCAATTGCTCCCGCTGTGCCCGTACCCGGGACTCGCGACAGGCGTATCGTTCGACGGGTGGAACGAGTCGATCGTTCCAAGCCGCTGCAGAAGCCGGCCAAATTCGTCGAAGTCCTCGTTGAGCGAGAGCCACCGTTCCTTGACGCCCGCTTTCCGGAGTGTCGCAAGGGCGAACGATTCGACGCCCGGGAGCGGATTCACGCCGAGCTTGGAAACCGCCAACGCCTCGAGCAGGCCCAGGGTGGGCGAATCAGCTTTGGTTCCCTGGCCCAGCGTGTTGAACGGGCCCACCCGGAACTGCATGATGGTCTGGGTGTTCGGCCCCTGACCCGAAGCCGTCGTGGATGTGCCGAACCCAATGGTTCCCCCGGTGTGATAGTCGTTGATCGAATCCCCTCCCGGGAACGGCGCGGGCGTGTCGCTGTACAGAATGATCTTCGAACCCATGGGGCACTTCGAAAAGTCGATGATCACGTCCGCACGCTCGCCAGGGGCCACAAGGAGGTTGTACTTCAACGTCCCCGGAACCAAGTCTCCGGCCGTGTCGAACGTGGCCGAGAATGGCACAGGCGGATTATTCAGCGCCACCGGGAAGCGCAGGAAGCCTCCCTCGGTGCCGATTTGGATCATGCGTGGACCGGCTTTCTTGAGGTCGGGCTCCCCGGCATCCCCGGATTGGGCGTAATACAGTTGCAGGTTAAAGAACCTGGCTTGAGACCCGTTCAGAATACGGAACCGGTAGTGGCGCGGCTCGACCGCCAAATACGGGTACGGGCAGCCGTTGACCAGCATGGTGTCGGCGAAGAATTCCGGCACCGTGGACACGGGCAATGCGGTCGGATCGTTCTGCCCTACGCCGGTCGGCCCGACCCCCCAGCGGCTGCTTTCATACTGCCATGGGTACCAGAGGTCGCCTGGCTTCGCACCACTTACCGGATAGTTGGGATCATCGCCATCGGGGCCGGCCCAAAAGGTCTTGTCCTGTATGACGAGCGGAATGCCATACCGAAGGTAGCCCGGCAGCGTCGGGAGAATGCCGAGATTGATCAGGTTCTCCTCGAAATTGTCCACGATGAGGAGCCCCGACGCCATGCCGGCGTACGCGTTGATCCGCGTCAACCCGAAGGCGTGGTCGTGATACCACCCAAGCCTGGCGCTCTGCGCCATCGGATAGTAGTACTCGGCTTCGCCTACCGCTGCCCCATTTGGATTAGCGCCCGGGATCTGGTTGTTCACGAAGCTCAGTCCCGTGCGTCCGTCGGCGGCGAACCAGTCGAACGGTCCGCCGTCGCTCATCCAGGGCACCTCGCCGCCGTGGAAGTGTACCGCGGCACGGTTTGGATCCCCGAGAGGATCGACCCCCGCAACGGGGGCGGACGTGTCAACCGGCAGGATGTGGCTGGGGGGCATCTTGTTGACGAACGTCGCCTGGATCGGCGTCCCGCTCTTGGCGATGATCACGCCCCCCAGGTATTTCGAGTCGGGAGTCTTACCGTTCGTGATGTCCTGGTAGCCGATGAATCTCGCTCCCGTGCCGGGCAGATCCCCATGGAGCTTCTGGGTGTACTGGCTAATCTGAAATTTGTAATAGTCGACGGTGTACGGTCCTTTCGGCCCAGCGATGGTCCGTTTGATCGGCGAGGCGACCGGAATGTACAGCCCGTCTTCGTTGGCCGCTAGTGGATTGAGCCCCAGCGAGGGGAGCCGCTTGACGAACTTTCGAATCGCGGTGGTGGAGTTCCCGAAGGCCCACGCCATCTTCTGGGCCGCCAGAATTCCCATGCTGGCAAATGCGGACGCTTTAATGAACCGTCGTCTAGTCAAACCCATTGTTTCGCCCTCCTGAAGGCTGGGGAACCCTGAGGCGCGCGCGGCACGCGCGTCGCCCCGCCTCTGACACTCGATAATGCCTCGACCAACCTGAAGGAATGCTCACAGTGTAAATGGGATAATTTGGCTCTTGTATGGGAAGACTGTCCTCCTTACAGTGACCTTTCGGTACTGGGAATGCATGGCACACAAGTACTAGTGGCCTGTCCCAGCTGAATAGGTAGTGGTTTCCGGAGCGCGGCGCCCGGTTCGCCAGAGACGCGAAACGCGAGAATTCCGGGAGTAGTTGAGCGTTGAGCAACGAAGCGAGGCGGGGTGCCCCGCTCGGAAGGCGTTATCGATTCAGCCTGGACAGGCCACTAAGTCGGCATCACGGAGAGGAAGACTGCTGAGGAATTACGACGAAACGGAGGCCTGGCGGCCGGCGAGCAGATACGACTCGATGGTCACCGCGCCAGCCCAAGCGCCGCCTGACAGGTCATCTTGATGCTGGCGCACGACGTGGCCCGTGCACTGGAGATTTGGCTGCGACGCCGGCCCGCGCAACGGTAACGCTACAAGCAATTCTACCGCCGCGCCAGCCTCGGGCCACGGGTCGGCCGTCCTCAGCAGCACGCCGGTGCGGCTGACGTTCATGGTCCGTCCGGCATGCCATTCGATTTCGCCTTGCCGGCGGAACAGTACCGGCGTAGCGAGCGAAAATCGCCGTGCGCGCGCTCGGACCGGCTGCGAGGCCATGTTCGTGGTTTCCCCCCAAGTGATTAAACAGGACTGAATGGCTCGGGCAATGCCAGGCGCACACCGCCGGCGCATCACTCGCGTCGGCGTCGATCGCATCGACGCCACCGACCTAACCCCGCCTAACTATTTCAGCCCTTAGAGTTAAGATACCACCGGCGGTAGTTTGGTGGTATGGCCCAAGAGTAGTGGGCCGCCTGGTCCTGGCGGCTCGCTAAGGACTAGAAACAGGAGTGCAATTGTCGGCGATTGGATTCTTCGGAGCTCAGGAGGGACGACTGGCTGCTCGGGCTTGTCGGATCTTGGGGCGATCCTCAGCACCCTGCAGCAGCCGATGGTGTGCGGCGTAGAGCGCCAATTCGAGTCGGTTTGAGACGCCCAGTTTGTCGAAGATGTTTGAGAGGTGGTTCTTCACCGTCTGGGCGCTCACGCCCAACTGCGTGGCGACATCCTTGTTGGTGGCCCCGTCGACGATGGCGGCAATCACCTGAAGTTCGCGCGGTGTCACGAGCGCAGCCGGCTGCTCGGCTCGGGTGTCAAGACGTTCGGCTTCCAGCAGACTGCGCACCAGATCGCGGACCCGGTCACGGCCAATCCAGAATTCCCCGGCCGCCACGACGCGGAGACACTTGCAGAGCAGCGGTGCGGTCGAGTCCTTCGCAATCACACCTCGGGCGCCCAGTTTCAGTGCCTCGACGGTCTGTTCACCAGAAATATCATCGGTCATCAGGACGGTCTTGACCGAGGGCGTCTTGTGTCGCAACTCCGCCAGTATCTCTGCGCCCTTCGTGCCGGGCATGGCGGGGTCGATCAGCAGCACGTCCGGCGCGAGGTCGTGCACGAGTTGTATGGCCTTGAGCCGGTCGGATGCCTCGCCCACGATGACGAGGCCGAGTTTCGGGTCGATCAGTTTCCGTAGTCCGGCCAAAACGACCGGGTGCCGATCGGCGATGACGATGCGGATGGAATCGTGAGGGCTGCTCATCTGATGGGCCCCTGGTCTCTGATTCGACGCCTCGCCCGCAGACTCGACGCGTGTGGAGCCAGCGGGCACGACATCCTGAAAGCGCGTTTACGTCGCCGTCTCTCGGTTCGGTCCGGCACGAGCCTCGGGAGCGAAACGGACTCGATTCTGAATGAATTATCAGAGACGGATTCTAACAGAGAATCAGTGTCTGGCCGGGTACCTGATCGTCAGTAAACACAAACGTCGTCTGTGAGTGAGTGTCACACGTGTGCGCGGACCGGTGTGGTCGACAATATCATCGGCGTCGACAGCGCCCAACTCCGGGCGTACTCCGCGCGGTAAACAGTTCAGCTGGTGCGCGACTGGCTCGCGCGCCAGTCCGTCGCGGCGTACACGAATGCGCCGCTCCTCGTGCGCGAGGGCGAGCAGTTGCCCGGGTTCGGCGTGCTGCTGGCGGATGGCTCGACCGCATCGGGTTGCTGGATCTTCGCCGGAGTGGAGGCCGGGCCTTCAGACCCGGCGATCACCTCACGACGCGTTGCGTCCGGCCAGATAGTCGGCCTTCAGTTCGGCGACGATGTCGGCCACCGATTGAACCCTCGTAGTAGCCCGCACACCCTGCCCGGCCGACCAGATGTCGCGCCAGGCCTTGGCCTCACCCCCGAGGCTGTTGCGGTGGTCGAACGGTTTCTCGGAGCCAACGCTCAAGGTTTCGGGGTCGAGTCCGGCGTTGACGATGCTCGGCTTCAAGTAGTTGGCGGGCACGCCCGTGAAATGTGCGCTCAGCATGACGTCCTCCTCCGTGCTGTCCACCACCATCTGCTTGTACGCGTCGGTGGCCCGACTTTCCTGGGCCGCGATGAATCGGGTTCCCAGATACGCGAAATCGGCGCCGAGGACCTCGGCGGCCCGCACGCCACGTCCACTGACAATGCCTCCGCCGAGCACGATCGGGCCGCTGAAGAAATCGCGAACCGCCGGGACGAACGCGAACGGCGTCACCGCGCCGGCGTGGCCACCCGCGCCAGTGGCCACCACGACCAGTCCGTCGACCCCAGCCTGTGCGGCCTTCTTCGCGTAGAACACCGAATTGACGTCGGCAAAGACGAGACCGCCGTAGGCGTGCACCGCGTGGACGGCGGCGGCGGGAGTGCCAAGCGCCGTGATCACGATCTCGGGTTTGAACTGCAGCACCATCTTCAGGTCGTCTTCGGCGCGAGGATTGCTCCGGTGCACGATCAGATTCGCGGCCCACGGAGCCGGCCGGCCGCCTGCGGCTTCGAAGGCGTCGAGTTCCCCGGCGATGCGCACGAGCCACCGTTCGAGTTCCTCGAGTGGGCGCGCGTTGAGCGTGGGGAAAGATCCCACCACGCCCGCTTTGCACGCGGCGACGACCAACTCGGGTCCCGAGACGAGAAACATGGGCGCCGCAATTACCGGCACGGCAAGGCGGGCTTTGAGGGCGGCGACTCGCGAGGCGACGCTGCGGGAATCCGGATTAGTGGCCATAGTGTTGACGCAAGTGGTTCTTCTGCGCTGTTGTCTGCGCGCTCACCGGCAGCGACTCCACGAAGATGACGCGCTTCGGCACGTTGAAGGCGGCAATCGACCGGGAGCACCGCGGCCGAAAAGTCCTGTGCGGAGGCTGGGGCATGGTGGCCATCAATTATGAAGGCGGAGCGCGGGGTGTCAAGCCCGCGTCGCGCCATTGATCATGTGACCGGGGGGATCATCGTCGCGCCAGAAATCGGGTGACCCACCGACCAGGAGGGAGAAGGTGGGAGGAACCAATGTGACCCCAACAGCCCGACAGCAGTATGTGCAACAAATGCGTGATCGCGATGCCGTCGCCGGCCGCAAGGTGCGCAGCGCCCATTTGACATCCAGGCTCGAACCGCACAGCATCACGCGTGGTGCTGTCTGGTGCGTGGATTCGAGGATGTC
Source organism: Acidobacteriota bacterium (assembly GCA_037133015.1). Taxonomy (GTDB): domain Bacteria; phylum Acidobacteriota; class Vicinamibacteria; order Vicinamibacterales; family JAKQTR01; genus JBAXOX01. The sequence continues at coordinate 78,066 of JBAXOX010000005.1, forward strand.
TCGTGGCGTCGTGCCTCGCGGCGACGACCGCCGCTGGCATCGGCGCGCGCGACGACGGCCCGGGGCCGGTGGCCGACCACCATATGCACCTGCAAAGCAGTCGGATGGTCGCAGTTCTGGTACGGCTGAAAGAGACATTCGCGGAGCGTGTCGAGCCTGGGGACCGGGCGCAGTTGGGCGGGGCGGAGGCCGTGGCGGCGCTCGACGCGGCCGGCGCGCGAAAAGGGGTCGTGGTCTCGGGGGCCTACCTCATCGGGTCGCCGGATATCCGCCTCGACGACGAGCTGGATCAGGTGCGGCAGGAGAACGACTGGACCGCGTCGCAGGCGGCGCTGTTTCCGTCGCGGCTGGTCGGGTTCTGCAGTGTGAACCCGCTGAAGCCCTATGCGGAAGCCGAGGTGGCGCGCTGCGCGGCCGTCGGTTTGCGCGGATTGAAGCTGCACTTTACCAATTCGGCGGTCGACGTGTTGAAGGCGCCCGATCTGGAACGGCTGGTGGCGGTGATGGCGAAGGCGAACGGGCTGGGGCTGCCAATGCTGGTGCACATGCGATCGCGCGCCGACATGTACGGATCGACGCAGGCTCGCGTGTTTGTCGAGCGGGTGCTGCCCGCGGTGCCCGACGTCCCCGTCGTCATCGCCCATATGGCTGGATGGGGCGGCTACGACCGTGCCACCGATGCGGCGCTCGGGGCGTGTATCGACGCGTGCCGGGCAGCGCCGCGGTCCTGTCAGCACCTGTGGTTCGAACTGTCGATGTCGGTGCTGCCGGCCACCGCGCGCACCGCGCCTGCAGGAACCTCGCTCCGGGATCTGGCCAACGCGCAGGCGAAGTTTCCCGAAGCCAATCAGCGACTCGCGTCGCACATCCTGGCGTTGGGGGCCGGCCGCGTCCTGTTCGGCAGCGACTGGCCCGGGATGTCGCCGCGGGATGGATTCGACGCGGTTCGACGCATGCTGCCGATCGGGCCGGACCGGCTTCGGACCATCGCGGGCAACGAGGCGCCCTACATGAAGTGATCCCGCCGAACCAACGTCGGATCTATCGCCAGACCGCCTGCGCCACAACCCGGCCACACCAGACTGCACCCAGCGCGAGCACGAGGTGACCGGCCACGTTCAACCCGGCGGCCACCGGCTGGCCGTCGCGCATCAAATTGACCGTCTCGTTTCCGAACGCCGAGAACGTCGTGTAGCCGCCCAGCACGCCAACCACGGCAAACGTGCGGGCGGCGGGCCCAAACACGGCGTGCGTCTCGATCGCCTGGGAGAGGCAGCCGATGACAAAGCACCCAGTGATGTTGACGGCCATGGTGCCGTACGGAAACGCGGACGCGGGAAAGGCCGACTGGACGAACCCGCCAATCAGATAGCGAAGCGCGGATCCGACAAAGCCGCCCGCGCCCGCCCACAGCGCCTTTGTGAGGTCGGTCATGTCGCGTGTCTCCGTGGATGTGGGAGGCCGCCGCCCAGGTCAACGCGCATCCGGCAGAACTCCTCTCACCGTCCTCTGGGTGTAGCGCGGTGCGCGTTCGCCAATGCCCTCGGCGATCATCAACGAGAAGATCCGCTCCGACTCCGAGAGGATCAGGCGCGAACCATCCCGCGAGAGTCCCAGCGACTCGGTAATCCAATCCGGGTCGAAGCCCGCGAACTCCCGCCGCGTCGACGAGGTATCCTTCCCGAACACGAAGTCCTGCACGAAGACGCCGTCGAGCCCCTGGGTGTTCTGTCCCGTGAATACGACGCGACTCCCGTCGCGGATCCATCGGGAACGGCCCGGAAACACCGACGTCTTCCGCTTGGGATCGGGAAGCACGGACAGGATCGTATCGACGCCGTCTTCCAACCGCGCCACGTGCAGCACGGCGTGGGACCGTACCGTGATCAGATAGGTGGCATAGAGCCCGTCGGGTGAGACTTCGGGCAACTGGACTTCCCCGGCGACGACCAATTGCGCTTGGCTGCCGTCTGGATGGATCTTCCAAAGCCCGGGATGCCTGCGGTTCGCCGAGGAGTAGACGATCCACCGGCCGTCGCGCGTCTGCGTGGGATTCTGCGCATCCTCGCCGTCGTGCGTCACCTGGCGGGCGCCAGAGCCGTCGGGGTTGGACGCCCAGACTTCGAGGTGTCCGCTTCGATTCGAACTCCACAGCAGCGTGCCGCCATCCGGAGAAAACGCCGGATCCCAGTCGTCGGCCGGGTCGTCGGTGAGGCTTCGCACGCTGCCGGTTCGGGTCGAGACCGACCAGAGGTCGAGGTTGCCCGATCGGTTGGAGGAGAAGACGACCCATTCGCCGTCGGGAGACACGATGGGTTGCCGGTCCGCGATCGTGCCGTGAGTGAGCCAACGCGGGGGCGTGCGGCCATCCAGCGCGTATTCCCGGAGATTCTGACGGCCGCTCATCGCGTCGAACACCACGCGCCGGTCCGGAAGCAGGTCGAGCGTGGTGCCGCTGCTGCCCACCCAAAACAGCGAGCGCTGGCGACGCGTCTTGATGTTCTCGACGAATGCTCGAGCCGAACTCGCGGCGGTGCCCCCGCCCGTGACGGATTCCGCCTGCAGAAACACGATGTCGTCTGCCGACGCCCACGCGGCGCAGGACAGCATGCCGGTATTGTCGGGGCGAAGTTCCTGGATCGCGCCATCCGGAACCTGCACCAGGAACAGCTTGCGAAACGTGCCGGACGAGATGATCGGAGGCGTGTTGAGAATGATGTGCTTGCCATCCGGGCTCCATCTCGGGAAGCCGACCAGATCCGCGTCGAAGCGGGCGAGCGGGCGCTCGCTGCCGCCCGCCGCATCAATCATGAACAGCGTCGATTTCAACGCGTTCGGCTCGCCGCCGAGCCGGACGAAGGCGATCTGCTTTCCGTCCGGGGACCAGTCTCCCTGCTCGGCATGATCGACGACTTTGTGGGGATCGTTGCCAAGGAGGTTGACGCGGTGCAACGACGTGACGCCGTCCTGCGAATGGATGAACAGGATGGACGTGCCGTCGGGTGAGAAGCGAGGAAAATCGTCAGGGCCGGACGTGAGCGCCATCTCGCCGCCGCCCTTCAGCTGCTTGAGCCATATGCGCGGCTGTCCATCTCTGTCCGATGTGAAGGCGAGGGTCTTCCCGTCGGGACTGACCGCGGGAGAGAAGTCGTGGCCGCTGTACGTCACCAGGCGGATCGCGACGGAGGGCGCGGGTTCGGCGTTCGGTCGCACGTACCACACCAGACCGCAGGCCAGCGCCATCACACCGAGTCCCGCAGCCCACCACATCCACGACGGGCGTCGGGTGTTCGGTCGTGCGTTGGGTGCGCTGCCAGCCTGCTCAGGCACGTCGAGCGCGGATTCGAGGGCGAACGCCACGTCGTGTGCGCCTTCGAATCGCAGCGCGGGGGCCTTCTCGAAGCAGTGGCCAATGATGCGTCCCACGGCAGTCGGGATGCGCGGATGGATCGACGAGGAGGGGAGCGGATCATCGTTGAGAATGGCGGACATCGTGTCGGCGGCGGTCTGCCGAACAAATGCCGGTCGGCCCGTCATCATCTCGAACAGCACCGCGCCGAAACTGAAGAGATCGGTTCGCGCGTCGACGGGTTCCCCGCGCAGCTGCTCCGGGCTCATATACCCGAGCGTGCCGAGCACGGTGCCGTGCTGGGTGTCGGCAGTCGGTCCGATGGTGCTGGCGGACTCGCTCATCGACGAAGGGCCCGACATCCGTTTGGCGAGGCCGAAGTCGAGAATCTTGAGTCGCCCGTCCTGAGTGATCCAGAGGTTGTCCGGCTTGAGATCCCGATGGACGACTCCTTTTGAATGGGCCGCGGCGAGGCCCTGCGCCATCTGGATGGCGAGTTCCATGGCTTTTCGATACGGGATCGGTCCCGCGTCGAGCCGTGCGCGCAGCGATTCACCTTCGAGCAGTTCCATCACGACGTACCGCGTGCCTTCGTGTGCCGCGACGTCGTGGATGCCGAGAATGTTGGGATGGTTCAACGCCGCTACGGCTTTGGCCTCACGTTCGAACCGTGCGAGCGCGTCTGCGTTGGATGCGAGGTGTTCCGGCAACACCTTGATGGCGACGAAGCGATCCAATCGAGGGTCTCTGGCCTTGTAGACCTCACCCATCCCGCCTGCGCCAATCGGCGTGAGGATGTCGTACGGGCCGAGGCGTGTTCCGGACGTGAGGGTCATCTCACCACCGCGGTCCACACCCGCAGCGGGACCCAACTCCCGCGGTGGCGCGTTCGAAGGCATTCGGGCTGGCGCTTCATGGAACCTCCTGCGATTGTACGCCATCGTCGCGTCGGCGAATACCGGCGCCACTGACCGCCGCGACAGTCCTTCCGCCCCAGACTCGCGCGAGAGGATCCGGACGCCGCACACTGCGGGTAGAATGTGCCGTATGGTGTCATCCAATCCGGTCAGTGCCCATCGGCCCGGTCTCAACGTGCTGCTGCGGGCGTTCGAATTCGCCGCCGATAAACACCGTGATAAGCGCCGCAAGGGCATTGGCGCGTTGCCGTACATCAATCACCTGATAGAAGTGACCTCCACGCTGGCGAACGTCGGGGGCGTGGACGACACGATCGTCTTGATGGCGGCGGTGCTGCACGACACGGTCGAAGACACCAAGACGACTCCCGAGGAGATCGAGGCGGCCTTCGGGCGTGAGGTCCGATCGATCGTGCTCGAGGTGACCGACGACAAGAGCCTGCCCAAGGCGGAGCGGAAACGACTCCAGGTCGAGCATGCGCCTCATCTCTCGGCCGAGGCCAGGATGATCAAACTCGCCGACAAGATTGCCAACGTGAGGGAAGTGAGCGACGGCCCACCGCCCGACTGGCCGCTGGCGCGTCGGCAGGAATACGCGGACTGGGCCGAGCAGGTCGTGGCCGGCTGCCGCGGCGTCAATCCCGCCTTGGAGGCGCGATTCGACGAGACGTTGAGGCGAGCGCGCCAGATCGCGGCGCGAGAGGGATAACGGCCTCTGAGCCCGGCGGACATTTTCGCTTGCGCTACACGCCGGTTTCGCGGCCAAATGATTCATGCCAGATTGGATCGTTGCGCTGATTCTGGGAATCGTCGAGGGCATCACCGAATTCATTCCGGTCTCGTCGACCGGCCATCTCCTGGTGGCTGAACGGTTCCTGCGCGTCGAAAAATCCGACCTCTTCAACATTGTCATTCAGTGCGGCGCGGTGATTGCCGTGCTGCCGCTGTTTCCCGAGCGGCTTCACAAATTCATGTTCGAGTGGCGCGAGCGCGCCACCCGGGCGTACCTGCTGAAACTGGCAGTGGCCTTCGGCCTCACCGGCGCCGTTGGCTTTGTGCTCGACAAGAACGGTTTCAAACTGGCCGACAATCCATTCCCGATCGCCGTCGCACTGCTGGTGGGGGGAGTGGCGTTTCTTGCCGCTGAGCGGATGGTGCGCCAAAAGACTCTCGGCACCGAGATCACCTGGGCCATCGTCGTCGCCGTGGCGGTGGGACAGTTGCTGGCCGGCACGTGCCCGGGCACGTCGCGATCCGGTGCCACGATTGTGTTCTGTCTGCTGCTGGGCCTGAGCCGGCCGGCGGCGACGGAGTTCTCCTTCCTGGTCGGCATTCCCACGATGCTCGCGGCAGGTGGGTGGAAGATCCTCAAGACGATCCGGCATCCAGACGCGTTGGCCCCGAAGGAAGACTGGGGCATGGTCCTGCTCGCGACGGTGGTGGCGGCTGCCGTGTCGTTTGTCGCCGTCAAGTGGCTGCTGCGCTACGTCCAGACGCACACCTTCAACGCATTCGGCTTCTACCGCATCGTGCTGGCCGCGGCGATCTTCCTGTTCGTCACGTAACTGGCAGATCCTCCGGACCGTCAACCGTCAACCGTCAACCGTCAACCGTCAACCGTCGTGCGGCGCGCCGGCTTGAACCCCAGGTGTGTGCCAGCCTCGGGCCGTGGCGAGGCTGGCGATGTGGCCGGCTGGCCCACGCGTCCGGAACGCGCCGACATCTCACTGCGCCGAGCCCGCGCCGGTACGCAGTGCGATCGGGCTATACTTCGACCGTATGCTGAAATGTCTTACCCGAGTCGCTCCCCTCGTGACACTGCCGCTGCTGGTGATCGCGTGCTCTGCACCCGGGAGTGGCGCCGGCGAGGCCGTCGGCGGTGGTCGCGCCGGACGATCGGCCGGACGGGGTGGCGGGTCCGGCCCGGTGCCGGTGGTCACCGCGCGAGTGGTGCAGAAGGCCGTGCCGGTCGCCCTCGCGGTGATCGGAAGCGCCGAAGCGATCTCGAGCGTGCAAATCCGCGCGCAGGTGACCGGTCAGTTGAGCGCGGTGCGCTTTGCCGAAGGCCAGGAGGTCGTCGCAGGTCAACCGCTGTTCAGCCTCGATTCGAGGCCGTTGGCGGCGGCCCTTCGGCAGGCTGAAGCCGTCCTCGCCCGCGATACCGCCACGCTGCAGAATCTGCAGGCCCAGCAGACACGAGCCGAAACCCTTTTCAACCGTGGCCTGATTCCGCGCGACCAGTTCGACAGCCAGCGATCCAGCTCCGCATCGCTGACGGCGACGGTGGCGGCCGATGCGGCCGCCGTCGAGAGCGCCAGGCTCAACGTCCAGTATGCCGACATCAGATCCCCGATCAGCGGCCGAACCGGGGCGCTGGCCGCGCACCTCGGCGATCTGGTGCGAGCCAACGACACGATTCCGCTCGTCATCATCAACCAGCTGTCTCCCATCTACGTGACCTTCTCGGTTCCGGGCCGCTACTTGACGGACATTCGCCGCTACCAGGCGCAGAAACCGCTGTCGGTTGTGGCGCGTGAAACCGCGGAGCCGGCGTCGAGCGCGGCACCCTCCGGAACGATAGGGGCGGCACCGGCACCCTCGACCCCCGGTGGGCGGTCGGCTGTGGCGCGGCCCGACGGGCAGACGCCGATCGTCACCGGGGTCCTCAGCTTCATCGACAACACCGTGGATTCGACGACGGGAACGATTCGATTGAAGGGGACCTTCCCGAACGCGGATCGTCGGTTGTGGCCGGGCGCCTTCGTGCAGGTGACGCTCCAGTTAACGGTGGATGCCGACGCGCTGGTTGTGCCGGCCACCGCGGTGCAAGCCTCACAGGACGGCACGTTTGTCTACGTGGTGAAAGCCGACCGGACGGTCGAGTTGCGCGTGATCAAGGTCGAGCGGCAATTGGACGATCAGATTGTCGTCGCCGAAGGGGTCGCGGCGGGCGAAGTGGTGGTGACCGATGGCCAGCTTCGGCTGACATCCGGCGCGACGGTGTCGGAACGGGACGAGGCGGGCGGACCCGGCGCGGCGGGCGGCCGCGCTGGCGCGAAGCCGGCTGCCGACAGCGGCGGTCCGGCAGGCGCGAAACCGGCACCCGACAAGGTGGGCCGGGCAGGCGCGCGGTAGGTCGAGGCCCCTATGAATGTCGCCGAACCGTTCATCCGTCGTCCCGTCGCCACCACACTGCTGGTGGCCACGATTCTGATCTTTGGCGTCATGGGCTACCGGCTGCTGCCGGTCAACGACCTGCCGACGGTCGACTTTCCCACCATTCAGGTCAATGCGAACCTGCCTGGCGCCAGTCCTGAGACCATGGCGGCCTCGGTGGCCACGCCGCTCGAAAAGCAGTTCTCGACGATTGCCGGCGTCAGCTCGATCAGCTCCAGCAACTCGCAGGGCAGCACGAGCATCACACTGCAGTTCGATTTGAGCCGCTCGATCGACGCAGCCGCCCAGGACGTGCAATCCATGATTGCCCGGGCTCAGCGGCAGCTGCCGCCGGGCATGCCGTCGCCCCCGTCGTTCCAGAAGGTCAACCCGGCCGATTCGCCCGTGTTGTTCCTGACGCTCAGTTCGTCCACGCTGCCGCTCTCGCAGCTCGATCGGTACGCGCAGAACCTGCTGGCGCAGCGCTTGTCGATGATCACCGGCGTGGCGCAGGTCAACGTGTTCGGCTCGCAGAAATTCGCCGTGCGTGTCGACGTCGATCCGCACCAGCTGGCATCCCGGCAAATCGGCATCGACCAGGTGGCCCAGGCCATCGCGTCGGCCAACGTGAACCGGCCGACCGGGACGCTGTACGGCCCCGATCGCAACTACGTGATCCAGGCGTCGGGGCAACTGCTCAAGGCCAGCGGCTACGGCTCGATTGCGGTGGCGTACCGGAACGGGAGCCCGGTCCGGTTGAGCGAGGTGGCCAACGTCTACGACGGCGTCGAGAACGAACGCAACGCCGGGTGGTACAACGGGGCCCGGACGATCTATCTGGCCATCCAGCGGCAGCCCGGCACCAACACCGTGGAAGTGGTGGATCGGATCAAGCTGCTGCTGCCGCAGCTCGAGCAGCAACTGCCGGCCTCGGTGCAGTTGCGCGTCCGGAGCGATCGGTCGGTGCCCATTCGGGAGTCGGTCGACGACGTCAAGTTCACGCTGCTGCTCACCGTGTGCCTCGTCGTGCTCGTGATCTTCCTGTTCCTGCGCAATGTGTCGGCGACCATCATCCCGAGCCTCGCGCTGCCGTTTTCCATCGTCGGCACGTTCGCCGTGATGTACGTGCTCGATTACAGCCTCGACAACCTGTCGCTGATGGCGCTGACGCTGTCGGTGGGGTTCGTGGTCGACGATGCCATCGTGATGCTGGAGAACATCGTCCGTCACATGGAGATGGGCAAGCCGCGCCTGCAGGCCGCGCTCGACGGATCGAAGGAAATTGCCTTCACGATCATCTCGATGACGCTCTCGCTGGCCGCGGTGTTCATTCCCGTGCTCTTCATGGGCGGCGTGGTGGGCCGGCTGATGCACGAGTTCGCGGTGACCATCGGTGCGGCGATTCTGGTGTCAGGGCTCGTGTCGCTCACGCTGACGCCGATGCTCTGCAGCCGGTTTCTCAAGGCGCCCCATGCCATTCGCCACGGACGCTTCTACAACGCGATGGAGCGAATGTTCGATCTGTGGCTGCAGGGCTACTCCTGGTCGCTGCGACAGACCATCCGGTTCAAGGCGACGACGATGATGGTGTCGGGGCTGGTGCTCGCCGGCACGGTGTACCTGTTCACCATCATTCCGATGGGATTTATTCCGAGCGTGGACACCGGCCAGTTGAGCGGCCAGGTCGAGACCGCGCAGGGCCTGGGGTTCGACGCCACCGTCGGGCGCTTCAAGGACATCATGACCGTGCTCGCCAACGACCCGAACGTCGCCGGCTACACGGCGAACGTGTCGGGATCTGGCGGCGGCCGGCTCAACGTGGATCTGAAGCCGCGGGAACAGCGGACGCTCGACGCCGACCGCGTGATCGAGGCCCTGCGCCCGAAGTTCGCCCGGATCCCGGGCGTCAGGGTGTTTCTCACCAACCCGCCGGCGATTCGCATCGGCGGCATGGCGACGCGCAGCCAGTATCAGTACGCGCTGCAGGACCCCGATACCGACGAACTGTACCGGGCGGCGCCGAAGCTGGAAGCGGCGCTTCGTGCGATCGACGGGGTCGAGGACGTCACCTCCGACCTGCAGATCCGCAATCCGCAGATCACCGTTGGCCTCGATCGCGATCGGATCACGGCACTCGGCTTGACGGTGGACCAGGTCGAACTGGCGCTGATGTCGGCGTATGGATCGCGGCAGGTGTCGCAGATCTTTGCCCCCGACGACCAGTACCAGGTGATCCTGCAGGTCGACCCGCGCTACCAGCGCGACCCGGCGGCGCTATCCATGCTGTACGTGCAGACCAGCGCGGGCAAACTCGTGCCACTGTCGACCATCGTCACCACGCGCCAGACCGTCGGGCCGCTGTCGGTCAACCACACCGGTCAATTGCCGTCGGTGACACTGTCGTTCAACCTCAGGACCGGCGTCGCGCTGGGCGACGCGGTGGCACGGGTGCAGGCGGTGGCGCGCGACACCCTGCCGGCCACGGTGGTGGGCAGCTTCCAGGGCACGGCGCAGGCGTTCCAGGATTCGATGACCGGGCTCGGCTGGGTGTTGGCCCTCGCCATTTTCGTCATCTATGTCGTGCTGGGCGTGCTCTATGAAAGCTTCATCCACCCCCTCACGATCCTCTCAGGGCTGCCGTCGGCGGGCTTCGGCGCATTGCTCACCCTGCTGCTGTTCGGTCACGATCTGAACATCTACGCGTTTGTCGGCGTCATCATGCTGGTCGGACTGGTGAAGAAGAACGGCATCATCATGATCGACTTCGCCATCGAAGCGCGGCGCGCCGGGACGCTCAGCGCCTCGGAGGCGATCTACGAAGCATGCCGGGTGCGGTTCCGGCCGATCATGATGACGACGATGGCGGCGCTGATGGGGACGTTGCCCATCGCGCTCGGGTGGGGCGCCGGCTCAGAAGCGCGTCGGCCCTTGGGTCGGGCGGTGGTCGGAGGCCTGATCGTCTCGCAGACGCTGACGCTGTATGTGACGCCGATCTTCTACATCTACATGGAGCGGTTCCAGGAGTGGATGGCGCGCCGCAAGCAGGCCAGCCCGATCGCGCCCGGCGCCGACACCCCGTTGATGAGCACCTCCAGCGAGTGACGATCGGTCGCGTCGCGCGTTCGCCGGCGCCGCGCTGACGTCGCAAGCGTTCCCCCTACTCCTGCCTCGCCTGCTTCGGCGGTGACGCCCCACGCGAGTCGTGTGGGCGGCTCCCGCCCGGCGCCATCCGGCGTTGTCGCGACATTTCATCCGCTCACACGATTTGCCGATTAATGATGCATCGGACCTCCGTGGGAGGGCCGATGGCACTCATTCAGGCCCATTCCTTGAGAACTCAGGAGCGCGATATGTCAGCCCCAGCTTGGTCCGGAAAGTCTTTGACGTCTCTGATCGCGGCCAGCCTGTTTCTGTCGCTGACCGTGTCGCTCGGTTCGTCGACATCCACGGGACAGCCCGGGGCCTCGGCGCCGGCGCTGTTCAAGGCTGCCGTGGCGTCGGCCGCGGACGGCAGGCCCGGGGCGGCTTCGTCCGGCGCGACGGGTTCGTCGGCCACGACGGACGCAACCCGCCGCCGGGACGACACGACGGTGATGCGTTCGCGACGTGTCACCATCAACGCCGGGGCCCTGCGCCCGGCCACCTCGGCCGACCAGCGACTCGGGGCGCCGGAGTTCCTGACGCTCAACCTGTTCGACGACGTTTCGTACAGAGCCGTGTTCGACCATGCCGACTCCGGCGGCGGCGGGACCGCGTGGGTGGGTCGCATCGAAGGCCAGCCACTCAGCACGGCGACGTTGACGCTGGTGGACGGCGTGCTGGCCGGAAGCATCGTGATGCCGGGCGCGGTCTATGCCATCCGGTACGCCGGTGCCGGCCTGCACGAGGTCGCCCAGATCGACCAGACCAAGTTCCTTCCGGAGTTGCAGCCGATTCCCGCGCCGGACGTGCCCAACGCGGCGGGCCGCGTCGCCGTGGAGGCGGATGCCGCCGTGATGGCAGATGCCGGGGCGACCATCGACGTGCTCGTGCTCTACACGCCGGCAGCCGAGGCCGCGGCGGGAGGGGCCAGTGCCATGGCGGCCCGCGTCAACCTCGGCATCAGCGAGACCAACACGTCGTACGCCAACAGCGCCGTCACCCAGCGGCTCCGCCTGGTGCGCAGCCAGCAGGTGGCGTACACCGAGAACAACGACCTCGCGCTGGATTTGACGGCCGTCACGACCGCCGATGCGTCGAGCGCGCTTGGCAGCACCGCCGCGTCACTGCGCGAGGCGTACGGCGCCGACATGACCGTGCTCATCACGTCCCCCGCCAATCCGAATGCGTGCGGCGTGGCGTGGCTCATGACATCGGTGTCGTCGGCGTTCGCCCCCTACGCCTTCAGCGTGGTCGAGCAATCCTGCGTCAGCCCCAACGTGACGTTTGCGCACGAACTGGGCCACAACATGGGAGCGCGGCACGACTGGTACATGGACAACGGCAAGACGCCATCATCGTACGCCCACGGGTACGTCGACACGACCAACCGGTTCCGCACCGTGATGGCCTACAGCGATGCGTGCACGGCACAAAGCGTCGAGTGCACGCGGCTTCTGTACTGGTCGAATCCGGCCGTCGTGTCCCCCGCCGGTCAGGGCAGCGCGGCGATGGGCGTGGCCGGCGGGACCAAGTCGAACTGTCCGACGCGCGACGCCACCAACATGGCGTGTGATGCCGACGACCATCGGACACTGAACGACACGGCCGCCGTCGTCGCGAACTTCCACGCGACGTCGTCAGCCGCCCTTCCGGCCGTCACCGCCGATCCGTCGAACCAGACTGTGGTTGCGGGAGGCACGGCCACGTTTACCGCCGCCGCCACGGGAAGTCCGACGCCGACGGTGCAGTGGCAGGTGAGCACCGACAGCGGAACGACGTGGACCGCGGTCAGCGGTGCGACGACCACGACGTACGCCTTCACCGCGATCGCGGCCGATCACCTGAAGCAGTTCCGGGCCGTGTTCGCCAATAGTCATGGAACCGCGACCAGCAACGGCGCGACGCTGACGGTGCAAGGCGCGCCGGTGGTCACCGTGAATCCGGCGTCTCAGGCCGTCGCGACTGGCGCGACCGTGTCGTTCGGCGCCGCGGCCAGCGGCACACCTGCGCCGACGGTGCAGTGGCAATCCAGCGTGGACGGCGGCGTCGTGTGGACCAGCCTCGCTGGTGCGACGGCGACCACGTACGGCTTTGTCGCAGCCGCGGCCGACCACCTCAGGCAGTTTCGCGCCGTGTTTACCAACAGCCAGGGAACCGTCTCGACCAGCGCGGCGACGTTGACGCTGCTGCGAGCGCCGCTGGTCACCATTCAGCCATCGAACCGCACCGCGACGGCGGGCAGCGCGGCGTCCTTTACCGCGCTCGGCAACGGCGTGCCGGCCCCGACGGTGCAGTGGCAGGTCAGCACCAGCAATGGCGCGTCGTGGGCGAATATTGCCGGAGCGACCTTTGCGACCTATCGCCTCGCGACCACCGCGACCACCGACAGCCTGAAGCAGTTCCGGGCGGTGTTTACCAACGGTGTTGGAACAGCCACGTCTCGCGCGGTGATGCTGACCGTGCAGGCGGCCCCCGCGTCGTATCTTCGAAGCGCGCAATTGCCAGAAGGCGGCCGCATCCGTGCCCTGGCCGTCGATCCGGACCAGCCGCAGATTCTCTACGCGGCGACCTGGGCGGGCGGGGTGTTCAGAAGCGCGGACGCCGGACTCAACTGGACGCCGGTGTTGCAACACAAGGGCAAGTTCGACGTCGAAGCCCTGGCCATCGATCCGCAGAACTCCAGCGTCGTCTATGTCGGCACGACGGCGGGGCTTTACAAGAGTACCGACCGCGGAACCAACTGGTCTTTGTACGCAACCGGTTTGAACATTCTCGCTCTGGCCGTGGACGCGCAGAACTCCCAGATCCTCTATGCGGGCACCAACGGGGACGGCGCGTACAAGAGCACCGACGGCGGCGTCACCTGGATGCCTCTCGGTTCGGGCCAGATTCCCACGTTCGTGCCGGCCGTTGCCGTCAACCCGCGCAGCCCGGGTACGGTGTTGTTGGGTACCGACAGCGGCCTGTTCGCGAGCGCGAATGCCGGCTTGAGTTTCAGCAAGACCGAGGGTTTGGTCCGGGCATTTGCGTTCGACCCGCAGGATCAGTCGGTGATCTACGCGGTCGGAAGCGGCGTCTACAGGAGCGCCGACAACGGCGGCAGCTGGACGCACGTCGCCGCCGAGATTGCTGACGGCCTCTACGGTCTGGCCATCGTCGTCGATCCCGCCACCCCGACCACTGTGTACTTGGGCGGCTACACGGGGCTGTTCAGGAGCAGCAACAGCGGGGCAACGTGGAGCCGTGTCGACGTGTCGCAGTCGTGGACGATTCGCGCGCTGGCCGTGGCGTCAACCACTCCGGCCGCGATCTACGCGGGAACCAACGGGGGCGGCGTTCTCAAGAGTACCGATGGCGCGGCGACGTGGACACCCGCCAATGGCGGCATGGCGGCGAGCGGGATCGTCAGCGTCATCGTGGATCCGAGAGATCCGCGGACGGTTCTGGCTGCGTCCGGGTCGTCGTTGTTCTGCGGGGCGGAGTTGTGGGGAGCCGGCGGCGGCGGCGTGTTCAGGAGTACCGACGGCGGGATCAATTGGAGCCGCACGGTCTCGGGGCTGGCCAAGACCGGTGTGAGCGTGCTGGCCGCAGACCCGTCGGCGCCAGACGTGATTTACGCGGGAATCAACGACGTCGGCCAGGCCGGCGTGTTCAAGAGCGCTGATGGTGGTCTCAGTTGGAGCGCGGTGACCTCGGGCCTTCCGCACTATGGCGTCGTGGCGTTGGCGGTGGATCCGAGCGCGCCGAGCACCGTCTACGCAGGCACCTACGGCGGCGGCGCGTTCAAGACGGTTGACGGCGGCGCGAACTGGACCGCGGCGAACTCCGGGCTGACCAATCTGTCGGTGTTCGCGCTTGCCATCGACCCGGTGATCACGACGACGATCTACGCCGGAACCGAAGGCAACGGCGTGTTCAAGAGCGTCGATGGCGGCGGGACCTGGACCGCGACCGGTACGGGCCCGGGCACCATCCTGAGCGTGGCTATCGATCCACGAGCTCACGGCGTGGTCTTTGCCGCCGGCTGGGTCGGGGGCGTCTTCAAGTCCCTCGACGGTGGAACGACGTGGACCGCGGCGAGTGGTGGGCCGCAGTCGGCGACAGGCGTCGCTGTGGACCCGGCCGATTCGTCCGTGGTGTACGCGACGTCGTACGACGACGGGCTGTTCAGGAGCGGCGACGGCGGCGCCACGTGGACCGGCGTGCAGACAGACCATGCGCCGATGACGGCCACGTCGATCGGCCTGCCGGCGTCGGGATCCGGCTGGCTGTACGTGGGCACGGAAAACGCCGGCGTGTTCGCCACGGCCGGAAGCGGGGCGCAGTCGCCGGCCTTCATCACGTATCCGACGAGCCAAACGGTGGCGACCGGGACGACGGTCATCCTGACGGCAGCGGCGATGGGCACACCCACGGCGACAGTGCAGTGGCAGGGCCGGGCCGGCGCCAGTGGCACGTGGAGCAACCTGACGGCCTCTTCGCGGTACAGCGGTGTGGCGACCGGAACGCTGACCGTGTCGAGCCCACCGGCGACGCTGACCGGCTGGCAGTTCCGCTGCGTCGCGACCAACTCCGCCGGAAGCCTGGCGTCACGCGCGGCAACGCTGACCGTCTCGAGGGCCACGCCAACGGTGACGTGGGCCAATCCGGCGTCGGTCGTCTTTGGCACCGCTCTGTCGGCGACACAGTTGAATGCGACGGCCAGCGTGCCGGGCGCGTTTGCGTACGCGCCGGCTGCGGGGACGATCCTGAATCCAGGGGTGGGACACACGCTGTCGGTCACGTTTACGCCGACCGACACGGCCAACTACACGACGGCCACGGCGACAGCGGCGTTGAGTGTCACCGCGTTTGTGGGACCCGACGGCGGTGGCCCGGCAACCGGATCGGTCAGTGGAACGACCCTGACGTATAGCGGCGCGACGTATGCCATCGTGAACGGCAAAGTGACGTTCCCGGATTGTTCGATGTATATCGTGCTCGGCAGCGGGATGCTCATCAATGCCGGCTCGGCGCCGGGGTGCACGCAGGTTGTCGGGTCGACCAGCTCCAGTTCGGGGTCGAGCAGCGGGTCGAGTTCGGGCAGCACGTCGAGTTCCGGGTCAAGCAGCAGTGGCGGAAGCACGTCGAGTTCAGGGTCGAGCAGCAGCGGCGGAAGCACGTCGAGTAGTGGGAGCAGCAGCGGCTCCAGTTCGGGAAGCAGCTCCAGTTCGAGTTCGAGTTCCGGCAGTGGAATCGTCGCGTTTAGCGGCCCGGGCAGTGGCGGTCCCTCGACCGGGTCGGTGAGCGGCGGCACGCTCACCTACAACGGCGCGACGTATGCGATCGTCGACGGCAAGGTGACGTTCCCGGATTGCTCGATGTATATCGCGCTGGGCAACGGGATGCTGCTGAACGCGGGACCGGCGCCAGGGTGTACGCCGGCCGGGTCGGGCAGTTCCAGCTCGGGGTCGAGCAGCGGGTCGAGTTCGGGCAGCACGTCGAGTTCAGGGTCGAGCAGCGGCGGCGGAAGCACGTCGAGCAGCGGGAGCAGCGGCAGCTCCAGTTCGAGTTCAAGCTCCGGCACCGGAAGCGTGGCGTTTAGCGGCCCGGGGACGGGCGGTCCATCGACCGGGTCGGTGAGCGGCGGTAGGCTCACCTACAACGGCGCGACGTACGCGATCGTCGACGGCAAGGTGACGTTCCCGGATTGCTCGATGTATATCGCGCTGGGCAACGGGATGCTGCTGAATGCGGGACCGGCGCCAGGGTGTACGCCGGCCGGGTCGGGCAGTTCCAGTTCGGGATCGAGCAGCAGCGGCGGAAGCACGTCGAGCAGCGGGAGCAGCAGCGGCTCGAGTTCCGGAAGCAGTTCCAGTTCGGGAAGCAGTTCCAGTTCGGGATCGAGCAGCGGGTCGAGTTCAAGCTCCGGCAGCGGAGGCGTGGCGTTTAGCGGCCCGGGGACGGGCGGTCCCTCGACCGGGTCGGTGAGCGGCGGCACGCTCACCTACAACGGCGCGACGTATGCGATCGTCGACGGCAAGGTGACGTTCCCGGATTGCTCGATGTATATCGCGCTGGGCAACGGGATGCTGCTGAACGCGGGACCGGCGCCAGGGTGCACGCCGGCCGGGTCGGGCAGTTCCAGTTCGGGGTCGAGCAGCGGGTCGAGTTCGGGCAGCACGTCGAGTAGCGGGAGCAGCAGCGGCTCGAGTTCCGGAAGCAGTTCGGGTGCCGGCAGCGGAGGTGGGAGCGGATTCGCCGGACCAGGCACCGGCGGACCGGCAACCGGCGCCGTCAGCGGCACCACGCTCACCTACAACGGGACGGCGTATCCGATCGTCAACGGGAAGGTGACGTTCCCCGACTGCACGACCTACATCGCGCTCAATAGCGGCTTCCTGATCCCGGCTGGCGTCGCGTCAGGTTGCACGCCGTCAGACCCGCTCGGCGTGACGCGGTAAGTGCCGATGTGTGGCGGGCGCCGCCGGGTGAGATGAGATCGAGACGCCCGTCACGTCTTTGCCGCGGGACACGGAAATGGTCGCGCGGCCCGACTGAAACGCTGCCCATACCCGCGCCCGGGTGTGTTTCCGTGGCCGGGTCACCACCCCGGGGTGGAGTTCGCGGGGGCACGGCCACCGTTGCGTGGCCGCCATTGCTGGAGTCTGCGTGACGGCGCACCGTTCGAGACCGTCTTGTTCCCCCAGGACACGAATATCGCGGGTTTCGACGCAGACGCTACGCGCCTCCGGCCGCCATCGCTCGGGCCGCCGCACGCACGGCCCGCGGTTGCCGGATGGCCAAGTAGGTGTGAGCGCCCTTTTTCAGTTCGTGCCAGAGGTCCCACGCGTCCTGCACGCTCAGCCAGAACTGTGCCGTCGTGCCAAAATAGGCGGCCAGACGAAGCGCCGTATTGGCGCTGATCCCGCGCTTGCTCTTGACGATCTCGTTCAGCCGGTTGGCCGTCAACCCGAGTGCCCGTGCCACTTCCGCCTGCGAGAGGTCCAGGTCGTCGAGAAAGTGCGAGACCATTTCACCTGGCGAGGTGGGGGGGCGGTTGGTCGGCAACCCGTGGGCCTTCAGCAGCCTAGTGATAGTCTCCACACCATACCTCCTCGGCGGCGCCCTCATCCCAGCGGAAGGCGACACGGTATCGGTCGTTCACGCGTACGCTGTAGCGGCGATCCGAGAGCCGCTCGAATCGGTTGCCCGGCGGCTGTGCCATGTCTCCGACGACGTGGGCACGCTGCAGTTGGTCGAGTAGTCGGCGCGCTCGGGGCCACAAGGAGACGGGGAGCTGTTTTCGCGCCGCCTTGGTGGCGCGTCCGTTGAAGACGTCCTCGGTGCCCGCGTCCGCGAAGGTCCGAATCACATACGCGAGTATACCCGATTACCGATGATCCGGAGATCCCTGGTGCTGACGCTGAGTCGAATGCCCGGGCGTCGGCGGTCCCTCAACCGGGTCGGTGAGTGTCGGCATGGTGGGTGCCGGCCGATGTGGCACACTGTGCTATGAGGTTCAGGTCGGCGCTCCTCCTGGCTCTCGCCTTGATGTCGCTTCCGCACGCGCTGACGGCGTGGGGCAGGGAAGGGCATCAAGTCGTGGCCAGCATCGCGCAGGCACGGCTCTCACCGGCCGCCAGAAGTGGCGTCTACCAGTTGCTCCACGGTGCCACGCTGGCGAGCGTGGCCACCGACGCCGACGACTATCGCAATTCCCACCGCGAGACCGCACGCTGGCACTATGTGGATATTCCACTGCAGGCCACGCGCTACGACGCCGCCAGAGACTGCCGCGTGCAGGACGGCGAGGGCGATTGCGCGCTGGCGGAAATCGACCGCCTCGTGGCGACCCTGAGGAACCGACAGGCGCCCGCGGTCGACAGGGCCCAGGCGCTCAAGTTTCTTGTCCACTTCATCGGCGACATTCACTGCCCGCTGCACGCCAGCGACGACCACGACAAGGGCGGGAACCAGGTCGGCGTGACGCTGGTCAATCAGGCGACCAACCTCCATGCCGTGTGGGACTCCGGGCTCATCCAGCTAGCCGGGTATACCGTGACCAGTCTCACCAGGGAACTGGAGCGGGCGAACCTGCCCGTGCCCGCCGGAGGAACGCCGACTGGCTGGGTGATGGAGGCGCACGAGGTGGCGCGCGCCGTCGCGTATCGGATGCCGTCCGATCGCGTGCTTCGGCACGACTACCAGGAGGCGAGCCTGGCGGCTGTTCGACTGCAAGTCTGGCGCGGCGGCGTGAGGCTCGCCCGCGTGCTCAATGAGTTGTTCGAGGGTCAGGCCGCCGTCATCAACGCGCCGGGCGCCTCGCCCGCCGCGACGCAGACGCCGAAGGTGACGCCGACCTTGGCGCCGATGGTGACGCAGGCGCAGACGTCGATGCTGACGCCCGGCGGTGCGTATCATGGCAACGTCGCGTCGAAGGTCTATCATGCCCCGAGCTGCCGCGACTACCAGTGCCCGAATTGCACCACGTCGTTCGTCACCAAAGACGACGCGTCGAAGGCGGGGTACAGACCGCACAACGCCTGCGTTCGTTGATCGCGGGGATCGCGGATCGCCAGGACCGGAGGACAGTGATGCGCATGCTGAGCAAGTCGATCGGTGTGACGAGTATCTTGCTGGCGTGCGTCTGGGCGGCGCCGCCGGGCTCGCCGGTGTCCGCCGCCGGTCAGGCCCCCGCTTCGCAGGCCGCCAGTCTTCTGCCGGACACGCCGCTGACGTTCGGCGCCTTTACGGCTACCTTCGCGCGGGACGGCAGTTTCTCGCTGGTGGGCCAGGGCTGGTCGCCCCTCAAGGGCAACTGGACGGCGCTTGGTGACGCGCTGGAGTTGACGACGACCGGCGGTGAGAAGGGCTGCGACGGGTCGGGGCGATACACGTTTCGCCAGGACGGCATCCGGCTGACGCTGAAGCTGCAGTCCGACACCTGCGAGAACCGACGCCTGATTCTCGACAGCAGCGTCTGGGTGCCTGCCGGGACACCTGTGGTGAATCCCGAGCGGCGTATCGTTCGAACGTCGGGTGCGGCGCGAGGCTCGCTGCCGGCGGCAGCCCCGGCGGCCGGCCAGTGGCCGTCGTTTCGGGGCATTGAGGCCTCAGGGGTGGCCCGCGACCAGCACCTGCCCGATCGCTGGGACGCATCCAGCGGCGAACACATCCTGTGGCGCACCGCCGTGCCGGGCCTGGCGCATTCCAGTCCGGTGGTGTGGGGCAACCGCCTCTTTGTGACGACCGCGGTCAGCAGCGATCCGAAGGCCACATTTCGCAAGGGACTCTACGGCGACGGCGATGCGTCAAGCGATCGTTCCCGCCATCGCTTTGTCGTGATCGCCTTCGACACACGCACCGGGAAGCCGCTCTGGCAGCGCACCGCCTTCGAGGGAGAGCCCCTCAACAAACGCCACATCAAGTCCACATACGCCAGCGCGTCGCCGGCGACCGACGGCCGCATCGTCGTCGCGTGGTTCGGATCGCAGGGCGTCGCCGCCTACGACGTGGACGGCACGCTGCGCTGGAAGGTGGATCTCGGACGGATCGATTTGGGCGCCTACGACATTCCGTCGGTCGAATGGGGGCCGGCCAGTTCGCCCATCATCTGGAAGGATCTGGTCATCCTCCAAGTGGACACGCAGGCCGACTCGTTTCTGCTGGCGCTCAACGCGTCCACCGGCGAGACGGTGTGGAAGACCGAGCGCGACGAATGGCCGTCGTGGGGCACACCCACCGTGGCCGAGACCGCCGCAGGGCCGGTGCTGGTGACCAATGCGTCGAAGTTCATCCGCGGCTACGATCCGCGCACCGGCAAGGAAATGTGGCGGCTGGGGGGCAGTTCGAAGATCACCGCGCCGACGCCTATTTCGACCGGACGCCTGCTGATTATTGCGAGCGGACGCGCACCGGAACGCCCGATCTTTGTCGTCAGGCCTGGTGCGCAAGGCGACCTGACACTGGCCGTCGGAAAGACGAGCAGCGACGCGGTTGTGTGGAGCAAGACCGGCCGGGGTTCGTACATGCCGACGCCGCTGGCGCTCGACGGGGTGCTCTACGTCCTGGGGAACAACGGGGTGTTCGACGCCTATTCGCTCGAAACCGGCGAAGAGGTGTACCGGCAGCGGCTGCCCGTGGTGGGCAGCGGGTACAGCGCGTCGCCGGTGGCCGCCGACGGGAAGATCTATCTGTCGGGCGAGGACGGCGACATCCTGGTCGTGGCCGCAGGGCCCGAATTCAAGGTGCTGGCGACCAACGCGATGGGCGAGTCCCTGATGGCCACACCCGCGCTGTCTGACGGCGTGATGTATATCCGCGGATTGAACACCCTGTTCGCCGTAAGCTCGAAGACGCGCTGACCTCGCACCGTCACGCCTGTTCCTGACGCCGTGCACGCAAATCAAGGCCAGGCCGGTCGCGCCTTCGGTATAAAATGGCTTTGCTCACTTCACCAAATCGGAAATCTCTACGACCTCGCCTCTTGGGCGTGTGCCGGCCGTGCGCGAGGAGTTGCCATGACGACCCCATTCCTCGCGTTCGCTTTCGTGGTGACGATGGTCGCAGCCGCATCCCGGATGGAGTGGGAACCGAAGACATGAAAACACCATCGCTCTTCCACGTTCTTCTTGTGGCTGTCGCAGCGCTCTCCAGCCCTGCCGACGTGCTCGCCCAGAAATCCACCTACGACCTGGTGACGTTTACACCGCCCAGCGGCTGGCAGAAGGACGTGAAGGACAACTCGACGCTCTATACGGCGGTCGATCAGAAATCGAGGAACTGGTGCCGGATCGGCATCGTCAAGAGCACTATCAGCAAAGGAACCATCGAACGGGATTTTGCGAGTGAATGGCAGGAACTGATGGTCAGGAACTACAAGATTTCCGAAGTTCCGCAGGCGCCCAAGACCGGAGGCGTGAGGGCGGCAGACGGCTGGGCGATGAAGGCAGGCGGCGGAACGTTCACCTTCGAGAACGGCTCGGCCAGGGCCATGCTGACGACGATGAGCGGATTTGGCCGATGCGTCAGCATTGTCGTCACCACCAATAGTGACATGTACGCCAGAGACATCGAGGCCTTCCTGTCGTCGGTCGAACTGAACAAGCCCGACATGGCCGCTCGGCCTGACCCCGCCACCCAACCGGTCGCCGGCAACGCTGGTCCGGGCGCCTCCATCGTTGGCACATGGGGGACCACGTCCAGTGACCAGTCAGCGTATGCCGTCAACAACGGCATCAATGGCTACATCACCAGACAGTACACGTTCAGTGCCGACGGCACGTACGTCTTCTATATCAAGACGTTCCAGTATTACTTGGACAAGCTGCTGCTGACGCGAGAGCGGGGCACGTATCTCATCAGCGGAAACACGATACGAATCAGCCCGCAACAAAGCGTCATCGAGGCCTGGAGCAAGAAGGATGATGCCGATAAATGGGGAAGACTCTTAACCACAGAAACCAGGACGTTGGAAACCACGACCTATCAGTTCACCAAGCACTATTTTTCGGGTGTGCAAACGTGGAGCCTCGTGTTGCAGGCTGACAAGGTGACGCAGCGCGATGGCCCGTTCAGCGGCGGAACCGCGTTCAAGAGTGCCTGGATCTACAGCCCCCCGTGCAGCCAGTGCTACATCGAGTTGCCGAAATAGGATCCGGGCACGCCGAGTCTTTCTGCCGACGCGTCGTCTTGTGCCCGATGACCGTCGCCGCCGCCATTGGAGAGTCACCATGAGAATCTGTGCCGCGCTGATCGGTTCGCTCGTCATGGCGTTGTCGCTGTCTGCGACAGCTCCCCTGGCTCAGGCCATCCAGCCGCCGTCGATTGAGGACAAGGTGCTCGGGTGGATCAAGATCTACGACTACAAGGGCGCGGCGCTGCCGATCAGGGTGGATCAGCGGGTGTACTCGCCCGCGCAGCTCTCCATCGCCCAGCTGTTTGCCAACTGGATGCAGGCCAGCTATCTGCCAACCGGCGCGCTGGGTGACGTGCTCCAGATCCGCAATGAGAAGCTGGGCCCCTACAATCAGAACACGGCCGCGTTGCCGCAGAGCTACGGGGCATTCGCCAAGCTCTACCTCGAATTGAAATACGGCGTGAACAAGAAGATCGAGCCCCTGACCAACAGCCACCTGGTCTGGACCATCGCGGCCAACGGGTTCTATGGGATTCCCGCGGACGCCATCAGCTCACCGGAGCACTACTACTTCACGCTGCCGACCTTCGACCAGCAGGGATACGGCGACGAGCTCGAGAAGGCGGCCGACGTCTCACGTCATCCGGTGCTGGGACAGTTCCCGACGTTTTTCATGCGGAACTCCGCGACCGGGAACCGCAAGTACGTCCTGCTGTCCAAAGACCACAAGCTTCCGTTCACCATTGTCACCAAAGGGGAATACCTCGATGCGATGGACGCGGCCATCGGGCGCACACGCAGCGCGGAGAAAACGCGGATCACGCAGGCCGAGCAGGGCGATCAGAAGCGGATCGACGTCGCGATGAAGGACGTCGACGAACGAACCGCGAGGAGAAAGGCGGTGCTCGCAACGAACCGGGAGAGGTACCGGGGTCGCCTGCAGGAGCCTGCCGAAATCGTGACCGACCAACCTGATGTGATGCTTGAGAACTCTCGCGATGTATTCGAGGGCAACGGGGGCAGGGCGTTGCGGTTGCCCGTCTACACGATCGATGCCCGGCTGACCGAGCTGTGTAAGACCGACGCGCCCCAGTGGATCGTCATCTCCTGGACGGCGCAGTTGAACAACCCGGTGAGCCGGAGCCTGCACGAGGCCATCCTCAACAACGTCAACGTCGAGTACATCTACAACTACTTCTTCGATCCCGGCAAGGTGAAGGGCCAGCCGTACAAGCCCCTCCGATCTCCGTCCGCCATCGAGGCGGTTGCCGTCGCCGCGCCGTCCGCGGCGGCTACGAAGAGCGCGGCCGATCCGACGGTGCATTTCTTCGACGACTTCTCGTCGGGGACCGTGGGCAAGAAGCCACTCAACTGGCGAAGCACGCTGGATGAAACCGGCGCCTCGAGCGTCGTCACGGAGTTGAAGGGACTGGACGGGCGCTGGGCTTCGATGAGCGGCATGCGCCTGACGCCCACCCAGATGAAGACACCCCTGCCGCGTGACTTCGAGGTGAGCTACGACCTGGTCGCCGCGCAGAACTACACGTGGGGTGCGCACGGGCTGACCTTCAAGCTGTCCAGAACGCCGGCCGGCGGGGCGGGGGAGGCGTTCCTCAGTCTGCGCATTCGTCCCGGCTTCGGCGGACGAGACGGCGAGGTCGTCATCGAGGCCCAGTTCCCGGGCGCGCCGGGGTACCTCACCGGATCGAAGTGGGTGGGAGCGCCTGGATTCTCGAACGACAAGCTGAACAACCGCATCGCTGTCAGTCTCAGGAAGAAGGGCGACCTGCTGCAGGTATTCATCGACCAGACCAAAGTCGCCGAGTACGAAAAAGGGGTCCCCTCCGGTCTCCAGTTCGACGCCATGTCGTTCGTACTCACGGGCACATCAGCCAACGACAAGATGTTCATCGGCAACGTCAGGATTGCGGCAAAATGAACCGAACGCGTGCGGCCGTGCGCGTGGCCGGCCGGGCGTTGGCCGGCGCAGCGATGACCTCGGTGATGGCACCCAGCCGCGAAGGGCTGCCGTGGGGAGGCGGGCGCGACCATGGCTGAATCGGATCGGCAATCGTCAGTGGTGGCGTGTCGGCGATGCTGTTATTACGTGGTGACCTGGGATCCGTCGCGGCCGTACGGCTGCCGGGCCCATGGATTCCAGAGCCGAACCAATCCGGCCTTGGCGGTGTACGAATCGTCAGGGCTGCGCTGTCAACTGTTCCAGCCCAAGCCTGCGGCCACTCCGTCGGGCCCCGCACGAAAGCCCAGATAACGCGAACGCACGCCGACCTCCTTTCCGAATGACCTCCGCGCCAGTACCTCGCCGATGGGCACCAGGGACCGGGGAGCGGGCCGAACAGGCGGACGACGGGCGTCGGGACGCGGTTGTGATAAAGTTCGCACGCCTCCAACTGTTCGGGAAACTGGCACGAAGTTGGCCAGTTTGTCCGGTGGGGTGTCCTTGTTTCACCGATTCCGCTTGACGATGCCTGCCCCCGTCGCCGGCCCCGAGGTTCGAGCCGCCAGCGTGCTCACAAGGCCATCGGGGGCCGCGCCACCAATGAGGATGACAGACCGATGAGCGACACCGTGCGCTACGATGACCAGAACCCGCGGCTCTTTTTCCTCGCCGCGGTCGTGTGGGCCGTGGTCGGCATGCTCGTGGGCGTCCTGATCGCGGCGATGCTCTTCATGCCGGGGCTCAACCTGGCGCCGTTTCTGACGTACGGGAGGCTGCGGCCGCTTCACACCAACGCGGTGATATTCGCCTTCTGCGGCAACATGATCTTCGGCGGCATCTACCACTCGATGCAGCGCCTGCTGAAGACACGGCTCTTCAACGACGGCCTCACCAGGTTCCACTTCTGGGGCTGGCAGTTGCTCATCGTGTGTGCCGCACTCGCCCTGGTCACCGGCAATACGCAGGGCAAGGAATACGCCGAACTGCCCTGGCTGCTCGACATCATGATTGCGGTGCTCTGGGTGAGCTTCGCGATCAACTTCTTCGGGACCATCGCGATCCGACGCGAGAAGCATCTGTACGTGGCGCTCTGGTTCTACATCGCGACCATCGTCGCGGTGGCCGTCCTGCACATCGGCAACAGCATGGCGATGCCCTACTCGCTGCTGGGCAGCTACTCGGCCTACGCCGGCGTCAAGGACGCGCTGATGCAGTGGTGGTACGGCCACAACGCCGTCGCGTTCTTTCTGACGACGCCGTTTCTCGGCCTGATGTACTACTACCTGCCAAAAGCCTCCGACCGGCCGGTCTTCAGCTACCGGCTGTCGATCATGCACTTCTGGTCGATCGTCTTCGTGTACATCTGGGCCGGGCCGCACCATCTGCACTACTCGGCCGTCCCTGAGTGGGCGTCGACGCTCGGAATGATCTTCTCGCTGATCCTGTGGATGCCGTCGTGGGGCGGCATGGTGAACGGGTTGTTCACCCTGCGCGGTGCCTGGCACAAGCTGCGCGAAGATCCGATTCTGAAGTTCATGGTGGTGGCGGTCACCTACTACGGCATGTCGACGTTCGAGGGACCGATGATGTCGATCAAGTCGGTGAACGCGGTCAGCCATTTCACCGATTGGACCATCGGACACGTCCACGCCGGCACGCTGGGCTGGAACGCATTTCTCTCCTTCGGCATTCTCTACTGGGTCGTCCCGAAGCTGTGGAAGACCGAACTGTATTCGAAGAAGCTCGCCACGGCGCACTTCTGGGTGGCGACCGTCGGCCTCATTACCTACCAGGTGTCGATGTGGGTGGCCGGCATCACCCAATGGGGGATGTGGCGGGCCTTCGAGCCCGACGGGCGCCTGACGTACCCCGACTTTATCGAGACCGTCATCCGGATCGTTCCGATGTACTGGATCCGCCTGGTGGCCGGGATTCTCTTCTTCGGGGGTCTGCTGCTGCTGGTCTGGAACATCGTCAAGACCATCAGGAGCGCGCCGGCCGGGTACCAGGTTGAACCCGACGTGATCGTCCCGCCCCTGGTGAAAGACCGGTCGGCTCCGGGTGCGGTGACGCCCGCCAACACGTACGATCACGCCTTCTACCGAATCCAGCACGAGGTGCGTCACGGCGTCCATCGCGCGCTCGAATCGCGCACCGTCAGCTTCACCGTGCTGGTCGCGCTGGCGCTGGCAGTCGGCTCGCTGGTCGAGGCGATTCCGATGTTCTTCGACAAAGACAACGTCAAGGAGATCGCCGGCGTGAAGCCCCTGACGCCGCTGGAGATGATCGGGCGCGACATTTACATCCGGGAGGGCTGCTACAACTGCCACTCGCAGATGGTCCGGCCGTTCCGCTACGAGACCGAACGCTACGGCGAATACGCGAAGGCGGGCGAGTTTGTCTACGACCACCCGTTCCAGTGGGGGTCGAAGCGGACAGGTCCCGATCTGCTCCGCGAGGGCGGCAAGTACCCGTCGCTCTGGCACGTGCGCCACATGGACCGTCCGGCCTCGACCACGCCGGGCTCGATTATGCCGCGCTACACGCACCTCAGGACCGACCCGTTCGACCTGTCTCTTGTCGGCTCGAAGATGCGCGCGTTGCGCACGGTCGGCGTGCCCTATACCGACGGGGACATCGAGTCGGCGCCCTCGGTCATCCAGACCCAGGCCCGGGCGATTGCCGCGGAGGTCGAAGCGCAGCAGGGGCCGGCGGGGCTGGCCGATAAGGAAATCGTCGCGCTGACGGCGTACCTGCAGCGCCTTGGTACCGACATCAAGTGGAAGAAGCCCGCTGCCGCGCCTGCGTTGGCGCCCGCCTCCGCCCCCGGGGGACCGAGTGCTTCGGCGGGGCAAGCCCCACCGGCGGCGGCTACCTCGACGGCTCCGGTGAAGTAGCGATGCTGCAGGAACTGGCTGCGGAGACCGGCGCCAGCGTCTGGGCGATCGGCTCGATGATGTTTTTTTTGCTGGCATGGCTGGGCATAGCCGCGTGGGTCTACCGGACCCGCCCGGACGAATTCGATGCGCGGGCCCGTCTCCCTCTCGAGGGCGACACCGAAGAGTGGCAGAAAGTACCGTCGGCCACGCCGACGGGACGCTGAGGCGAGGACACCATGGCAGAGTTCGAAGACAAGGTGCTTCACGAACTGGACGGCATCAGGGAATACGACAACCCGATGCCCGGCTGGCTCATGGCGATCTGGTGGGGGTCGCTCATCTTCGCCGCAGGCTACATCGCGTTTTTCGCCCTGAGTTTCGGCGAGGGCTCGATGGAAGCCGATTACCGGAGCGAAGCCCAGAAGGCGGTGACGTCGATCGACTTGTATTTCGCGGCGAACCCGCTGGTCGCGCCGTCGCGGGAGCAACTGCTGGCCGGGGCGGCCGACCCCGTCGTCCTCGAGAAGGCGAAGGCGCGGTTTGTCCGCACCTGCGCCCCGTGTCACGGCGAACAGGCACAGGGCCTGATCGGCCCGAACCTCACCGACGACCGCTGGATTCATGGCGGGACGGTGGACCAGATCTTTCAGACCGTCGCCAAGGGGTGGCCGGTCAAGGGCATGCCGCCCTGGGGGCGCGTGCTGAAGCCGGACGAAATTGCGGCACTGGTCTCCTACATCCGCAGCATCCAGGGCTCGAATCCGCCCAACCCTCGGGCGCCGGAAGGCGAGCGCGCGGTGCCCGAGCCGATGCCGAGCCATTCGACGACGCACTGACGTGAGCATGATGGTGATCGACCAGCCGCCTCGGGCGCCGGTAGCGGCGCCGACGGGCCAGCATCGCGTGTTCGATGTGGCGCCCGACGAGGATCTGCTGTACAGCCTGTCGGCCGACGGCAAGCGGAAGTTCTTTCATCCCGTGGTCAGGCCGGGGCGGTTCTGGAAGATTCGGCGCGCGATCGCGTACGCCCTGTTCGTCCTGTTCCTCGCGTTGCCCCTGCTGTCGGTCGGTCGTCATCCCGCGCTGCAGTTCGACATCGCGACCCGCCGCACGTTTGTCTTTGGCGGGACGTTCTACCCGACAGACAGCTTGCTGCTCGTGTCGTTCGGCTTCGGCATCATCGTGACGGTCTTTTTTGTCGGATCAACGTTCGGGCGGATGTGGTGCGGCTACGCGTGCCCGCAGACGGTGTGGCTCGAGTTCCTGTTCCGCCCCATCGAGGCGGTGATCGAGGGCGGACCGTCCAGGCAGGCCAAGCTGAACCGGGCACCGTGGACCGGCCGGAAGCTCGCCATCAAGGCGACGAAGTGGACCATCTGGTCTGCGGTCGCGCTGCTGATGTCGTCGACCTTCGTCGCGTACTTCACCGGGTGGACCCCGCTGCTGCAGGGCTTGGCGCGCGAACCGGCCGCGTGGGCCGGCTCGCTCTTCGTGGTGGCCGGGGTGGCGGGCGCCATCGTGTTCGACTTTGGCTGGTTCCGGGATCAGATGTGCACGATTGCGTGCCCCTACGGTCGCCTGCAGAACGTGCTGGCCGACCGGGACACGCTCGTGGTGGCGTACGACGCGCCGCGCGGCGATCCGAAGGTCAGGCTGAAGGACCGCCTTGCCGCCGTCCGAGCCGGCGATTGCATCGCGTGTCGGGCCTGCGTAAACGCGTGTCCGACCGGCACCGATATCCGGCGCGGTCTTCAGCCGGAGTGCATTGGCACGGCGCAGTGCATCGACGCGTGCGACGAGGTGATGCTCGGCCAGGGCAAGCCGATTCGCTTGATCAAGTACACGACCGAGCGCGAACAGAAGGGCGGCGCGCGGCGCATCTGGCGCGTGCGCAATCTCGCCTATCTCGTCTTGATGACCATCGCGTGGGGGACGTTTGGGGGCCTCATCCTGACGCGGTCGGCCGCGCTGGTCGAGGTCCTCAGAGGCGGGCGCGAATCCTACCGCCTGCTGCCGAACGGCGACGTGGCGAACCAGCAGCGTGTGCGCGTCACGAATCAGCTGACCGAGACGCAACGTTTTACCATTGAGGTGCTCACGCCGAAGGACGCGGCGCTGGTGGTCAGCGAATCGCCCATCTCGGTCGATCCCGATCGGCTGGCGACGCTCACGGCCGTGGTCACGGTGCCGCGCCGAATCTTCGACGACGGCCAGGCGCCCATCCGCTACCTGGTGACGTCCGACAAAGGCTTTCGCCAGGAAGTGGACTTCGTCCTGCTCGGTCCGTACGAGTCGGAAGGCGGGCATTCCGAGAAGCGGAGAGAGGCCGACCACAAATGACGCTCTTCAAGCTGCTCTCGGAATACCGGTGGCCCATCTATCTGGGAGGGCTGCTGACGATGTCGATCACCTCGTCGGGCATCATCGCGTGGGTCGCGACGCGGCCCGACACGCCCCGGCCGATGACCGGCTACTACGAGGCGGCGCGTTCCTGGGACGCCACCGCCGCGGTCGATGAGGCAAGTCGCCAATTGGGCTGGTCGGTCCGGTACCAGTTCGCCGCCGATGTGCCGCACGTGGTGGGCATGCTTCGACCGATCGACGTCGACGTGACCGATCGGGACGGCAAGCCGGTGCTGGGACTGGCCGGGCACCTGTTCGCGATTCGATCGTCGGACGCCCGGTTGAACCAGTCGGGCGCGTTGACAGCGATGCCGCAGACGCAGGGGCGTTATCGGACGATGATTCGGATCGACGCGCCTGGAGCGTGGGAACTGCGCATCGACGTGACGCAGGCGGCGCTGCGGTTCGTCCACGCCGCCGTGCTGATGGCGCCGACCGACGCGGCCGCCAGCCAGGAGGGGACGCGCCGGTGAGCCGTTCCTTCGCGGTCCACCGGCCCGACAGCGCAGCCAGTTGCGCGCACTGCGGACTCGCAGTGCCGGCCGGCGTGGTCCGCGAACACGACACCGATCAGTTCTGTTGCAACGGCTGCCGCCAGGTGCATACCCTGATCGGCGAATGGGGATTCGGCCGGTACTACCGCCTGGTCGATCAGCAGCGCGGACGACTCGAGCCTGCTCGCGTCAGCGGACGCAGCTTTGAGGATTTCGACGACGATCGCGAGCAGGCGACGGCGACCGACCAGCTCGGGCCCGATCGCCGGTGCACGCAGCTCTACCTGGAAGGCGTGCACTGTGCGGCGTGCGTGTGGCTGGTCGAGAAGTTGCCGGCGGTGCTGGCGGGCGTCGACGAGGTGCGGCTGAACGTCGGGAGCGGGGTGGCCGAGATCACGTGGCGCCCGGCGCGTACGCGCCTGTCGATCATTGGCCGCGCATTGGACCGTCTCGGATACACGCCGCATATCCACCGCGCGTCGCGGACCCAGGAAGCCAGGCGGGTTGAGGACCGCGTTGCGCTGGCGCGCTTGGGCGTTGCCGTGGCGTGCGACATGAACCTCATGTTCCTGCAGGGTGCGGTGTACGCGGGCGACTATTCCGGGATGGCGGGACGGTACTACGCCTTCTTTCGGTGGTTCTCGCTGCTGGTCGCCATTCCGGTGATGCTCTTTTCGGCGAAACCGTTTTTTCGGACCGCCATCGCCGGCCTGCGGACGCGCGTGGTCCACATCGATCTGCCGATCGCCATTGGGCTGGCGGCCGCCTTTGCAGCCAGCCTGTTCAACACGGTGCGTGGCAGCGGCCCGATCTGGTACGACTCGGTGGCGATGCTGACCGCGGCGCTGCTGGGCGCGCGGCAGATTCAGCGCAGCGCCCAGCGTATGGCGCTCGAGCGGGCCGACGGCCTGCGCGGCGCGGCCTTCCTGGAGTTTGCGCGCAGGTTGGACGGTGAGGGTCCGGACGCGCCGGTGGTCGAAGTGCCTGTGGCGGCGCTGCTGCCCGGAGACCGCGTGGAGATCCGTTCGGGCGAACTGGTGCCGGTCGACGGTGTGGTGCTCGCAGGCCGTTCGTCCATCGACAACGCCGTGCTGACCGGCGAGGCCGGCTCGCAGATGGTGCAGGAAGGCGATGTCGTGCACGCCGGCTCGACAAACCTTGGCGCTCGCATCGTCGTTCGCGTTGACGCGGCAGGCGAAAGCACGCGCGTGGGCGCGCTGCTCGCCATCGTGCAGGACGCGCTGGCTCGAAAGCCTCACGTCTTGCAGAAGTCCGACGTGCTGGCGCGGCGTTTCGTCCAGGCATTGCTCGGTCTTGCCGTCATCACCGGTCTGGCCTGGCTCTCGAACGGCCCGGCGGTCGCGATAGAACGGGTCGTGGCGCTGCTGGTGGTCGCGTGCCCGTGCGCACTCGGACTCTCGGTGCCCCTGGCGATGTCGGTGGCCCTGCTGCGTGCGGCTCGCGCGGGCATCTTCATCAAGAATCCCGATGCGCTCGAGAGACTGTGCAACGTGGACACGGTGCTGCTCGACAAGACGGGTACCCTGACACAGGGTCGGCCGACGGTGGCTCGGTGGCACGGCGACGATGTGGTGCTGCAGTTGGCGCGGTCGCTCGAAGCGGAGTCGTGTCATGCCGTCGCGCGCGCGTTTCTGGCCAGCTACGGCCGCGCGTTTGCCGTGGTGCGCAGCGTGTCGGGCGTGGTCGAAACGGCAGGGCAGGGGATGGCGGGGCGGATCGACGGACACGAGGTTCGCGTCGGAAATCGTGATCACATCGTCGCCGGCGGCGCGGAGATCGCGGCCGAGTGGGCGGCGGTGGCCGCTGCCATGGTGGCCGACGGCATGAGCCCGGTGTTCGTCGCGGTTGACGGGTGCGTGGCGGGCGTGGCGGGCGTCGGCGATGCACTTCGCCCAGATGCCCTGGCGACTGTCGGGACGCTGCGGCGGCGCGGCCTGCGTGTGCGGATTCTCTCGGGCGACCATCCAGGCGTCGTCGCGCGTGTCGGTGCCGCCCTTGGGCTGCCGGCCGAAGACGTCGAGGGAGGACTGACGCCCGAAGCGAAGCGGGATATCGTCTCGGCCCTTGCGGCCAGGCCCGCCCGCAAGGGCGCCATTGTGATGGTGGGCGACGGCGTGAACGACGCGGCGGCGCTGGCCCTCGCCGATGTCGGCATCGCCGTGCATGGCGGCACCGGGGCGACCATGGCCGCCTCCGACATCGTCTTGACGCGCGAGGGCGTTGCCCCGCTGGTCGACATCCTGGACGGCGCCAAGCGACTGCGCGGCGTCATCCGGCGCAACATCGCGTTTTCGCTGCTGTATAACGCCGGCGCCTCGGCGATGGCCATGGCCGGCCTGGTCGGGCCGCTGATGGCGGCGATCATGATGCCGATCTCGTCGCTCTCGGTGATTCTCTCGTCGGCGATCACGCGGACCTTCGTCTGGCCGGGCGCCAGGCTGCGGGCTGGCGGCGGCGTGCAGGGGAGGCTCTGAGATGGAGGCCATCTTTGTGCTGCTGCCCCTCGCCCTGCTGATCGCGGCCATCGCCGTGGGTTTCTTCATCTGGGCTGCGCGCACCGGGCAGTTTGACGACCTCGATACGCCTGCCGTCAGGATTCTGTTTGACGACGAGGAGCCGCCCCCCCGGGCGGCACCCGACACATCCTCAAGGAGGGTTCCGCGATGAACCTACGCAGCAAGACCGTCCGCATAGTGGCGGCGGTGACGGTACTGGTGGTGACGGGGACTCTGGCGTACGCCCTGAGCAATGCGCGCAAGGGCTACGCGCCGCGCCAGCCCATCGCATTCAGGCACACGCGGATGGCCGGTGTCCCGGTGTGGCAGACCAACGAGAAGGGCGAGAAGGTGAACGTCGGGGGATTCGGGATTCCCTGCGTGTACTGCCACACGATGCCCTACAAGGGACGCCACTCCACAATCCCGTCGACCGCGGTGTGCATGAACTGCCACTCGACGGTGGGATTGAACAAGGAGTGGGTGCTGAAGATGAAGGAGTACTGGGACCGCGGTGAGCCGATCCCGTGGGTCAAGGTGCACGACCTGCCCGACTTCGTCTACTACGACCACTCGGCGCACCTGAACGCGAAGGACGCGAACGGCCAGCCGAGACTGCCGACCACCGATGCGCAGGGCAAGCCAATGGTGGTGTGCCAGAATTGCCACGGCAGTGTCGAACAGATGGAGATCGTGTCGGTGCAGCACCCCTTCAACATGCAGTGGTGCCTCGATTGCCACCGGAAGCCCGAGATGAAGGCGTCGACCGACTGCATCACGTGCCATCGGTGAGGTCTGCACTGGGGGGGGGCGAAGTGGAGAAGACGATGAATCCGAACGACACTAGCACGGGGCCGGAGCCGACGGGAGTGGACCGGCGCGAGTTCCTTCGCGTAAGTGGCGCGCTTGCCGCGGGCGGGGCGCTCGTCAGCGCCGGCTGCCAGGTTCCGCAGGAGGCGACGGTCCCGTTTCACGACATGCCCGAGAACCTGGTTGATGGCCTTGGCCACGCCCGGTTCTTCCATACCGTGCTCGACCAATCGCCTGTCGTGGTGAAAACGCGGGAAGGCCGGCCCATCCTCGTGACGCCGCGCGCGAACGACGAGAGTGGCCGCGGCCTGACGGTCCGTCATCACGCCGCGCTCATGGATCTCTACGATCCGGATCGAGCCAGCGGGCCAATGTCCGTGCGGCGCGGTGCGGGCGCGCAGGTGCCGTCCTCGTGGGCCGCGCTGTCGCCCGACATCGTGTCACGGCTTACGGCCGCCGGCCCGAAGTCGGTGCTGCTGACCGGTCCGGTCAACAGCCCGGCGCTGGCCGCGGCGATCGCGGCGATCGCCGCACGAACCGGCGCACGGCACGTCGTGTGGTCGCCGATCGAGGCCGATGCGGCGAGCCAGGCCTGGAAGCAGGCCTTCGGCGACGCGCGGGTCTCGAGGCCGCGGCTCGACAACGCTGACCTGATTGTCGGCCTTGGCGCCGAGTTTCTCGACCGGCCCGGCGACGGCCTGGAGCGGGATTTCGCTGTGCGACGCTCGCCCGATCAGCCCGACGGCCGCACCATGAGCCGTTTCGTCCAGTTCGAAGGCCGGCTGTCGCTGACAGGGGCCAACGCGGATCGGCGCATCCGGGTGCGCGACTCGCAGTTGGCCCGGGTAGGCGCGGCGCTCGCCCACGAGCTGATTGTCGCGCGCAAGCTCGGCCCGCTGGCATCGAACGCCGACGTGACGAAGGCGCTCGCGTCGTTTGGCATCGACGCGGTGGCCGCGCAGATTGGCGTCGACGCCAAGGTGCTCAAAGCCGTCGCCGACGAGCTGTCCGCCGCCTCCGGCAAGGCGCTGGTGCTGGCGAGCGGGTCGGCGACTGCCTCGATGTCGGGGCCGGCCCTTGAACTGGCCGCCGTGCTGATCAATGTGACTCTCGGCGCCTTCGACGCCGGACTCTTCGACGCGGCCGCAGCCATCGAGCCGGTGGTCGGCACAGCGGCGGCGCTGGCCGCGCTGGCCGCCGACATGTTCGCCGGACACGTCGAATTGTTGATCGTGGCCGGCGCGAATCCGGTCTACGACGCCCCCGCCTTCGCCCGCTCGGCCGGCGCGTCAGCGGGGCTGGCGCGTGCGACCTTCACGTTCGCCGAGGCGATGGCGAAGGTTCGCTACGTCGTCTCGATGAACGACCGGATCGACGAGACGGGACGGCTTGCCGACGTGCTCATGCCCATCAGCCATCCGTTCGAGTGCTGGAGTGACGCGGCGTTGCCGAAGGGCATCGTGGCGATCCAGCAGCCGGTGATCCAGCCGCTGTTCGATACGCGCGGCCTGCTCGACGTCCTGGTTGAGTGGGCGGCCGGCGTGGGCGATGCGGCCGCCATCGCGGCTGTCGCCGCCGCGGCGGCGGCGGCGGCGAAGATTCCGGTGGTGTCGACGGCCGCGTTGGCCGAGAGCCCGAACCCCGCATGGCATTACTTGCGAGCCACGTGGGCCGCACGGCTTGGGACCGATGTGGCGACGCCGGCGTTCAACACGTCGTGGAACGAGGTGCTGCGGGTGGGTCAGTACACGGCGAACGCGCCAGCGATGCGCGCGCCGACCGGTGCACCATCGGGCTCGGTGGTCGCCTCTGGCGCGTTGGCGCTGTTCGGCACGGTGTCGCCCGATGCGACGGCGAAGGCGGGGCTCGAACTGCAGCTCTACCCCCACTTCGCACTCGCAGACGGGCGCTCGGCCAACAACGGCTGGCTCAACGAACTGCCCGACCCCATCACCCGCATCACCTGGGGCGGCGCCCTCTCCATTGCCCCGCGACGGTTCGACGAGATGAAGCTCGTCAATGGCGATTTGATCGAGGTCGATGCGGGCCACGCCAAACTCGTCGCGCCGGCGTACCGGCACGCGGGCATGCACGACGACCAGGTGGCGCTGCCGCTCGGTCTGGGACGCACCGCGTGCGGCGTGATCGGCAACGGCGTGGGAACCAACGCCTTTCCGATGCGGGTCATCCAGGCCGGACACGTGATCTCCGCCTCGCTCCCGGTGACGATGCGCCGGGTTGGAGGCAACGAGCCGCTGGCGTTGGCGCAGGGCTCCGAAGTGATCGATCGCGACCGGCGGCCGCTGGTGCCGGCCACCACGTTGTCCGAGTACAAGAAAAGTCCGAAGGCGGGCACCGAGCAGGAAGAGGGCGGACCCTCGATCTGGTCGGGGCACGAGTATCCCAAGACCCGGTGGGCGATGGCCATCGACCTCAGCACGTGCAACGGGTGCGGCAAGTGCGTGGTGGGCTGCCAGGCCGAGAACAACATCCCAGTGGTCGGCCGGGCCGGCATGCTCGATGGCCGGCCCATGTCGTGGATGCGGATCGACCGGTACTACGACGCTCCGAAGAAGGATGGCAAGTGGGATGCCGAGGTCTGGGACGGTCCGCTGGCGGTGGTCGAGGAGCCGCAGACGCTGTTCGAGCCGATGCTCTGTCAGCACTGCGAAAACGCCCCGTGCGAAACCGTCTGCCCGTTCGTGGCCACCATGCACAGCGCCGATGGCGTCAACCAGCAGGTGTACAACCGGTGCGTCGGCAC
Source organism: Acidobacteriota bacterium (assembly GCA_037133015.1). Taxonomy (GTDB): domain Bacteria; phylum Acidobacteriota; class Vicinamibacteria; order Vicinamibacterales; family JAKQTR01; genus JBAXOX01. The sequence goes on from JBAXOX010000005.1 coordinate 114,075, forward strand.
CCGGTACTGCGCCAACAACTGCCCGTTCAAGGTGCGGCGGTTTAATTTCTGGGAGTACGGCAAGAAGCAGGAGAGCGCGTTCTTCAGATGGCTCGTGCCCCGGATTGCGAGGGCGGCCGACCTGAACGCCCGCGCGCCCATGCAGATGAAGAACAATCCGGAGGTCACCGTCCGGAGCCGCGGCGTGATGGAAAAGTGCTCCTTCTGCATCCAGCGGATCCGCGCGGCCAACGCGCAGGCCACTCGCGACGGCAAGACCAGGGACCGCTTCCCGGATGGTGCCGTGGTGCCGGCGTGCATGGAAGCCTGCCCGACCGGCGCGATCACCTTCGGCGACGTGAACAACCCCAACTCGCGTGTCGCGGCGCTGGCCGCACATCCGCGCGCGATGCGGCTGCTCGACGCCGTCGGCGTCAAGCCATCCATCTCCTATCTGACCAAGGTGCGTCATGACAAGGCATGAGGCCAGTCCCTACGCCACGGTGAACGACGACAGCCAGCTGACCGGGCTGCCGATCGTGCTGAAGGGCGCCGGCCCGTACGGCGGTGACCTCGAGGTCGACGAACCGCTGGTGACCGGTGCCAAGAAATGGGCCGACGTCGACCGCGACATCTGCATGCACGCCGAGCAGTTTCCCACCAAGCGGTGGTGGATCGCCTTCAGCGTGGCGCTCGCCTTTCTGTCCGTGCTGGTGTTCTCGCTGGTCACGCTCTTCTACACCGGCATGGGCATTCTCGGCGTGAACTCGCCGGTCGGATGGGGCTCGTTCATCATCAACTTCGTGTTCTGGATCGGCATCGGGCACGCCGGGACGCTCATCTCGGCGGTCCTCTTTCTGTTTCGGCAGCGGTGGCGAACCGGTATCAACCGGGCTGCCGAAGCGATGACGCTGTTTGCCGTGGCCTGCGCCGGCATTTTTCCCATCATCCATCTCGGCCGTCCCTGGTTCGCCTACTGGCTGGTGCCGTATCCGAACGCCCGCGGCCCGCTGTGGGTGAACTTCAACTCGCCGCTGGCCTGGGACATCTTTGCCATTTCGACCTACGGCCTCGTGTCGCTGACGTTCTGGTATGTCGGGCTCCTGCCGGATTTGGCCACCATGCGCGACCGCGCGACGCACCCGTGGCGAAAGGCCCTCTACAACGCGATGAGCTTCGGGTGGACGGGCTCGCACCGGGCGTGGCGCCACTACGAGTCGGCCTACATGGTGCTGGCCGGGCTGGCGACGCCGCTGGTGTTCTCGGTGCACACGATCGTGTCGTTCGACTTCGCCACATCGGTGATTCCCGGCTGGCACACCACCATCTTTCCGCCCTACTTCGTGATCGGCGCCATCTTCTCAGGGTTCGCGATGGTCATCACGCTGATGACCTTTATGCGCGGCTACTTCGGGATGAAGAACTACATCACCCTGAATCACATGGAGGCGATGGCGAAGATTCTCATGCTGACCGGGATGCTCGTCGGGTTCGCCTACTCGACCGAGTTCTTCATGGCGTGGTACTCGGGCAGCGAGTGGGAAGGGTTCATCTTCAAGAACCGCGCGTTCGGCCCGTACTGGTGGGCCTACGCGACCATGTTCACCTGCAACGCGATCATCCCGCAGCTGTTCTGGTTCAAGGCGCTCAGGCGCAACACCTGGGCGCTGTTTATCATCTCGATCCTCGTGAACGTCGGGATGTGGTTCGAGCGATTTGTCATCGTCGTGACGTCGCTGCACCGCGACTACTTGCCGTCGTCGTGGGGCATGTATGCCCTGACGCGCTGGGACTACGCCATCCTTGCCGGGTCGTTCGGCCTCTTCTTCACGCTGTTCCTCCTGTTTGTCCGGATCCTGCCGGTGGTGGCGATCTCGGAAGTGAAGGGCGTGATGGATCCGACGGTGGCCCGTTCGAACCCGATGCCTGCCGCCGCTGCGGCGATCCAGGAGGTGTAAACCATGATGCCGACATCCACCAAGGGTATCCTCGGCCACTTCTACGAGCCCGCAGACGCGCTGATTGCGGCAGTCAAAGTCCGCGACGCCGGCTGGAAGCACTTCGACTTTCTCACCCCGTTCCCCATCCACGGAATGGAAGAGGCCATGGGGCAGAAGAAGTCGTGGATCCCGTATGTGGCGGGCGCGTTAGCCGTCGGGGGCATCCTGTTCGCCCAGGGGCTCCAGAACTACGTGATGATTTGGGACTGGCCGATGAATTTCGGCGGCAAGCCGTTCGCGTCGTGGCCCGCGTTCATCCCGATTACGTTCGAGGCGATGGTCTTCTGGGCCGCGCTGGGCAGCGCCTTCATCGCGATCATCGCCGGCAAGCACGACACCATTCCGCAGCCGCCGCCGATGCTGATCAGGACAGGCGCGACCATCGATCGGTTCGTGCTGTGGATTTCGGCCACCGACCCGAACTGGGATGCCGCGAAGGCCGAGGCGTTTGTCCGATCGCTGGGCGCCGATGGGGTCGCGCTTGTCGATGTGGCCCCACCACAGGGATCAGGGCTTCGCCAACCGAATCACACCGACGAAGGAGGCGCCGATGCATAGGGCCGCGCGAACACTGACCCTTGTGGCGCTCACCGCGCTGGCGGCCGCGTGCGACGTCGGGCTGCCGGCCGGCAGGACGCCGCACAGCGAGGGCAACTATCTGGACATGGTCGACCAGCCCAAGCTGAAGCCTCAGCGCCAGGATATCTTCGGCGCGCGCGCCACCGGCCTGATGGCACCGCCACCCGGTTCGGTCGCAATCGGGGAGGCTCCGTATCCATACGCGCAGAACGAAGCGGACAAGGCGGGTGCCGAACTGGTGAACCCGCTGAAGCCGACGCCCGACGTCCTGGCGCACGGCAAGTTCGTCTTCCAGAACGTGTGCATCACCTGCCATGGGCCGCGGGGCGCCGGAGACGGCAATCTCACGGCGCTGTTTCCCAAGCCGCCCAGTCTGATGACGCAGAAGGTGCGCGACTGGCCGGACGGGCAACTCTTTCACCGCCCGATGCGGGGCCAGAACGCGATGCCGAGCCACGCGCGACAGGTGGATGCCAACGACGTGTGGTCGGTGATCTGGTACATCCGCGAGATGCAGAAGGTCGAACCCGTCGCCGCTCCGCCCGCCGTCGCGCCGGCTCCGGCTGCCCCTGGATCCACCGCCAATGTGGCGGGGCAAGCCGCGCCAGCGAAATCGGGCGAACCGGTGAAGGGAGGGAAGTGACGCTATGAGCCATCATCATTCTCACGCGCTCCCCGCGGAGCCCGGCCCGCTGAAGTTGCCCGGCATCGTCCATGGCGTGTCGGCAGCCTGTGTGCTCGCCGGCGCGGTCGCCCTCGGCCTCGCGTTCTCGCGCGGCGACGCCGAACTGGCCTGGAGTTCGTACCTCATCGGCGTGTTCTACGCGCTCGGCCTTGGCGTGTTCGGTGTCGCCTGGCTCGCGATCCTTTACCTCTCGGGCGCCGATTGGTCGGTCAGCATGCGCCGCATCCCCGAGGCCATGACGTCGTGGCTGCTGCCGGGCGGTGTGCTGGCCATGGTCGTGGGCCTGGGTGGATCGTCGCTCTACCACTGGTGGCACGCCGACCTCGTCGCGCAGGACCGGCTGCTCACGCTCAAGGCGCCGTTTCTGAACGCGACGATGTTTATGGCTCTGGTTGGCGCGAGCCTCGCGCTCTGGGTGATCTTTGCGGCGTTGTTTGTTTCCGCCTCGCACCGTCAGGACCGGGACGGCGGGATGGCGCCCACGCGGCTGAGCCGGACGCTGTCGGCGGTGTTTCTGATCATCTTCGCGCTGACGATCAGCGTCGTCGGTTTCTACCTGCTGATGTCGCTCGAGGCGCACTGGTTCTCGACGATGTTCGCGGTGCTCGTGTTCACCGACGTGGTGCAGACGGGCACGGCGTTTGTCGCGATCATGGCAGGCGTCATCATGATGACCGGGCAGTTGAAGGGGTTTCTCAACCAGAACCACCTGCACAGCCTCGGCAAGATGGTGTTCGCCACCACCGGGTTCTGGGCCTACATCTACTTTTGCCAGTTCATGCTGATCTGGTACGCGAACATCCCGGAGGAAACGGCCTACTTCCTGCGACGGATGGATCATGGCTGGCTGCCGTACATGCTGGCGTTGCCGGCGCTGAAGTTCGTGGTCCCGTTCCTGCTGCTGGTGTCGCGCAACGCGAAGCGGTCGCCGCTGGCGCTGGCGCTGGTGTCGGCCCTCATCCTGTTCGCGCAGTTCTGGGAACTGTATCTGATGGTGGCGCCTGCGGTGGGGCAGGGCGATGCGGTGGCTCTGGCGCACGTGCCGGTCATCGAGTTCGGGGCGACACTCGGATTTGTCGGCCTCTTCACGCTGGTGTTCGGCTGGTCTCTCGGGCGGCACAATGCCGTGCCGCTGAAGGACCCGGCGATCGCCGCGTGTCTCGACTACCAGTCGTAGCCCTCACGGGTCCCGGGTGGCGAGAAGCAGTCCTGACTGAGAACGTGTTTGGCCTGCGAGATGTCTAAGTCCACGATCCTCGGCCTCGTCGTGCTTGGCCTGCTGGTGGCGGGCGGGTACTGGGCCCGGCGGATCGACGCGCCAGACAGCACCTATTTCCCACGAGCGGTAGCCTGTTCGATGGGGCGCGCATCCCAAGCCGATCAACCGCCGGACATCACCCGAGGCGACTGCTACGCAGACCTCGATGACGTGCGCTTCTTCGTCTCGGTGACACCGCAGCCCCCAATCGCGTTTGCGATGTTCACGATCCGCGTGACCGCCGTGGCGTTAGCTCCCGACGCCTCGGGGCCGCCGCAGCCCGCACGCCAGCCCTTGACGATCGACGGCGGCCGGGTCCGCTTCGAGATGTCGATGCCGATGGGCACACACCGGTACTCGCTGGCGCGGTCATCCGAAGGCTCGTACCAGGCTGGCGTCGTTCTGCCGATGTGCCCGAGCGGCGACTCGTGGTGGACGGCCACGATCGAGGGCGACGTGGCGAACCGCCCCAGAAGCGTGCGTCTCCGCTTTCAACTGGCGCGCCCCACATCGTGATTCACACCGTCGACCTGATCAGCTTTCTCACCCTCGGCCTTCTCGGGGGCCTGGGGCACTGTGTCGGGATGTGCTCGCCGTTTGTGCTGTTCGTATCGCGGCACTACCGCCAACCCGGCGACGGGCGAGCCGCCACGTTTGCGGCGCAGGGGTGGTACACCGCGGGACGGGTCGTCACCTACACGCTGTTGGGAACCGTGGCTGGCGCGCTGGGTGGCGCGGTCGAGCTGGCCGGGACGCTGCTCGGACTGCAGCGGGGTGCGGCCATGGTCGCGGGGGCGGTGCTGGTGGGGTGGGCGTTTGTCAGGCTGGCCGATCTTGTTCCGCGGGTCGGGACTGGCGGAAGGCTGTTTGCGCAGGTGGCAGGCATGCTGAAGGGCCGAGTGCCGGGCCACCCGTTCCTTACCGGTCTGGTGCTCGGCCTGCTGCCGTGCGGTCTGTTGTACTCGGCGCTGATCGCGGCCGTGGCGCGTGGGGGCGTCTGGCAGGGCGCGGCGGGGCTGGCGCTGTTCGGCGTGGGCACGGCCCCGGCGCTGCTCGGCGTGTCTCTGGCCGACGAACTGCTGGCGCGCAATCGCGCCGTCCTCAACCGTCTTGTGCACGTGTTCGTGCTGGCGATGGGAATCTGGTTTCTGTGGTCGGCGCTCGCACCATGAGCGAGGGGTCGCGGCGGCGGAGCTGATCCATGCGCGGACGGCGGCCATTCGCTGGAGGCGCGACGCGGCCGGATTGCCGAAGTACGCCGGCCCGCGCCCGTCGCCCGGAGTCGTGATATGGTGTCGCCGAATCTCTCAACCATCAGGAGACGCCATGCACGACGAGGTGACGCGGCGAGCGTTCATGTCTCGGGCCATGATCGGGGCCGGTGCGCTGTTCGCGCTGGGCACCACCGAGCAGTTGGCCGACGCGCGCGCCTACGCGGCGCGACAGGTCTCAAACGCGACCGGGGCGTTCGGCTTCTTCACCCAGGCCGAGGCCGCCGACATGGCCGCGGTCTGCGAGCAGATCATTCCCTCGGAACCGGGGTCCCCGGGCGCGCGTGAGGCCGGCGCGGTGTACTTCGCCGACTACGCCCTCGACAAGCTGCCGACCGTCCTGCAGTCGGATCTGAGGCCGATGGTCCGTCAGGGGCTGGCCGACCTCACCACCAAAGCGCGCGCCATCGACGCAACGAAGCGCTTCGCCGATCTCACCGCCGATCAGCAGGTGACCATTCTGAAGGGTATCGAGGCCACCGACTTCTTCAGGCGCGTGCGCGAACTCACCATCTGGGGATATCTGGGCGATCCGACACACGGCGGCAATCGCGGCCAGGTCGGCTGGCAGCACATCGGCTTCGACAACGCCGGCGCCTACGAACCGCCGTTCGGGTACTACGACGCGGAACGCGCCGCCGGCCGGGGAGGGGAGCGATGACGCCGCAGTCGCCCGCCAGATACAAGGCCGCCGACCCGGTCGACTTCCTCATCGTCGGCTCGGGCGCGGCCGGAGCCGTGCTCGCGAAGGAACTGTCGTCCAACGGTTTCCGCGTCGTTGTGCTCGAGCAGGGCCCCTATATTCGGCCGAACCAGTTCGACCACGACGAGTACGCGGCCGTCCACCGGGCCGCGCTGACCAACAACTACTCGCGCCAGCCGAACACCTTCCGAAAGACCTCCAGCGACACGGCGAAGATCCAGCCGTTGGTCGGCTACGGGCGGCTCGTCGGCGGCGGGCCGGTGCACTTCACCGGGAACTTCTGGCGCTTTCACGAGATCGACTTCATCGAGCGCAGCCGGAAGGGCCCGATTGCGGGAACCGGGTTCGCGGACTGGCCGCTGACCTACGCCGACCTCGAGCCGTATTACACGAAGGCCGAATGGGAGCTGGGCGTCTCCGGCCTGGCCGGCGCCAACCCGTTCGACCCGCCGCGGTCGAAACCCTATCCGCTGCCGCCGTTGCCCATCAAGTCGTCGGGCGTCCTGGTCGAGCGCGGCGCGACCAAGCTCGGGTGGCACGCCTTCCCCGCGCCGCTCGCGATCCTGTCGAAAGACTACCGCGGCCGCAGCGCGTGCATGCACTGCGGGTTCTGCGAGGCGTTCGGCTGCGAGTTCGGCGCCAAGTCCTCGACCCTGGCGGCGATGATTCCGCTTGCCGAGGCCACCGGACGCTGCGAGATCCGCCCCGACAGCTACGTGCGGGAGATCGAGGTCGGCGACGATGGCCGCGTGACCGGCGTGATCTACTTCGACCGGGAGAAGCGCGAACAGCGGCAGCGGGCGAAGGCTGTCGTGGTGAGCGCCAACGGCGCCGAGACGCCGCGACTGCTGCTGATGTCGGCGTCGAAGCGCTTCCCGAACGGGCTGGCCAACGGCAGCGGCCTGGTCGGCAAGTACCTGATGTTCGGGCCCGGCAGTATCGCCGGCGGGCTGTTCGAGCACCCGTTGAACGAATTCAAGGGCGTGCACGTCAGCCGGGTGATCCACGACTTCTACGAGATCGACCCGAAGCACGGCTTCTTCGGCGGCGGCGGCCTCGACGGGCGGTTCGACTGGTATCCCGCCGGCTTCGCGCTGGGCGGCCTCGATCCGGCGCGGCCGCAGTGGGGCGGGGAGTTCAAGCGGGCGTTGAAGGACTTTCCGAAGACCATGTACGTCCTGCCGCACCAGACCGCGCTCGCGCTCGAAGGCAATGCGATTTCGCTCGACCCCGCCGTGAAGGATGCGTGGGGGCTGCCGGCGCTACGCGTGACGTACAAGGATCACCCAGACGATCTGAAGACCGCTCAGTTCCTGCTCGATCGGGCCATGGAGCTGCTCGACGCGGCCGGCGCCACGCGGCGCTGGGCGTACCCGGTGGCCGAGACCGAATCGTCGGTCCACCTGCTTGGCACCTGCCGCATGGGGAAGGATGCCGCTACCTCGGTCGTCAACACCGACCACCGGGCGCACGACGTGCCGAACCTGTTCGTGTGCGACGGCTCGAGCCTGGTGACGAGCGGCCGCAACCAACCGACCGAGACGATCCAGGCGCTGGCCTTCCGCGCCGCCGATCGCCTCACCGCGCTCGCGAAGCGGCACGAGATCTGAGTGCTTCGACTCGCAATGACGGCCACGAACGGCTTCCGGCGGACGTGGCCGGCGGTGGTCGCGCAGCACGCAGTCGTCAGGGCACAAATACGTCGTTGTATTTGTGCGTCGAAGGACCAAGCAGCGACCGCTCGCGCGGCAGAATCGCTATATCCCGCGGCTTTGAGGTGAATGGCGGCTCGCTGGCGCCCCCCCGCGCATCACGCCGACGCCAGGCTACTTGGCGCGGTCGGCGAGCGCCCAGAGGTAGTGCTCGGTGCGAACCAAGAGCATCTGCGCGGCCAACGCCGGAGTGGCCATCGCCGGTTCATTCATCGCGCTGGTCGCCAGAATCTCGAATGTTCGTCCGGCCCGAATCGTGAAAATCTGGCCGTCCTCGGCGGCGATGTAGATGCGGCCGTCGGCCGCCACGGGTGAGGCCGAGTATCCGCCGGGCGCGACCCGCTGCTGGTAGATCTGAGCACCGGTGCGCGGCTCCAACGCCGTCAGGACTCCGCGCGACGAGACCACATAGAGGATGCCCCGGTACAGCAGCGGCGTGGCCATGTAGGGTCCGTCACGCAAGTTGCTCCAGGCGATGGCGTCGCTGTGTGTCGCACCGTCTTTCAGCGTCAAGTCGCCGCGGGATCCGGGAACGATGGCGTAGATCGGCTTGATGGGGTTGTAGCCGTTGGTGACGAAGATGAGCCCCTCCCCGGTCACCGGCGTCGGGGTGGTATTGGTCGTGCTCGGACCCAGGCGCCACAACTCCTTGCCGTTTGACGGGTCGTAGCCCTGAATAAACGGAGCGGCGTTGACCACCAGTTCCACGTGGTCAGCGGTGCCGGAAATCGCGGGAGTCGACCACGA
>JBAXOX010000006.1:0-118840 GCA_037133015.1 Acidobacteriota bacterium
CCGACCCGGCAGGCCTCCGCCGGTTGCCGATGGCAGCGTGGCGGGTTTCCGCCTGCCCGACCCGGCAGGCCTCCGCCGGTTGCCGATGGCAGCGTGGCGGATTTCCGCAGTTCCGCAGGACCAAGAATCATGGCCGAGAAAGACGACAGCAAGGAACAGTTCATCACCGCGATTACGCCGCGGTCCGAAGATTTTTCGCGGTGGTACACCGATCTGGTGCGCCGGGCCGAGTTGGCCGACTATTCGCCGGTCAAAGGCTGCATGGTGATTCGGCCGTACGGGTATGCGATCTGGGAACTGATCCAGCGCGGCCTCGACGATCGCTTCAAGGCCACCGGCCATGTCAACGCGTACTTTCCGCTGCTGATTCCCAAGAGCCTGCTGATGAAGGAGGCGGAGCACGTCGAGGGGTTCGCCCCGCAGGTCGCGTGGGTGACCAAGGGCGGCACCGAGGAACTCGAAGAGCCGCTGGTGTTGCGCCCGACGTCGGAAGCGATCATCGGGACGATGTACGCCAAGTGGATTCAGTCGTGGCGCGACCTGCCGGTGTTGATCAACCAGTGGGCCAACATCGTGCGGTGGGAAAAGGTGACGCGCCTGTTCCTGCGCACCACCGAGTTCCTCTGGCAGGAAGGCCACACCGCGCACGAGACGGCGGAAGAGGCCCAGGAGGAAACGCTCAAGATTCTGGCGCTCTACAAGGAATTCTCGGAGCGGGAACTGGCGATGCCGGTGGTGGCGGGCCGCAAGTCCGACAGCGAGAAGTTCGCGGGTGCGGCGCGCACCTATTCCATCGAGGCGCTGATGGGCGACGGGCGGGCGCTGCAGGCCGGCACGTCGCACAACCTCGGCCAGAATTTCGCCAAGGCGTTCGACATCACGTTCCAGGCGCGCGACAAGTCGCTGCAGCACATCTGGGGCACGTCGTGGGGCGTGTCGACGCGGCTGATTGGCGGCCTGATCATGACGCACGGCGACGAAACCGGCCTGGTGATCCCGCCGCGCGTGGCGCCGTACCAGGTGGTGATCGTCCCGATCCCGCGAGGGAACTGGCGCGAGACCGTGCTGCCGCGGGCGCAGGAGATCAAGGCCACGCTGGTGGCCAACGGGGTGCGCGTGATGCTCGACGACCGCGACGCGTACACGCCCGGATGGAAGTTCTCGGAGTGGGAACTGCGCGGCGTGCCGCTGCGGCTCGAGATCGGGCCCAAGGATATCGAGAAGCAGCAGGTGATGCTGGCGCGTCGCGACACGCGAGAAAAAATCCCGACGCCGATGGACGGGCTCGCGGGCCGCGTCAAGGACCTGCTCGACGCGATTCAGCAGAATCTGTTCGATCGTGCGCTCGCCTTTCAGCGCGACCACACGACGCACACCGCGTCGTACGACGAATTCAAGCAGATCATGGACGGGCGTCCGGGGTTCGTGGTGTCGCCCTGGTGCGGCACCGACGCGTGCGAGGCCGAGATCAAGACCGAGACGCAGGCGACGATTCGCAACCTGCCGATGGAAGGCGGGCCGGCCCATCCCTCCTGTATCAAGTGCGGCAAGCCGGCGGTGGCCGACGCGTGGTTCGCGAAATCTTATTGAGGCCCAGCGAGCAGCAGTTCGCCCGCGTCGGGCCAGGCCTTGAGCAGTTTCCTGATGGCGCTGTGGCGCCGCGTCAGCCCCTGGCGTGCCACGATCGCCTGCCCGGCGTCTATCAGTCCGTCGTAGAGCTGGTGATCGCGGGTTTCCAGATCCATGGGCATCCGGGCGATGGCGGCGGCCAGCGGTTCGAGGCACGACGCGTCACCGACCATCCCCAGCGCCGAGACGAATTCGTCGGACAGGCCTGACGCCATCCGCTCGAGCGATTCCCGCAGATCGTAGAGCGCCACGCGACTGCCCCGCGCGGCCAGCGCTGCGTGCATCCTGCCACGCAACACACGCCACTCGTCCTGGTCGGCGGCCGACGGCGCCAGCGCTTCGCGCGTTCGCGCCAATTCGACCATCCGGTGCAGCGTCGAGAGCGACGCCTCCGGTCCCGCCGCCTCGACCCACTGCCGAATCGCCGCCGGATCGGCCCGGCCATCGGCGGCGACCGCTTCGAGCTGGGCCACCGCATCCTCGGGCTCCAGACGTGGGGCGCCGTGGTCGGCAGCCCGCCGCCGGATCGCCGCGTCGGGGTCGGTGGCCAGCCATTTGCGGATGGGGGCGATCAGGCGCGTCGGCATCCGTTCGAGTTCGGTGAACGCATCGAGCCGAAGGGCCTGGCGGTACGCCGGGTCGAGCACGATCGTGCTGAGCGCGTCGAGGGCGCGGTCGGTGTCGGCGGCGTCGAGATGGCTGCCAAGGAGGCGCACGGCGGCCGTGGCGACCTTGGGATCGGTCAGCCGCGAGTGCAGGATGCCGACGGCGGCGTCGAGGCCTCTCCGATCGCCGGTGGCTTCGAGGGCTTTGAGGACGGCCGTCCGCGTCACCGGCGAGGTGGTCGCGTCGAGGGCGTCGAGCAGGTGGGGCACCGCGCGCGCCCCGGCGACGCCAAGACGAGCCGTCGCCGCCTCGCGTGCGTCGACGTCGGATTGGGTCAACAGTTCGACGAGCGCCCGAATCTCCGAAGCGGCCGATTTGCGAATCGCCACAGCGGAAGCATATCTCAGGGCTGAGGGATTCGAGGCGTGGGGCGTGGGCTCGCCACGGAGGCGGGCGTTCGCCTTACGCGTCGGCGTCGGCCGGCTTGTCCCGCTTCTTGCCGAACAGCCATGCGATCACGATGCTGATGAAGTACAGCCCGATCATGGGCGCGGCCATCAGCGTCTGCGTCATCATGTCGCCGCTCGGCGTGATGACCGCGGCGAGGATGAAGATGATCAAAATGGCGTACTTGAGGTTGCGCCACAAGAATCCGGGCGTGGCGAGGCCCAAGCGGGCCAGGACGAACACGACCGCCGGCATTTCGAAAATCACGCCCATCGCCAGCAGCATCATCGAGTACAGCGAGAAGACCGCTTCGATCTTCGGCATGAACAGCATGTAGTCGGGCTTGAAATTCGAGAGGAACTGCCACGCCCAGGGGAAGACGAAGTAGTGGGAGAACGCGGCGCCGGCCACGAAACACACCGAGGCGAGAAAGACGAAGGGAATGGCGAACCGTTTTTCCTTCGAGTACAGCCCCGGCGCGACAAACAGCCACAGTTGCCAGGTGATCGCCGGGGCGGCGATTACGACGCCGGCCAGCAGCGCGATCTTCATGTAGAGCATGAAGGCTTCGGTGGGCTCGGTGGCGACCAGGCTGGAGCCCTTGGGCATCGCCTTGGCGAGCGGCAGCATGATGAAGTCGAAGATGCGGTCGAGGAAGAGAAACGAAATCAGTACACCGACCGCCAGTGCGATCGCCGACACGGTGAGCCGCTTCCGGAGCTCGTCCAGATGTTCGAGAAACGACATCTTCCCGGCGCCGTCGTCTTTCCCGTCGTCCGGGTTGTACGGGGCGGGCAAGGCAGACACCGGCGGCGGGAGTTCGGCTGGAGGATCCGGGCGGTACGGTAAATCCATCGGTCAGGGTCCGCCCGAGTTAGCTGGCCTGCGTGGTGGGCGGAGTCGAAGCCGGGGGCGCCGGGGGGTGTTCCACGACGACCTGTGCGGCCGGCGGCGGCACTTTGCGCTCTTCGACGCGAATCTCTTCCTCAAGCGTGTTCTTCAATTCGTTGGACGCGCGCTTGAACTCGGCGATGCTCTTGCCCAGCGATCGGCCGAGCTCGGGCAGCTTGCGCGGTCCGAAGATGATCAGCGCGATAACCAGGATGACGACCAGTTCAGGCATGCCGATGGGACCCATAACCACTCCAATGGGCCTCGTTGGCGCGTCCCCCGGTCCGGGCGGCCAGCACACGGCCATCCAAACCCGATCGGCGACGGGAACAAGGATCGCAAGAGGACCCACCCAATTATAGGAATCCTGCTGCCAACCGGTCAAGGTCGCCCGACCGTCCGTCCGGATGTGCGTCGGCCGACGTCGGCCGCGGCGCTGCGGCGATCTCGTTGCCGCTCCAGCGGTTATCTGGTACGATTTGCGGATGCGGACAGTTCGTCTCGTGCTCGTGGTGTCGCTGGTTGTGGTGGTGTCGGCGCTGGCCGGCGGCCTGCTGGGCCGGACCACCGTCGCCACGCAGGAACGGATGCCCGAGCGGTATCGCGCGTACACGGCGGCGGTTCGGCTGATCGAGACCGACTACGTGGAAAAGACGCCGAGCGACCGCGTGGTCTACAACTCGATTTCCGGCATGCTGCAGACGCTGGATCCGCATTCGACGTTTCTGGACCCGCGCACGTACGCCCAGATGCAGGAACGGCAGGGCGGCCGGTACTTCGGCCTGGGCATCACGATTCAGGTGATCGACGCGGACGTCACCGCGGTGTCGCTGTTCGAAGGGTCGCCCGCGTACAAGAAGGGCGTGCGGCGGGGCGACGTCATCGCCAAAGTGGACGGCGACAGCGCGAAGGGGTGGACCAGCGAACAGGCGGCGCGGCGGATGCGGGGCCCCAAGGGCACGTTGGTGCACCTGTCCCTCAAACGCCGTGGCTTCGATCAGCTGATCGAACTGGACGTGCCGCGCGACGAGATCAACATCCCGACGATCCCGGCGTCGTTCATGATCGACCAGACCACCGGGTACATCCGTCTGCAGGACTTCGCGCAGCAGACCGACAACGACCTGACCGCGACGCTCAAGGCGCTGTCGGGCAAGGGGATGAAGCGGCTGCTGCTCGACTTGCGCAACAACCCTGGCGGCCCTCTCGACCAGGCCATCAAGGTGTCGAGCAAGTTCCTCAGGCCCGGTCAGATGGTGGTCTACACGCGCGGGCGCGTCCCGAACTCGGACCAGGACTTCCGGGCGGCCGACAAGAGCGAGTACACCGACCTGCCGCTGGTGGTGCTGGCGAATCGTTCGAGCGCCAGCGCGGCCGAAATCGTGAGTGGCGCGCTCCAGGATCACGACCGCGGCGTGATTGTCGGCGAGACCACGTTCGGCAAGGCGCTGGTGCAGTCGGTCTACCGGATCAGCGAGGGCGCGGGGCTCGCGCTCACCACGGCCCGCTACTACACGCCCAGCGGCCGCCTCATCCAGCGGCCGTGGGACGGGACCTTCGACGAGTATCTCAACTACGGCATGAAGGATCAGAGCGTGGAGCGCGAGCACGCGGCGGCGCAACTGCGCTACACCGATTCGGGCCGCAAGGTGTACGGGGGCGGCGGCGTCGAGCCCGACCATCGACTCGAGGGGCCGATCGACGGGTTCAATCCGTCCCGGTTCGGCCGGTCGCTCTACGCGCGCCAGGCGTTCTCGTTGTACGCGCAGAAGTTCTCGGCGGTGGGCGACACCCGGATTGCCGGCACCTCGCACGATCGCAAACTGGTGACGCCGGACTTCGTGGTCGACGAGACGATGATCGCGGATTTCCGCCAGTATCTGCAGGCCGAGCACATCAAGATCGACGACGCGGCCTTTGCCCAGGATCTCGTCTTCATCACCGCGATGATTCGGTACGAGGTCGACCTCAACCTGTGGACGGTCAGCGACGCCCGGCGTCATCTGATCGCCACCGATCCCCAGGCACAACTCGCCCTGGGCCTCTTCCCGGAGGCCGAACAGTTGGCCAAGATGGCCCTCGCCAAGTCGACGCCTGGACAGAAATAGCCGCCCGATGCGTTTGCAGCGTCTAGAAATCACCGGCTTCAAGTCGTTCTGCGATCGTTCCGAACTGTCGTTCGACCGTGGCGTCACGGCGATCGTCGGTCCGAACGGCTGCGGCAAGAGCAACGTGGCCGATGCGATCGTGTGGGTGCTTGGCGAGCAGAGCGCGAAGAGTCTGCGCGGCGACCGCATGGAGGACGTGATCTTCGGCGGCAGCGACGCGCGCAAGCCGAATGCCTCCGCCGAGGTGCGCCTGATGCTCGCCGGCGTGCCGGTGCTGCCGGAACGCGGCGTCGGATCGACGCCCGATTTGATCGACGACGAAGGCCGCCCGATGGTGCGCGAGGTCGAAGTGACGCGCCGTCTGTACCGGTCGGGCGAGAGCGAGTATCTGATCAACGGCGAAATCGTGCGGTTGCGCGACGTCCACGAATTGCTGATGGACACGGGGCTGGGCGCCAAGGCCTACGCGATTATCGAGCAGGGCAAGATCGGCCTGATTCTAAGCTCGCGGCCCACGGACCGGCGGCAACTGATCGAAGAGGCCGCTGGCGTCACCAAGTACAAGGCTCGCCGCCGCGCCGCCGAGTTGAAGCTCGACGCCTCGCAACAGAATCTTACCCGGATCGACGACATCGTCTTCGAAGTCGAAAAGCAGCGCGGCGTCATCAAGCGACAGGCGGCCAAGGCCAGGCGTCACCAGCGACTGCGGGACGAATTGCGGCGGTGGGAAAAAGTCCAGATCGCCAGGCGCCAGCGCGTGCTCGCCCAGGCGATTGGGTCGGCCCAGGCACGAATCGCGCAGATTCGGGATTCCGAGATCGGTGCCGCCGGGCATCTGGCGCAGCTGGATTCCGATCTCGAAGGGCTTCGACTCGAATGGGTCCAGCTGGAGAGCGCCGCGCGGGCCGCGCGCGAGGGAGCCCACGCGCACGAAGTCGAGATCGGCCGCCTCGAGCAGCGCATCCAGAACGACGAAGAGCAGGTGACCGCGCTCGGCCGGCGCGAGACCGACGTGGCCGGCGAAATCGACACGCTGGGCGTGCGCAGGGCGCCGGCGGCCGAGGCCGCCACGGCCAGGCAGCGCGACGCGGAGCGCGCCGCAGCCGACCGCGAGGCCGCGGCAGCCACACTGTCAGTCGCGACCCAGGAACAGGCCGCCCTGCATGGGGTGCTCGAGGGGCTTGAAGCCGACGTCGAAGCGGCGCGCAGCGAGCAGTTCGCCGCGGCGAGCGCGGCGTCCACGCTGCAGCACGCCATCGACAACGCCGTCAACGCCAGGGAACGGGTGTCGCGCGATCTCGCCCGCTGGACTGCCGAAGTCGCCGATCTCGACGTCGAAGCTGCCCGCGCGGCCGCCGACCGCGCGGCCGCCGCCGCGTCGCTGGCCGGGTCCACGGCCAGTCTCGACCAGGTCGGCCAGGCGCGCGCCACTCGCGAGGTCGAACTCACCGGACTGCGCGCCGAACGCGAACGCACGGGCCTCACGCTTCGCGAGGCCGAAGCCGAACTGGCTGGCGTGACGGCGCGCCTCGACGCGCTGGAGCGGTTTCAGGCGGCGCGCACCGCCTACGGCGACGCGACGCGGCTGGTGCTGGCCGAGGCAGGCGGCGAGGTCAGGCATCTCGGATCGGTGGCCGACTATCTCGACGTCAAACCCGGCTTCGAGCGCGCCGTGGAAGCCTGTCTGGGCGACACGCTGCAGTTCGTGGTGGTGGCGACGCACGCGGAGGCCGAGCGCGCGTTGCGGTTGGTCAACGCGAAGGGCGCGGGCCGTTGCGGCTTCGTCGTGGTCGGCGAGGCCGGTGCCATCGCCGTCGGTACCGCGCCGGCCGTTGCGGTGCCTGGTCTGACGCCGCTGGCCGACGTGGTCTCGGTGTCGGGAGCGTGCGCAGAGGCCCTTCGCCCGTTTGTCACCCGAGGATGGATCGCCGCGACGTTCGCCGCCGCTGTCGAGGCCGCGCGCCAGACCGACCTGCCGATCGCGACGCGCGATGGCGATGTGTGTCGTGGCGCCAGCCTCGTGTGGGGTGGCGCGGGGCACCAGAATCACGGCGGCATTCTCCAGACCAAGACCGACATCCGGCAAGCCCGCGAGCGGCTCGCCGTCGAGCGCGCGACCGTGGAACGCTTCGCGACGACGCTTCGCGACATCGATCGGCTGGCCGCCGAGGCCGCCGCGGCCATCGGGGCGATGTCCGGCCAGGTGCACCTGCACGAGAAAGCGATCGTCGAGTTCCAGCTGCGTGTGGCTCAAGCGCGAGAACAGGCCGATCGCGTGGATCAAAAGCGGTCTGTCGTGGCGCTCGACATCCGGCGCGGCGACGAAGAGATCGCGGCCCTCGTTGCCCGGGAGGCCGAGGCCCGGGAATCGGTGGCGCGTCTGGCCGAAGAGCAGCGCACGCTCGACGAACAGCTCGGGACGGCCCAACGGCGGTTGTTCGAGGCGCGTGACGAGTCGCGACTGCGCGGCGAGCGCGTCCGGGATGCGATGGCCGAACACGCGCGGCTGGTCGAACGGGCCGCATCGGTGGCGCTCGAAGCGGCGCGCCTCGAAGAGGCCTGCCGCGACATCGAAACCAGGCTGGTCGCCAGGCGCGACGAGCAACTCCAGATCGCCGCCGATCAGGATCGGCTGCGCCACGCGTTGGCCGAGGCCAGGCGGGGGCTCGACGTGGCGATGGCCGCGCTGGACGCGGCGCGCCAATCCGTTCGGGGCGCCGACGACGCGGTCGGGCAGTACCGCCAGCGCGGCGAGCAGGTGGAAGCCGCGATTCGCGAGGCCAGGCGTACGCTCGACGCGGTGCGGTCGTCGTTGTCGGAGGCCGAGGTCGGCCGCGCAAAGGCCGAAAGCGATCTGTCCCACCTGGCCGTGTCGTGCACCGAGGCCCTCCAGATGGATCTCGAGTCGGTGATCGCCGAGGTCGAACAACTGGAACGCGACGGCGCCCTCAGTCCAGACTGGCGCACGATCTACGCCGACGAACCCGACGAGGAACCCGCGCAGGACGCCGGGCCTGACGACGTCGCGGCGGCCCCCTCGCCGGTGCCCGCCGACGCCGAGGCGAGCGGCGATGGGGCGGCCGACCATGCGCCCTCCCGCGTGTTGACGCCCGACGAGGCCATCGCAGAACTCCGGCGCAAGATCGACAAGCTGGGGCCGGTCAACATGATGGCCATCGAGCAGTACGACGAGCTCGAATCCCGGCATGGCTTCCTCACCACGCAGCGAAAAGATCTGGTCGATTCGATCGCCACCACCGGCGAGGCCATCAAGAAGATCGATCACACCACCCGCGAACGGTTCCGCGAGGCCTTCACGGCGATCAATCTGGCGTTCCAGGAAATGTTCGCGACGCTGTTCGGCGGCGGCCGCGCCGGCCTTACCCTGCTCGACGAAGACGACGTCCTCGAGAGCGGCATCGAGATCATCGCGCAGCCGCCGGGCAAGCGCCTCCAGAACGTCCAACTGCTGTCGGGAGGCGAAAAAGCGCTCACGGCTATTTCGCTGATGTTCGGCATCTTCAAGTACAAGCCCAGTCCGTTCTGCGTACTCGACGAAATCGATGCGCCGCTCGACGACGCCAATACGGGCCGGTTCCTCGACATGCTGCGGTCGATGCAGGCCCAGACGCAATTCATCCTGATTACGCACAACCGGAAGACGATGGAAATCGCCGACCGGCTGTACGGCGTCACGATGGAGGAGCCCGGGGTGTCGAAGCTGATTTCGGTCAAATTGAACTGAATGAGGCCGGTGCTGGAACATCCAAACCACAGCCGTCGTCCAAGTTGGTGTGGAGGGACTTGATGTCGTACCTGCGCCAGATTCGACGAATGTGTTCGGTGACCTTCGTGGCTGTGGCCGCTGCCAGCCTGGCGGCCTGCGACGTCGTCATCAACAGTATGGACGGGGAGTTCGGCGGCGGCCGCGCCAAGGCCGAGCAGAACTACGCCAAGACGTTCACGCTGACGGGGCCGGACGCGGCGTTCGACCTGGTCAACACGAGCGGCTCGATTACCGTCGAGGCCGTTGACGGCACCACCGTCGAGGTCAAGGCCGTCATCACGGCCCGCGGCGCGACCGAGGAAGCGGCCAACGAACTGCTCAAGCAGGTCGTGATTAAGGACGAGGCGAGTCCGTCGAAGGTCAAGATCCAGACCACGCAGACCGGAAAGCGCCGGTCGATCGACGTCAAATACACCATTCGGGTGCCCCGCACCGTCAAGATCAACGTGCAGAACGTCAATGGCGCCATCGACGTGACGGGCGTCGCGGCGACCGTCCGCGTCGAGACGACCAACGGCGGCGTCAAGGCTCGGGGCCTGGGCAGTTCGATTGACGCCAGCACGACCAACGGGGGCATCGACATCCAGATGACCGGTCTCGGGGGCGAGGGCGTGCGGCTCGACACCACCAATGGCGGCATCGACCTGCGGTTGCCCGCCGACGCGAAGGCGACGCTGTCGGCGCGCTGTGTCAACGGCGGCATTTCGGTGACGGACCTGCCGTTCGAGAAGGATGCCGAGAGCAACCGGCGGAAGGTGGACGGGAAGATCAACGGCGGCGGCGTCGCCATCAAGATCGAGACCGTCAACGGCGGCGTGCGGGTACGGCAGGCCCAGACGGGCGCCAAAGAGAACGGCAAGAGCACCGCGGATCTGAGCGGGCCGACCACGGGTCACGCATTGATCGTGCTGAAGATGCTGAAGGGACTGCACGGCCACGCCGGCTAGACCCGCCGGTCGGCCCACACGCCGGTGGCGGGGGTCCGCCTGTTCTTCGCCTCGATCAGCCACACGGGCGTCAGACGCACCTCGCGGTGGCTGGCGCCCGGACCGCAACCGGGCATGAACGAGGACAAGGCCACACGATTCCATCGGCTCCGTCGGCGCGCCGCGATGCTGGCCGCAGCGTGGTCGGTGCTGCTGCTGGGCCTGCTCTGGATCTCCAATGGATCGGCGCTGCTGCGCGACGCCATCGAGCGCCTGATCGACACCCCCTCCTTACCGAGAGCCCTCCTCGCGCCGGCGACCGCCATGGTGTTCGCCTGGATCGTGGCGATGGTCCACGGAGCGGCGGCGTTTCCTCTCTCCTTTTTCGCCGGCTTCATCCTCGAACGGCGCTATGGTTTGTCTCGACAGACCGTGGGGGAGTGGTGCCAGGACCACGTGAAGGCGCTCGGGCTCGGCCTCGCGTTCGGGGGCCTGTCCGCGGGAGTGGTCTACCTGGCACTGACGACCTGGCCCGACCGCTGGTGGATCGCCACCACGACAGGCGCCGTGACGGTGAGCCTCGTGCTGACGTGGCTGGCGCCAATTGTGCTGATCCCGATCTTCTTCACCGTCAGGCCTCTTGAGCACGAGGCGCTGCGTGCACGGCTGATGGCGCTGTGCGCGCGCGCCGGCACGGGAGTGGTCGGCGCCTACGAATGGCGTCTCAGCCGGAAATCATCCCGCGCCAATGCCGCCCTGATCGGGTTCGGATCGACCCGGCGGATCCTGCTGTCGGACACGCTGATCAACGACTACTCGGCAGAGGAAATCGAAGTCATCCTGGCCCACGAACTGTCGCATCATGTGTCGCACGATCTGTGGCGAGCGCTGGTGGCGGAAGTCGGGGTCGTCGGTCTGGGATTCTGGGTCGGCAACGCCGTTTTGCATCGGTCGATTGGGTGGTTCGGTCTTGGTGGCGTCGCCGACCCGTCGGGCATGCCGTTGCTCCTCCTGACAGCCATGGGTGTGTCGGGACTGGCGCTGCCGGTGGTCAACGCGCTGTCGCGTTGGCACGAGCGACGAGCCGATCGCTTTGCGCTCGACACGACGCGGAATGCCGCCGCCTTCATCAGTGCGATGAAGAGGCTGGGCGCGTCCAACCTGGCGGAGGAAGACCCGTCGGCGTTCGCGCGGCTGTTTTTCTACACGCATCCGCCGATGGGCGACAGACTGGAATTCGCCCGCGCCTGGGCCCGCCAGGCAGAGGCTACGGCTCGGACCAATCCATGACGCAAGGATGATCACCATGACGCTCACCTCATCAACACCGACCTGGCTGGCCGTCAGGGCCATGCTCACCGTCGCGGCTCTCACACTGCTGGGCGGACCCGGCCTGATGGCCCAGGGAACCGTTGCCACTGCGCAGAAGGCACCCGCCAAAACGGCGACCAGAGCCGCCGGGCCAGCCGTCGTGGCGGCGCCCTACTTCCCCGACCGATTCACGTGGACGCGCAAGGCCGCGGCTGAGGTCGGGATGGATTCCGCGAAACTCGACGAGGCGGTGACGTATGCGATCGCCAATGAAAACCCGGGCCCGAAGGACCTCGCGCTGGACCTTGCGCTGAGCTTCGGCGCGCGGGAACCCTTCGACACCCTCATCGGCCCGACCCGCGAGCGGGCGGCGGCCAACGGGATTGTCATACGGCACGGCTACGTGGTGGCCGAGTGGGGCGACACCAAGCGCTCCGATATGACGTTCAGTGTGGCGAAGAGCTTCCTGTCCACCGTGGTCGGTCTTGCGTGGGAGAAAGGGCTCATTGGCGACGTTGGAGACGCGGCCCGAGACTACATGCCGCTGCCCGGTTACTTCGATGGGCACAATGCGGCCATCACGTGGGACCACCTCCTGCGACAGACCAGCGACTGGCAGGGGACGCTGTGGGGCAAGCCCGACTGGGCCGACCGCCCGGAGGGTGCCACGCCGGCCGACTGGCCGAATCGCAAGCTGTACGAGCCTGGTACGCGCTACAAATACAACGACACGCGTGTGAACCTGCTGGCCCTGCTCGCCCTGCAGGTGTGGCGACGGCCGCTGCCGGTGGTCCTGCGCGAGGAGGTGATGGATCCGATCGGCGCGTCGAACACGTGGCGATGGACCGGGTACGAGAATTCATGGGTCGAGATCGACGGTCAGCGGATGCAGTCGGTGTCGGGCGGCGGCCACTTCGGCGGCGGCATGTTCATCAGCGCTTGGGACCTGGCCCGCTTCGGCTATCTCTACCTGAGAAACGGCCGGTGGAACGGCCGTCAGATCGTGTCGGAACGGTGGATCAAGATGGCGCGGACACCGGGGACGGCCAATGACGGCTACGGATTCATGAACTGGTTCCTGAACACCGGGCGCAAGGCCTGGCCGTCGGCGCCGGAGTCCAGCGTCTGCTTTGTCGGCAACGGCCAGAACATCGTCTACATCGACGTCGAGAATGATCTGGTGGTGATCGTGCGCTGGATCAAAGGCGGCAACGCCCTGGACGAATTCCTCGGCCGAGTGATTGCGGCGACCCATCGATGACGGCGAGCCGGTCTCGCTTGCCGGGAGGCGGTCGACAGGCGCCAGCCCGCGTCGCAGACCCGCGTGGCTACGGCCGGTGCGCCGAGACGACAAGCAGGCCGCGCGTGTTTTTGCAGTCCGGATCTTCAGCCGTCAGGTTGCAGTAGAAGGGAAAGGTGCCGGCGCGGTCCGCTCTGAACTCAAACGTCACGGGTGTGCCGGGGACCGCCCGCTTCGAGATGCGGTACTGGTCAACGGTGAAGCTGTGCGGCACATCTTCGGCCACCAGCGTGATCTTGAGGATATCTCCCTGCGCGACCTCGATTCGGGCTTGGGAGAACTGGTGCTTCCGGACCTTGATCGTCAAGTCGTGACGGCCGGCGTCCTGGGCCAGGGCCGAGCCCAGCCCGCCCAACACGGAGGCGCCGGCGACCAGCCGCGGAAGCGTCGCCAGAAAGCGCCGTCGACCAAGCGCACGTGATGCCATCGGAAGCCTCCACCCGAATGAGACGTGCGGCGCGCGCCGATAGCCGCACGACAGATTCTACAGGCTGCGGACCGGTTGCGCCGGAAAAGGAAAAGGGGCCGGTGTCCCGACCCCTTTCCCGCCTACGTTAACCCGTCGTGCCGGCAAAAGGCCGGCGTCTTCGGACGGCAGGCGACGCGGCATCCCGCTGTCGCGGGAACGTCGCGCGTGCTACCGGCGGCCGCGGCCGCGCGGCGGGCCACCCGGCCGTCCGCCCCGATCACCGGTGTGATGCGGAGCCGGTCCGCCATCTCCCTGCGGCGGCGCACCGCCTTCGGGCGCCGCTCCAGACTCGCCGCCACCTTCGCCAGCCGGGCCGCCCTCTTCTTCGAGCAGCGCCTTCCGGCTCAGACGAATCTTGCCGGACGGGTCGATGCTGATGACCTTCACCAGCAACTGCTGACCCTCTTCGAGTTCGTCCCGCACGTTCTGCACGCGGTGTCGCGCAATCTCCGACACGTGCAGCAGGCCGTCGGTGCCCGCCATGATTTCGACGAACGCGCCGAAATCGGTGATGCGCTGCACCTTGCCCATGTAGGTCTTGTTGAGCTCGGCGGTCGCCGTCAACTCCTGAATGATCGCGATCGCCATCTTGGCCGACGCGTCATCCGACGACGCCACGTTGACGTGGCCGTCATCCTCAACGTCGATCTTGACGCCGGTCCGCTCGATGATGCTGCGAATCATCTTGCCGCCAGGCCCGATGACGTCGCGAATCTTGTCGACCGGAATCTTGATGGTGACGATGCGCGGCGCATGGGCGGAGACATCCGATCTGTGCGTCGCGAGCGTCTGGGCCATCTTTCCGAGAATTTCGAGGCGGCCCTTGCGCGCCTGCGCCAGTGCCTTGGTCATCACTTCGGTGGTGACACCGGTCACCTTGATGTCCATCTGCAGCGCGGTGACGCCTTCGGCGGTGCCGGCCACCTTGAAGTCCATGTCGCCGTAGTGGTCTTCGGCGCCCGCGATGTCGGTGAGGACGGCGTACTTGCCCGTCGTCTCGTTCATCACCAGGCCCATCGCGATGCCGGCGACCGGCGCTTTGAGCGGTACGCCCGCATCCATCATCGACAGCGTTCCGCCGCACACGCTGGCCATCGACGACGAGCCGTTCGACTCGAGAATGTCGGAGACCACGCGCACGGTGTAGGGAAACTTGTCTTCGGCCGGCATCACCGGCTGCAGCGACCGCTCGGCGAGCGCGCCGTGCCCGACTTCGCGGCGGCCGGGGCCGCGCATGAAGCCGACTTCGCCAACCGAGAACGGCGGGAAGTTGTAGTGCAGCATGAAGCGCTTGTAGATCTCGCCGTCGACCATTTCAATCTTCTGCTGGTCGTCGGACGTGCCGAGCGTCGCGGTGACCAGCGCCTGGGTCTCGCCGCGCGTAAAGACCGCCGACCCGTGGGTGCGCGGCAACACGCCGACTTCGGACCAGATGGGACGAATCTCGTCGAAGGCCCGTCCGTCCAGACGCAGCCCGCGGTCGAGAATCTCATTGCGCAGCACCTTCTCCTTGAGCTCTTTGAAGATGGTCTTGGCTTCGGCCTTGCGCTCCGCTTCGGTGTCCGGAAATGACGCCATCAATTCGGCGGCCACCTGATCGACACGCTGGTAGTTCTCGAGCTTGCCGCGGATTCGCATCGCCTCGGCCAGCGGACCGAGCACCTTGGCTTCGACCTCGCCGTAGAAGTCGGCGGCGATGGTCTTGGTCTCGACCTTCAGTTTCGGCTTGCCGCAGGTCTTGGCCAATTCGTCGATCGCACCGACGATTTGCTTGATGGCGGCGTGCGCCGTTTCGAGCGCCTTGACGATGAGGTCTTCGCTCACTTCCTTGGCGCCGGCCTCGACCATCACGATACTGTCCGCCGTGCCTGCCACGACCAGGTCGAGCAAGCTGGTCTTGCGCTGGGCAAACGTCGGATTGATGACCAGCACGTCATCCACGTAGCCGACGCGCACGCCGGCGAGCGTCTTCTGGAACGGGATGTCGGAGATCGCCAGGGCAGCCGAGGCCCCCGTGAGGGCGAGCACATCCGAGTCGTACTTGTCGTCGGCCGACAGCACCATCGCGATGACCTGCGTCTCGTAGTGCCATCCCGACGGGAACAGCGGACGCAGCGGCCGGTCGATCACGCGGCTGGTCAGCACTTCCTTTTCGGTGGACTTGCCTTCGCGCTTGAAGAAGCCGCCAGGAATGCGCCCCGACGCGTAGGTGTATTCGCGGTAGTCCACCGTGAGCGGCAGGAAATCGATCCCCAGGCGCTGATTGGCCGCCTTGCAGGCGGTCACCAGGACAACCGTGTCGCCGTACCGAACGATCACCGAGCCATTCGCCTGCTTGGCAAGCTTGCCGGTCTCGATCGACAACGTCTGGCCCCCGAGGGAGAGTTCTTTTGTATGCATCATCTCTGTCTTTCTGCCAGGGAACCGGCTGACCCAGGGCGGCTGCCCCGGAGGCGGATTCCGAGCACGAGACGGCAGCCGGCGGGCAAGATACCCGCGCCGGCCTGCCAGCTACTTGCGGATGCCGAGGCGCTGAATAATCGTCGCGTACCGCGCGTTATCCTTGCGCTTGACGTAGTCCAGGAGGCGCCGGCGCTGGCCAACCAACATCAGGAGGCCCCGGCGCGAATGGTGGTCCTTGGCGTGGACCTTGAAATGTTCGGTCAGGTAGGTGATCCGCTCGCTGAGGATCGCGATCTGGACTTCGGGGGATCCGGTGTCGCCTTCGTGCGTCTCAAACGACTTGATCAGGTCGGTCTTGCGTTCTTTGGTCAGTGCCACGTCGGTCTCGCCTCCACGTACGGTCCAGATCCACGCCCCTTGGCGCAGCCCGGTTCCGCCGTCACGAAAGTTGGTACGCCTGCAAAACGAATATGTTACACCAGCACGACGGCCGGATGCAAAACCGGCCCGGGCCCCGGCTCGGCAATGGCCAGCAGGATTCCCTCCGGGCTGGTGAGGCGGACGCGTTCGGGCCAGGGCCCATTGGCTGGCGCGTCCAGGATTTCGCCTGGGCCGATGTCGCGTCCGTGTCGCACGTACTCCACCCCGGTGGCGGTGAGGGCGACGGAGGGGAATTCGGTCAGCAGGGCGTCGAGCGGAACCAGGCGCGTATGCAGTTGGTCACCCGCGCCGACCACGATGTCGAGCGTGATGGCTGATGCCAGATCGAACGGCCCGTTGCGCGTGCGCCGCAGGCTCACCAGGTGTGCGCCGACGCCGAGCCTGGCTCCGAGGTCGTGGGCCAGCGATCGGACGTAGAAACCTGCCGAGCAGGTCAGCCGGATGTCGACGTGATCGGCGTCAATGCCGACGATGTCCGCCCCGTGGAGCGTGACGGCCACGGCCGGCAGGTCGACCGCCACGCCGCGCCGGGCCTTCTGATAGGCGCGCACGCCGTCGGTCATCTTGGCCGAAAACGCCGGAGGCACTTGCATCAGCGGCCCGAGAAACCCGTCAAGGGCCTCGCGCACCGCCTGCGGGGACGGCCACGCCGTGCCCGCGGGTGCCTCCCACGTCACGCTTCCGGTGAGGTCGTAGCTGTCGGTGGTCTGACCGAATCGAAGGCGGGCTTCATACGTCTTTTCCGCGCCAGAGAAGAACTGGGCCAGGCGCGTTGCGTGCCCGACCACCAGCGGCAGCACGCCGGTGGCAAACGGATCGAGGGTTCCGGTGTGGCCCACTTTCATGGGGCGCAGGTGGCGACGTGCCACCGAGACCACGTCGTGCGACGACATGCCCGGCGGCTTGTCCAGCACCAGAATGCCCCCGCGGGCGGGACCCTCAGCCACCCGTCTGTTCGACCGTCGGGTCTGCCGCCAGCACGGGAAGCAGGCGCGCCAGCACGGCCTCGCGCACCTGGGCCCGGTCGCCGGTGATCGTGCAGCCCGAGGCGTTTTTGTGGCCGCCCCCGGCGAAACTGTTGGCGATGGCCCCGACGTCGAATTGGCCTTTTGAGCGGAAGCTGACGCGGTAAGTCCCGGCTCCAGCCTGCTTGAAGAGGACCGCCGCCTGAATCGCTTTGACACTCAACGGCAGGTTGATCAGCCCCTCGGTGTCGTCGGACGTCGCCCCGGCCGTCCCCATCGTGGCATCGTCGAGGTGGAGCAGGGCCAGTCGCCCCGAGGCCCGCAGGTCGAGCGTCTGCAGGACGGCGGCTTGCAGACGCAGCCGGCCCAGCGAATTGCTGTCGTAGAGACGTCTAGCGGTCAACACCGGGTCGGCGCCGGCCGCGACCAGCCGGCCGGCCATCGTGAAGGTGCGCGGCGACACGCCGGGATAGCGGAACGAGCCGGTGTCGGTGACGATAGCCAGGAACAGCTGCGTGGCCATGTCGGGGGTCAGGGCGACGTCCAGCCCGTCGATGATCTCGAGCACCATCTCGCCGACGGCCGCGTAGCTGGCGTCGAACCACTTGGTGGTGCCGTACCCGGAATTACCCTGATGGTGATCGACGTTGATCACCACGCAGTGTTCAGGAACGGTCAGGCCCGTGCGCTCCAGATCGCCGCACTCCAGCACCACGAGCGCCTCGGTGTCGGCGGGCACCGTCTCGGCCACGTCGATGTCGGCGACGCCCGGGAACTCGATGAGCGGGATCGGGGACGCGTCGTGGTTGATGACGCGGGCGTCTTTTCCGATGGCGCGCAGCGCCGAGGCCAGTGCGAGGGCCGATCCGAGCGCATCGCCGTCAGGCCGGACGTGTGAGGTGACGACGATCCGTTGATGGCGCCGCACCTGGTCGCACACCTCGCGGCAGCGGGTCGCGCTACTGTTCATGCGGCGGCTCGTCGGTCGGCGCGTCCGCGGAAGTGTCGGTCGGCCCGTTGGTCGGCCCGTCGGTCGGCGTGTCGGTCGGCGTGTCGGTCGGCACGTCGGGCGGGTGGCTGGCCTCTTCTTCGTGGATCTGGTGGATCAACTTTTCGATCCGGTCGTGCTGCTCGACGGACTGATCGAAGCGGAACTCGACCTCGGGCATCCGCCGGAGCGTCAGCCGGCCGGCCAACTGGTGCCGCAGAAACGGGGTGGCTCGCGCGAGCGCTTTGGCGGTGGCTTTGCGCGCGGCCTCGACCGCCATGGTGGTGTAGTAGACACGCGCGATTTGCAGATCGGCGGTCACCTGAACCCGCGTGATGGTGATGAGGCCGACCCCGGGGTCGTGCACCTCGCGGGCGATGATGTCGCTCAGTTCCTCGCGGATGTGGTCGGCGAGCCGATCTGCTCTGAACCCTTGTGCCATGGCGGATGTATGGGATCAACTCGGATGGCGAAACTTCTCGGATGCCCGGGCCGAAGCCCGGGCCTACATTCGAACGACGCCTGGGCGGACACGCGATCGACGCCCCGGCGCCCTCACACGACGCACAGGCCTACACTAGGCACAGGCCGACACTACGCCGGCACGACTGGCGCCATCTTCTCCGTGGTGAAGACCTCGATCACGTCGCCGACCTTGAGGTCGTTGTAGCGTTCGAAGCCGATGCCGCACTCGACGCCCTGCTTGACTTCGCTGACGTCGTCTTTGAACCGGCGCAGCGATCCGATCTTGCCGGTATGGACCACGACATGGTCGCGCAGCAGGCGCGCCTGCAGGTCCCCGGCTCGCGCCACGCGGCCGTCGAGCACCATGCATCCGGCGATGGTGCCGAACTTCGGCACCTTGAAGGTCTCGCGCACCTCGGCCGAGCCGACGCGCACCTCGCGGAAGGTCGGCTCGAGCATGCCGGCCATCGCCTTCTTGATCTCGTCGGTGACGTGATAGATGACCGAGTGCTGCCGAATCTCGACCGTCTCGCGCTCGGCGAGGTCGGCCGCGTTGCGGTCGGGCCGCACGTTGAAGCCGATGATGATCGCGTTGGACGCCGACGCCAGCAACACGTCTGATTCGTTGATGGCGCCCGCGCCGGAGTGGATGACGCGAACCTTGACCTTGTCGTCCGACAGTTTGGCCAGCGTGTCGGACAGCACTTCGGCCGAGCCCTGCACGTCGGCCTTGACGACGATCGGCAGTTCCTTGATGCCGTCTTCGGCGATCTGCTGCTTGAGCGACTCGAGGGTCAGGCGCGACGACTTCGCGCCCAGCGCGCGTTCCTTGGCCTGGGTCTGACGGAACGTCGCCACCTGGCGCGCCTTCGCCTGGTCCGCAATCACCTGGAACGTATCGCCTGGCTGCGGCAGCGCGCTGAGACCCAGCACCTCGACCGGCGTGGATGGGCCCACCAGCTTGACCGGGTGCCCGCGGTCGTCGAACAACGCGCGGACCTTGCCGATCACCGATCCGGCGATGACCGTGTCGCCCACACGCAGGGTGCCGTTCTGGACCAGCACCGTGGCCACCGGGCCGCGGCCTTTGTCCAGCTTGGCTTCGAGAACCGCGCCCTGGCCTGGAGCCTTGGGATTGGCCTTGAGGTCGCCGATGTCGGTGACCAGCAGGATCATTTCGAGCAGCAGATCGATGTTCTGGCGTTTCTTGGCCGAGACCGGCACCGTGACGGTCTGGCCGCCCCACTGCTCGGGCATCAGGCCGATGTCGGCCAGATCCTTCATCACCCGGTCCTGATTGGCCTCGGGTTTGTCGATCTTGTTGACGGCCACGATAATCGGGACGCCAGCCGCCCGGGCGTGATCGATCGCCTCGCGGGTCTGGGGCATCACGCCGTCGTCGGCGGCCACCACCAGGATGACGATGTCTGTGACGCGGGCGCCGCGGGCTCGCATCAGGGTAAACGCTTCGTGGCCCGGCGTATCGAGGAACACGACCGCCCGTTTGTTCACCTGAACCTGGTAGGCGCCGATGTGCTGGGTGATGCCGCCGGCTTCGCGTTCGGCCACCTTGGTTTCGCGGATCGCGTCGAGCAGCGTCGTCTTGCCGTGGTCGACGTGTCCCATGACCGTCACGACGGGGGCCCGCGTCACCTGATCTTCGGGATGGCTGTCCTCGGTGCTGACCTCGAGGACATCTTCCTCGAAGCTTCGCATCTTGACGTCGGCACCGAACTCGCGAGCCAGCCATGTGGCCGTCTCCATGTCGAGTGTCGTGTTGATCGTCATCATGATCCGGCGATCGAGCAACTTCTTGAGGATCTCTTTCGCGCGGATGTCGAGTTTGTCGCTGATGTCCTTGACCGTCATCCCCTCGGCCAGCGTGATGGTCCGGGTGACTGGCGGCGGCGTCGACTCGATGATGGCCGCCGGCTGCGAATTGTCGCGGCCCGGCCCTCGTCGCATCGTTCGTCCACCGGGCCGACCCATGGGCCGAGGAGGCGGCGCGGGGCGTCCGACGGCGGGTCTGGGCGGGGCGGTCGGCGCGCCAGGGCGCCCGGTCGGGGTGCCCGGCTGCAGCGTCCGCACCGGCTGGGCCGGCAGTGGTCGCGACCCGCCAGTGACGGGCATCCGCGGGCTGTACGGCGGGCGAATCGGCGGTCGCGGCGGCAGGGTCGCGCCGGGGCGCTGCCCGGTCGGCGGTTTTTGAGCGGTCGGTGTTGTTCCAGGCCTGGCGGCGGGCAACGCGGCATTTCCGGTTGCCGCGGGCCGATTCGGAGGACGCGGAGGCAGCGGCCGGGCCTGCGGTTCGAGCGGCACGTGCTTGCGCGGTTCCTCGACACGCAGGCGCAGCGTCGACGGGACAAATCGTCCGGGAGCCTGGCGCGGCGCCGCTTCCGGGACTGGTGTTGCGATGGCGTCGGGAATCTCGACCTCCGGCGCCGTCTCGACCGCGACGGCAGCCACCGGCGCCGCTTCGGGTTCGACCACCTCGACCGGTTCGGGTTGCGGTTCCGGCTCCGGTTCGTACTGGATGGGCGCGGTTTCTTCGACCGCGACCGGTTCGTGGTAAGCCGGTTCAGGCGTCGGGTCGGCGATCGCATCCGGCTCGTGGTCGGCGCTGTCGTCGAACGGCTCTTCCACCGGCTCGGCGACCGGGTGCAGGATCTTGACCGTCTTCACGAGACGCGGCGGCAGCATCGCGGGCTTTGGCGGCGGCGGTGGCTCAACCTTCTTGACCGGTCCACCCTTCTTCGCCTTCGCGGCGACGCCTTCGGCAAAGATGTCACCCTTGGGCAGGGTGACCCCCCGCGTCCGCGCCAATCGCGCCACGAACTGGTGCGCCACGATCTCCTCGACCGTGCTCGACGCGCTCTTGACCTCGATGCCGTGGTCGCGCTTGAGCAGCGCGACGATTTCCTGGCTCGTGGTGCTGAGCAATTCCGCGATCTTGTAGATCCGAACAGTTGACAACGCTGACCTCGACCTAGTCTGTTAGCCGACCCGCGCGGGCGTGAGCCCGCGCCTCAGGACTCCGTCCCCGACTCTTCCGCCACCGCAGAGGGCGTCGCCGCCGCGGCGCGCTCTACTTCGACGCGGGCCGCTTCGACCACCGCGTCGATCGTCTCGTCGTCGAGCCCGAGCGCGGTCAGCGCCGCGCGATCGGCGGCCACCACCGCCTCGGCCGACCGGTAGCCGCCCTGCTGAAGCGCCGCGACCACTTCGTCGTGAATATCGGGCAACACCAGGACACCGGCCTCGGCCGTCTCGGCCATCTCGGCCTCGCCCTGGGCCTGGCCCTCGTCGAGCGCCGCGTCGAAGCCCTCGAGCTGGGCCTCGACTTCCTTGCGCTTCTCCTCGTCGCTCTTGATGTCGATGCGCCACCCGGTCAACTTGGCGGCGAGCCGCACGTTCTGGCCCTTCTTGCCGATGGCCAGCGACAATTGCTTGTCTTCGACGACCACTTCCATCACTTTTTCTTCGTCATCCACGATGCTGACACGCTGCACCTTGGCCGGGCTCAGCGCGTTGGTGACGAAGTAGACGGAGTCGTCGGACCATTCGACGATGTCGATCTTCTCGCCCCGCAGTTCGCGAATGATGGCCTGCACGCGGGTGCCCTTCATGCCGACGCACGCGCCCACCGGATCGACGTCGCGCTCTCGCGAGTAGACGGCCACTTTGGCCCGGTCGCCCGCTTCGCGCACCGCGCCCTTGATCACGACGGTGCCGTCGTAGATTTCGGGGACTTCCTGTTCGAACAGCTTGACCAGCAGCGCCGGATCGGTCCGCGACAGGACAATCTGCGGGCCCTTCGTGCTGCGCGTCGCCGCCTTGATCACCGCACGCACCCGGTCGCCGGGCGCGTAACTCTCGGCGCGCGACTGCTCCTTGCGGGGCAGGATCGTCTCGATGCGGCCGATCTCCATGATGATGTCGCCGTTCTCGAACCGCTTCACCATGCCGGTGACCACTTCGCCCACCCGTTCGTTGTATTCGGCGAAGATATTCTCCCGCTCGGCTTCGCGCACCTTCTGGAAGATCACCTGCTTGGCGGTCTGCGCCGCGATGCGCCCGAACTGATCGGTGGGCTTGGGGAACTCCATCTCGTCGCCCAGTTCGACGCTGGCCGCCACTTCTTCCCCGTACGCCTCGAGGTACAGTTCGCGCGCTTCGGCGATCGAGATCTCGGTGGCCGGGGTCTCGACCGTGTCGACCACCGTCCGCACCGCGACCAGTTCGACCTGGCCGGTTTCGACGTTGAACCGCGCCTTGAGGTTCTCGCCGCCCTTGAACACCTTGCGCGACGCGGTCAGCACCGCGTCCTCGATGGCCGCGATGACCACTTCGGGTTCGATGCCGCGCTCCTTGGCGAGGGCCTCGATAGTCTGCTGGACGGGATTATTCGTGCCTGCCATGCTCAGAACTCCACTTCCAACCGCGCGCGCGCAATGAGCCCGAGCGAAATTCGCTGGACCCGGCCTTTGACATCTGCCAGCAGCACCTCGTCGCCCTCCAACCCGCCGAGCCGACCGATGAGGTGCTTTTGGCCGTTCACCGCCTCGAGGAGCACGATCTTCGCCAGACAGCCCGCGAAGCGCCGGTAGTCGTCCGGGCCTCGCAGCGGCCGGTCGAGTCCGGGCGACGACACTTCAAGCGTGTAGCGATGTCCGACGGTGTCCTCGACGTCGAGCAGGGTGCCCACTTCGTGGCTCACTTCCCGGCAATCGTCGACGGTCACACCCTCGGGCACGGCCGATCCGGCCCGGCCAACCACGATCTCGGCGCCTGGCTTGTCGAGAAAGATCCGCAGCACCCACCCGTGCGCCTCCCGCCTGAACTGGATGTCGAACAATTCCAGTCCCCGCGAGTGGGCCACACGCTCGGCAATTGCGCGGATTTTCTCGACGCGATTCGGTTCAGCTGCGGTGTCCACCTGGTACCTTGGCCCCTGAAACACAAAAAGTGGGTACCGAACCCACTCCAGCAGTCTCAGTCGGGACTTCCAAAGCAGTTAAGTATATCACTCGACGCCGAACCCGGCAACGGCGACAGGCGGCCGGCGACAGGCGGCCGCCAAACGGGCGGGCCCATCCGAGGTTCCTCGACTCGACCGGTTTGCGTCGGTGTTCCTGGTCGGGTCGCGCGATCCGATCCTGAGACTCAGTCCCAGCGTCGCACGGTTTCTATGCGGTGGCGCCCGTTCGCACCTACACTAGACGGATTGAAACCCAACTGCCCCCAGAGCAGGAGAACGACTGTGACTGGTCAAGCTCGCGTCAGTGCAATCCTCGTTGCGGTGGTGGCCGTGTCGCTCATGGTGATGGCGGCTCCCGCCGCGGCGGCGCCGTCCAGGACGCTCGACAATCTGCTGGCCGCGTTCAACGGCGAATCCAACGCCAACGCCAAGTACCTGGAGTTCGCCAAGAAGGCCGACGCCGAAGGCTACGCGGGAGCCGCATCGCTGTTCCGTGCGGCGGCCAAGGCCGAAGAATTTCACGCCCGCAACCACGGCGACGTGATCAAAAAGCTCGGGGCGACGCCCAAGGCCGAGATCAAACTGCCAGCCATCGGCACCACGGCGGCCAACCTGAAGGCCGCCACCGAAGGCGAAATCTACGAACGCGACAAGATGTATCCCGAGTTCATCGCCGAGGCGAAGGCGTCGGGCCAGAAGGACGCCTTGAAGAGCTTCAATTATGCCATTGCCGCCGAGGGACAGCACGCCAAGCTGTATACCGAGGCCTCGACCAACCTGGACAAGTGGAAGAGCGCCCAGAAATTCTACGTGTGCCCGGTGTGCGGGAATACGGCAACCACGATGGACGCCGACAAGTGTCCGGTGTGCTTCACCCCCAAGGGCAAGTTCCTGAACGTCGCATAACCCCGTCGTCCTCGAACAGAGAGGGCACCTGATGCTTCCTCCGTGGCCAGGGTGGGACGGGCTTCATCCGCTCGTGATCCACTTTCCGGTGGCGCTGCTGCTGACCGCGCCCGTGTTTCTCCTGCTCTCGGTCCTGGTGCCTCGCCACGCGACCGCATTCGGGCTGTCGGCCCTGGTGTTGCTGGCATTCGGGACGGTGGCCTCGTTCGCGGCGGTGGAGACCGGCGAAGCTGCCGCAGAATTGGCGGACCGGACCGACGTGATCACGGCCGCCATCATGCGCCACCAGCGATTGGCGGAACTGGCGCGAAACAGCTTCGCCGCCATCTCGGTGGCCTATGCCGTGCTGCTCGCCCTTCCGCGGCTGGTCAGGGCGACCGCGGCGCCCTCGATACAGAGGGTGGGCACGCTCGTGGTGCTGGCTGCCGCGCTCGGCGGCTCGCTGGTGGTGGCCGCCGCGGCGCACGAGGGCGGCCTGCTGGTCCACAGGCTGGGCGTGCACGCCCTGCTGCCCCCGTCATGACTTCGGCCGCCTCGGGTGGGCAATACGCGCCCGCCCGAGACGGCAGCGTTTCGAAACGCGACCGCACCGGCTCACCCGGGCGTCAGGTGGGTCGCACCACCAGATCGTAGTCGCGCGCCCCAACCACCACCCCGTCCACCACCTGGCCTGCCTGCAGGTCGCTCGGGTCGACGTCGGTCAGGTACACGCACGAATCGATCTCGGGGGCCTGCGTGGCGAGACGGCCGCGCAGCACCAGGTCGTGGTCGGGAGCCGGCCCGTCTACCATCACGCGGACCGATGTGCCCACACGGCCCCGCTGCGTCTTCTGGACCAGCCGCTTCTGCAGCCGCATCAGGGTGTTTCGGCGCGAGGTCTTCACCCGCGCCGCGACGTCATCACGCCTGGCAAACGCGGTGGTGCCTTCCTCGTGCGAGTACGTGAACACCCCCAGATGGTCGAACCGCATGTCGGCCACAAACGCCTTCAATTCGTCGAATTCGGCGGCGGTCTCCCCCGGAAAGCCGACGATGAGCGTGGTGCGGAGCGCGACGTCCGGCACGCGCGTGCGGATGCGATCGAGCAGGCGCCGATACGTCGAACCGCTTCCAGGCCGTCTCATGCGTTTCAACACGGTTGCCGCCGCATGCTGCAACGGGAGGTCGACGTAGCGGCAGACTTTCTCGCAGTCGGCCATCGCATCGAGCACGTCGTTGTGAATGGTGGTGGGATAGAGGTAGAGCAGGCGAACCCATTCGAGACTGTCGATCCGGTTCAACGCCCGCAGCAGGCGAGCCAGGGCGCCGCGTTCGCCCCGGTCGATGCCGTAGAAGGACGTGTCCTGCGAGATCAGGATCAGCTCGCGCACGCCCCGATCGGCGAGCCGTTTCGCTTCGGTGACAATCGAATCGACAGACCGGCTCCGATAGTGGCCGCGCAGCGTGGGGATGATGCAGAACGAGCACGCGTAATCGCAGCCCTCCGCCACCTTGAGGTAGGCGAAGTGCGCCGGCGTGACCAGCGTGCGCGGCGTGTCGGCGTCGTAGAGGTAGTCGGGCGAGCGCCTGCGCGCGCGCTCGGCCAATCCGGACGATGGCACGTCCGCACCGCCGTGCCGGGTCCGAAGACCCGGCTTCCGGGAAGTCCCCGCCGTGCCCGGCGACGCGCAGGCCGGATCGTGAGACGACGAGACGATGCTCCGGCTTGACGCCGGGTGTTCAGATGAAGCGACGATGTTCCGGCTGGAGGCCAGGTCTTGAGACCCGGCAGAGGGAACGCTCCGGTAGAGCGTGACGGGCACGGCAGGCGGCCGTGCCCGGGTCGCAGATGACACCGCCCCGACAATCGAGGGCACCTCGCCGGTGCCGAGGACTTCGTCGATCTCGCCAATCTGCGCCTGCAGGTCGTCGCGATAGCGCTCGGCCAGGCACCCGGTGACGATGAGTTTCTGGCAGCGGCCCGTTCGCTTGAGTTCGGCCATCTCCAGAATCGCGTTGACCGATTCCTGCTTGGCCGCGTCGATGAAGGCGCACGTGTTGACCACGAGCACGTCGGCGTCCGCCGCCTCGGTGGTCACCGCGTGTCCGGCCTGCTGCACAAGACCGATCATCACCTCGGAGTCGACGAGGTTCTTGGGGCAGCCGAGGGAGACGAACCCGATCTTCATCTGAGGCTCTTGGGGACCGGCAGTTCGGGCTTCGGGATTCGAGATGGACGTCCCGACCCCCGGCGCCCGGGCCGCGCATCCCGTGCGGTCACGGGTACAACCGATGAATCAGCCGCGCGTACGGAATGGCTTCCCGCAAGTGATCCAATCCGCAGATCCAACTGACCACACGCTCGATGCCCATGCCGAATCCCCCGTGCGGCACCGATCCGAAACGGCGCAGATCGAGGTACCACTGGAACGCCTCCGGCGGCAGCTTGTGGTCGTGGATGCGCTTGAGCAGCAGATCGTAGTCGGCGATGCGCTGGCTGCCGCCGATGATTTCGCCGTACCCTTCGGGCGCCAGCACGTCGCAGCACAAGGCCACGTCGGGCCGATTCGGATCGGGTTCCATGTAGAACGCTTTCACCTGCGCCGGGTAGCGGTGCACCGCCACCGGACGGTCGAAGCTGTTGGCGAGAATCGTTTCGTCGGGCGCGCCGAAATCCCCGCCCCATTCGAATGGCTGGCCCTTCTCGTTCAGCATCGTGACCGCTTCGTCGTAGCTGATGCGCGGGAAGGGCTTGCCGACGCGCTCCAGTTTCGACAGGTCGCGCTCAAGCCTGGTCAGTTCCCGTCTCCGCCGATCCAGGACGCGGCCGACCACGTAGACCACGAGGTCTTCGGCCAGTTCGATCACGTCGTCGAGCGTCGCGAACGCGACTTCGGGCTCGACCATCCAGAACTCGGTCAGGTGCCGCCGCGTCTTGGATTTTTCTGCGCGGAACGTCGGGCCGAAACAGTAGACGCGGCCGAGCGCCATCGCGTTGGCTTCGTTGTAGAGTTGCCCGCTCTGGGTCAGATACGCGGTGGTGTCGTCGAAGTACTGAACCGGGAACAGCGTCGTCGTCCCCTCGCAGGCGGCTGGTGTGAAGATTGGCGCGTCGGCGAGGATGAAGCCGCGGTCGTCGAAGAAGCTGCGCACCGCCGAGATCACCTCGGCGCGCACCCGCAGGATGGCGTGCTGCCGCTCGGCGCGGATCCACAGATGGCGCCGGTCCATCAGGAAGTCGACGCCGTGCTCTTTCGGCGCGATGGGATAGTCGGCCGACGCACCCACGATCTCCAGCGACGCCACGTCGAGTTCGAACCCGCCCGGCGCGCGCTTGTCCGCGCGGACCTTGCCCGACACGATGAGCGAGGTTTCCTGCGTGAGGTGGTCGGCGGCGAGAAACGTCGCCTCGTCGACCGAGGATTTCGACATCACACCCTGGATGAAGCCGCTGCCGTCGCGGACCGTGAGGAAGTGAATCTTACCGCTCGAGCGCCGGTTGTGCAGCCAGCCGCGGATGACGACCTGCTGCCCGTCGTGCCGGGCGATGTCCTCGATGTACGCAATCGTGCCGTCGTGCTTCATGGCGCGTCTCCCAAGATACTGAAACTCGTATTGTATCGGATTCGGAGCGCGAGCCGGTCGCCAGACGCGGCGGCGCGATCCGGGGGCGTCGGTTCGCGCGCGCGCCGCTAAGGCTCCTACTTGCCGATCGCGAAGAGGTGCTCGGCGCCGCGGATGTAAATGCGTCCGCCAGCAATGGCCGGCGTCGCGTAGATGGCTTCGCCGATGGAATTTCTGGCGACGATGTTGTGACGAGGCCCGGCGTTCACCACGAATGTGTCGCCGTCTTCGCTGAACTCGAAAATCTTGCCGTCGGCCGCAACCAGCGATGCGGTGTACGACGAGGGCGCGGGCGGGCGGCCATCCTGGTATTTCACCTCGCCGGTCCGGGCGTCGAGGCACGAGACAATGCCCTTGTCGCTCACCAGGTACAAGAGCCCCTGGTACAACACGGGCGAGGCGACGTACGCCACGCCTCTGTCGTAGGTCCACGCGACGCGTGGCGTGCCGCTGATGTCGCCCGATCCGCCTGGCCGGATGGCCACGACCTTCTTGGTGGGATACCCCGAGAACAGGTAGACGAGATCGGCGCCGGCGACCGAGGAGGGGACCGCATTGCTGTCGAGGCCTTTGGCGCGCCACAACTCCTGGCCGGTCGCGGGGTTGTAGGCAACGATGGCCTGGTTGCCGCTGGCCACCAATTCGTCGCGACCATTGGCCGCCAGCACGATGGGCGTCGCCCAACTGACCTCGATGCCCTTCCTGGGCGTCTTCCACAACTGCTTGCCCGACTTCTTGTCGAGCGCCACGATAAACGAGTCCGGTCCGTCCTCGTTGTCACACAGGATGATGATGGAGTCGCGGTACAACACCGGCGAGGTCCCGAGACCCACGCTCACGGTCCCGATTTGAGCGAACGCCACTTTCCACTGCAGCACGCCGTTGAAGTCGTAGGCGAACAGCCCCTCGGATCCGAAATAGGCGTACACCATCTCGCCGTCGGTGAGCGGCGTGGGAGAGGCGTAGCTCGCCTTGGCGTGGCGACTATCAGACATCAGGCCGTCGTACGCCACGCGATCCCACACCACGCGGCCGGTCCCGGCATCAACGGCCAGCACCTTCAACGTGTGCCGGCGGTCTGCGCCCATGGCTTCCGGATGGGACCAGGGTTTGCCGTCGACCATGTGCACGGGCGCCTTGGCCCCGGGTACCACCGCGCCTTCAATCGCGGTCGTGAGGAACACGCGATTGCCCCACACGATGGGTGACGAGTGTCCCTTCCCCGGGACGGCCGTCTTCCACGCGATGTTGGTGGTGGCGTCCCAGTGGCTCGGCAGGTTCACTTCCGGCGACACGCCGCTCGAACCTGGCCCTCGCCACTGCGGCCAGTTCGCGCTCGCGGCAGCCGCCGGCGGCGGCGTGCCGCGCAGCGTGCCAGACGGCGCGTGAGCGGGAGGAGCGCCCGCAAGCCCCGCCACACCCAGCGCGGCCATCAGGATCGACGACCCGACACAAAGCGGTCGCATGCGGATCATCGGAATTCCTCGATGTAGGCGACGAGCAGGTCGCGCAGTCGCGCGAACCGGGGGTACCGCGAGATGTTGGTGCGCGCGTGGCGGAGCGTGCGAGGGATGTACTGAATGTAGACCGGGTTCCGCCGCGTCGCGGTCTGGTAGCCGAAGGTGCCCAGCGCCTTGAGATTGCGCTGCAGCGCCATCAGATCGAAGCGCTGCCGGAACGCCGACAGATCGATCGCCGCCGCCGAGGCGCCCTTCAGCGCCAGGAAGTACGCGATGAACTGCTGGATGGCGTCTTCCGACAGATCCACGTACGAATCGCGCAGCAGCGAGACCAGGTCGTACGTGTCGGGCCCCATCCGGGCGTCCTGGAAGTCGATGATGAACAACTGATCCCCGCGCAGCATCAGGTTGCGACTGTGATAGTCGCGATGGCACAGCACGCGCGGTTCGCCCGCCAACGCGGTGGCGATCGCCAGGCACTCCTGGCTGATGGCCTCTCGGGCCGCGGGCGCAATGTTGGCGCCGCGGTAGCCGATGACGAAGTGTTTGACGAAGAAATCGAACTCCCACATCAATTTCTCGACGTCGAAGGCGACCTTGTACGGGAGGTACCGGTCCGACGCGAGTTCCCCGCCCCGCTGTTGAATGGCTGCGATGAATTGAATCGCCTGACGGTAGAGCGCCGCGTGGGCCACCTCGGCAGCGGCGCCCACGTGCGCCTGCAGCGTGACGTCGCCCAGGTCCTGCTGCACGAGGATGCCCAGATCGTCGGCGTGTCCGAGAATCGCCGGGATCGGCACCGGAACCTGAGCCAGCAGCGAGGCGACATTGACGAAGGGCAGCGCCTCGTACGAAAACGGCGCGGCGTTCAAGGCCAGTACGAACGACGCACCCTCGCGCGGCATCACGCGAAAGTACCGCCGGTCCGATGCGTCGCCGGTCAGCGGCAGGACGCGGGCTCCCGTCTCACTGAGACCGACGCGTGCGAGGTAGGTGTTGATCTGATCGGGGAGCGGAACGTCCGGGCCGCTCTTGAGCATCGACATGCGAGGCCGTCCTTCCTGGGCTTCGACTCGGGTGCGCTGGCCGGCGCCTGCTGTCACCGCGGCCGCCATATTCTGCGTGGCCGGCGTCGGGTCGCGCTCGCGCCGCGTCGGTTTACGATCCGGTCCGCCGCGACCGGCCAACAGGCGAGACCAGCAGGTCGCCCACCAGCCGTTCGCCTGGCTCGATCGGGCCGCCCTCTCGTCTTCTGATGACCGCATCGTCGAAACGGGTGCCCGTCGGAATCGCGACCCCGCTGGTCACCACCGATCGCCGGAGAATCGCCCCAGCCTCGACCCGCACATCATCCCACAGGACGCAATCGGTGATCGACGCGTTCTCGGCGACCTGCGTGCCGTGTCCCGCCAGACGGCCGCCTGCGCGTTCGAGACGCGCCAGGTCGAGACAGGTGTCCACGTAGTCGGCGGCCGTGCCGATGTCGCGAAACACCGACGCGCTGACGAAGGCGCGCACCGATCCCGGACGCTGCGCGATCATCTGACGGTAGACGCCGTTGACGCTCTCGGCGGGTTGATGCCGGTCGAGCGGCGCGAAGACGCCGGCGTTGACCGCCTGAACGCCGACGAAGTGCAGGCCGGTGTTGGCAGGCCCTCGCGGCGTGAAACCGGTGACCCGCCCGTCGTGTGCGACCGCGACGCCCCCGTAGTGGTCGGGATCGGGATTGGGCACGAGCGCCAGGGTGACGTCGGCGCCAGACCGCTGGTGGTCGGCCGCGAGCGCGGCGAGATCGACGTCGGTCAGCGTGTCGCCGTTGACGATGAAGAAGCGGTCCGCGTCGATCAACGGGAGCGCACGTGCCGGACCGCCCGCACTCCCGAGAAGCGCCGGTTCCCACGAGTATCGTACGCGGAGGCCGCACCCGGTACCGTCTCCCACCACCGCCGTGATCGACGCGGGCAGATGGTGAAGATTGAGAACGGCGCGGTCGACGCCCGACGCCGAGAGCCAGCGAAGAATGCGGCCCACCAGCGGCACGCCGGCCACCGGCAGCGCCGGTTTCGCACACAGCAGCGACAGGGGCCGAAGCCGCGTGCCCAGGCCGGCGGTCAGGACCAGCGCCGGCCAGGCGATAGCGGGCGGCGCCCCCCCGCCGCGTTCCGCCGTCACTGCGCCCGTCCCGGATCGTCGAAGATCATGTCGCGGCCCTTGAACCCGAGCGCCTCGCGCGTCTTTTCGAACAACCTGAAATAGGAATCGAGGATGTAGTCGGCCGGGCCCTTGCCCAGTGCGGCGGCCATCGCCGTGATGCCGTCGGCATCGCCTTCGATCTCGACGAACGTGCCGACCGGCGTTTCGTCAACCGCGACGATGACGCCACGAGCGGCGAATTCCTCGCGGTACTTCTCGTACCGAAACCACGGACGCAAGCCGAGGCGGTCGAAGATGCGCCGCAACGCGTCGCCGTCGGCGGCCGCGGTTTCGATCTCTTCCCGCACCTTCATCGGCCCAGACTGCACCGGGCCTTTGAACGTCAGGACGCTGGCGGTTCCGTCCTGCCGGATGCGCACCGCCGAACGCGCGCGCGCGAGCGCCTGGTCGTCGCTATCGAACAAGGTGTCCCGCTGCAGGCGGCGCGGGCGCAGTGGCGTCGCTCCGGAGGCGAGGACGGCGGCGCGCGCCTCGCCGGGCGTGTCGAATCGCAGTTTCACTTCGCGTTCGATCATGAGGGCGACACCCCTGCATTTTTCCCGAAGACCAGTACCGTGTGGCTGCTGCCGAGCCCGCCGGGCACCAGCAGCGACTTGAGCGCGAGGCGATCGCGCATCCGTTCTGGACGGTCCAGGTCTGCGACGATCCC
Source organism: Acidobacteriota bacterium (assembly GCA_037133015.1). Lineage (GTDB taxonomy): Bacteria > Acidobacteriota > Vicinamibacteria > Vicinamibacterales > JAKQTR01 > JBAXOX01. Next base: position 32,547 of record JBAXOX010000006.1, read on the forward strand.
GCTGCGTTCCACCAGGTCCAGCAAGAACCGCGACTGGCTGGCGACCGACAGCGTCGTCAGCCCGGCGCGTTCGGCCGCTTGCCTGAGTGTCGTGAAATCGACGTGCGTGGTCAGATCGCGATGGCCAGGATCCACCAGCCACGGGGGTGTTGTGGCCCGGCCCGGCGCCGGGGGATCGGCCATCTGCCTCGCGAATGTCGTCAGCGTGCTCGTGGCTCCCGGTTCGCCGTACATCGTCCGGGCCTGATAGCCGTAGTCGATCACGATCACGAACCCGCGGCCCAGACGCTGTGACGCTTCGCCAATCCAATCGACGGCGGCCAGATTGACGTCAACGGTCGCACCCACGTGGAGCGTGATGCCGAGGCGGTCGAAGTACTGTGCCAGGCGATCGGTTGACAGGGGACCCAGGCATTCGACCAGGAGGTCACCGGCCAGATCGACGTACACCTCGCGCAACCCGGCGGCTGTCATGCTCACCAGATGCGCGGGAAACGCGTCGATCAGTTCGTTGGCGATCAGCACGGCGGACGGCAGATCGGGCAGATCGGGAGAAGACGAGGCCAGCCGCGCTGCGTGCGGTCCCAGCATCTCCGGCTGCGCGCCCCTGGCCACGGCGCTGCGTTCGACAAGGTGGAGTCGCGTCGAGTCGTAGAGCGCCGGCTCCCGGCGCGAGAGCCCGTCGAGCATGTCGCGCGACAGGCGTCCGTTGCCGGCGCCCGCCTCGACCAGATGGCAGGTGTCGGGCAGCGACGCGTCGTGGCCGGACATCTGCCGCCAGAGATGGGCGACGTGCACCGCCAGCAGTTCGCCGAACAACGGGCTGACGTCGACGCTGGTGACAAAATCGCCCGCGCGGCCCGACCGTTGGGCTGCGCGGGCGTAATATCCTGCGCCGGGCGCGTAGAGCGCCACGTCCATGAACTCGGCCACCGTGACCGGGCCCCTCGCCCGGATCCGATCGACGAGCAGCGACCGGCAGTCGGCGTCCATTCGGGGGCCGGGGGCCGAGGCTATTCCTTCGTGATGACGACGAAGCGTTCCTGTCCCTGGCTGTAGAGCAGGAGCTGCGCCGCGCTTCCCGTTTTGATCGCGGCCAGCGCCTTGCTGGCTTCCGACACCGTCTCGACCGGCTTCCGGTTGATCCGGAGAATGACGTCTCCAGGCCGAATCGACGCCCGCGCCGCGGTGCTCGCCGGATCGACGTCCGACACGAGCACGCCTCGCGTGCCCGACGGCAGCTGCAGCCGGCGGGCCATATCGGTGCCGAGCGGCCCCAGCGTCATGCCGAATCCGCTTCCGACTTCTTCGTCGCTGGCGCCCGCGGTGGCGCGCGTGGACTCGGCATCGAGGTTGAGTTCTTCGACCGTCACCGACAGGCCCTTCTCGGCCTTGTCGCGCAGCACCTTGATGGGCACCGACGCGCCCGGCTTGGTGTTCATGACGATGGTCACGAGCGCGTTTCTGCCTGTCACCGGCTTGCCGTTGAATTCCAGAATCACGTCGCCCGGCTCGATGCCCGCCTTGGACGCCGGGCCGTTCTGGAGCACCTGCGAGACCAGCGCGCCTTTGCGATCCTTGAGGCCGAACTCGGCCAGTGCGTCGCGCGGCACGTCCTGCACGGTGACCCCGATCCGCCCGCGCACCACCTTGCCCTTCTCCAACTGCGGCAGGATTTCGCGCACCGTGTTGATGGGGACCGCGAAGCCGATGCCGATGTTGGCGCCCCGCGCGCCGTCGGTATAAATCGCGCTGTTGATGCCGATCACTTCGCCGCGCAGGTTGAGCAGCGGTCCGCCCGAGTTGCCCGGGTTGATGGCGGCGTCGGTCTGCAGCACGTCTTCGAACCGGCCGTCGGCCACTTGCATCGGCCGTCCGAGCGCGCTGATGACGCCCACGCTCACCGTATGGCTCAAGTTGAACGGGTTGCCGATCGCCATCACCCAGTCGCCGGGCTGCATCTGGGTCGAATCGCCGAGCCTGGCTTCGGGCAACGGGTGGCTCACCTTGTCGGTCAGCTGGATGAGCGCCGAATCGGTCAGCTGATCGCGGCCGATGATCTTGGCCTGGTAGACCTGATCCTCTTCGCCGTACAACCCCACCTCGATCTTGGTTGCGCCTTCGACGACGTGATTGTTGGTGAGGATATACCCGTCTTTGCTGATGATGAAGCCGGTGCCGGCGGCCTGCGTCACTTCTTCGCGCGGCTGACGGTTGCGCGGTTGCGGGAAGAAGCGCCGGAGTTGATCCTCGTCGCCCCCGAAGAAATCGGTCATGTCCTGGGCTTTTCGCTTGGACGTGGTCCGGATGTTGACCACGGTGGGCGTGACCGCTTTCGCGATGTTCCGGAACGTCTGGGCGTCGACCGGTCCGGTGGCCGGGGTGCTCGCGCCGACCTGCGGCACCAGCGTCTGCGCATCTGAGCGGGGAGACAGATCAAGACGCGAGGCAATCACCATCCCGACCGCCAGCGACGCGACGGCGATCAGAACCGTGTAGAAAAACGTGGTCTTACGACTGGACATACCAACCCTCCAAACACACCTGGCCCCGGCGGTGCCGGCCGCGATCTGCGCGCGCGGCGGGAGTGGACCCGCCATCAGTCCACCAGAAAGTATACGCCGAGCGTCTTTCTGTTTGACGCCAGTTCGGTCCGGGAAGTTTGGACCATGCGGCCGCGGCGGCCCGAGAGACGTCTATAATTAGGTTGAGGGAGTGCCCTCGACCCGCATCACCTGTCATCCCAGCGCTTCCCGGCGACGACCGGCGTTTGTCGCGCCAGAGGCGGCCGAAAAGAGGCATCGTGCGCAGATTTGCGATCTCCGTCTTCACCATCGCTCTCGTGTCCGCGACGCTGGCCGGCCAGCAGGCGCCGGTTCCGGCCGGGCAGGGGCGGCCCGAGCCCCAGGCGCCGCCGATTACCTTCCGGTCGGAAGTCAACTACGTCGAAGTCGACGCGGTCGTGGTCGACGCGAAGGGGAATTTCGTCCGCACGCTCAACCGGGACGATTTCAAGGTATTCGAAGACGGCAAGCCGCAGAACGTGTCGGCGTTTTCCCTGGTGGATATTCCCGTGGAGCGGGTGGAGCAGCCGGCGTTTCTCGGCCGGGCGGTCGAACCCGACGTCCGCTCGAACGCCAAGGCGCCGGACGGCCGGCTGTACGTCCTCGTGCTCGACGACATCCACACCGACCTGCGGCGCACCGGGCACGTGCGTCGCGCCGCCAGGCAGTTCGTGGACCGGTTTCTCGGGGCCAACGATCTGGCCGCCGTGGTCCACGCCAGCGGTCGCTCGGACGCCAGCCAGGACTTCACCAACAGCAAGCGCCTGCTCGATCAGGCGATCGATAATTTTTCGGGACGCAAACTCCGTTCGGCGACGCTCAATAAGATCGACGACCAGTTGATGAAGCGGAACACGCCGATGGCCGGAGATACCGGGCCGGTCGACACCGAGGAGCAGCAGCGCGCCTACAACGCGCGATCGCTGCTCTCGACCATCAACAACATCGCCGACTACATGGCCGCGATTCATGGCCGGCGCAAAGCCATCATCCTGTTCAGCGAAGGCATCGACTACGACGTCAACCGGCCGATGGAGATGTCGGAGGCCTCGACGATCAGACGGGAAACCAGCGACGCGATTGGCGCGGCGACCCGCGCCAACATCAACATCTACGCCCTCGACCCGCGCGGATTGACCGACGCGGGCGACGACATGATCAACCTGGTGGGCCTGCCTCCCGACGACCCGAACTCGATCACGCTCGGGATGACGTCGCTGATGGACGAAATCCGGCTATCGCAGGACAGCCTGATGACGCTGGCCGACGAAACCGGTGGGTTCGCCATCACCAACACGAACAACACCACCACCAAACTGCAGCGCATCGTCGACGACAACAGTTCGTACTACGTGTTGGGGTACTACCCGGCCAACGAGCGGCGAGATGGGCGCTATCGGAAGATCGAAGTGCGCCTGACGATCCCGGGCCTCATCGTGCACGCCCGCAAGGGCTACGTCGCCCCGTCGGGCAAGGCGCCGGCTCCGAAGAAGGCCGACGCGACCAACACGACCTCTCCGGCCGTGCGCGACGCGCTCAACAGCCCGCTGCAGACGACCGGCTTGACGTTGTCGGTGTTCGCCGCCCCGTTCAAGGGCCCCTCGCCCAACGCGACGCTGGCGATCGTGGCTCAGTTCAGCGGCAAGGATCTCGCCTTCACCGAGAAAGACGGGAAATTCGTCAACGCGGTCGACATGTCGTACATCGTGCTCGACTCGCAGGGCAAGGTCGTCACCGGGAACAAGGACACCATCAACATGGGGCTCAAGCCGGAGACCCACGCGCGGGTGCTGCAGACGGGCTTCCGGATGCAGGCCAAGGTCAACGTGCCGCCGGGACGGTATTCGCTTCGCCTCGCGGTGCACGAATCGGGAGGCCGGGTCGGCTCGGTGTTCACCGACCTGGTGGTGCCCGACTTTCTCAAGGAACCGCTGACGATGAGCGGGCTGGCGCTGACCTCGGCCACCGCCGGCCAGGTGCCGACCGCCGGCGCGTCGGATTTGCGCGACTTGCTGCCCACGCCCCCGACGACGGCGCGGGAGTTCACCTCCGCCGATCAACTCGCCGTACTCGCCGAAATCTACGACAATCAGGCCGGCCAGCCCCACGCGGTCGACATCACCACATCAGTGAGGGCCGACGAGGGCCGAACCGTGTTTAGCCACAGTGAGCGACGGCAGAGTGCGGAATTGGGCGGACCGCGGGGCGGATACGGGTACACCGCCAGAGTGCCGCTGGCCGACCTGCTGCCCGGGTTGTACGTGCTCCGGGTCGAGGCGCGGTCCAGCCTTGGCAAACCGCTGACGATCGCACGCGAGATACAGTTCCGGATTATCCCGTAGAGGGACGTGGACCGCGAAGACGGATGCTGCGCGGAAGGCTGGCAGGACGCTCGCGCCAGTCGGCGCCAGCGTCCTGCGGCCCACAGGGCGAACCGATCAGAACTTCTTTACCTGTTTGATCTTGATCTTGCCGTTGGCGTGCTCGAACTGATAACTGTCCCGGAACATCTTGGCGTCGATCGGCAGTTCCAGTGTGAGCGTCGCCTCTTCGCCAGGCTGCAGCGGCTTCTTGAGCCGTTCGGTCACCGCCGACACGGGCTGCGGGCTATTGGCTTTGTCCCACCAGTACTGGATGACCTTGAGGCCGGCAATCGACCCGGTCGGCGAGACGTTCTTCAACTTGATGATGGTGCGGACCAGTTTGGCCTTGTGATCGGGCTCGGGTTTGATCGGAATCAGCTGGATTTCCGCTTCTCCCCTGAGCGGGGCGACCATTTTCCCCTGAGCGACGACGGGGCAAACCGACAAGGCGAGGATGACGAGCACCGCTGCGGCGGAGTAGACGAGACGGATCATTGTTCCCTCCAAATGGGGTGCGATGAGACCTTGAGTCACCGGTACCAATTGCCGGGATTATAAGACGCCCGGGCCGAAAGCTCAAATCGGGGGCTACATCTCGCCATTCCAGTCCTCGGGTTCGGGGCTCGCAGACCGGTACACTTCGAGGTGCCACTTGCCTCCGCCCCACGGCTCAATCACCTCGGACACGACGACGTCGACCACGATTTCGGCAAACGTCCGGGTCTCCGGATCGCCTTCGAGGTGGTAGGCGGGGTCGTCCCAGAGGAACGACGGATACAGGATCAGCGTCAGGAACAGGTCGTAGCCATCGTCAATCACGATCAACTGCCCGCAGGGCCGCTTGAGTGTGGAGTGATAGACCAGGTATTTTTCGGCGCTGTGCGCGCGAATGTAGCGCTTGACCGCGAATTCCTTCCCGACGATTTCCTCGACGGCGATCTTCTTGTCCCAGCAGTCGGTGCAATAGCGCTCGTCGCCACGCGGCTCCGACACGTCCTTGGCGCCGCAGAGCGCGCACCGGATTTTTTCCGCGGCTTTCTTCGACATTGGTGAAATCTTATCCCAGATCCTGGCGGTCGGCCCGATCTCCACAGATCCGGCGCGCCGATTACCGGTAGGATAAAGACATGGACCGTCCACCACATCTCGGGTTGCGGCACGTGGCGCTCAACGTGCGCGATGTGGCGCGCATGATGCGCTTCTACGTCGAGGTGATGGGGTTCGACGTGGAGTGGGCGCCCGATCCCGATAACGTGTATCTGACGTCGGGACGCGACAACCTGGCGCTGCACCGGGTGACCGGCCCCGCACCGGCGGGCCCGGGCGCGCTCGACCATCTGGGCGTCATCGCGGCGACGCCCGCCCTGGTGGACGCGTGGGCGGCGTTTGTCGAGTCGCAGGGCGTGGCGCTCGACGCGCGGCCCCGGACGCACCGCGACGGCGCGCGGTCGTGCTACTTCGCCGACCCGGAAGGCAACCGGGTGCAGGTGATCTACCATCCGCCCATCAGCGGCGCGATCTGACGCCCGAGCCGAGGCGGGCCTGCCGGCTTACGCGGAATCGGCGGGCGAGCCGAACCCGAGGCCCAGCACCGGGCCGTACATCTGTTCGACGTACTGCTTCATCATCCGGCGCGTGGTAAACGCGGGCATGGCGGTGCGGATCGATTCCTTCACCACCTGCACCCAGGCGCGCGGCACGTCTCTGGCGTCACGATCGTAGAAGGTCGGGACGATTTTTGTTTCGATCAGGGTGTAGAGCGCCTCGACGTCGGCCTCGTCCTGGGCCGCCTGATCCTGGTCGGCCGCCTGGCCGTCGATCAGCCAGCCGTTGGTGCCGTTGAAGCCTTCGGCCCACCAGCCGTCACCGATGCTCAAGTGCGGCACGCCGTTGATGGCGGCCTTCATCCCGCTGGTGCCGCTGGCTTCGAGGGGCTTGCGGGGATTGTTGAGCCACACGTCGCAGCCATGCACCAGGTAGTGCGCCACGTGCAGATCGTAGTCGTCGACGAAGGCGACCCGTCCGCCGAAGGCCGGGTCGGTGGCCTTCATGTAGACCTGCTGCAGATGATGCTTGCCGGTATCGTCGGCGGGGTGGGCCTTGCCGGCGAACACCAATTGCACGGGGCGCCGGAAGGCATTCAGGATTTTCGCGAGCCGCTGCGGGTCGCGGAAGATCAATTCGGGCCGCTTGTAGGCGGTAAAGCGCCTGGCGAAACCGATGGTCAGGGCCCTGGGATCGAGCAGCGTGCCGGCCGCCACCACCTGGGCCGCGCTCCCGTAGTGCGTGCCCCACCGCGAGCGCGCCCGGTCTCTGATGAACCGGAACAGGTCGGCGCGGAGCCGTAACCGGGCCTTCCACAGATCCTCGTCGGGAATGTCGAGCACGCGGTCCCAGAACTCGGGCTCGTCGAGCCGGTTCCGCCATCTCGGCCCCAGCGTCCGATCGAACAACTCGCCCAGGATCGTGGCGAGCCACGACGCGCAGTGCACGCCGTTGGTGACGGACCGGATCGGGAGTTTCTCGACCGGTGTGCCGGGCCAGAGGCTCGTCCACATGTTCCGGGTGACTTCCCCGTGCAACTTGCTCACCGCGTTGATGCCCAATGACGACCGCATCGACAACGCCGTCATGTTGAACATCGGCCCGCGGCCGTTGTCGAAGTTGCCGAGCGCGACGAACTGTTCCCGCCACCCGCGCGAGTCGGGCCAGGTGGGTCCCAGGTACGTTTCGACCAGGTTGAACGGGAACGCGTCGTGTCCGGCCGGCACCGGCGTGTGCGTCGTGAAGATCGTCGTCCTGCGCACTTCGGCCATGGCCTCGTCGAACGACGCCCCGCGTGCTTCCATGTCCCAGAGGCGCTGGAGCACCACGAACGCGGCATGCCCCTCGTTGAGATGGTACAGCGCCGGCGCCACGCCCATGGCCTGCAGCACCCGAACGCCGCCCAGGCCCAGGACGATTTCCTGCTGGATGCGCGTGTCCTGATCGCCGCTGTAGAGGCGTGCCGACAGTTCACGGCCCCACGCGGCGTTCTCTTCGATGTCGGTGTCGAGCAGGTACAGTGACACGTGACCCGCGCGAACGTGCCAGGCGGCCACCTTGACGGTGCGATCGGAGAGCGGGACGTCCACGATGCAGCGTTGGCCGTCGGCCTTGAGGGCCGGTTCGATCGGCGCATCCTTCCAGTCCAGTTTCTCGTAGGCCTCGAGCTGCCATCCGTCGGCGGTCACCTTCTGATGGAAGTAGCCCTGCGGATACATGAACCCGATGCCCACAAACGGCAGACCGAGATCGCTCGCCTCCTTGCAGATGTCGCCGGCGAGCACCCCGAGGCCGCCCGCGTAGATGGGCAGCGATTTGTGCAGCGCGAACTCCGCAGAAAAATACGCGATCGTGCCCACCGGCTGGCCGTTCTTCGCGTGGGCCCACCACGTGTCCTTCGCCGCGCGCGCTTCGCGCAACCCGCGGATCATGTCGTCGTAGAGCGCCACCAGCGTCCGGTCGCGGGCGATTTCCTGGAGTCGTTCCGGCGTGATCAGGCGGAGCATCTGCACCGGATTGTGCCCGGTCGATCGCCACAGCTGGTAGTCGAGTCGGCGGAACAGTTCGCGCGATCCTTCGTTCCAGCTCCACCAGACGTCCGAGGCCAGATCGCCGATGTCTTTGATGCGGTCGGGAAAAGCCGGAAACGAAGAAGTCATGGCACTACACCCCGTATCACAGAAGGACCAGGCACGAAGATGTATATGGTACCGGCCCTGTCCCCGGGCGTCAAACCAGTTGTCGGCAAACGCCCCAGCGCATAGAATCGGCGGCGGAAGGACCGGGCCTATCCCAAGGAGTGCCATCATGATCCGTAAAGTCAATCGCCGCGAATTCGTATTGTCGGGTGCAGCGGCCGTCGCCGCGGCAGCCGCCGTGACGCCAGACATCGTGCAGGGCCAGGCCCGGGCGGGCGCCGCGAAAGGACAGGCCCCGACGATGGTGACGCGCAAGACCGTCAAACCGGCGGTCGTCTCGTCGGCCAACGGCAATCGCTTCAAGAACGGCGGCGACGTGACCGGCGTCGAAAAGGCGTTCAGGATGATGACGTCGGGCGCCGACGTGCTCGACGCGGTGATTGCCGGCGTCAACCTGTGCGAACTCGATCCGCTCGACACCAGCGTCGGATACGGCGGCCTCCCGAACGCCGACGGCGTCGTGCAGCTGGATTCCTCGGTGATGCACGGCCCCAAGAAACGCGCCGGCGCGGTGGCCTGCATCGAGGGCGTGCGCACGCCCTCGCTGGTGGCCAAGGCCGTGATGGAGATGACCGATCATCACCTGATCGTCGGCCAGGGGGCGCAGGCCTTCGCGCGCAACCTGGGCTTCACCATCGAGAACGACCTCAACACCGACAAGTCGCGCAGCCTGTGGCTCGAATGGAAGCGCCGGATGGATCCGGATCACTACCTGGATCCGATCAAGCGGTCGGCGGCCGCGTACCAGACCGGCCTCCAGATGGTAAAGGACGGGTTGATCGAGCTGGATCACTTCTGGGGCACCATCAATTGCAACGGCGTGAACCCGGCTGGCGAGATCTGCGGGGTGACCACCACGAGCGGCCTGGCGTGGAAGATTCCGGGACGCGTGGGCGACTCGCCGATCCTGGGCGCGGGCCTCTACGTGGACGGCGAGATTGGGGCGGCCGGATCGACCGGGCGCGGCGAGGCCAACCTCTACAACCTGTGCTCGTATCTGATTGTCGAAGAGATGCGGCGCGGTGCCGCGCCCAAGGACGCCGGGATGGTGGCGCTCAGGCGCATCAAGGCGAATACCATCGAACAGCGGTTGCTCACCAAGAGCGGCCAGCCGAAGTTCCAGATCAACTTCTACATCCTCAACGCCAAGGGCGACTACGCCGGCGTGTCGATGTACCCGTCGAAATACGCGGTCTGCACCGAGGCGGGTGCGCAGACGATCGCCACCGAGGCGTTGATCCCCTCGGATCTGGAACCGGAGCTCTAACGGCGGCGGCTGGCCACGGTCATCACGGCCACCGCCAGATGCCCACCAATCCGACGATGACGCCGATCAGGCCGACCAGCAGGGCGGCAATCGGCGTCATCGCGTGGAACCACTGCTTGACGGTCCAGATCCGCTCCAGCGTCACGCGGCGCTTGAGTTGCCGCATGCCTTCCGGCGTGAGGTACCAGAGATCGTGCTCTTCGTCGTGCACCCACCAGTCGCGCGGCGGGTCGATACCGAATCGTTCGGCTTTGCGGCGAAGCCGCCGGCTTTTGAGCGTGTCGAGGCGCAGATCAGGCAGGCGGCATTCCTTGAGATACGCCGTCATGGCCACCTCGAAGTCGGTCCCGTTGGCCGCGTCCTTGAACGTGGCCTTGTAGGTCGCACCGATTCGCGACAAATCGCGCTGCACGGCGCGGCGATACGCATGCTCGAACCGCCGCTCGCGCCACCACCGGGACAGATTCATGGCTACCTCGATACGCGCATCTTATGCGTCTGCGCGCCGCGACGCAACGAAGTCCTTGCCGCGTGTCGGGTAGAATGGGGCGTCGGCGCCCGGACGCGCCAGACACATCCAGGGAGGTTGGCGTGTCCCACGAGGTGGCTCCGCTCGGTCCCGCGCGGATCTGGCGAGACCTGACGATCGAGCAACGGCTGGCGCTGGCGACCGCGCTGTGGGCCGACGACGAGTCGGTGCCGCAACAGGTCGAAGCGGTCCAGTTGATCGCCCGACAGTTGCGATCCCGTCCGCAGTTCGTGCTGGCGCAGCCCGTCGAGAAGCGTGCACGCCAACTGGCCCATCTGCACACCGTGTCTGAGAGCGTGGCGAGCCGGGCGCTGGTGGTCTACCACCTCGCCAGCCAGCGGCCCATGCTCGAGGCGTTTCTGACGAGGTTGGGCATCGCGCACGAGAACGGCATGATCGCCGACGCGGCCGAGGTGTCGCCCGACCAGGCGGCCATGCGCGCCGCCGCCAACGAACTGACGGCGAACCACCCGGTCGAATCCGTCGCGCTGTATCTCCGGACCCTGGCGGCCCAGGACCCGGAGACGTGGGGCGCGCTGGTCGCGATCGCTAGCGAGCTGCCGTCTTCCTGACCCCCAGCATCACGCTCGAGGTGCCTTCGCGCCAGTGGTACCCGAACGAGAACGGCAGGTCGCGCGCCACGCCCGTCTGCTTGTAGACCGCGTCGAGGTCTTTCTGGAACCCGTAGTTGAAGTCGCGGATGGGCGCCGAGTACTTGCCGTAGAAGGTGAACGTCCACGCGTTCTTGTCGAAGAACTTGAACGGCACGCCCGTGTCGTCCTGCAGCAGTGACGACGACTGGTCGAGCACCATGGTGCGGACCATGGAGAACCGATCGTCGTGCATCAGGTACGACGCCGACTTGACGAACGTGGTGACAGGCCCCAATCCCTTGAGGTAGCTGAGCAACTGGGTGCGCTTCGAGTACTCCGGGTTCATCATGTCGACCCGGATGTAGGTGACTTTCTGGATCTGGTCCGAGTTCGGCCCGACAAACGACACGGTGACCGACGGCAGTTTGTTGCTGCGGGGTTTGGCCGCGCCCGGCTTCGCCGCAGGGGGAGGCGGCGGGGCGGCCTCTGCCGGTGGATTCCACGGCCCGTCGGTTTCGATGCTCACAATCTTCGCGTCGAGCCGCGCCAGAAACGTCAGGATCACCGGCAGGGTTCCGTCCACCTGCTGGGTGCGCAGTTCGGACTCCATCGTCCGGGTGATGAAGTAGTCGCGCTTGAAGATGTCGGAGAGCGCCTCGAACAGTTGTGCCAGGCCCTTGTCGATCTTGTCGACCTTGAGCTTCTCGAGCGCGGGCACCGACCCCACCGACTCGAGACCGAAGAGCAGGTACGACTTGCACGACGGGTAGATCAGGTAGGCGTTGAGGAAGTCGGGCCCGCCGAACGGATAGAACAGCGTCTCGCAGCCGTCGGCGAGCGCCTTGAATTCCTTGTCGCGCCACGTGCGCATCAGGGCGAAGCGCTGTTGCTCGATCTGCGCCCAGTTGGTGTCGAAGTCCTTCTTGTGGGCCGCCCAGCTGGGCCGGTTGAGCACCGGGGCGAAGCGCTGCACGTCTTCGGGATCCATGCCGGCCAGGACGCGAGCCGTATCGTTGAGCCCGCGGTCGTACGTGATCACGGGTTTGGGCGCGGGTTCCTGCCGGGCCGCTGGTGCGGCGGGGCGGTCGGTCTTGCTGGCGGCGCCGCCGCAGCCGGGCAGACCGGCCACCAGTGCGGTGGCGAGCAGCGCCACGGTCACGCGAGTACGGGGTCGTGCGATCACCATGAATCCTGATCCTTTTCGATAAGTGGCTGGGCCGAAGATGCCGGCAGCGCCCGCCCCGGCGGTTCCCGCGTTGGAAACGCCGCCGGCGGCACACCTCGAAAATAAGTGTACTGCGAGTTGCGTAGGACCGGCCAGGATTGTTGTCGTCGCGCGCCGGCCCCGTCTTGACACAGGCGGCCCGGCCGCACCAGAGTCAGACTTCATATGTTGCAGGCATCGTTGTTGGTCGCCGCCTACCAGACCGGCTATTTTCCGATGGGGCAGGAGTCGGGCGAGATCCAATGGTACTCACCCGACCCGCGCGGCATTCTGCCCATCGAAGCCTTCCATGCGTCTCGGCGCCTGCTCCGGGTCGTGCGGTCGGGGCGGTTTGCGATCTCGGCGGACCAGGCGTTCCGCGAGGTCATCGTGGCCTGCGCCGCAGATCGTGACGAAGGCACGTGGATCAACGACGAGATCGTCGACAGCTACTGCGATCTGCACGAGCGCGGGCTGGCGCACTCGGTGGAAGTCTGGCAGGAGGGCCGGTTGGTCGGCGGGCTCTACGGCGTGAGTCTGATGGGCGCGTTTTTCGGCGAGTCGATGTTCAATCGTGTGACCGACGCGTCGAAAGTGGCCGTGTGGCGGCTCTGCGGCATCCTGAAGATGCGCGGCTACCGCCTGCTCGACATCCAGTGGCTCACCCCGTTTCTCGCCACGCTGGGAGCGATCGAGATTCCGCGCGACGACTACCTGGAGCGGCTCAAGGCGGCGATGTCGCTGCCATGCCGATTCGAGGGATAATCGTCGGGAGGACCCGATGCCGCTCCGGACCGTCTACCACCTGAACCTCACCTCCGATCAACTCGAGGGCGCCACGATCGCCGTCTTGCCCGGTGATCCGGCGCGGGTCGAGGCGATTGCCCGGACCGCTCCCCTGACGGGTGCCCGCGAACTGGCGTGCAAGCGCGAGTACCGGACCTGGATCGGGTACCTGGATACCAGGCCGGTGCTGGTGACCTCGACCGGCATTGGCGGCCCATCGGCGTCCATCGCGATCGACGAACTCGCCCAGCTCGGCATCCGGACGTTTCTGCGTGTCGGGACCACCGGCGCCATCCAGGCCGACGTCGAGGTCGGCACGGTGATTGTGACCACCGGCGCGGTTCGGCTCGATGGCGCATCCACCCATTACGCCCCGATTGAATATCCGGCGGTGGCCGATTACGAGGTCGTGCGCGCCGCGATCGAGGCGGCGCGGGAGCTGGGCGTACCGTACCGGGTGGGCGTCAGTGCGTCGTGCGACACGTTCTATCCCGGGCAGGAGCGTCACGATTCGTTTTCGGGCTACGTCCCGCGACGGTTTCAAGGGGCGACCGAGGAATGGCGCCGGCTGCACGTGCTCAACTACGAAATGGAATCGTCAACCGTCCTCACGCTGTGCGCGGCCATGGGGCTGCGCGGCGGGTGCGTGGCCGGCGTGGTGGTCAATCGCGAACGCGGCGAGGCGGTGACCAAAGAAGGTCTTGAACAAGGAGAGAGCCACGCTGTGGCGGTGGCGGTCGGCGCAATCGCCCGGCTTGTCAGGCAGGATGGCGGATCATCATGAGTACGCTCGAAGCTCGATTTCTCGGCACCGGCGACGCGTTCGGCAGCGGCGGCCGTTTTCACACCGCATCGCTACTCAGGTCGGACCAGGCGAATGTCCTGGTGGATTGCGGCCCGGAGACACTCGCGCTACTGCGCGCGCAACGGCTCGACCCCGGGATCGTGGACACCGTCGCGCTGACGCACCTGCACGGCGATCACTTCGGCGGCCTCGCCTATTTCCTGATGGACGCGCACTACGCGTCCGGGCGAACCCGCGACCTCTGTATTGCGGGCCCGCCCGGTCTCGAGGGCCAGATTCGGCTGGCGCACGAGGTCTTGTTTCCAGGCACAGGCCCGCTGCCTTTCAAGTTCAACCTGCGGTTCGTCGAATGGCGCCCCGAGGTGCCCCACGATCTCGGCACGTGTCAGGTGACCCCGTTCGTGGTGAGCCACGTCAAGAGCATGCAGTGCTTTGGCCTGCGCGTCGAGATCGCCGGCCGGGTTGTCGCCTTCACCGGTGACACCGAATGGACGGGCACCCTTCCAGCCCTGTCGCGTGAGGCGGATCTGTTCTTGTGCGAATGCTTCGGATACGACTGGGCGCCTCCCGGCCACCAGGAGTACATGACCCTGCGGAAGCACTGGACCGAACTGACGAGTCGCCGGTTGCTCCTGACGCACATGGGGGACGACATGTTGAGCCGCGTCGACGGCCTCGACTGCGAGTCGGCCCACGACGGGCTCATCGTTCCGCTGTAGGCCGCGCCCGGTTCGACGCCCCCGAGGGCGTTAGCGATGCGCGAGGCTCCGGATCAAGGTGAGCAGCATGTCGATCGCCACCGTGTTGTGGCCGCCCTGCGGCACGATCACATCCGCATAGCGCTTGCTGGGCTCGACAAATTCCAGGTGCATCGGTTTGACGGTGGACTGGTACTGCTCGACCACCGACTCCATCGTCCTGCCGCGCTCGGCGACATCGCGTGTCAGCCGCCGGATGAAGCGGATGTCGTCGTCGGCGTCCACGAAGACCTTGACGTCGAGCAGGTCGCGCAAGGCCCGATCCGCAAAGATCAGAATCCCTTCGGCGATGATCGTGCGGCACGGGTGCGTGGTTTCGGTGGTCGCCATCCGCGTGTGCCTCGCAAAATCGTACGTCGGCACTTCGACCGCGCGCCCCTCCCGCAACTGATTCAGGTGGGTGACCATCAAATCGGTCTCGAGCGAATCGGGATGATCGTAGTTGAGGGCGGCTCGCTCCTCGAGGCGTAACTCGGGCCTGGACCGGTAGTAGCGATCGTGCTGCAGCACGGTGACCTGATCGTGGCCGAGGCTGTCGACAATACGACGGACCACCGTTGTCTTGCCCGACCCCGACCCGCCCGCCACGCCGATGACCACGGACCGTGTCCCCATGTCACACTCCCTGAAAACGAGTCAGACGTTCCCGAGCCGCGCGGCCGCGCCTTTGAGCGTCTCGTCCTTCTTCGCGAAACAGAACCGCAGCACCCGCGGCGCGTCGCTATTGTAGAGGAACGCAGACGTCGGAATCGCCGCCACGCCATGCTGCGTGAGCAGCGTCATGGCAAACGCATGGTCCGGTTCGTCGCTGATGGCCGAGTAATCCAGAATCTGGAAGTACGTGCCGTGGCACGGCACGGGCACGAACCGCGACCGATCGATGAGCCGGAGGAACAGGTCGCGTTTGGCCTGGTAGAACGTCGCCAGGTCGTCGTAGCTGGTCCGCCGGCTCGTGAACTCGGCGAAGGCCATCTGGGCTGGCGTATGGGTGGCAAACGTGACGAACTGGTGGACCCGCTGAATCTCCGCGGTCAGCGCCTGTGGCGCCGCGATGTATCCCACCTTCCACCCGGTGGTGTGATAACTCTTGCCGAACGAACTGACGACGGCGCTTCGGCGCCGCAGGTCGGGGTGCCGCGCGAGGCTCTCGTGGCGCCGGCCGTCGAAGATGATGTGTTCGTACACCTCGTCGCTCAACACGATCACCGGCGTGCCGTCGAGCACCTCGGCCAGTTGCCGCACGTCGTCGGCGTCGAGCACCGCGCCTGTCGGGTTGTGCGGAGAGTTGATGATCAGCAGGCGGGTGCGCGGCGACAACACGCGGCGCACCTCCGACCAGTCGATCCGGTAGTCGGGCGCGCGCAGCGTGACGAACCGCGGCGTGCCGCCGTTCAGGCGGATCACGGGCACGTACGAGTCGTAGCACGGCTCGAACAGCACCACCTCGTCGCCCGGCCGGACACACGCCGAGATGATGTCGAACAGCGCTTCGGTGGCGCCCGAGGTAATCGTGATTTCCGACACCGGGTCGTAGCGGGCGCCATAGGTCCGTTCGATTTTCGCCGCCAGCGCCTCGCGCAGCGCCAGCACGCCCGGCATGGGGGCGTACTGGTTATGGCCCGCCAGCATGTGACGGTGGACGGCGGCAATCAATTCGGGATCGCACTCGAAATCCGGAAACCCCTGCGACAGATTGGTGGCCCCGTGTTCGGTTGCCAGCTTCGTCATCACCGCGAAGATGCTGACGCCCACGTCGGGCAGTCGCGAATCCACCGGTACGATCGTCTCCATCGAACCTCCAGGTGACCGACAGTCGATCACTTGTACACCGAAACGAGGCCCGGGCATATTTTCTCTGATCGGGTAACAATGTCCCGGTGCGCGGGTCGCCGAGACCGCGACCACGTTTGGGTGATTCGCCGACAAAAGTGTCACTGGTTGACGGCCACGCCAGTTGTCGGACCACGTACCGGTGGCCGTGGTGCCTGCTATGGCCTCGGCACGAATCATGCTGACACTTTCGCTGCGCATCGGTGTCTTGCCGGAAATCCGGCTGGCATACGTTGCCTCGATGGTCTTTTTGTCGTAACGTCGGTATAGACATGACGCTTTCAGCCACCCGCGTTCGTCACTCTGTCACCGGATCCCGAGATCTGGCGTTGGTGGCGATGAAGACCGCCGCTGGCCTGGCGGTTGCGATGCTGGGCGCGTTCCACGGCTGGCTGCTGTGGACGCATCTGGTGGGTGGCAAGGCGCTCGAACCGCGGACCGCGGTTCGCTGGGTGGTTGCGGCCCTCGTTCTGGTGGGGTTCCGGGCGCTTCAGCGGCACGGCCTGTCCTTGTTCTGGGGCAAACGGGCCATCGTGCTCTGGTTGCTCGTCGTCGTGCTCCACTGCCATGCGGTCTGGAACGGCGAACCGGTCACCGTTCAGTTGGGGGTGCCCGAGTCGATCTCGCTGCTCGCTCAGTTGACGGCTCCGGCCGCGAGCATCCTCGGCTTGTTGTGCTTTGCTCTGATCGGCGCGCTGCTGGCGCATCGGGTCGGCCAACCGTGCTACGTGCCGGCCACCGTCCGCATCGCCGGCCTGCCTGCGTCGGGCTACGTCTTCCGATTCGCCCCGCGTCCGCCGCCAGTCGCCTAGTTCCTCTTCCGTTTCCCGTTCCATTCGAGAGTCGCGTCCCGCAGGTGCGCACCGTGGTGTGCGGATCTGGTGACGCTGGTCAGTGGGCGTTGGCGGCGATGGCCTGTCGTCGGGGGCACCGTCGCTTCGCTAGAGGTTGAACAATTTCCGATCGACGTGCCCGGCACCGATCGTTTTGTGATGGATGGCATCATGCTGAGACGACAACCGTTGATATGGGGAGTGATGGCGGTCCTGGCCCTGGCGACGCGTGCCTGGGCGGGCGACATCGTGGGGACGGCGAAAGACGCGTCGGGTGGCGTGCTGCCGTCCGCCCGGGTGACGGTGCGGAATCTGGCGACCAGCCAGGAGACGGTGACGCGCGCGGACGGCGCGGGCGCATTTCGCGTCGGCCATCTTGCCGCCGGCACCTATCTGGTGATGGTCGAGCACGAGGGGTTCGCCGCCGACGTCCTCACCATCGAGGTGGGCGATGACGCTTCCACGCACAGCGTCGCCGCCACGCTGCGGCCGGGCGGGGTGGAGGTCGGCGTCACGGTCACCGCGATGCGCAACGCGCGCGACCGGGACCAAGTGCCTCTGCGGACCGACAGCGTTGGCCGGGACGCCCTCGAGTCGTATGCGCCGGTCTCGACCGGTGATGCGCTGCTGCTGGCGCCAGGCGTCACGCTGGTCGGCAGCGGGCCCGTCGAAGTGCGGCCGCGGGTCCGGGGCCTGGACTCGACCAGGCTGCTGATCCTGGTCGATGGCGAACGGCTGAACAACGCGCGGACGGCGACCGACCGTTCCGGTACCGAAGTCGGGCTGATCGACATGGACTCGGTCGACAACCTCGAAGTGGTCGGCGGGTCCGGATCGGTTCTCTACGGGACAGATGCGCTGGCCGGCACGGTCAACATCGTGACCCATCAGCCGCGATTCAGCGAGGCGCTGAAGATGACGTACGGCTTCGACGGGTTCTACAGTTCGAACGAAAACGGCCGGCGGGGCACCGTGTCGATCGGCGCCAGCGGTCGGCGGTTCGCCGTCCGGTTTTCGGGATCCAAGGACGCGTTCGACAATTACTCGGCCGGTGCGGCAGGCAAGCAGGAGAGCACGCAGAAGTTTTTCGCCTCAGGCCAGATCACCAACGTCGATACGATCGACACGTATTTCGGATTCGCGTTCAAGGCGTTCCCCGACCCGTTCAACCAGGCCTACACCCGGACGAGCGCGACGATTCCGACGTCGGGCGCCACGAGCGACAACATGAACGTCAGCGGCCTGGTGGCCATCAGTGCGTCGCAGTCGCTTCAGGTGAAGTACATCCGGCGGCGGATCGAGAACGCCGGGTTCCCGGATTTCCAGCAGCCGACGTTCTTCCAGCAGGTGTCGCTCCCGTTCAATAACATGGACCGCCTCTCGGCGAAGTACGAGGTGCGCGCCCTCACCCCCTGGTTCACCAACCTGAAAGTCTCGGGCTACTTCCAGGACCAGGACCGTCTCCTCCGCAACCAATTTCCCGTGCAGTACCCGGTGCCGTCGCCGGCGTTCTTCCCGATCAACGTGTACCGGCTCCAGATCCAGAGCGACACCGAACAGCACGTGCGAACGCCGGGGCTCGACGTGCAGGCCACGTTCGTGCCCGCACGCCGCCACGTCGTGACGGCCGGGGTGATGGCGTATAGCGATCGGAGTCAGGACAGCCGCACCAGCACGACGCAATCGACCATCATCGGCAACGTGGGACTCGGCGCCCGCGGGCCGCAGGCCAACGTCTTCGACACCCCGACGCTGGTGGGGGCGCCATCGGTCTCGCATCCCGTGCGGGTTCCCGACGCCTCGTTCCGGGATCTCGGCGTCTACGTCCAGGACGAATGGGATGTGACGCGCTATCTCCGCGTGGTCGCCGGCGTCCGCGGCGACCAATACCGTGTGACCACACAGGCAACCTCCGGGTACGACTCGGCGGCGCTGGTGGCCGGGAGTGTTCCAGCCGTCGCGCCTGCCATGCTCCCGAGCGCGACCGGCGATCGGATCTCGCGCACCGCCCTCACCGGCGATCTGGGTGTGATCGTCAAGGTGGCCGACGGGGTGAGCATGCTGGCCCGCTACGGACGAAGCTACCGGCATCCGAACCTCGAAGAACTGTTGTTTGCCGGTCCGGCGACCGTCGGCGCCATCGCGCCCAACGTGAAGGTCGGTCCGGAAACGGGCAACAACATCGACCTTGGCGTGAAGCTGCGTGGCGGCCGATACATGGCGTCGGCGGGCTACTTCAGGAACACCTATCACGGGTTCATCTCGACCGAAATCGTGTCGCAGACCCCGTCGGGGCCCTTGTCGCAGGCCATCAACTTCTCTGACGTCCGGATTCAGGGCGTCGAGGGCAACCTCGACGTGCCGATCGTGGTCCATCGCGGCGTCGTCACGCTGTTTGGCACCGGGGCGTTCACCACGGGAACCGTGCTGGCCGGCGCGAATCCGTTGACCGGTGCGTCGCTGGCCGGCACGCCGCAGGACAATATCTCGCCGTCGAAAATCACGTTCGGCGCGCGCTTCAACGACGCCGGCGACCGCTGGTGGATTCAGTACGACGGACGCGTGCAGGCCAAGGTCACGCGCGTCGCGCCCACGTTGCTCAACTCGCCCTACCTGATCGCCCAGGATCTGCTCGGGTTGGGCGGATTCGCGGTGCACCGCGCGTCGGTGGGCTTCAATCTGCGGCCCAGCACCGGGCGGGTTTCGGTGGTGTTCGCCGTCGAGAATCTGGCCGACCGCTTCTATCGCGAGCAGTTTCAGTTCGCCCCGGCGCGGGGCCGGAGCTTCACGATAGGCGTCCACCTGAAGGGACTGTAGCGTCCGCGTCGTCTTGACCAACGCGACGTTCGCCAGGCGTCGCGCTCGCCTCAGCTCGGCGATCAGATGAGCTGCTTCCGTGGGGTGGTGCCGCCGGCGTGCCGGCACCACCTCGCGGGGTGTTTCGCCCACATTGTCGATCCCGAATCCCCAATCCCGTCGTTCGTCATTTGACCGCGGAGACAGCACCCGGCTACGCTTCGACTCGGCTGCCTCGCGTCTCGCCCAGACGTGAGTCATGCGCCATCGTCGTGGCGATCGAGATCGGCCAACCCAACAGACGAGTGCGTGTGGCAGAGACGCGCTCGGAGAGGGAATCCCATGACTCCGACCAATCACTACGCCCACATCGACTACCGGAAGGTCATTGCGTGGCCGCCTCGGCTCGCGCGCGAGTGGACGTTCTTGGAGCAGGTGTTTGGCGCGGCGTCACCGCGCCGGCTGCTCGATCTGGGATGCGGCACCGGCGAACACGCGCGGTTTCTTGCTGGCAAGGGCTACGAGGTGGTCGGCGTCGATGCGTCCGACACGATGCTGGAGCGCGCTGTCGAGGGCGGTGTGCCGGCTGGCGTCACGTTTCTGCGCGGTGATGTGGCGCAGGTCGATTCCGTGGTCTCGGGTCTGTTCGGCGGCGCCATCTGCCTTGGCAACACGCTGGTGCACATCACCGAATACGACACGCTGCTGCAGTTGCTGCGCGGGGTTCGGCGCGTGCTGGTGAGCGGGGCGCCCCTGCTCATTCAGGTGCTCAACTACGAGCGCCTCGTCGCGACTGGTCAGCGGTATCTGCCGATGAGCTTCATCCAGGACGAAGCCGGTGAGTCGATCTTTCTTCGCCTGATGACGCACAAGCCCGATGGGTCGGTGGTGTTCACGCCGGCGATGTTGCGATACCGGCCAGATAGCGAACCCGCGCTCGAAATCGTCTCCTCGCACAACGTGCCGTTGCAGGGCTGGCGAAGGCCGGAGCTGGAAGCCGCGCTCGAGGCGGCTGGATTCGCCACGCGCGTGTTCTACGGCACGATGGCGGACGTGCCCTTTGTGGCGGGCGAGTCGTCGGACGTCGTGATCGTGGCGCGGTAGAAAGGCCGCACGTGCGTGGCGCCTCGGGGACGTCGGTTAGTCGAACAACAAGTTCCTGAAGAACTCCGGCGCATGGAAACTCGGCCCGTCTGGCGGTGACCACGCGGCGTAGATCGGGTCGCGCTCCGGTTCGGTCGGGCCGTATGGGCGCTTGATGCGAAACACGTTGAAGCGCCACGCATCACCCGATCGCGGCGGCACCAGTGGCACGATCGCCGGCGCCATGGTCGCCAGGCCGCTCCACGGAAGCCAGGCGAGCGCGGTCCAACTACCGGCCGGCAATCCGAAGGTCACGCCGGGAATCACGGTCGATTCGAGCCCCGCCCAGTCCCACGCGAGATTGTTTGCCAGGTGCGGCGCCGGCTCAAGAATGTGAAGATCGGTGACGACGTTGATCGGACTGATTTCCACTTCTGCGTAGTCGCGCCCTGATCGCGTCGGATCGATGAAGAGCTCGACCGCTTCTTCTTCCCAGATACAGCTGTCGCGTCGCGTCATCGTGTGCCACGGACGGTCGTCGACTGCGTCGAAACGCACGGCGAGTCCCGCGTCATTCCACACCGCCCGGAAGGTCGTTCGGTAGTGCGGCGGCCCCCAGGACACGGCGTGTGCCGTCGTCCAGGCTTCGTGATGCCCAGGCAGCAAGGCCCGTGGAGTCGCGCTGGTTCTGGTAGCGCGGTACGAGGCCTCTGGGTCGGGAACATCGGGACCGCGGTACAGATGCGCCATGAGTGCCCTCCCGTGGCGAGCGTGCCTGTGGCCAGTATCGGGTGCGCCGGCCCGGGCGTCAAGGGTGCGGCCGGACGCGTGCAGCGGTAGGCGGCGGTTCCCGCCCCAGATCGTCGGGTCGCTTGGTGGTCATCAATGGCTGTCGGCGAATGTGTTAATCTCTGCCCATGGACTACCGCCCCTACATCACTATCGAGCCCGGTAAGCGCGGTGGCAAGCCCTGTATCCGTGGCCTGCGGATCACCGTCTACGATGTGCTTGAGTACCTCGCCTCGGGCATGTCCAGCGCCGAGATTCTGTCGGACTTTCCGGATCTTACGCGCGACGACATTCTGGCCTGCCTAGCGTTCGCGGCAGACCGAGAGCGCAAGCTCGTCAAGGTTCCGGCGTGAGACTGCTCTTCGATCAGAATCTCTCGCATCAGCTTGTCCATCAACTGCGCGACGTCTATCCGGACTCGAGGCACGTTCGAGATCTCGGTCTGGCATCCGCACCCGACATTGACGTCTGGGAGTATGCGCGCATCTACGGTTTTGCAATCGTCTCAAAGGATTCGGACTTCCATCAGCGCAGTCTCGTCGAAGGGTTCCCGCCCAAGATCGTGTGGGTGCAACGCGGGAATTGTCCGACCGCTGAAATCGCGGCGCTTCTGCACCTTCGGAACGCAGAACTCGCGGCGTTCGAGTCCGATCCTGTCGCCGCGTTCCTCGAACTCTCCTGACGGCCGCGCCGGCCATCGCCCTCAAGCAAACAATCCCAGGCGACGTCGACCGCGTGCCGGTGGCCGAAGTGGACGCGCTCGCAGATGAACATCTCGCCGGATCTCGGGCCGGACGACGTGCGCCCGGAAACCCCGGCGCGGGGAGGCGAGGGCGACCGTTCCGGCCGCTTCGAGAACACGGCGGGGCGAGAGGATGGAACGTGTCATGGCGCGCGTTTGTGCCGGAAACGCTACCGCGGGTCCATGTTCCGGAATACCATTAGTCTTGAGGCGAGGAGTTGCTGATGACATCGGTGGGACGTGAGCACGTCATCCGGGCTATCGAGGCCGGCGGCGTCGTGGCGGTCATTCGCTTGAAAGAGCCGGCCAAGATGCGCGCCGTGGTCGATGCGCTCATCGAGGGCGGCGTACGGGCGCTCGAAGTGACGATGACGGTTCCAGGCGCCATCGATGTGATCGCAGAGCTTGCGCCGACGCTCCCCGACGCGTTCGTGCTCGGCGCGGGTACGGTTACCGACGTCGACACCGCCAGGCGCGCGATCAACGCCGGCGCACGATTCGTCGTGGGGCCTGTGTTCCGCCCGGACGTCATCGCCGCGTGCCACGAACTCGGCGTCCCCGCAATGCCGGGCTGTTTTTCCCCGACCGAGATCCTGGCCGCCTGGGAGGCCGGGGCGGACGTCGTGAAGGTGTTTCCAGCGACGGCGCTCGGGCCCGGCTTCTTCAAGGACCTTCGCGGGCCGATGCCCCAGGTCAGACTGATGCCCACCGGCGGTGTCACCGTCGAGAATGCCGGAGACTGGATACGGGCCGGAGCCGTGGCCGTTGGCGCCGGGACGGCGCTCGTGGATCCCCAGGCGATTGCGTCGGGGCGATACGACGTGATTGTCGAGAAGGCGCGCCGAATCGTCGCGAACGTTCAACTCGCGCGGGAGGCACGGTAATGGCCAAGGTCGTCACGTTCGGCGAAATCATGCTGCGACTGAGCCCGCCCGGCTTCGAGCGGTTGCTCCAGTCCCCGGCGCTGGGCGCGACGTTTGGCGGTGGGGAGGCGAACGTCGCCGTTAGCCTGGCTCATTTTGGTCTCGACTCTCATTTCGTGACACGCTTGCCGTCTCACGCCGTTGGCGAGGCCGCGGTCAGGGCGCTTCGGGCGGAGGGCGTTGGCACCGACTTCATCGCGCGTGGCGGCGAACGTGTGGGCATCTACTTCGCCGAAGCGGGCGCGAGCCAGCGAGCCTCGACTGTTGTCTACGACCGGGCGCACTCCTCGATGGCCGGGCTGGAACCGGGGACGCTCGATTGGCCGCGTGTGATGGCCGGCGCCCAGTGGTTCCACGTCACGGGCATCACGCCGGCGCTGGGCGCGAAGGCGGCCGCCTGCACGAGGGAATCGATCGAGGCGGCGCGGGCGGCGGGCGCACGAGTGAGTGTCGACCTGAACTTCCGCAAGAAGCTGTGGTCCTCGGCGCAGGCCCAGGCAACGATGCGACCCATGATGTCGCTGGTGGACGTGGTCATCGCCAACGAGGAGGACATCCAGACGATGTTGGGGCTCCACGTTCCGGAGACCGACGTCACGACAGGGCACTTGAACCTGGCTGGATACCGGCTCGTCGCTGAACAGATCGCGGCAGAGTTCGGCCCTGCACTGGTGGCCATCACGCTTCGCGAGAGCGTGTCGGCCAGCGACAACGGCTGGAGTGCCGCGCTGTGGGATGCGAAGGCTGGGGTCTTCCATCACAGCCAGCATTACGACGTCCGGCTGGTCGATCGCATTGGCGGCGGCGACAGCTTCGCGGCCGGTCTCATCTATAGTCTGATCAGCGGCCGGACGCCGGAGGCCGCCCTGCGGTTCGCGGTGGCGGCAAGCGCCCTCAAGCACACGATCCCTGGCGATTTCAACCGCGTGTCGGTGGCCGAAGTGGATGCGCTGGCTGGCGGTGACGGAAGCGGCAGGGTTCAACGGTAGACGGCCGCCTGCAGGACCTTGGCCGGTCTTGTAAAGCCGCGGCGTCGAGTACATGCCCTCATGTGAATCAGTGCCCCTTTGAGGAAACGATCGTGAAACTACATTATTCGTTTGCGCTGTCGTTGTTGATGTTCGTCGTGTCGGCGGCCTTTGCGTCGGAGCCGCCGGCGCAAGCCGGGGCGCCCGTCTCCCGGCCGAATCCGTTTCTCACGCCAAGCGCGCTGCCGTTCGAAGCGCCCGACTTCAAGACCATCGCCGAATTCGACTACGCGCCGGCGTTCGAAGAAGGAAGAAAGCGGCAACTGGCCGAAATCAAGGCGATCGCCAGCAACCCGCAGGCCCCGACGTTTGCTAACACGATCGAGGCACTGGAGCGTTCGGGCGACGTGCTGACGCGCGTCTCGAAGGTGTTCTTCAATCTGGTCCAGGCCAACGCCAGCGACGCGCTGCAGAAAATCCGCGCCGACCAGGCGCCGAAGCTGGCCGCCCATCAGGACGCGATCTTCCTCGACGCGGCGCTCTTCGCCAGGGTCAAGAGTCTGTACGATCGTCGCGCGGCGCTCGGCCTCGACGATCAGTCCGTGTTCCTGCTCGACCGCTACTATCGCAATTTCGTGCGCGCCGGCGCGAACCTCGGCGAGGCCGATAAGGGCACCCTGCGATCGCTCAACCAGGAAGAGGCGACGCTCACGACCACGTTTGCCGACAAACTGCTGGCCGAGGTCAACGCCGCATCCGTCGTCGTCGACAGCAAGGCCGACCTGGACGGCTTGAGCGAGGGCGACGTTGCCGCCGCCGCGCAGGCCGCCAAGGAACGTGGCCTCACAGGCAAGTGGGTGCTGCCGCTGCAGAACACGACGCAGCAGCCGCCGCTCGCATCGCTCACGTCACGGTCGATGCGCCAGCGGATCCTCCAGGCGTCGATGACGCGCGGGCTGCACGGCGGCGCCAACGACGTGCAGGCCATCGTCTCCCGGCTGGCCCAGTTGCGGGCCCAGCGTGCCAAGTTGCTGGGGTTCGCCGACTACGCGTCGTTCGTGCTCGACGACCAGATGGCGCAGACGCCGGCCAATGCCCTGAAACTGCTCACCGGCCTGGTGCCCGCCGCGACCGCGAAGGCCGCCGCCGAGGTCGCTCGGATGCAGAAGGTGATTGAGGCCGAGCGCGGAGGCTTTTCGCTGGGTGCGGCCGACTGGGACTTCTACGCCGAGAAAGTGCGGAAGGCCGAATACGATCTCGATCAGGCAGAGGTGGAGCCCTACTTCGACCTCGATCGTGTGCTGGTGGACGGCGTGTTTCTCGCCGCCACGAAACTCTACGGCATCACCTTCAAGCCGCGTCCCGACATTCCGGTCTATCAATCCGACGTGCGGGTCTGGGAAGTATTCGATACCGACGGATCGTCGCTCGCGCTGTACTACGGCGACTTTTTCGCCCGGTCGAGCAAGAGCGGTGGCGCGTGGCAGGACAGTTTCGTTGACCCGAGCATCCTGACCAAGACGCGCCCGGTGATTATCAACGTCACCAACTTCACCAAACCGGCGGCCGGCCAGCCCGCGCTCCTGTCGTTCGACGACGTGACGACGCTGTTTCACGAGTTCGGCCATGCGCTGCACAACATGTTCATCAATCCGCGGTATCCGACGCTGGGCAGCGTGCCGCGGGACTTCGTCGAAACGCCATCGCAATTCAACGAGCACTGGGCACTCGAGCCGGCCATCCTCGCCAACTACGCGAAGCACTACAAGACCGGACAGCCGATGCCGCAACCTCTGGTCGACAAGATCAAGAAGACCAGCACGTTCAACAAGGGTTACGCCACCACCGAATACCTGGCCGCGGCGCTGCTCGACCTGGCGTGGCACACCGTGCGCCCGGGCGACCCCTTGCAGGATGTCGCCGCGTTCGAGTCGGCGGCGTTGAAGCGCTTCCAGGTGGACGTGACCCAGGTGCCGCCGCGCTACCGATCGACGTACTTCTCCCACATCTGGAACACCGGCTACGCGGCCGGGTACTACGCCTACCTCTGGAGCGAAGTGATCGACGACGACGCGTACTACTGGTTCAAGGAGAACGGGGGGATGACGCGCGCCAACGGGCAGCGCTTCAGAGATCTGATACTTTCGCGGGCCGGCACGCAGGACTCCGCGGCGCTCTACCGGGCCTTCCGCGGCCGCGACCCGCGCATCGAGCCCCTGCTCGCAGAACGAGGCCTGACGGCGCCGGCGAAGTAACGACGTCCGGCCGCTGCGAGGGCAGAGACTTCGCAGGATGAAGGCCTGGCGCGGGGTGGAGGCCGGGGCTGGACTGCCGGTTGCCGGTCGCACCGCCGGGTGCCAGTTGTCGCGTGGGGGCCGGGGCCTTGGCCCCGGCGTTCCTGCGCTATTTGATCACAATGGTCGGCTGACCTGCCTGCTTCAACTGGACGTTGAGCGCGGCCAGGCCGGTCGTCTTCAGCGTGGTCCATTTCGCCATCAATGCCGCGAGCACGTTCTGGCGCTCGGCGGCTGCGGCGACCACTTGGGCCGTTGGCGCGACGTCTGCCGCCTGCAACAGCGCAATGACCGGCGTGACCGACGTTGCGAACGACGAGAGGGTCTCAGCCGGCGCACCGCCTGGCGCGGCGGATCCGCGCTGCCCCGCCACCGGTGATGACGTCGGGGTCTCTCCACCCGCCATCGCCCCTCGTCCGCCCCGGCCGCCTCCGCGGCCTCCGCCGAGCAACCCTTCCAACGCGGCGGCTTTTTCATCGAAGGTGGAGAGGCTGGTGGCAACCGGATGCTTCCCGGCAGCCTCAACCGCGCCTTTCACCGACGCTCGGAGCGCGCGCATCGCCACCAAAGCCGCTTGCGTGTCGAGCGCCCCGTCATACAGGGCGCGCGACAGTGTGGTCTGTTGCAGCAACGCTGGCGCGGGTGTCTTGACGCGCGGATCTATCCTGACCGCCAGCGGTTGCGTGGACGACTTTCCATTGACCGTGAGCCTCATCGTGTACGTGCCGGGCGCGGCCCATGGTGCATTCGACGCCGGCGCGGTGTCGAACGGCACCGCCGCGCTTGGCAGCCCGCCGCCCCCGCCTCGGCCGCCTCCGCCAGGAAGTGCTTGGTAGTGCAGGTCCCACAGGAACCGATGCATGCCAGCCGCCGCAGACAGCGCCTTAGGCGCGCGGTACCAATAGAGGGGCACCGCGGCCGTCGCCGGATCCTGCGGTTCGACCGGATCGGTGCTGGCGTAGCGCCGGACCGTCTTGCCGGCCGCGTCGACGATCTCCAGCATCACCGGACCCGCCGCCGCGTTCTTCAGCACGTAGTCGATCATGGCGCCGTCGGGCGGGTTCTCCGCTCGCGGCTCGTCGGGCGGCAATGGCATATCGGTGTTCATGTTCCATCGCACGCGGTATGCCGTTTGCGGCTTCAGCAAGAGCGTGTCCGCCGCCATCGCAGCGGCGTCCAGTTGTCGCAGCGGGGTGATGTTGTCGAGGATCCAGAATCCGCGGCCGTGCGTGGCGACGGCGATGTCGTCGTCTTTGACGATCAGGTCGCGCACCGACGTGGCAGGCATGTTGAGGCGCAGCGATTGCCAGGCCTCTCCGTCATTGAACGAGACGTAGACCTCGCGCTCTGTGCCGGCAAATAGCAGGCCCTTGCGCGTCGGATCCTCGCGCACCACGTTGACCGGCGCGCCATCGGGGATCCCGTTCGTGATGTGCGCCCACGTCTTTCCGCCGTCGCGGGTGCGGTAGATGTGCGGCCGCATGTCGTCGAGCCGAAGGGTGTTGATCGCCGCGTACGCGGTCTGGGAGTCGAAGTGGCCCGCGTCGAGGATCGACACTTTGGCCCACGCCGTCAGTTGAGGCGGCGTCACGTCCTTCCACGAGAGCCCCCCGTCCGCGGTGACCTGGATCAGTCCATCGTCGGTGCCGATCCAGATGCGATTCGCGACGAGCGGGGACGGCGCAATCGTGTAGATGACGCCGCGCTGCGTCGGCTTGGCGCTCTCGGTGTCCGCGTACTTGCCGACGCTGGCGGGCACGTCCCACGTCCGGCGCGTCAGATCGCCGCTGAGCGCCTTCCAGCTCTGCCCGCCGTTGACGGTCTTCCAGAGGACGTTGGTGGCGTAGAACAGCGTGCGAGGCTCGATCGGCGAGAACAGCACCGGCGCAGTTCGAACCGTGCGGGCGTCATTGACGCCGGGCGTCCGGATGGGGCGCGGCCCGACCGTCTGCACGTGCCCGGTGCGACGGTCGTAGCGTGTGACGCTTCGGCCGCCGTAGACGATGTCCGGATCGAGCGGATCGGGCGCGACGTAGCCGTACTCGTCCACCCCCACCGGGTGCCACTCGCGAAACGTGATCTGCCCGTCGTTGCCGCGGCTCGCCACACAGGCCGAACCGCTTTCCTGCTGGCCGCTGCACAGCCGGTACGGCCACGCGTTGTCGGCCGTCACGTGGTAGAGCTGCGCGGTCGGCTGGTTGTACCAGGAACTCCACGACTGGCCGCCGTTGACGGTGATGATCGCGCCCTGGTCGCTCACAATCGCCATCGTGTCTGGCGCGACCGGATTGATCCAGATCCGCTGGTAGTCGTCGCCGCCTGGAGCGCCGCGGAAGCCGGTCCACGTCTTTCCTGCGTCGATCGACTTCCACGTCACGGTGCTGGCCATGAACACGACATCGGGATTGGTCGGGTGAATCGCCGGCACGGGAAGGTCGCCGCCGCCGATGCGCCCGGCGGGCCGCGAATCGGTCGTGGACTTGGTCCAGCTCTGGCCGGCATCATCCGATTTATAGATGCCCACACTCCGCGTGCTGGCGACTGCCGCGAACAGGCGCGACGGATTGCTCGGTGCCACCGCGAGGTTCGCCTGCACGACGCCGTCGTCGCCCGAGGGCAGTCCCTTCGTCAGCGGGAGCCACGTCGTTCCGCCGTCGGTCGATTTGTAGATGCCCCCGCCGGTGCCGCTCCACGCCGCGTTTTCCCACGGACCCTGCCGGGCCTCCCACATCGTCGCGTACACGGTATCCGGGTTCGATGGATCGAAGGCGAGATCGGCGCCGCCGGTGTTCTCGTCCTTGTAGAGCACGTTCTGGAACGACGTGCCGCCATCCACGGACCGGAAGATGCCGCGCTCGCGGTTTGGCCCGTAGGGGTGGCCCAGCACCGCGACGAACACGCGAGTGGGATCGCGGGGATCGACCAGGATCTGCGGAATCTGCTGGCCGTCGCGCAAGCCCAGGTGCGCCCATGTCTTGCCGCCGTCAGCCGATTTGTAGATGCCGTCGCCCACCGAGAGGTCCGGGCGTTGGAGGCCTTCGCCGCTGGCCACGTAGATGATGTCGGGGTGGCCGGGAGCCACGGCGATGGCGCCGATCGAGCCGGTCGGTTGATCGTCGAAGATGGGCGACCACGTGCGTCCGTAGTCGGTGGTCTTCCAGACGCCGCCGTTGCACACGCCGACCAGGAACACATTGGGTTGAGCCGGAATCCCCACCACCGATTTGGTACGGCCGCCTCGAGCTGGTCCGATGCCGCGCCATCGCATTTCGCCGAACAGTTTCGTATCGAGTTGCGGGGCGGGTTGCGCCACCAAGATGGGCTTGGCGGCACATAGCATCATCGCCGCGACTGCCGCGGCTGCGAAACGGTGGTGTGGTGTCATTCTGGCCTCCGTGCGCTACTGGTCTGTCCAGCTGAATCGATAGCGCGTTCCGGGCGGGGCATCCCGCCTCGCTGCGTTGATCAACGCTTAACGACTCCCGGTACGCTCGCGTTTCGCGCCTGGCGATCCGGGCACCGCGCTCCGGACTCCACGACCTGTTCGGCTGGGACAGGCCACCAGTGTAGGCGATTTGCAGGGAGTTGGGCGAAAACAGGCGGGTAAAAACAACGGGGCCGGCACCGCAAGGGGCCGACCCCGAGATCGTGATTAATCGAGGCGCGAGCTTACCAGCGCGACTCGCGACGTCCGCCGCCGCCGCCGCCGCCGCCGCGGTTGTTGCCGCCGCCGCCGCCACCGAAGCCGCCGGACCGCTCGGTGCGCGGGCGCGCCTCGTTCACCGTCAGGTTGCGGCCGCCGAACGCCTTGTCGTGCAGTTCGGTGATGGCCTTCTGCGCGTCGGCGTCTGTCGCCATCTCTACGAAGGCGAATCCGCGGGCACGGCCGGTGGCCATGTCGCGCATCACGCTGACGGAGTCGACCTGTCCGACTTTGCCAAACAGATCCTGAAGATCCTGTTCGCCCGTCGTGTAGGGAAGGTTGCCGACATACAGTTTTCTACCCATTGCATCTGCTCCTCGTCTCATTCACGAGACCGATGTGACCCGCCCGCAGGAAGGCCACCTGACGTAACACTGGCAATCCACCACGGATCGCCCTTCGATGGCAGCTCGTGTCTTCGGCGAGAACGTCGCGCAGGAGCGAGTCGAAAGCGACTCGATTCAGCTCTATCGCGGGTCACTGCAGAGGGCGGGCTTCCACCTAACCGGGAAATCATAGCACATTTTCGGAAATTGCCCTCGGCGCCGCGTCACCTGATAAGGTAACAATAGCTTTGTCGGCTGAGACTTACAGCCGGTGGAGGCGTCGGGATGCTGTTCGAGGCCAGTGTGGTCCCGGGAACTCCGGGGACCGGGTCCCGGCCAGGCTGGAGCAAGATGGTCCACCAGGTTCGAGTTCGCGTGAGATGGGCAGGACGCCTGGCAGTCGCCGTGGCGGTCCTGGTGTCGGGCACCGGCCTGTGCCGGGCCCAGGGCCTGACGGTGTCTCACCAAGCCAGGGCCGTGGCGCCAGGCGAGATTCTGCTGGTCACCATTTCCGGCCCCGACCCGATCGAGGCGGTGGACGCGATCGCATTCGGCCGCCCCGCCGCAGCGTTTCCTGGCGACACCCCTGCGATCTGGCACCTGCTTGCGGGCATCGATCTCGACACGGCCCCCGGCCCGCAAGACGTGTCGATCGGGGTTCGGATACACGGGGAGCGCGTGCAACTGGTTCACCGGATCGTGGTCGTACCAAAACGATTTGGGGCGCGTCGGTTGACGGTGGATGCCAGATTCGTCACGCCCCCTGCGGCCGTGGTCGGGCGCATCGATCGCGAGCAGAAGCGGCTCGTCGAGTTGCTGGCGGTCGTGTCTGCACAACGATTGTGGCGAGGACCGTTCGTGGCGCCGGTTGACGGGTTGCCCGCGTTCAATTTCGGCCAGCGCAGCGTCTTCAATGGTCAGCCGCGCGGATCCCATCGCGGGGCTGATTTCGCCAGTCCGGCCGGCGCTCCGGTGAGTGCGCCCGGCGCGGGGCGCATCGTGCTCTCCGAGGACCTCTATTACACCGGCAACACGGTCCTCATCGACCACGGATTGGGGTTGTTCTCGTTGCTCGCACACCTGTCGCACACCGACGTCCGGACCGGCGATCTGGTCGATCGCGGAACGCGGGTCGGGGCCGTTGGGGCGACCGGACGCGCGACCGGCCCTCATCTGCACTGGACCTTGCGATGGGGGAGCGCGGCGGTCGATCCGCTGTCCTTGCTCGCGCTGAAGGGCATGCCCGAGTGACGCGCGATACCGCCTTGGTGCGCGTGGCGAACGTGACGACCGGGGACCGCGTGATCGTGCTGGCGGGCGGCGGGATCGAAACGGCCGCGCTCATCCCGGCGTTGCTCGGTGCAGGCGCGGTGGTCACACCGCTTCGTGTCCGGTGCGGTTTCGGCTGGGAGCGCCACGAGTCAGCCGCTTTGCGACGGTGCTGCGCGCGGCTCGCTCGGCCCAACCTGCAGCCTATCGTCGAAGTCGAGTATGGGCTGGCTGACGTGCTGGCCTCGCATTGGGGCATCACGGGACGGGGCATTCCGACATCAACCGACGACCCGGCGCTGCTGGAGATTCCGCTGCGCAACATCACGCTGCTGACGGCTGCGGCCACGCACTTTCGAGATGCGCCCGAACTGGTGATGGCGACGGGCACGACCTCCGACAACCATTTCGGGGATGGGTCCCGCGCTTTCTTCGACGCCAGTGAGACCCTGCTGAGCATGGCGACGCAGATGCGCGTGCGGGTGTTGACGCCCTTTATCGAGATGAGCAAGACGCAGGTGATCCAACAGGCCGACCTCGCCGTGTTGGCGGCATCCTGGTCGTGCATCGACCCGGACGGCGACCAGCAGTGCGGCCGGTGCATCAAATGCGGCCGACGACGGGCCGCGTTCCTCACCGCGGGCGTGATCGACCCGACTCGGTATGCCGCCGGTGACGACCTTCAGGGCGGGCCATGAGCGAGGTTCCGGTTCGCCACTACCTGTGGGCCGGGCTCGATTTCATGATCGACAGCGACGGCGTGCCCGTGCTGCTCGATGCCAATCGGTCGTCGCACATGATGACCGAGTACCTCGACCTGTTCGGCGACGACCGTCCCTTCGAGTTGATCGCGGCCAGGATAAATCGTTGCGACGGGCCGCCCTGCCTGCTGTGGCGCCGAGGGGAGCCGTTTCCGGAGGGTGGCGAAGACGCGCCGTTCATCGGGCGCCACCTCGCGGCACATCTGGCGTGCGAGCCCATCGTCTGCGACGTCGAAGACAATCAGGAGACGCGCACGACGCTGACCGCCCGCGATGGCCGTCGCATCCAGCCTGGAAGCCTTTTTCGCTGGTGGTACGGTCTGCCGTGGAGTTACGAACGCGCCGGCGTGCTCGTCGTGAATCCGAACTGCGCATGGACCATCGTGCGCGATAAAGCCAGCTACGCCGAATACTTCTCGGGCAGCGCGCACTTCAGAACGGCGCGCTCGTTCCGGGTGGCGACACCTGCAGCGGCGGGCGTGGTCATCGAGGCGCATCCGGACGTGTTCGCGCATGGATATGTGCTGAAGCCGCGCGTCGGCTGGGGCGGTTTCGGCGTACAAGTCGGAGATCCGGGAGATGCGCCGCTCCCCTGGACCGGCGATTACGTGCTCTGCGAGCGTGTGCGGCCGACGCCGTTTTGCGGCCGGTTCTGGGATGTGCGCGTATTTGTGATGGATGGCGAGTACCTGGGCGGCATTCGCTACAGCAACACCACGCCGATCACCAACTTCCACCAAGGAGGCACCGCGTCCCGACTCGATCGCGCCCTGGCCAACCAGCTCCGCGAGCCCGCGCTCGAAGCCGTGCGGCGCATCGATCATCTGGCCGACGAGGTGGCCTGCCTGCCTGCGCCACCGCAGACCGCGTTGGTCAACGTGATCTACTGACGGTCCACCGATCACCACAGAGAGGAACTCGACATGTCCAAGGACAATCCGATTCCATCCGAACGACCTTCCCAAGCCCGCGATCATCTCATCAGCCGCCGGGCCTTGCTCAAAAGCACTGCGGGCGCCGCACTGGGGTTGGCCGGTGCTACCAACGCGGCGGCTCAATTCACGGGGATTGCTCCAGGCGGAGGCGTCATTCCGTTCCGTCTGCCCATGGGAGCGCTGAACTACCTCGACCAGGGGCAGTACATCTCGAACATGAAGGTCATCTCGTACCTGCCGGACCACGCGACCGCCGGTGGCGAGCCCCTCATGGCGATGTGGGCGAAGGGTCGACAGCGGTTGTTGCCGAGCGGCACGGGCTGGGTTGACGTGAGCGATCCGACCAAGCCGGCCTTTCTGAGCACCGGTAAGAGCCGGATCGGAGGCTGCGTCGCCTACAACACGAAGCTGAAGAAGTGGCTGATGGTGGCGACGGCGACCGAGCCGCATGCCGAGCGCACGCCCAAGGCCCCCCTCGGGCAGTTCGATCCGGAGATCCACAGGCGGCTGCAGAGCTACACCGGCCTCAGGGGCATCCGAGTCTACGACATCACCAATCCGATCGAACCCAGTCTGCTCAGCGAGTTCAGCACTGGCAAAATTGGTGTCGGCACCCACATGAACTTCTACGATGGCGGGCGATACGGGTACCTTGATGCCGGCTGGTCGGACAAACTCCGGACCGAGGATGTCGGGCGTGCCAGTGGGTCCGGGCTCATGATTGTGGACCTGACCGATCCGGCCAACGTCAAGGAAGTCTCGCGCTACCACGTCCCGGGGCAGATGATGGGGGAGGAAGACGACTACAAGAAATACTGGTTCGCTGACAGCCAGTGCGCCTGGGTGGTGTCCCACGGCGGTCCGACCGTGCCGGTGCGCGTCGAGGACGGCGGCACGATTGGCTACGGAGGCTTCGGCCATTTCGGCATGATTTGTTTTGACCTCACCGACATCAAGAATCCGAAACCGTACGGCGTCGCCAGATGGGATTACGAAACGCTCGGCGGCTGTCCGTACCACACGTGCTATCCCGTCATCGCCGACAGCAGCCACCCCAAACTGCAGAACCTGGTGATCGGCGTTCCCGAAACATTGCTATCGGACTGCCGCGAGCCCTACAAGTCGATTCAGATCGTCGACGTCAAGAATCCGCGGGAGCCACGCGTCATCGGCGTGTTTCCCCGTCCCAAACCGCCCGCAGACGCGCCCTATGCCGACTTCTGCCTGTCGCGCGGACGGTTCGGCTCGCACAATATCCAGTGCTGGGTCGCGCCCGGCACGGCGCGACCGGACATCGTCGTGCTGTCGTTCTTCAACGCCGGGATTCGGGTCTTCGACATCTCCGAGCCGACGCAACCCAGGGAGGTCGCCTATTTCATCCCGCCGCGGGGCGGCAAGCTGGAAGACTATGCCACCTGGTTCAGGGGAGATTCGGAGACGGTGTTCATCGAGTGGGATCGCAACCTGATCTGGCTGGGCACCCATGCCGGATCGTATTGCCTGTCGTGTCCGGCATTGGGCGAGCCGGTGTTGGAGCCGCGGGTCATCTCGCATTGGACAAGGCCCCATCTCAATGCGGGGTGGGATGCGTAAGCGAGGAAGGGGATGCCGGCGTGGGGGAACGCCATGCCGGCGACACCCGTCCCGTTTGTCGTTGACACCGGTCGGACCTCGCGGATATATAGTTGGCGTGCATTGAGGGTTCAGCCGCGCCGGCGCGAGAATGTCGGCGACGAACGCATCTTCTCTGTCAGCTCTGTCAGCTCTTTCAGCGTCGATCACACGCGGGACATACACTGGGCTGAAGTGCGCCGGCCCATTCAGTCGCCCACGTGCGACTTTCACCCCCTCGGTCTGCCACGTCGACCGACGCAGGCAGTCCGGCGTGTCCCTGGAGGGAACGCATGACAACGATGACGCGGCGTGGATTCATTCAGGGTGCGGCGGCGTTGGCACCGTTGGCCGCTCTTCGCGTCTCGGCGCATCAGGGCAAGCCCGCGCCGTCTCCCGACCGGGCCGACATTGTCGTGGCGGGAGCCGGCCACAACAGCCTGATCGCGGCCGCGTATCTCGCGAAGGCGGGCTATCGCTGCGTCGTGCTCGAAGATCAGCCGCGCATCGGCGGGGGCGTGGCCACTGGTGAAGTGACGCTGCCCGGATTCAAACACGATCTGGCGTCGAGCGTGCACGGCGGCATACAGACCGGCCCCTTCATGAAGGATCTGGATCTCGCCAGCCACGGCCTGTCCTACCTCGTGCCGGATCCGGTGATGCACATCTCGTTTCCTGACGGCAGCTACCTCACGATCTGGAGAGATTTCGAGCGCACCGCGCGAGGCTTCGATCGGATCAACGCCAAAGACGGGCAGGCGTTCAGGCGCATGGCCGCGGAGCTCGAGGAGGTGCGGCCGCTGCTGGGCAGCGAGGAGAAGCTCGCCCAGCATCCCAAGGGCAACATCTGGCGCCGTCGCATGAAGATGTCCGCCTACGAGATGGCATGCCATCTGTTCGAGGACAGCCGCTGCCGCGCCTTCGCGCTGGCGGCTGGGCATCTGGGCGGCGACCCGCCCTGCGAACCCAGCAGCTACCGCGCCGGCATGTCGATCGTGAGCTCCGGGCGCGCCGGACGGGCCATTTCCGTCGGGGGATCCGACGCCCTCGCGCAGGCGCTCGCCCGGTTCATCACCGCCCATGGCGGCTCGGTCCTGACCAACAAGCAGGTCACCCGCCTGATCATCGAGAACACACGCTGCGTCGGCGTCGAGTGCGCCGATGGCAGCAGCTACCGCGGCGGCAAGGCCGTACTCTCCACGCTTCACGTGAAACACCTGGTGGAGATGGCGCCGCGAGAACTCTGGCCCGACGATTTCGTGGAGAACATCGCGGCCTGGAGGCCCGAAGTCGCCATGTTCATCGCGCACTACGCCGTCAAGGAGCCGCCGAAGTATCCGGTGGAGGGCGGCACGCTCTCGCCATGCGAATCGGTCACGCTGGTGAATCCGGCCCGCCTCCTGCGGCTGGAGTTCGATGACGCCAATGGGCAAATCGCCACCGACGATCCGCCGCTGCAGATTGTCTGCCCGACGGTGGCCGATCCCTCCCGCGCGCCCGGCGGCATGCACACGTTGAAGATCAACGGATTCCAGCCCTATGCGATTCAGCAGGGTCCGCAAAAGTGGGAGACGCTCAAGAACCAGGTCGCCGACGCGTATCTGAACACGCTGCGGCGGCTGGCGCCCAACCTGACCGAGGACAAGATTCTCGCCCGCTACATCGTCAGCCCCGTGGATCTCGAGCGGCTGAATCGTCACTTCTGGCATGGCAGTGCGCATGCGGGGTACGACGGCCCGGGACAGGCAGGGGAGTTGCGTCCGGCGCCAGGCTGGAGTGATTACCGGATGCCCATCACCGGGTTGTACCAGACAGGCGCGTGCACGAGGCCGGGCGGATCGGTCAACGGGAATCCCGGCCGGAATGCCGCCGCGGCGATGCTCAAGGACTTTGGTGGCAGCATCGATCAGCTGACGGCCGGCAAGACGTGATCTGACCTCGGGCGGCTCCGTAGAAGACCGGCGATCCGACTATCGTGTGCCGCTCCGGCGGCGCGCGCGGACCGTCTCGAACAAGCGACTGTCGGCGGCCGCAACCAGGCCGGCCTCGACCATCTGCTCGAACAGGGCGATGGTGCCGCGGCCGAGGATGGCCTGGCAACCGAGCTTCTCGGTCAGGGTCACCCCGTACGTCGAATCCTTCAGCCGCCCTCGAGCCGTGAACGCCGGCGGATCTTCGTGGCGGTTTTCTGCCATGAAGGCGGCGTGGCGCACGACGTGAGGACTCCCGGTGGCGCCCGTGGAAAACGCCTTGGCGGCGCTCACCAGGTCGATGCCGGCGGCTTCGGCCGCCACCAACCCTTCGGCGAGCGCGGCGATCTGCGTCGCCCCCATCAGGTTGTAGATCAACTTGAATGCGGTACCCGATCCGACCGGCCCGAAATGAAAGATCTCCTTGCTCAACGGCGCCAGCACCGGACGGATCTCCTCGAGGTCGGTAGCCTCCGCGCCAGCGAAGATCACGAGTTGACCGGCGGCGGCCGCGTAGGGCCGGCCCGCGACGGGGCAGTCGATATAGCGCAGACCCTGCTTGCGGACCAGTCCCGCCAGTTCGAGTACCCAGTCGTGGGACAGCGTCGAGCATTCGATCGCGATTAACCGATCCGAGACGGCCGCCGACAGGACGCCGTCGGGGCCAGCCCACACCGCACGCGATGCCGCATCGTCGCTCATCGACGAGAACACGACATCCGCGCCCCGCACCGCGTCGCGCGGCGAGGAGGCGGTCCTGGCGCCGAGCGCCTCGAGCGGTCGCACCTTGTCGATGGTGCGGTTGTACACCGTCACGCTGAAGCCGGCACCGAGCAGGCGCCCGATCATGCCGCTCGCCATGTGTCCGGCGCCGAGAAATGCAATCGTCATCAGTGGCCGTCCTTGTCGATGCCGGGCAGGTTACTGCACGATGCCCAGACCCTCGAGTGCCAGACCGATCCCGAGCAACTCGTGCATCTGGCGTCGGAGGTGCTCCGTCATCAACACCCGCGTATATCGGCGGTTCAAGTCGGGCTGCAGGAGGATCTGCCGCGCCAGTTCCCAGGCGCGAGGCAGGACCTGCGCTGTCGGCAACACTTCGTTGACCAGCCCGATCCGCAGCGCTTCTGGCGCATCAATCCTCTGGCCGGTCAGCAGGAAATAGCGCCCGCGGATGGTGCCCATCACGAGGGGAAAGATGACGTGAACGCCGTCTCCCGGAATCAGGCCGCCGGCAAAGTGTGCCGAATCCTGGAATGCGGCCGTTTCGGAGGCGATGACGATGTCGCAGAGCAGCGGCAACTCGGCGTGGCGCAGCGCCGGGCCGTTGAGGGCGCAGATCACCGGCACCTCGATATCCAGCATGTTCATGATGAGGTGCTTGGATTCCCAGCCCAGCTTGCCCCACGCGTCGGGCGACAGCTTGGCCACCGCGCGTGGGACGTTGGGCGTGATCCCCGGCCCTGAGAACTCGTCGCCCGCCCCCGTCAGGATGACCACGAGGTTGTCGCGGTCGCGCGACACGTCGAGCAGCGCCTGCACCAGGTCGGCGTGGGCAACGGGCCCCCAGCGCAGCGAGCCGCCGTCTGTGTGCAAGGTCATCTCGAGCACGCCGTCCTCGCGGCGCATCCGAATCGTCTTGAACTTCTCCGCGTAGTCGGTCAGCGCCATGTGTACGATCCTCCCTCGATGTTCCAGCCGCGTGCCTCCGGTCGCGCGCGTCAGTCGGCCGACGACCCGGCAGCGCTTCGCGTCAGCCCAAGTGTCTGCTCCATCTGCGCCACGTCGAGCGCGCCGTCCCATCTGGCCACGACGACCGTCGCGACGCCATTGCCGATCACGTTCATGGTGGCCCGCGCCATCGACATGAATCGTTCGACACCGAGCAGCAGCGCCATGCCGGCGACCGGCACGGTGCCGAGCGACGCGATCGTGGCGGCCAGCACGACAAACGCGGAGCCAGACACGCCGGCCCCGCCCTTCGACGTCACCTGCAGGACTGCCATGAACGTCAACAGTTCGGCCCACCCGATATCGATGTTCATGGCCTGCGCGATGAACAGGGTCGACACCACCTGGAAGATGGCTCCGCCGTCCTGATTGAAGGAGTATCCCGTCGGCGTCACCAGCCCGACGACGCTGCGATGGCATCCGAGTTGCTCGAGCTTGGTCATCAGCGGCGGCAGTGCCACCTCCGAGGTCGACGTGGCGAGCACGATCAGGATTTCCTGCTTGATGTACGACAGGAACTTGAGAATACGGAAGCCCGCGACGCGGGCGACCGCGCCGAGAATCACGAGCGTGAAGACGATGCAGCCGAAGTACACCGTGGCGACGACTTTCGCCAGCGGCATCAGCGCGTGGATCCCGTACGCCCCGACCGTGAACGCCATCGCGCCGAACGTCCCGAGCGGCGCGAGGTACATGATGAAGCGCAGCACGGCGAACAGCGCCGCCGACAGCCCATCCAGCAACTCGACGACCCGCTTGCCCCGATCGCCAACCTTCAGCAGCGCCATCCCGAACAGCACCGAGAACAGCACGACCTGGAGCACGTGGCCCTCGGAAAACGCATCGACGATCGTGTTGGGGATCAGGTCGAGGACGAATCCGGCCACGCTCAACTTGGACGCCGGCGCCGTGTAGGCCGCCACGGCCTTCGGATCGAACAGGGCCGGATCGGCGTTGAAGCCCGCCCCCGGCTTGAACGCCAGCCCGACGGCGAGCCCCATGAGGTTGCCGATGGTCGAGGCGACCTCGAAGTAGATCAGGGCTCTCACCCCGATTCGGCCGACCTCTTTCAGGCTGGACATGCGGCACAGACCACCGACCACCGTGACGAAGATGATCGGCGCGATCACCATCTTGATCAGTTTGATGAAGGCGTCACCGATTGGCTTCATCGCCGCGCCGACCTGCGGATAGAAGTAGCCCAGGACGATGCCGGCGAGAATGCCGACCACGACCTGCGTCATCGTGCCGCGGTGCGACGTCTTGCTGGTGGGAGTGGCCTCGGCCATGCACGTTCTCCGTTATCACACGGTGTTCGACGACGCCTGGCGGCGCCTGTGCCGCAGGCGCCGCCGGTCGGGAATGTGGCGCTTCGCCGGACAGGCCTCTTCTGCCTCGCCTACCGGCTCCAGCATGTCGGGAACGTCGATATCGGGCGTGCGAGCCGCCGGACGGCGTCGTGGTGCGCCGTGCGGGTGGGGTGCGCGCTCTGGGCCGGGACTGTACCACAGAATGCGCCCTCAGAAGCCAGATCGAATCGCCTCCTGCGCATCGCCCCAGGCGGTGGCCGGACTCAAGGGGTGCAGGCCCGGCTCAACGACCTTCAACCATCAACTTGTGAACGGGGAACATCTCCATCGAGGCTTGCCGTTGCAGCGCTGCTACGAGCGCTTGTTGGGCGGTCCGTGGAGGCGTAGAATTGCCTCATCATGACTCACGCAATTGCCGCCGTCCTGGCCGACGCCCTGCGCCTTGACGACGACGCTCGCGCCGAATTGGCCGCCGAACTACTCGCCAGCCTTGACGGCCCGGCCGATGGCGATGCCGATGCTCAGTGGGCCGCCGAGATTGAGCGGCGCGTGGCGTCCATCGAAGCCGGCACGGTCGTCTTGGAGCCCTGGGATGACGTCCGCCGACGAATTGAACGGGACGTCCTCGGTCGGTGACGACCCCTATCCGGGTCCATTCGGCCGCGTCTCTTGAACTCACCGATGCGGTTCGGTGGTACGACTCGAAACGCCAGGGTCTCGGTGCCGACTTCCTGGACGAGATCGCACGGACGATTGACAGGGTGGCCCTGACTCCTGAAGCCGGGAATCCGGTTTCCGCCGATCAGATGACCCGCCGGCTGCTCGTATCCCGCTTCCCCTATCAAATCGTCTACCGGATTCGCCAGGACGAGATCGTCGTTGTCGCGACGGCTCATTTGAAGCGTCGACCAGGGTACTGGAAGTCCCGGAGCTAGTTAACCACTGCGTCCCGCCTGCTTCTTGACGCAGGTGGGACCGGGGCGTATCCTCGCCGCCGGCACCTGATCACCACAAAGGAGCGGAGCATGAGCGAGAAGCGCGCGTCGCCGTCGAGAACCCGGCGAGACTTCATCAAGCAAGGCTCGGCCGCCGGAGTGGGCGCGATCGCGGCGGTCGGGTTCGGCCCGCGCGAGGCGACGGCCGCTCAAGCAGCCCAGATGAAGTGGCACCGGGTCGCCGACGTCGTCGTCGTCGGCGCCGGGGCGGCGGGGCTGCCGGCGGCGATTACGGCACGCGACCTGGGGGCATCGGTCATCGTGATCGAGGAGAACGACGACATTGGCGGCCACGCCATGGTGAGCGGGGGCATTCTTCCGCTTGGCGGCGGAACCAGGCTCCAGAAGAAGTACGGCATCAGCGACTCGGCCGATCAGGTCTACCTGGATCACACCAATCACAAGATTCCCGAAGGCAAGTTCGGAGATCGAGATCTCATCCGTGTCTGGGCCGACGAGAACCTCACGACCGTC
This sequence comes from Acidobacteriota bacterium, assembly GCA_037133015.1. Taxonomy (GTDB): domain Bacteria; phylum Acidobacteriota; class Vicinamibacteria; order Vicinamibacterales; family JAKQTR01; genus JBAXOX01. Next base: position 74,502 of record JBAXOX010000006.1, read on the forward strand.
GAATTCATGATCGACAACGGCGTCACGTTCCAGGATCGCGAGCCGACCATCGAGAACGGCGGGAGCGTGCCGAGGCGTTTGATCGCGACGGTCTACTCGACCGATCTCAAGGAAACGATCAACGGTCGCGCCGGATCCGGCATCGTCAGGCCGCTCGAGAAGAGCGCGCGATCCAAGGGCGTGGAGTTTCTGCTGCGGCACAAGATGACCCGCCTCGTCCGGGAGAAGTCCTCGTCGGGAAAAGTCGTCGGGATCGTGGCCACGGTCGGCGGCAAGGACGTCGCGATTCGCGCCCGGAAGGGCGTCGTTCTCGCCACCGGCGGCCACAGCAGCAATGTCGCGTTCCGGCGGATGTTCGACCCGCGACTCACCGAGGAGTACCAGACCGCCGGCTTGCCCTATTCCAGGCAGGATGCCGACGGGGAAATTGCGGCGATGGAGCTCGGGGCGGCGTTGTGGGCGACGGGCAACCAGGCGAGCGAGAACGACAAGGCCGTCACCAAGACCCAGCACATCGGATGTCGGTGGGGGTACGTCAACCTGAAGTGGAAGCCCGAGAGCCCCGTGTTCCATCTGGCTCGCGCCTCAGGTCTGACCGTGACGGATTTCCAGAACGTCATCCTCGTCAATCAAGTGGGAGTGAGATTCTGGAACGAGGCCGACGACTCCTACGCCTTTATCAACGCCTGTCTCGGCACGAACGGCAACCTGGGCAGAGGGAAGAAGGCGAACGGCGGAGGACCGATTTGGGCGATCTTCGATTCGGAGGCTGTGAAACGCGAGAAATGGATCCCGATGCCTCCGCAGGTGGATCCCGATGGCTGGTTCTTCAGCGCAGAGACGCTAGCCGGGTTGGCAGCCCGCATCGTCAATCCGCATCAACTCGAGCCGTTGCCGGCCAGGGCGCTCGAGCAGACCGTGGCCACCTACAACTCGCACGTCGATCAGGGAAAAGACCCGGAGTTCGGCAAGCCGGCCCCGAAGTACAAGATCCAGGCGCCGCCGTTCTACGCCGCCTGGTCAACGCCCATCGTCCACGACACGCAGACGGGCCTCAAGACCAATACGAAATGTCAGGTGATCGACATTCACGACAAGGTGATTGCCGGGCTCTACGCCGCCGGAGAAGTGGCAGGGGGGTTCGAACTGCACGGCCTGCCGAGGGTCATGGTGTTCGGTCGCATTGCTGGCCGCGAAGCTGCCAGAGATGCGTCGGGCGCGTGAAAAGGATCGAACCCGCCGTGTCGAGTCGCGGCGGGCGCGGATCGACACCGTCGCGAGTTTCGCGGGCTCAGGGAGAAGGACTCACACTCCGGCCGCTCCCAGGGTGGCACGCACCGCGGTGACGATGTGGGCTTCGGCCGGGACGTAGGCGTCCACCAGTGTCTGGCCGAACGGGACCGGCGTCCAGGGTGCGCCGACCCTCTGGATGGGCGCGTCCAGGAATCCGAGAGCCTTGTTGGCGACGACAGCCGCGATCTCCCCGCCAAAACCGCCGCGCACGGGCGCCTCGTGCACGATGACCAGCCGCCCGGTCTTCTCGACGGAGGCGAGAATCGTGTCCTCATCCAGTGGCTGAAGGGAGCGCAGATCAATCACCTCGATACTGACGCCTTCCGCCGCGAGGGCTCGCGCCGCGCCGAGCGCCCGGTCCACCATCAGGCCGCTGGCCACGACCGTCGCCGCGTCCCCTGTTCGCTTGACGTCCGCGACGCCCAGCGGCACGAGATACTCGGTCTCCGGCACCTCTCCCTTCTTTCCGTACAGCAGCTTGTGCTCGAGAAAGATCACGGGGTTCGGCGTGCGGATGGCGGCCTTCAGCAGTCCTTTGGCGTCGTACGGGCTGGTGGGCATCACGATGGTGAGGCCGGGGACGTTGGTGAGCCACGATTCGACGCTTTGGGTGTGATGGGATCCCCATCGGGGACCGGCGCCATACGCCATGCGCACCACCAACGAAGCCGGCGTCTCGCCGCCGGACATGTAGTTCATCTTGGCGGCGTGATTGACGATGGCGTCCATCGCGACCGTCGTGAAATCCGCGAACATCACCTCGGCGATGGGCCGCATGCCCATCAGCGATGCCCCGACGGCGGCTCCGACAATCGCGGATTCGCTGAGCGGGGTGTCGAAGATCCGATCCGGACCGAATTCGGCCAACAGCCCGTCGGTCACCTTGAAGACGCCTCCGTACTCTGCGATGTCTTCACCGAGCAGGAAGACGCTGCCGTCTCGGCGCATTTCTTCGCGCAGCGCCTCCCTGATGGCTTCGCGGTAGGTGATTTCTCTCACGATCGCCTCCCGGCCACCAGATCCGCGCTCTCCGGCGCATAGACGTGCTTGCAGAGATCGTTGACGTCAGGAGCCGGACTCTGCTCCGCGAACGCGATGGCATCCTCGATATCGGCCGCGACCTCGGCATCAATGCTGGCGACGGTCGCGTCGGTGAGCACGCCGCGCTCGAGCAGTTGGCCTCGCATTTTGGGAATCGGATCCTTGGCGCGCCAGGCCTCGACCTCGGCCATGGGCCGGCACGTCGCCACCGGGTTGTTCTCGCAATGTCCGCGCAGACGATACGTCACGCACTCCACCAGCGTCGGGCCCTCGCCGGCTCTGGCCCTGGCTATGGCCGATTGCACCGCGTCGTACACGGCAAAGATATCGTTGCCGTCCACGCGCGCACCGGGAAAGCCGTACCCTTGTGCGCGGCAGGCGAAGTCCTGACCCGCGAAATGCTTGGCCACCGGCGTCATCTCGGCCCACCCGTTGTTCTCCAGCACGAAGACCACCGGCAGTTTGAATACGCCGGCGAAGTTGAGGCCTTCGTGGAAATCGCCTCGCTGGGCCGCGCCGTCGCCAAAAAAATTCAGGACGACATGGTCTGTCTTCTGGAGTTTCAGGGCGAGCGCGGCACCGACACCGACGGTGATGGAGGCGCCGATAATGCCGCTGCCGACCAGGACGCCACGCTTGGCGTCACCCATGTGGTGCGACGAGGCTCGGCCCTCGGCGGCTCCGGTGGTCTTGTTGAACATGCCCGCCATCTGAATGCGTGTGGAGATGCCCTTCAGAAAGAAGGCGCCGCGTGTCCGCAACGACGGCAGCACCTGATCCTCTCGGCGCAGCCCATAGCAGGCCCCGACACTGATGGCCTCCTGGCCCTGGCTGCCATGCGGCAGTTCCATGAGCTTGGCCATCGTCCACAGATCACACACCCGATCTTCGAACGCGCGGACCAGGACGAGCCAGCGATACATCTGAACGAGGTCCCGGTCGGTCAGCAGCGCGGAGTAACTCATCCCACCTCTCCCTCTCGCCAGTGTTCCAGTCGGCGCTTCACGGCGTTGATGAACTGGACCGCGGGACCGCCGTCCACCACCCGATGATCGTATGACAGGCACAAGTACATCACGTGGCGGATGACGACGTGGCCATCGCGTGCCACGGGCGTGTCGGCCACCTTGCCCATGCCGAGAATCGCGACCTCGGGGCAATTGATGATGGGCGTGAAGAGCAGCGACCCAAACGCGCCCGAGTTGGTGATGGTGAAGGTGCCGCCGGTCATCTCCTCGGGCGCGAGGTCGCCCGCCTGCGCCCGGGCGGCCAACGCGTCGATCGTCTGCGAGATCTCCGCAACGCTCTTGCGGTCCGCACCGCGGACCACTGGCACGACGAGTCCCTGTTGGTTGGCGGTCGCCACGCCGATGTTGATACTCCGCTTGACCAGAATCCGATCCCCGGCCAGAGAGGCGTTCAGGATGGGAAACTCTTTCAGCGTTTGGGAGGCGGCCCACAGAACGTAGGCGGTATACGAGAGTTTTGCGTCTCGTCGATGTTCGACGACCTGCGTCATGTCGACGTCCACGACGGTCGTGACGTCGGCCGCCGTCTGCCGACTCAAGGACATCCGCTCGGCGATCCGGCGACGGCGACCCGTGAGCGGGATCACCTCGACATCTTCAGACGCCTCGTCGATCGCGGGAATCAGACCCCGCGCGGCCAGCGTTCGTACGTCTCCCTCGGTCACGAGCCCGCCGGCTCCGGTTCCCACCACCGATGAGACGTCGACGCCGAGTTCGCGTGCGACACGGCGCGCCACCGGAGAAACCTGCTGGCGCGTCCTGGCGCCGGTCGCCGGGGTGGGCTCGGCATGGTCTGCCGGCACGGCCCTGGGCGCCACGGCCGGAGTCCGCGCAGCCGCACCGCGGGGCGTCGGTGGGCTCAAGAGAAGAGCATCGATGTTCTCACCCGCATCGGCCACGATGGCCACGGCTGTTCCCACCTCGGCATCGTCGCCTGGCCTGAGGAACACATGTGCGAGGACACCGGAGCGGGGCGCCTGCAGTTCCATGACGGCCTTCTCGGTTTCGATCGATGCGAGCGGCTCGCCCTCGCTGACCGGATCGCCCGCCTGCTTCAGCCACTCCACGAGCCGGCCCTGGGTCATGTCCTGCGAGAGGCGCGGAAGCAACACATACTGAGCCATCACGCGGTTCCTCGAAACACCGGGCGGTCGGCGCGAACCCCATCCTGCTGGTAACCGCTGCCGATGGGGCGACACTCTGACGTGTGGTCGGCGTTCGACGTCTGTCCGCCGCCCGAACCGGCGGGCTGCACAGAGGCCGACATCGGAAGGCCCATCGCCAAAAAGGCTTGGACGCCCACGGGGATGATCGGTTGTTTCATGATCGTCAGATCCGGAAGAGACACCGTATGGAAGGGACCCAGACTGACGCCGTACGAACCGACGGCCCCGGGGGGAACGAATCCCGCCGAGGCCGTCGACCGTGTTGCGTTTAGAAGATGAACTTGGCGCCGAACTGCATCTGCCGCGGGTCCGTGACCGTCGCGGTGATGTACCCGGCCGTCCCGCGCCGTGTGTTGGCGTTCGACCACAGGTTCGCGGAGGGCACGCGGAAGTTCTGACGGTTGGTGACGTTGAACATCTGGACTTCGAGTTGAATGCGCTTGCCGCCGCCGCCAACGTTGAAGCTCTTGGTCAGCGACCAGTCGGTCGTGAAGAGCCCGGGTCCGCGCCCGACGCGGGCAGGGATCTCACCGGTGGTGTACTGAGGCTGAAGCGCGAAGCAGGCCGTGTTGACCCACAGGATGGGCGCGCCACTGCCGTTTGCGCCATAGACCGGATTCGCGACGTTCACCTGGGACGGTCCGCATCCGGGCGCCCAGTCGGGCCGCTCGCTGGAGTTGACGCCAGCTGCCTGTTCCCCGGCTCGGCCGAATCCCGTCGTCACGTTGTAGGTGACGCCGGTCTGGATCGTTGTAATCGTGCTCCACCTCCAGCCGCCGACGACCGCACCCACCGCGCCCGTCAGGCTCTTCCCGGGAAGTTCCCAGGTCGTCTGGATGGCCGCGGCATGAACGCTCGTGTAGGCGCAGGGCCCGTAGCCGCTATTCAGATCGCGGCTGTACTGGAGGACGCTGCTCCCGCCGCCGTTTCCCACGGCGCGGTTGTTCTCACCCGAGATCTGATCCCAGCAGCTGGTAAACGCGTAGTTCGCGCCGAACGACAAGCCGCCCGACATGCGACGCGTCAGCGACGCCTGCAGCGAATTGTATTTCGACGTGAAAATCCACTGGTCGTACCCGATGTTGCCGTACAGGGGGTTGGGATTGGCAGGCTGCGTTGGGTCGAAATACCAACGCGTGACCATGGTGCCCGACGCGTCGGGCGACTGAATCTGCGTTCCGAACCGCCGGTTGCCCCAGTTGTTGGCGACGATATTCCCGCCGGGCTGGTTGCGGCCCTGGGAACCGACGTAGGAGATGGTCGCGCTGACCTTCCACGGGAGTTCTCGCTGCAGGGCGACGTGATAGGAATAGAGACGCGCGGTCTTGGGATTGAACTGGACCGCCCCGAAGTCGGCGACCGTCGTGCCCGTATTCGCCGCGAAGTTGAAGGGCATCGAGACGTTCAGGAGGTTGATCTGCGTATTGACCGGCGGGTTGTTGCTGGTCTCCTGCAGGCTGAACGTGCTGATCTGGCTGTAGAAGATTCCACCGCCACCGCGCAGGCTCGTCTTGCCGTCGCCGAACACGTCCCAGTTCAACCCCACGCGCGGCGCGAAGTTGGTGTGGTCCGGATTGAGCAGGGGGTTGCCCACGTCGGGCGGCGCCGACTGCATCGGCCCGGTCCTCAGGTTGGCAGTGTTGCCGTACTTTTCCTTCATGTACAGGAGCGTTTCGTAGCGCAGGCCGACCGTGGCGGTGAAGGTCTTGGACGCGCGGATCGTGTCCTCGACGTACGCCGACGCGTTCGGAGACTGGTACACGCGCCTGCCGATGCCGCCCGGCACGACGATGCTCACCTGGGCGCACTTGCCCGTGATGAACTCTGTGATGCCCAGGGTTCCCGCGGGGCACCCTGCTGCGCCGTCACTGAACGATAGGCGACCGCGCCTGTTGTTGTCTTCGTAGTCGCCGTCGTTGTACGAGTAGCTGAAGTTTCCGCCGAACTTCAGGGAGTGCGCCTCTTTCGTGTAGGTGAACTCCGTATCGAAGCTGTAGTTGAACTGCGTGGCCCATCGCGGACCATCGCCGTTGCCGCCGGCATCGTCGATGCCGCTAATGGTCAACGAGGGAGACTGCCCGGCCTTGGGGTCGGGGGTGTAGAACGGCGTTGGCGTGAGGTAGATGCTGTTGAGGGCTCCCTGCGCCGGAATGTTGGAAGCCAGGATCGTCGGGAGGTCGAAGATCCGGTTGTGATTCAGGCCGAAGCGCGTGCTGTTGATCAGGTGGGGGCTGAAGGTGTGCACGTTCTCCAGGCTGAAGATGTACCGCGTGTTCTGCCCGCCTCTGGCGTAGAAGTCGTTGATCGTGGGCGAGACGTTGGTCGAATCGTCGTAGGTGATCACCGCCCACGCCTGGTTACTGGCGCTGAACTGGCGGTCAATCCGGGCCGTGAAGTACGTCTCTCTGACGTGTTCGAGCGGGTTGCTCGCGTAGGTTCCGATATTGGGGTCTTTCGGATTCGTGCCACGATTGGCCACCGGAATCAACGCCAGGAACCCGGTGATGGCCGGGTTGATGGGATAACAGGTCTGGACCCCGCCTTGCGTGATGCACCCTGCGCGGGCGGCATCGCTCAGCACGTTGGAATTGACCGTGAGCGCTTTGTCGTGGGTGTACCGCTCGACGTTCATGAAGAAGAAGGTTTTCCCGGACTGGATCGGGCCGCCCACCGCTCCGCCGAACTGATCGCGCTTGAGCTTCGGCACGCCGTACACGTCGAAGTAGCCGGCCGAGTCGGTTGCCGAGTCGCGATGGTACTCGTAGGCGCTGCCGTGAAATTCGTTGGTGCCGCCCTTGGTGATCATCGTGATGACGCCGCCCGACTTGTTGCCGTAGGACGCGCTGTAGTCGCTCGAGAGCACCTTGAATTCCTGCATGCCCTCGACGCCCATCATGATGTTGCCGCGGCTCTGGGGCGATGTGCCGAACGCCGTCATCGCGTCGACGCCGTTCACCAGGAACCGGTTCTGCTCGGGGCGCGACCCTCGCACCGTGATGTTGTTGCCGTACGACGCGTCGTACGCGCCACGGGACTGCACGCCAGGCTGCAGCACCGCGAGTTGCTGCAGGTCGCGGGCGTTGAGCGGCAACTCCTGCATCATCTTCTGATCAACCAGGGCGCCGACTTCCGATGAACTGGTCTGGACCACGGCCGCCTCGCCGGTGACCACCACCGTCTCTTCGACGCCGCCCACTTCCATCGCGAAGTTGACCGTCGCTTCAGAGCCGACCGACAGCTGCAGCTTCTTCAACTGCCTCTTGAACCCCTGCAGTTCGGCGGCCACTTCGTAAGGCCCCGTGGAGATCGCTCGCAGCGCGTAGCGCCCGTGGTCGTCGGTGACTTCCGACTTGGTGAACCCGGTGCCGGTGTTTTTACCCGTCACGGTCACACCCGGCATGACGCCCCCGGTGTTATCCGTGACGACGCCGAGGATGGTGCCGGTCACGTTCTGCGCCGACACCGTCGCAGCGCCGCCAATCAACAGGATGAACAGGAGTAGCAGGCCGACGGTCGCCGCGTGCGATGCGGCGGCCGCTGGGAGCACTCGTGCGGCCGCGCCGCGCAGGCTCCTGAGAGATCCGACCGTGGGGCTCATAGCACCTCTCTTTTCCGTGGACAAAACGGCCGGCCGCCGGAGCCAGCCACCTATTCAAACCATAGAAATCGCGATTGGTCCGCCCACTATACCACCGGACCGCGCGAAGTCAAGGACGTGGTCTGACCAGCGATCGACGGTCTGACCACAAACCAGAAGGTCGCTTTGGGCAGCTATCAGAAGCTCGGGCACGCAACTACGCCCGGCTTCCATCCCACCCCGCGTTTAAGTGCGGCGCCGTCCAGTTCTTGATGGCACGCGGCTCCAGCACCGGCTTGCCGAGCGCCGGGCTGGTCAGACAATACGCGCCTGAGCGTGCGCCGAACCAGATGAGATTGCGATCCCATTCCACAAACACCGTCTCCGCATCGCCGCGGAACCAACTGTCGTAATTCTCCGCTGTGCCACGGTGTGGCGGTATGAAGTAGGCCAGTTCCTTCGGCCGAGTGGGATCGGAGATGTCGTGAATCCGGATGCCCGCATTGAACCACGTCGTCACGGTGATTTCGGGCCGCGAGTTGCCGGGCGCCACCCAGCTTTGGATGTTGTGCGTACAGAAGCGGCCTGTCGCGAAGCAGAAGTCCGAGTACGGGGCGTCGGCCGGCGGAACCGGTCGCGGGAACTGGCCGATGAAGCGTGGGTTGCGCGGATCGCTGACGTCGATGAGATGTTGCGGTTTGTACGGCTCGCGGCAGTCGGGCAGGTGCCCTTCCGGAATCGCAATCAGCATGTTATGCAGCCGATGGCCCTGTGGAGCCAGGATCGGGTAGCAGGTGTGGTAGGGAATGCCATCGAGCGTCTCATAGTCCCATCGCGCGACCGAATACGGTTTGGGGTTCTTGATGTCGGCGAGATTGAAAATCACCATCCCGTAGTGACCGAAACCCGAATACCCGACCGTGCCGCCATCTTCCACGCGTTTCGGGACCGTCACCGCGCCGTGATTGCTCGACCATGCCGCCTGGCTGCCGGCCCACCAATTCTTTTTCCACTCCGCTTCTTCGCCGATCATCTGCCCCGGGAAATGCCAGCGCGACACCTCCGTCACCTTCTCCGGGTCCGTCAGATCGACGACCATGATTCCGCAACTGCTGGCGCGACCGGAATTGTCGAAGCGGAGCTGGTCGGTGAATCCGGCTTCGAGGTACCCGTACTTCCCGCCGTCGTAGAAATTCATGTGCGAGCCCTGGCCGGTCGAGCCCGTCGAGAATTCATTGAGGAGCCTGGGTGAAAGCGGGTCGGTGATGTCGTAGGTGCGGATGCCCCTCAGCCCGTCATAGCTCATGATCTTCTTGCGGAATTCCTCATCGAACTGGCCGTGAGGAAATTCCCCTGGCTTGGGCGAGGTGTTCGGCTGAGCCGCCGTTTTCACCATCAGCCATTTCTTGAGGCGCGTGTTGTAGGCCACGCAGCCCGAAATGCCGTCTTTCACCGCCACCACGGATGGCTTGGCCGCATTGCTGACGTCCATCCAGCCAGCCCGTCCAACCGGCAAGAGCCGCTGAGCCCCTCTCGCCCACATCGACATCAGTGGCTCACCTCCGGCCGTGCTGGCGCCGTCGACGTGCGCGACAATCTCCATGTTGTGGATGTATTCCTTGCGGTCCAGAAAGTCCACCGCCCCCAACGGCCGCTTGAAGGGGGTCGTGCCAACCCCATCCGGGAGCCCCGCCAGCCCGCCAGACCCTTGCTGCTGGGCGCTCAATCCCCGCGCGCCGACCAAGCCGGCCAGGCCTGCGGCGCCAGCCGCCGCGCTCAATCTCAGGAACTTCCGCCGGTCGAGGTCAGCGTGAAACTTGGACATGGTCATCCTCTCCCATGATTGGCAATATCCACGGCGCGAATCGGTGATTCGTGTTGAGGGCGCGCCCACCGCGCCCAGCGGTGATTATGCGCCCGACTCGGAGGGTGTCAATGACAAACGTGACAAACGTGACATGACAAACGTGGCGATCACGTGGGGCGCCCGATGCCTGCGGTCGCCCGGGTCTTTTCGGTAGCGGCGATGGGAGTCGCGGAGTAACATAGCCGCCATTCCGGACTTATCGGGACCGGTGCCGCCTCTGGACCATCCAAGGTATGCGGTGGCATCCGGCCGCGGATCATCTTGGCGCCCGGCTCGGCGCCACGGTCACGATCACGTGTGCAGGGGGAGACCAATGTCGACCATCGGCCGTAGACTCTCGGCGAACATTCGTCGGGGCTGTGTGAAACTCGTCATGCTCTCAGGCCTGTTGGCAGTGACGTGTCCGCCAGGCGTCGCTGTGGCGGGCGAGGTGTCGCAGCCCAAGTACAAGCTGGTCGTCGACAAAGACGTTCGCATTCCCACGCGCGACGGTTCGTACTTGATGGCGGATGTCTTCCGGCCCGACGTGTCGGGAGAGAAGTTCCCGGTGCTCATGTGCTTGAGCGTCTATCAGAAGGAACTGCAGTACCTCCCGCATCAGTCGCCATTCACCCACCAGGAACGACCGGAACCGGACTGGTGGGTCGCGCGCGGCTACGTCCTGATCTTCGTCGACTCCCGCGGCACGGGGAGGTCGCCAGGCGATACGGGCGTCAAGAGCATGCAGGAGGCCATCGACTACTACGATGCGATCGAATGGGCAGCCAGGCGGTCCTGGAGTACCGGCAAGATTGGCTTGGCCGGTGTGTCCTACTACGCGATTACGCAGATTACGGTCGCCGGCTTGCAGCCGCCCCACCTGACGACGATGATCCCGTGGGCCGGTCATGGCGACGAGTACCGGGAGGGCACGTTTCAAGGCGGCATCTTCAACAAGGCGTATCTGGGCGACTGGTGGCTCGACGTGATGGGCAAGCAACTGCTCGAGCACACCCGCGTCGACAACGTGGCGGCGTTCAACGAGAACCTGCTCTATGAATACATGACCCACCCGCTCGATGGGCCCTGGTGGACCACGGTCAAGGCGAGCGCCCAGATGGACAAGATCACGGTGCCCTTCTACAGTGCGGGCAACTGGCAGGGATGGACCAATCGCCATCTGCGCGGCAACGTCGAACTGTTCGCGCGTGCGGCGTCGAAGACCAAGAAGCTGCAGCTGCACATCGGCGGGCCGACCACGTACTTCTACCAGGATGGCGGCAAGATGGATCAGCTGCGTTGGTACGACTATTGGCTGAAGGGGATGGCCACCGGCATCATGGACGAGCCGCCCGTGAAGCTGTGCGTTCGCACCAGCCTCACCGAGTGCAGTTGGCGCTTCGAGAACGAGTGGCCGATCAAGCGCACCCAGTACACCAAGTACTACCTGACGACGGAGTCCGCTGGCGGCGTGATCAAGGACGCGCTGCACGACGTCAAGTTGTCGGCGACCGCGCCGAGCCAGGCAGGCCAGCTCACCTACGACGCTGGCCCCGCGTCCGCGGGTCGCGGAACCCGCGGTCAGCCTGCACTCGCGTTTACGACCGAGCCTCTCACCGAGGACGTCGAGATTACCGGCCACATCAACCTGGTGACGTGGGTGTCGTCGGAGACCGACGACATGGATGTGTTTGCCTACCTGCGAAAGGTGATGCCAGACGGTTCGGTGCAGACCGCCGTGAGCGGCATGCTCAAGGTGTCCCATCGCAAGCTCGATCCCAGGCTGTCGACGCCGTACCGCCCGTACCACACACACGACGAGGAGCAGAAGCTGAAGCCCGGCGAGGTCGTGCCCATTCAGGTGGATATCTGGCCGACGAGCATGGTGTTCCAGAAGGGGAGTCGCATCCGGATCGACGTGATGCCGCATGACGGCGCCCGGTACTTCAGCGCCTATCATCTGAAAAACAACACGCTGTATGTGGGCGGCGACCACGCCTCCTACGTCCTGCTCCCCATCGTGCCGGCGCAGAGCGGCCCGGTCCCGAATCTCGGCGGGATTACGTTGAAGTGAAGACCCTGGGCGAGGGCCCCCGGGGGGACGTCACAGCCGGATGTTCTCGATTTCCATGTCGAGGAGATTGACGCACAGGAGTTGATGCCGCAGCAGCGACCCCACGCCGAGCAGTATCTTGCAGACCTCGGCCACCTCAAGGCTGGCGACCACGGCGGGTGTGAACGCCGGGTTGCCGAGTTGGGCTTCAATCCCCCTGCGGCTGGTGACCCGGCTGTAGATGTGCTGCAGCGTCCGGTCGCCAGGCAACATCGTCGCGACGTACCCGTACCAGCCGGCGATGGCGCCGTGCACCAGCGGTAACTGCAGCGCCTCGCACGCCTCGCTGAGCGCCACGCGATCGGGGACGCTGTCGAGGGCATCGACCACGACGCTGACGCCGGTCAGCATGTCGGCCGCCTGTTCCCGCGAGAATGCCGCCTGCAGTGGCGCCACCTCGACACCAGGATGGATCGCGGCGATATGCTCGCGCGCCACCAGGGCTTTGTTGCGACCAAGCGTGGCCGGCGACGAGAAAATCTGCCGGTTGAGATTGTGCTCCTCGAAGGTGTCGGGATCGATGGCGACGAGGTGGCCCACGCCCAGCCGTGCCAGTTCTTCGATGACGAATCCGCCGAGGCCGCCACAACCCACCACCGCCACCGTGCTCCGGAAGAGCGTCAGTTGTTGCGCGGTCGAGATCATGCGCTGGTTGCGCCGATAGCGCGCCGGCAGGATGCCGGCCTCCAACGCGGCCTCTTCCGTGTCGGCGCAGCTCACCTGGAACCGGTGCATGGCGTCGGCCTGGTCCGCCCACGCCAGGACGCAGTCCACCGCTCGCTCGGACAGAAACGATCGCAGGGCGCCGCGGTTGTCCATGATGTATTCGACGGCCTCGCCGCGTGCCGGATCGCTATCCGCCGCCCACGATCGGGAACAAGGCGATGGTATCTCCCTCCACCAGATGCTGTTCGAGTTCGGCCTGGTGGGTGTTGATGAGGATCAATCCGATTTCGGTGTCGGGAATGCCCAGGCGCTGAGCCAGGTGACTCGCCGTCGCATCGGGCGGACACGCCAGAACCTGGTTGGCGAACCTGCCAAGCCGAAACGTCAGGTACAGCTTGACGGTGATCTGCATCGCGGCGCTAATCCAGATCGGTGAAAATCTGGTCGAGTTCGTCGTTCGGGACGTCGAACACGGTATTGAACGGCGGAAGCGCTTCGCGCGTCATCCATTCCGGTAGCCGATCGTTGGCATGCGTGAATCCGGCCCGGCGGTTGAACTCCCGTTCGAGCTTCAGCGTCTCGCGGCCCAGCACCTGCAGCACATCGTCTCCGACGCTCCAGCCGTATCGGCTGTTGAGCAGATCCCGGATGACGCCTGGCGCGGTCGCAAATCCAGGGCCCGACATGAGGCACGCGCCCAGCGTGTCGTAGCCGGCGCAGTTGATCTGCATTGTGCGGGACGCGGCCACCTGTCCGTTCGGATCGCGGTGATCGATCTTGACGCGGAGCGTGAGGCCGGCCGTGTGATCGCCGCCTTGCGTGGATGTCGCGAAGGTGACGCCGGTGCCTTTGATGGCTCGCGGATCGTAGGCGGAGAACGCGATGCCCTTGGCCGCCGGCACGCGTTCGATCCCGAGTACTTTGCCCGCGACGACCGAGCCCATGCCGATAATGCGTCCCACCGGCGTGTTGCGGCGAACCTCCTGCAGCAGCTCCATGGCGCGATTCGCATCGCCCCACGGCATCAGGCCGGCTTCGCACGCCACGCCAAGGGCCGCCCCGATTTCAATCGAATCGAGCCCCATGTCGTTGATCTGCCAGTTGAGGCGTCCAATCACGTCGAGATCCGCGATGTCCAGGTTCGGCCCCAACAACCCAATGGTCTCAAATTCGAGCGGCGACACGATCTGGTGACCATCCTCGCCGCCGAACACGTTGGAGCACCGAATCGTGCAGCCGGCCATGCAGCCGTGCGACGGATTTGACGGCGCGCCGCGCTGGAGCATGAGTTCGCGTGCGCGCTCGCCGCTGACCGCCTCGGCCTTCTCATAGCTGCCCGACGAAAAATTGCGGGTCGGGAGGGCGCCCAACGCGTCAACCATCATCACGTTGGCGGCCGTGCCGTAGTCGCGGTACGTGTGAATCTGGGGATGGACCGACAGCGCCAGCGTAAAGGCTTTCTGCGCCGCCTTGAACGCCACCGCGTCCTTGATGGGCGGCTTCTGCCCCTCGGCATCGTCGAACACGATGGCCTTGATGGCTTTGGAACCCATCACCGCACCCAGGCCGCCGCGGGCGTTGATGCGGGACGGCACGCGCTCCTTGTCCAGGTTCTGGATGCCGGCCGCCCCGAGTTGGTGCTCGCCGCCAGGCCCGATGAGCGAAATAGCGACTTTGTTCCCGAACCGCGCCAGCAGCTTCGGTGCGACCTCGTACACGCCCAGGCCCACCAGGTCGTCGGCCCGTTCCCACGACGCTCCCCGCATACTCAGGTGCAGGATCCAGAAGCCGGGCTCAGCCGGCCAATCTTCGAGGATGAGCGCTTTGATGCCCATCGACGTCATATGCAGCCCGGTGCTGCCGCCCGAATTGCTTTCGCGGAACCCGCCAGACAGCGGAGACTTGGCGCCGATCGAGAGCCGGTCGCACGCGCTGAGCATGTGGCCGACCAACAGGCCGGGTGCGAAGACCAATTTGTTTTTGGGGCCGAGCGGCTCGCAGGTCGGGTCGACCTCGTCGAGCAGGATGCGCGCCAGCAGGCCCCGACCGCCCAGCGTGTCCCACGTAGCTGGAACCGCTTCCTGCGTCAGGGTCCGGGTCCGCACGTTGACTCGCCAGACCAGTAAATCGCGACCATCTGCCATGAGCGAATCCCAGGAAACTGAGTGGCTCCGAGCCGCGACGCGACCGGGCGCCTCACCCGGCCGCACCGCGACCTCAGGACCGAAACGCCGAACTTCGCCCCGACGCTAGCGGCTTCCCGCAGCCAGTTTCGCCAGCGCCGCGGTGTGAAAGCTGATATCGAAGTACTTGTCCGCCGGCGGCGGCGTGCCCTGCCACTGCTTCTCGATCTCGGCCCTCAGCTTCAACACGTTCTTCAGGCCGTCCACGTCGAGGCGAGCGTCGGCGACCAACCCGCCCTTGGCCATCGCCTGCGCGTAGGCTTCGGCGGCCACCTCCGGCTGGAGCTTCAGGCCCGTGGTCAGCAGCGCGATCGCGTCCGCCTTGTGCGACGGCGCCATGAACCAGCGCAACGCCTCGATGTACGCCGCGAGGTAGCGGACCACGACGTCGCGGTTGTCCTTGGCCCACGTTCGCATCGCAACGGCCCCGACACCCTGGTACGGTCCGATGAGCTGGGTCGCCGAACCCAGACTCTTGAGCCCGGCCCGCCTCGCCTGGATAGACGATGGCGGATTGAGCATGGTCGCCGCCAGTTCCTTGTCCTGCGTCATGGCCTGCAGGCGCTGCGGGGTCCCGCCGACCGCCTTCATCGTGTAGTCGGCGCCGGTCAGGCCGTTGAGGAGCAGGATCTTCCGCAGTTGCAGCGCGTAGGCCGTGTTGGGGGCGTCCACCGCCATCACCTTGCCCTTGAGCGCGGCCACCGAATCGATGGTCGGCTGGACGAACAGTTCGGTCATTCCGTCGTCGCTGCCCTGCAGGATGACGGCGTCGGCGCCGTCGGTCTCGACCATCGCGACCGCATTGTCGACGGCGGCGTGCGCGATGTCGTACTTGCCTGCCGCCAGTCCCTGGCGCAGCAGCGTCGAGTTCGGCGTGAACTCCACAACGACCTTGAGGCCGTACTTGGTGAACAGACCCTGAGCCTCGGCCACCAGGAGTGGCACGGTCGACACCCCGCCAAACGAAATGACGCGAATCGTCGGCGTGGCGTCGCTGGCCGCCTGGGCGGGTGCGGGCGCCGATGCGGGCGCCGGCTGCGCCATCGCCGTCGCGGCGGAACCCACGGCCACCACGGCCGCCAACGCGGCCACACCGATTGCGCGCAGAATCACGTTATCCATCAATCGCATAATCGAGTCCTCTTCAAGATCCTCGCGGGCAGGATCGGTTCATCTGTTGAACGGACCAGGCTCACTCGGCTGCTGATGCTGCCGGGGCCTTGCCGTTCAGCACGAGATTCATCCGCTCCATGTCGAGCGCGCCGTCCCATCTCGCCACGATCATCGTCACGACGCCGTTGCAGATCATGTTCGTGGTGCCGCGCGCCATCGACATGAACCGCTCGATGCCGATCAACAAGGCCATCCCCGCAACCGGCACGGTGGGCACGGTGGCCAGCGTGGCCGCCAGCACGACGAACGCCGAACCGGAGACGCCCGCGCCCGCCTTCGAGGTCACCTTGAGCACCAGCAGGAACGTGATGATCTCCGTCCAGGTCAGCGGCAGGTTCATCGCCTGGGCAATGAACAGCAGGCAGATGCTCTGGTAGATGGCCGAGCCGTCCTGGTTGAACGAGTAGCCGGTGGGGACGACCAGGCCGACCACGCTTTCCTTGCAGCCCACGTCTTCGAGTTTCTTGATCAGGCGGGGCAGCACGACTTCGGAGGTCGAGGTCGCGAGCACGATCAGGATCTCGTCCTTGATGTACGCCAGATACTTCAGGATGCTGAACCCGGCCAGCTTCGCCGCCGGCCCCAGCACGAACAGGATGAAGACGATGCAGGTGAAGTAAACCGCGCCCACGACCTTCCCCATCGGGATGAGGGTGTAGATGCCGAATTTTCCGACGGTGAACGCCATCGCGCCGAACACGCCGATCGGCGCCAGGTTCATGATGAGCGCGAGCGCCGAAAAGAGCCACACGCCCACCGTCTCGATCAGGGTCAACAGCGGCCGGCCCTTCTCGCCAATCCGCAGCAGCGCGAGACCCGACAGGATCGAGAACACCATGATCTGCAGGATATTGCCGCTGGCGAACGCCGCGGTGGGCGTTGACGGGATCATGCTCATGAAGAAGCCGACGCCGCCCGGAATCTGCGTCGCCGAACCGGGCACCACGCCAGACTTGAGCGATGCCGGGTCCGCATTGATGCCGACGCCGGGCTGGTAGAGCACCACCACGGCCAGGCCCAGCAACAGGGCGATGGTCGAGGCGACTTCGAACAACACCAACGCGCGCACGCCAATGCGCCCCACTTCCTTCATGTTCGACATCTTGGAGAGGCCCGACACCACCGTGACGAAGATGATCGGTCCGATAATCATCTTGATCAGGTTGATGAACGCATCACCAATGGGCTGGAGCGAGGCCCCCGTGGAGGGATAGACGTGCCCGAGGACCACTCCGATCCCCATGCCGATGAGGACCTGGATCCACAGGACCTTGTAGAACGGTTTCTTCTTCTTGTCAGCACCTGGCGCCATGTTTGCCTCCGTTATCGAGCGAGGTATTAGACCGATTCGTATCAGGAACTCGCCGCGGTCGGCACACGCCGCCCGCGCTCGCCGAACCGCCAGGGGGACAGGACCGCTGGACGCGCTTGAGGGCCAACCGGGGCTCACAAGGCGTCCACACACGAGCGTGACCGACCGATGTCGCCGAGAGGAGCGCGCCGTCGTGGATTCCCGTCACCGGGAACCTGCGACGCCAGCGTCGCCGACGCGGCTCAACCGACGAACGTGCGATCTCTACAGGTGACAGCTTTCGATCGCCGCCACGAAGTCGCGCAGGAATTCGGCTGCGCGGGCTCCGTCCACGACGCGGTGGTCGCACGCCAGCGTGATGGTCAGCTGAGGGCAGACCACGGGCTGCCCGTCCCGCGCGACCACGCGATCGCCGATGCGCCCGATGGCGAGAATCGCGGCCTGCGGCGCGTTGATAATCGCGGTAAAGGCGTCGATGCCGTACATGCCCAGGTTGCTGATGGTGATGGTGCCGTGCTGGATATCGGCGGGCTGCAGCCGTCCCGCCTGTGCCCGATCAACCACTTCGCGGCGCCGCCGCGCGATGTCGCCGATTGACAGGCGGTCGGCTCCGTGGATGACGGGCACGACCAGACCCTGTTCCACCGCGGTGGCGAGGCCCACGTTCACGTCGTCATGATACCGGATGCCCTGATCCACCCAGCTCGCGTTGAGGCGGCGGTGGGTTTTGAGCACGCCGGCCAACAGGGCCACGAGCTGATCGGTATGGGTGATTTTTTCGTGTCCGGCTTCCTGCGCGCTTCGGGCCAGCCGCTGGCGCGACGCGACCAGTGCGGTGGCGTCGACATCGCGCGTCAGGAAGATGTGCGGCATCGTGGTCCACGAGGCGGTGACGCGTTCGGCCATGATGCGCCAGATCTGGCCGGGCGCTTCGCTGGCCGCCTGCGAGGCGGCGGCGGCGGCCGGCGCCTGGCCTGCCGCCTTCGCGAGCTCGGCGGCGAGCCGCCGAGCCTTGGGCGACAGCAGTTCGCGCTCGGCGCCCGCGCCGGACGGCTTGGCGGGCCTATCGGCTTGGGCCGATGCGGTCTGGACCGCCGCCGGTCCGGTGGCCTGACGGCCCGAGACCGGCGTAGCCGCATCGGCGGGCGGGGCCTCGCCCGGCGCCAGCAGCCAGGCGATCACCTGGCCCACCGTCACGACATCGTCCTGTTTCGCGCGGACGTTCGACAGGATGCCGTTGCCGTCGGCTTCGATCTCGACGACCGCTTTGTCGGTCTCGACCGCCATCAGCAGATCGCCTTTGGCGACCGCGTCGCCCTCCTGCTTGTACCACTTGACGAGCTTGCCCGTTTCCTGCGCCATTTCGAGCGCGGGCATCACGATACTAATCGCCATGGTGCGCCTCAGCCTTTGATTGCTTCGCCGCTGGCGCTCGCTCGGATCATGTCCTTCACGTGCTCGCTCGGCGGATTCTCGTGTTCGCGCGTGGTCGGCAGCGGCCCGTCGACGGTGACATAGTGCGCGCCAGCCACCATCAGTTTGTCGGCCGGGAAGCGGGTGATCACTTCGTGGCCGGTCTCGGTCACCACGATCTCTTCTTCGATGCGGGCAGCGCTCCAGCCGTCGGTGGACGGCCAGAAGGTCTCGAGCGCGAAGACCATGCCGGGCTTGAGTTCGCACGGGTGGTCGAGCGACACGAGGCGGCTGATGACGGGCTTTTCCCAGATGGCCAGGCCCACGCCGTGTCCGTACTGGAGGGCGAAGGCGGCTTCCTCATTCGGGAATCCGAAATCCTGGGCCTTCGGCCACACGCGGGCCACGTCGGCAGTGGTGCGGCCCGGCCGGATCAAATCGATGGCGGCGTCGAGGTAATCGCGGCAGCGCTTGTAGGCGTCCACCATCGCATGCGACCCGTAGCCGATGGCGAAGCAGCGGTAGTAGCAGGTGCGGTAGCCCATGTACGAGTGGAGGATGTCGTAGTACACGGGGTCGCCAGGCCGGAGGCTGCGATCGGAAAACACGTGCGGGTGCGGGTTGCAGCGTTCGCCGGAGATGGCGTTGACCGCTTCGACGTACTCGGAACCCAGGTCGTAGAGCACCTTCGACACGAGGCCGACGGCTTCGTTCTCGCGCATGCCGGGCTTCATCGCGCGATAGAGTTCGTCGTACGCGGCATCCACCATCATGGCGGCCGTGTTGAGCAGGGCAATTTCGTCCTGCGTCTTGATCACGCGCACTTCCGACATCAGCGCCTGGCCGTCGACGATCGTGAGGCCTTCCTTCTGCAGCGCGAAGAGGACGGGCGGTTCGATGATGTCGATGCCGACCGGTTCTTTGTGCAGGCCTCTGGCTTCGAGCTCGATCTTGATCTTCTTGGCGACGTCTTCGGCGCGGCCCATTTCCGGCGTCATCGCGCCCCGCAGCATCGAGATGCCGGGCCGCGAGCGGTCGCCCAGCCAGTCGCAATTGAGCTGGTGGTGCTTGGCGGCCGAACCGAAGTCCCACAGGATCGGCTCGGCGCCGCGGGCCAGCAACGTAAACCGGTTCGCCTTGTCCTGCGCCCAGGTGCCGATGTGCGTGGCCGTGATGTACCGCACGTTGTTCATGTCGAAACAGAGCAGCGAGCCCAGTTCGGACTTTTCCAGCTCGGCATTGACGCGGGCCAGACGCTCGCGCCTCAGCCGGTCGAAATCAATCCGCCGCTCCCAATCGACCGCCATCGTGCCATGCGTTCTCGATCTCATCGTGCACCCTTTCGTTCAGCTCTTCGTGAAGAGCGACTGGACCAGTTCAACGATTGCGGCTTCGGTCGGCACCGTCACATCCTCGAGCGGCGGCGAAAACGGCACCGGCACATCCATCGCGCCCAGCCGTTTGACCGGGGCATCGAGGTAGTAGAAGGCGGCGTCGGCAATGACGGCTGCGATTTCGGCCGTCACCCCGTACTGCTGGTGCCCCTCGTCGACGATCACCGCGCGCGACGTCTTCTTGACCGACTCGATGATCGTCTGACGGTCGAGCGGCGACGTCGTTCTCGGGTCGATCACTTCGGCGCTGATGCCGTGTGCTTCGAGCAACGTGGCCGCGCCGAGCGCGGTCTGAACCATGCTGCTGGTGGCCACGATCGTCACGTCGGTTCCCGCGCGCTTGATGTCGGCGACGCCAAACGGAATCGTATAGTCGTCGGAGGGCACCGGGCCCTTCATCCGGTACATCATCTTATCTTCGATGAACACCACCGGGTTGTCGTCGCGAATGGCCGTCTTGAGCAGGCCCTTCGCGTCGTACGGCGTCGAGGGCAGCACCACCTTGAGGCCCGGCACGTGGCTCATCCAGACGTGCAGCGACTGCGAGTGCTGCGCGGCCGACCGTCTGGCCGCCCCCATCGTGGTGCGCAGGACCATCGGGACTTTGAGTTTGCCCCCGGACATGTAGTGAATCTTGGCCGCCTGATTCACCATCTGGTCCATCGTGAGCGTGAGGAAGTCCCCGAACATGATATCGGCAATCGGGCGCATGCCGGTCATCGCGGCGCCGACCGCCAGTCCGGTGAAGCCCGCTTCCGAGATGGGCGTGTCGATCACGCGGGTCGTGCCGAACTCTTCGACCAGACCGGACAGGACCTTGAAGGGGGTCCCGGCCTCGGCGACGTCTTCGCCCAGGATGACGACGCGCGAGTCGCGGCGCATTTCTTCGGCCAGGGCTTCCCGGATCGCTTCGCCGAAGGTCAATTCGCGTAGTGTAGTTTCAGGCATAAATATGGAGCCGCACATCGGCCGCCGAAGGATACGGGGCGTCGATCGCGAAACGAGCCGCCTGTTCAATCAAAGTCCCGGCGCTGGCTCGGATGGCCTCAAGCGCGGCGGGCGTGGACAGTCCTTGCGCGCACAACCACTCGCCGAACGTGTCGATCGGATCACGGGTGGTCATCCACTCGTGCTCTTCCTGTTTCGACCGGTAGTAGGCGCGGTTGATGTCGCCGACGTGATGGCCGTCGTACCGGTAGGTGTCGCACAGCAGGAACGCCGCCCCTCCGCCCTGGCGCGCACGCTCGACCACGCGGGTCGCGGCGGCATACACCGCCCGCACGTCCTGGCCGTTCACCCGCTCGGCCGGAATGCCGAACGCCGCCGGGCGGGCGAGAATGTCGCCGGCGGTGGTCTCGCTGTAGTGCGTGTACTCGTTGTACATGTTGTTCTCGCACACGTAGATCACCGGCAACTTCCAGATCCCCGCGAGGTTCATCACTTCGTAAAAGAGACCCTGGCCCAGCGCGCCTTCGCCGAAGAAGCAGACCGCGACGCCGTCGGTCCCGCGCATTTTCGCGGAGAACGCCGCGCCGGTCGCGATGCCCGCGCTGCCGCCGACGATGGCGTTGGCGCCCAGATTGCCGGTCTCCGGATCGGCAATGTGCATCGACCCGCCGCGGCCGTGGCAATACCCGGCCTCTTTGCCGAGCAACTCGGCGAACATCCGATCGGGGGCGGCACCCTTGGCCAGACAGTGGCCATGGCCGCGATGGGTGCTGGTGATGTAGTCGTCGCGCCTCAACGCGTGACACACACCCACGGCGATGGCCTCTTCACCCGAATACAGGTGTGCCAGCCCCGGCATCAGAGCCCGCTTGTAGAGATCCTTGACCGTGTCTTCGAAACAGCGGATCTGGACCATCTGCGAGTACATCTGCCGCGCGCGATCGGCGTCGAGTGCGGCATCGGGCTGCGGCCCTTGGCGTTGGGTGCTCATGTGGTGACCCCCGAAAGGCGGGCCAGCACGTCGAAGATCACCGACATTTCGTGTTCGGCGAAGCCCATGCCACGCGCGGCCGTGAGGTATTCATTACTCACCGCCGCCGAGGGCAGCGGCACGTCGAGCCGTTGGCCCATCTCCAGGGCGAGGTTGAGATCCTTCTGCATCATGTTCACGTTAAACCATATCTCGGGCGGGGGCGCCAGCACGAACGGCCCCCGGTACTTCAGCATGGGCGATGCGGCCGCGCTGTTGAGGATCACTTCGATCGCGGTTGCGCGGGCGATGCCGGCCTTTTCCGCCAGCAGCACCGACTCGCAGAACGCCTGCATCTGGACGCCGATATTGAGGTTGACCGCGATCTTCATGGCCACCGCCAGGCCGTTGCCACCCACGTGCGTGACCTTGGGACCGATATCCTGCAGAATCGGCTTCACCCGATCGAACGCCTCGCGCGGCCCCCCCACCATGATGGAGAGCTGGCCCTGCTGGATCGTGACCACGCTGCCCGACACTGGGGCGTCGAGCATCGCGGCGCCGGTGGCGGCCACCGAGGCGGCAATCTCGCGGCTCACCGCGGCGTCCACCGTGCTCATGTCCACATACACTTTGCCCGCCGACAGCCCGGCCAGAATCCCGTTGGGTCCCGACGTCACCGCCTTCAGTGCCGCGGTGTTCGGCACCGACGTAAAGACCACGTCGGAGGCCTCGGCCACCGCACGTGGGGAATCCGCCCATCGGAGACCCGCCTCGCGCAGCCACTCCGCTTTAGACGCCACCAGATCGTTGCCGGTCACCAGATGATGGGCATCGAGCAGTCGTTTGGCCATGTGGCCGCCCATCACACCCAGGCCCACGAAGCCCAGCGCGGCGCTCACCGCGTCACTCCGGCCATCTGCGCCAGCACGTCGAACATCACCGCGAAATCCTTCTCGGCGTACCCCATCGCACGGGCCGCCGTCAGAAATTCGTTGGTGGTCGATGTCGTCGGCAGCGGCACGTTGAGCTGCTGGCCCATGGCCAGCGCGAGGTTCATGTCCTTCTGCATCATGTTGACGTTGAACCAGGCTTCCTCGGGCAGGGTGATCACGAACGGGCCCCGGTACTTGATCATCGGCGACGAAATCACGGCGTTGGTCAGCACCTCAACCGCAACCGCGCGATCGATGCCGCTTTTTTCGGCCAGCAGGATGGCCTCGCAGAAGGCGAGCATCTGCACCGCCAGACCCAGGTTCGACGCGATCTTCATCGCCAGCGCCAGGCCGTTGGCCCCGACGCGGGTGACCTTCGGGCCGATGTCCAGCAGCACGGGTTTGACGCGCTCAAAGGCCTCTTCCGGTCCGCCCACCATCACGGCGAGGACGTTATTCTTGAGCGAGATGTGGTTGCCCGACACGGGCGCATCCAGCATCGTGGCGCCTTTTTCGGCGACCAGGGCCGCCAGATCGCGGCTCGCTGCGGCGCTCACCGTGCTCATGTCGATGTAGATCTTGCCGGGCTTCAATCCGGCCAGCACCCCGTCTGGCCCGCTCGTGATCGCGGTGAGGGCCTTGGTGTCGGTGACCATCGAAAAGACGATGTCGGCCGCTTCGGCGACCTCGCGCGGGGAGTGGCCCCAGCGCATGCCGGCCTGCTCGAGCCACTGCACCTTCGAACGCGTGCGGTTATGACCGATGACCGTGTGCCCTTTGTCAATCAGCCGCTTGGCGATTTGGCCGCCCATGAGTCCGAGGCCGATGTATCCAAGATTTGCCATAAGGAAACGTTCCCGTGAAAAGGTCAGTGATCCGAGTTGACCATGGGTTCGGGCAACAATTCTCCCACGCTCGAGTCCTCTCGGATTTGCAGCAGATGCTCGCGCATGGCCTGACGTGCCTCATCAGGATTGCCCGTCTCCACGGCGTGGAGGATGCGACGGTGGTGGAACTGGCCGCGTGCCGGGCCGTCTTCGGAGTCGAAAATGCGGGTGCGCTGCTCGCGCAACAGCCCGACAATCGAATCAATCAACGTCAGCACCAGCGGGTTCTGCGCGGCCTCGGCCAGCGCCAGATGAAAGTCGAGGTCGGCTTCGATGTAGGCGTCGGGATCGGCCGGCATGGCGTCCATCGCGGCCACCGCGTCTCGCATGGCGGCCAACTGTTTCTCGTCGACCCGGGCCGCCGCCCGCGCCGCGATTTCGGGTTCGATGATCTCGCGCACGTCGGTGAGCATGGCCGCGCCTTCCGGCTGGCCGACGTTGATCATGAAGTCAAGAGACTGCCGGATCACCTTGGAGGTGCCGTCGACGATGAAGGTGCCTCGGCCGGGAAGCGCTTCGGCCAGACCTTTCTCGCAGAGCGCTTTGACCGCCTCGCGAACCGCCGTCCGGCTGACGCCGAACTGATGGGCCAGATCCCGTTCGGGCGGGAGCTGGTCGCCGTTTTTGAGCTGGCCCGATCGGATCGACTGTTCGATCTGTTCGACGATCTGCTGGTAGAGCCGCGCTGTTCTGACTGCTCTATACATGGCGCCCGCCTCAGTTCGCCGATTGGAGTTTGGTCCAACCACTATACCAGGAACCTTACCACTGACGTCAGTGACGCGCAAGCTAATTCGGTCGAAAATACTTGACACGGTCTGGTAGTCTAGTGGTAGAGTGGTCCAACCATTGCGACGTGCTTAGTAGACTATCATTCGCCATCACACCGTCACACCGTCACACCGTTACCGTCGGTTGGGATGCACATTTTCGGGGAGGAATGCATGAAGTCGTTGTCCACGCGTCGCGAACTGGCGGGTAATACGGTCACCTCACCGTTTACTCTTGCCCTCGCACGCATCGCCATCGTCACGCTCGTGGTCATGGTTATTCTGGGCGCCGGGAGTTCGCTCTCTGCGCAGACCATCACTGGAACCATTCTCGGCACCGTCACAGACAACAGCGGTGGTGTCATGCCCGGCGTGAGCGTCACAGCCAAGAACACCGGCACGGCCTTCACCAGGTCGGCGGTCTCTGACGACAAGGGGCGGTACGAACTTCGTGCCATGCCGATCGGACCCTACGAGGTCACCGCCGAGCTCGAAGGATTCAAGAAACAGATCAAGGCGGTCCAGCTGACCGTCGGCGCCGAAGTCGGCATGAACTTCGCCATGGATGTGGGCGGCGTGGAGCAGACGGTCGTGGTGACCGCCGAGGCTCCGGTGGTCCAGACCAACTCGACGGAAATGGGCGCGCTGATCGATCAGAAACAGATCCAGCAGTTGCCGCTCAACGCGCGCGACATTCAGCAGCTCGCCGTGCTGCAGCCCGGCGTGCAGTCGCAGTCGGCCTACAACGGCCTCTACGGCGCCAACATCACGGTCCGCGGATCGCGCCCCGAGCAGAATCGATACCTGCTTAACGGCGTCGACGCCTCGACCTCGTTTGGCACGTCGCCGGTCAGCGCGGCCAACATCCTGATGGGCGTCGAAGGCCTGCAGGAATTCAAGGTCATGTCGAGCGACTACAGCGCGGCCTACGGCGTCAAGCAGGGCGGCGTGGTGAACATGGTCACCAAGGCCGGCACCAACGACTTCCGGGGGAGCGCCTACGAGTTCCATCGCGACGACAAGCTCGACGCGCCCAACTACTTCGACCTGAGCGGCACACCGCCCTTCAAGCGCGACCAGTTCGGCGGGGCGGTGGGTGGCCCGATCGTCAAGGGCCAGACCTTCTTCTTCGTCAACTACGAGCAGTACCGCCACCGCCTCGGGCTGTCCAACATCGCGACGGTTCCGACCGCCCGCGCCAAGCAGGGTTACGCGTACGATGCGGCCGGCAACGAGACCTACGTCGGCGTCGCGTCCCAGATGGTGCCGTTTCTGGCCCTGATGCCAGACCCCAATGGCTCGATCAACGCGAAGAACGGCACGGGGCAGTATCAGAGCAATCCGATCCAGAAGATCGACGAAAAATATGTGACCGCGCGTATCGACCACCGCCTGAGCCCCAACGATCAGCTCTGGGGGGTGTACACGGGCGACTGGTCGCTGAGCGTGACGCCAGAAGCCAACCCGAACTTCGGCGTCAACTCGACCCGCAACAAACAGATCTGGAGCCTGGAAAACGTGCACACGTTCTCCAATCACCTCCTGAACACGACCCGCGCGGGCCTGAACCGCAACTACTACTTCGACGAGACGACCGCCTTCGTGCCGATCGCCAGCTCGATGTACGTCGCCCAGAACCCCTTCCTGACGCCGTCAGCCAACGGGCAGTTCGAGTCCATCGGCTTCGGCAATGGCATGACGGGCATGGCGAATTCGGGCAACGCCCCCGTGTGGTTCAACCATACCGGCATCAGCCTCGACACCGAGTTCAGCTACCTCACCGGCGCGCACACCTGGAAGTTCGGCGGGTCGTGGCTGTATGCCAAAGACGCCGGATCGTTTACCGCCGTCCAGGCTCGCGGCGAAATCTCGTTCGATACGTGGACGCAGTTCCTGCAGGGTGTCGCCACGCGCGCCAACATCCTGCTGCCCGGCAGCGATCCCAAGAAGGATTTCCGCAGCCACACGGTGTCGTTCTACGCCGAGGACAACTGGCGCGTGTCGCCGCGGCTGACCGCGTCGCTCGGCGTCCGCTACGACCTGCTGGCGTCGCTCAAGGAAGCCAACGGGCATTTCGCCAATCTGGTCAACGGCCCCTCCGACCTGGTGCCGACCGTCAGCAGCACGGTCATTTATCCCGAGAAGAACAACTTCGCCCCGCGCCTCGGCTTCAACTGGGACGCGTCGGGCGACGGCAAGACCAGCGTGCGCGGCGGCGGCGGGATGTTCTACAACCTGATCAACGCGTTCAGCTTGCGCGAGTCGAGCAACAACGTCCCGATCACCACGCAGTATTCACTCAACAACGTGCCGTTCCCGGCCGTGTTCACCAACCTCAACGTCGGCTCGCTGGTGCCGGACTTCGGCGCCATCCAGTCGCATCCGCAGACCCCGGTGCTCTACTCGTACCACCTGAGCGGTCAGCGTGACGTCGGCTACCGGACATCGGTGACGGTGAGCTTCGTGGGATCGGAAGGCCGTCACCTCCCGAGCGGCACCATCGTCAACAGCGACTTCGGCAACCGCGTGATGCCGACCTCGACCAACCCGTACTACTGGGCAGCCGGCGGCACGCGGCCCAACCCGAACTTCGGGCGCATTGGGTTCGGCGAGTTCATCTTCAACTCGAGCTACAAGTCGGTGCAGACCTCGATCGACCGGCGCGTGGGCGAGGGGCTCGGCTTTACGGCGGCCTACACCTGGTCGCGGTGCATGAACCAGGGCTCGGGCGAATTGAATACCGCCTTGGGCAACGGCGGCGGTCCCGGTGTGTTCCAGTACGCCCGCGACCCTTCGACCGGCTACGGGCCGTGTTCGTTCACCAGCACCCACAACGCGACCTTTACCACGACGTGGGACCTGCCGGGCAAGAGCCTCACGGGTGTCGCCGGCGCGATTGTCGGCGGGTGGCGGTGGAGTACGATTACGACGGTCCAGAGCGGCTATCCGTTCAACGTGACGACCGGCTTCAACCGCTCGCGTCAGAACGTGACATCCAGCGGGCTGGGCGACCGGCCGAACTGGGCGTCCGGGTGCGACGCGAGCAGCGCGATCGTCGGGACGCAGCTTCAGTGGTTCAACCCCGCCTGCTTCGTGATGAATGATGCCGGCTACTTGGGTAACGTCCCGGCCATGGCGCTCCGCGGACCGGGCTTGTTCACCAGCGACTGGTCGCTGGCGAAGAGCTTCGGCCTCTCGGGCGGCAAGCGGCTCGAGTTCCAGGTCCAGGCGTTCAACATCACCAACCGTGCGAACTTCCGCACGCCGACCTCGAGCCTGTTCGCCAACGCGACGACGCCCAACGTCAACGCCGGCAAGATCCTGGCGACGGTGACGGCGTCTCGCCAGATGCAGCTCGGCGTCAAGTTCGTGTTCTAGTCTTTGACCGTGATGCAAGGGAAGCGCCCGTTTCGTGCGGGCGTTTCCCACCCTTCCTCGCCGACTCTGCTCCCGCGGGCCCGGATGCCGTTGCCCGGTGATGCCATCCAGCCGCAATGTCCAGCGCTCGCCATCCCGGGAATCGACGTGAGGGCGGTCGCCGTCGCGGCCGACCACCACCAAGGAGTACTCATCAATGAAGCGTAAACTGTTCGTTGGCGTCATCGTGGCGTTCGGGTTCTGCGTGGCAGCCGGGTCGTGGATGTCCGGAGCGCACGCGGCCTCGCCGGCCCCGCCGGCCGATCCGCAGGTGAGAGGCATGGGCAACGCGCCGCCGCCGCCCAATCCGCTGCACTCCTATTCGATTACCAAGCCGATGAAGGGGTCCGAGACCCCGATGGAACTCACCTTCGTGTTCTCGCGCGACGAAATCTACGTGCCGATCGTGCTTCGGCGCCCGAAGGGCCCGGGTCCGTTTCCCGCGATTTTGATGAGCGCGGGCAATGGCACCGGGGGCATGCCGAGAGCCATCTCGACTGCCGAACGGCTGGTCAAGATGACGGATCTGATGCTGGCTCGCGGGTACGTGGTGGTCAACGTGGAGCCGCGCAACGAAATTCCCTATCTCTACCAGACGCAGGGCCGGGCCGTCGATCTGCCCGACAGCGTCAGCGGCGGCAACCGCGTGCTCAAGTCGAATGCAACGCTGGATTCCGATGACTACATCGCGGTGATCCAGTTCCTGCAGGCGCAGCCCTTCATCGACAAGGATGCGGTCGGCTGTATTGGCGTGAGCCACAGCGGCGAACTCATCATGAAGGCCGCCTCCGAGATCGCGTTCGGCGCCGGCGTGCCCATCGAGGGCGCGACCAACGAGTATCTCGAGATCGACAATGGCCCCAAGGCCCCGCGCAAAGAGAACGAGGTCCAGTTCCAGGACGCCGCCGTTGTCGAGAAGTTCGCGAACAAGGCCAAGGCGATGGAGCGGATCAAGAAGATCAAGACCCCGCTGCTCGTCATCGGCCGCGACAAGGATCACCAGCAGGGGATCTTCAGGCTCACCTACGACTGGACGAAGGAAGCCGGAAAAGATGTCGCCTGGGCGTCGTTCGACCACCCGGTTCACGGGTACCCGTTCATGTACGTCAAGGCCGACGGCACCTACGCGCCCGACCCGATCCAGTTGAAGGCGTTCGAAACGTTCATGGCGTTTTTCGACGCCCGCCTCAAGCACAACCACGCGGCACCGGCCAAGTAGGAGACAGCGGACATGACAACCACTCGAACGACTCGTCGCGATCTCAGAATGTGGGGGGCGATGTCGGTTGCCTCCATCGTTATCGTGCTGGGGCTTTCGTCAGGCGTCGCGCGGGCGCAGGCACCGGCGCCGCCGCCGGGCGTGTCGCCGACCGGCTCGATTGACGGGCTCGAGGCCAAGTTTATCGACGTCAAGGGCGTCAAGACGCGCTACTACGAAGCCGGCACGGGCGAGGCGATGGTGCTGGTCCACGGCGAAGGCTGGTCCGGTCACTCGAGCGCCAACACCTGGAGCAAGAACATCCCGGGGCTGGCCAAGCGCTTTCACGTGTTCGCGGCAGACAAGATGTCGTCGGGCATGACCGGCAATCCGCTCGACGACAAGGACTACAACATCCAGGGCGAAGTGGAGCACATGTACCAGTTCATCCTCGCGATGAAGGTGGGCAAGGTGCACCTGGTCGGTCAGTCGAGGGGCGGCGGATGCGTGTTCTTCCTCGCCATCGCGCATCCCGAGATCGTCAAGACGCTGACCATCGTGGACACCGGGACGGCGTCTCCGGTGGTGGGCGAGACCAACCGCCAGACCGTGTTGACCGCCTGTCCGAAGGAACCGGACTGGGCGGAATGGCAGTGCCGCCTGCGCCAGATTTCGCACCTGCCCGATGTCGCGTTCGACGAGAAGTTCTTCCAGACCGGCCGCTACATGGCGAGCCTGCCGAAGTCGAAGGAGACGATCGCCAAGCGCAAGGCCGGCGCCGGCCAGCCGCTCGAAGGGCAGTTCAACGAGTGGAAGAAAGAAGTCCACGCCCGCGTGCTGAAGGAGCCGGTGCTCATGATGCCGACCCTGCTGTACTGGGGCAAGGACGACCCGTCGGCGATGCTCAAGAACGGACTGGCGCTGCTCGACGTGATCTCGGTGCAGAATCCGCAGGTGCGGATGATCATCGCCAACAACTCCGGCCACTTCCACTACCGGGAACACCCCGAAGAATGGAACCGGAACGTCATCAACTTCATCGACTACTGGAGCAACCCGCCAGCCGCCGACGCCCAGAAGTAGGCGCGGCGCCCGCGTGTTCCAGGGGTTCGATCCTCGCGTGACCGCTTTCTGACTGTTCCCGCTCCGTCGTCGGCATCGCCGGCGACGGCGGCGGGGCAGCTGCGACAGGCATCCGCACCGGGTCATACCGCTGACACAGGCGTGGACACGGGTTGCAGAAAGGTTCGCCCCGCATGGCAGGCCCCCGGATCAGCTATGTCGATCGGACCGCGCTGACCGACGCGCGCATGGTCGAGGAGTTCGCCCGCGCCGATCGCGAGGGCACGCCGCGGCCCGAGAGTCACGCCATTCGCGCGCACGTGCCGGCCGTGTTCTGGTCGTTCGTCAACACCTGGAACGACGTGTTCCGGCACGGCATCGTCGATGTCGCCACCAAGGAACTCTGCCGGGTGTATGTCTCCAAGACCGTCAAGTGCGCCTACTGCGGAAGCCAGCGATCCGTGGACGCGGCCGCGCAGGGCGTCACCGAAGACGACTACAACGAACTGCTCGAGTTCCAACGGTCCGGCCGATACGACGATCGGCAGAAGGCGGCCCTCTCGCTGGCCGACGCCATCACGTGGGACCGCAACGTGGACGATGCCTTCTGGCAGCGTCTCGCTGTTCATTTTTCCGAAGCCGAGATCGTTGAACTCGGGTACTTCATCGGCTTTACGATGGGCCAGCAGCGCTTCAACCGGCTGCTCAATATCACCGTCGGTGATCCATCGGCCGCCGACAGTTGCAATCTTCCGAGGTGAGAGCGAGCGCCACGGGTCAGATACGCGGGTGCGCTCTCCCGATTCGCCCTCGACGCCGCCGCGCGGTCCGATGGCGTTGGATGCTGACCGAACATTTCCCCCTTCGCGAGTGCCCACTCGCCAACACGGAGGTCCAATGATGCTGTTGCTGACATCGCGCGTTCCCGCACAGAATCCGAATCGCCATGCTCTCCGGTCCGCCTGGTGTGGACTGGTGTCGGTGGCGGTTGTCATCGCCTCGCTGGCGATCACGCAGACCGCCGCGCTGGCGGCTCCAGGGCCGAACGCCTCGATAGGCGGTCTCACCGCCAAGTTCGTGGACGTCAAGGGCGTCAAGACCCGGTACTACGACGCGGGCCAGGGCGTGCCGATGGTGATGATTCACGGCGGCTCGACGGCGGGTTCGTCGACCGCGAACGTGTTCTCGCGCAATATCCCCGGTCTCGCCAAGCGATTCCACGTCTACGCGGTGGACCGGCTCGGCTCGGGCCTGACCGGCAATCCGAGCAATGACGCCGATTACGCCACCCCCGGCCAGGTGGAGCACATCTACCAGTTCATCCAGACACTCAAGCTCGGCAAGATCCATCTGGTCGGCCATTCGGCGGGCGGCGCGGTCGCGTTCTATCTCGCCGTGCAGCACCCCGAGATTGTCACCACGCTCACCATCATCGGCCAGGGACCGGAGAATCCGCCGGCGGCCGACGGCCCGACACGTCTCGACTTGTCCTCGTGCCCGGATCAGACCGTGTACGACGGGTTGAAGTGCCGGGTGGAGAAACTCGCGTGGCTGCCGACGGCGTTCGACCCCGAGTATTGGGAGGCGGATACATCCATGGCGATGACGCCCAAGTCGAAAGAGGCGCGGGCCAAGGTCGTGGCGCTCACCAACGACGCGTGGCGGGCAGCGTCGGTGGCGTATCGTCAGCAGGCGTGGGACAAGTGCCGCAACGACGGCGCGCTGAAGATGCCGGTGCTGATCTACTCAGGCAAACAGGACGTGCTCGACTGGGGCAAGGCGGATCCGACGGCGATGATGCGCGGAGAGCTGGGCCTGTTCGACATCATCGGCGCCAAGAACACGAAGGTGAAGATGGTGATCCTCAACGAGGCTGGCCACTTTCCTTACCGCGAGTATCCAGAGCAATTCAACGCCGACTTGATCACCTTCATCGACCACTACATCGCCAAGGGCGCACCGGCGGCCAAGCCCGCAGGCAAACCAGGCGTCTGACGCCGAGGCTATTGATATGCCGGCGCCGTCCCGATCTCGGTCGGGGCGGCGTCGCGGATGTTCTTCCTACTGCCGCCCGTAAATCGCCCCCCACCTCGGGTCCTTGTCCGTGAACAGATCGCCTATCGACTGAATCGGCTTGAAACCGATCTCGGCCATCCACGCGTCGAGTTGCACGCGGGTGATCTGCAGGGCGGGCTGCGCCTTATGCGGGCCGTTCTCGGCGTCGTACTCGATGATGGCCACCCGTCCGGTGGGCTTCAGATAGGGCGCCAGCGCCTTGAGGAATCCGATGCGATCGTCGACGTGATGCAGCACGTCGTGGAAAAACGCGAGGTCCACGTCTCGTGCGGGGAGTTTCGGGTCGGTGAAGATCCCGAGGACGGGCCGGACATTTTCGACGTGACGGTCTTTGAGCGCGGCGGTGATGTGATCGAGGAAGGCCGGATCGACCTCTTCGGCGTATACCTTTCCGGTGGGGCCGACCGCCTTCGCCAGCGCAAAGCTGAAGATCCCCGGCCCGGCGCCAATATCGGCGACGGTCTGGCCCGGCTTGAGATCGAGCCTGGCGACGATCTGGTCGACTTTGAGGCCCGCGATGCGTTCGGGGCGCTCCATCATGGCGATCCAGTCGGCGGTTGGCCGCGAGCCGAGTTGTCTGGCCCAGACCGGCGTCATCAGCAGACCGAAGGCGACGAATCCGAGACCCGCAAGAATCTGTGCGCGGCGCAGCAGTGGCATCGATAGGCTCCTGATAGGGTGTGCCGGCATTGTCTCAGAATGCCAAACAGCGCGCAACGATCCGCGAAAAGGCCCACGAAAGCGCAGTTCGCGTTGGTGTGGCCTGGTCATCGGGTGGTACAGTATTTCAACCGGATGCTGCCACTTCGCCCGTTGTTCAGTCAGAGAAGTGTCGGCATTTCTCACCGGTATTTCTTTTCGCACGCAGGTCATTTCCGCGGACGCGGTGTTGGGCCCGGTCGCCGTGCGCCGACCGCGTGACCGACGCGCGCGGTCTCACGGCGTTAGGCGCCTCGGGACTGCGGCCTCTGCGGGCGAATCAGTTGTCGTCAACCAGCGGTTCACTCAATCTGGCGAGGTGAGAGATGTCGATGGCGCCTGAAGGTGCAGATCGCACGGGGAACGCGGCTCGGCGGGTCGCCGACGATCGAGCCGTGATGAGCCGGAGGGCTTTGTTGAAAGGCGCGGCCACCGCGGCGGCTGCCGCAGCGGCAGGCGCCGTGGGGGTTGGCGCGCAGCAGAAGCCGGGCCTGATGCCCGATGACGGCGGTGTGGTGCCGTGGCGTACGCCTGCCGGCGCGCTATCGTTTCTGGACAAGAAGGAATACATCAGCAACATGGAGATCATCTCCTTCTTGCCGGGCGCGACCATCAGCGCCGGTGAGCCGTTGATCTCGATGTGGGCGAAGGGCAAGCAGCGCCTGTTCCCTGGCGGCGGCGGGTGGATCGATGTGACCGATCCGAGAAAGC
Organism: Acidobacteriota bacterium; assembly: GCA_037133015.1. GTDB lineage: Bacteria > Acidobacteriota > Vicinamibacteria > Vicinamibacterales > JAKQTR01 > JBAXOX01. The sequence goes on from JBAXOX010000006.1 coordinate 108,380, forward strand.
CCGTCGCCATCAAGACGCCGAGCCGCACGGGCGGGGCGGTGGCGTACAACAACAAGCTCAAGAAGTGGATCATGATGACCACGGCGGCCGCGCCGCTCACCAACGGGACGCCCGAGCATCCGATGGGGCGTTACGATCCGGACATCCGGAAGATCTACGACGACTTCAAGGGGTTGCGGGGGATTCGGACCTACGACGTGACCGATGCCGTCAGACCCGTGCTGCTTCAGGAATTCAGCACCGGGGCCAAGGGCATGGGCACCCACATGAACTACTACGACGGAGGGCAGTACGCCTTCCTCGAGGCAGGTTGGGACGAGACGTTGCGGATGGAGAATTCGCAGCGCGCCTTCAGTAACGCGCTCATGATTGTCGACATCTCGGATCCGGCCAGCATCAAGGAAGTCTCGAGATTCTGGGCGCCGGGACAGAAGTACGGCGAGGACGCGATCTACAACACGTATCCGTTTGCCGACGATCACCAGTCCTGGACGGGCAATCACGGATCGATGATCACGCCGATCCGGCCGGAAGACGGCGGCAGGGTCGGCTACAGCGGCTTCGGCGCGTTTGGGATGTTCACCCTCGACCTGACCGACATCAGGAACCCGAAGGTGCTGTCGCAATTCAGGTGGCAGTACGAATCGCCCGCCGGCATTCCGTTCCACACGATCTATCCGATCACCGCAGGCCCGTCACACCCGAAGCTGCAGAACCTTGTGCTCGGGATTCCCGAAACCATTCAGGCGGACTGCCGCGAGCCGATCAAGATCCCTTACGTCATCGACATCAAGGATCCGCGCAACCCGCGCGTGATCGGACTGTTTCCCAAACCGAGTGCTCCGAAGGATGCGCCCTACGCGGACTTCTGCCTGGCGCGCGGACGCTTCGGCACCCACAATTGCCAGAACTGGGTGGCGCCAGGCATTGCGCGCCCCGAGATGTTTGCGGTCGCGTGGTTTGCGGCCGGGGGCCGGCTGTTCGATCTGTCGGACCCGACCAATCCGAAGGAGGTCGCGTGGTACGTGCCGCCTGCCGCGGCGTCGGGCGACCTGACGAAGTACGAGACCTGGTGGCGCGGCACCTCGGAGTGCATGACCATCGAGTGGGACCGCAACTTGATCTGGCTCGGCACCCACTCGGGCACCTACTGCCTGTCGTCGCCGGCGCTGGGCAAGCCGGTGCTCGAACCGAAGAAGATCGACAGGTGGTCGGTGGCGCACGTCAACGTCGGCTGGGACGAAGCCACGCCGACGGTGTCTTACCTGGGGCGCGGCCTCAGCCAGATGGGCTAACTGGTCGTTGTGGCCGTTGTCGTGGGCCCATCATGGCATGAAGCAGTGGCGATGAAACGGCCGGGCATGGACCTCGCCGTGCCATGCCCGGTCATGTGGGGTTCCATAAACGGGGCCCTGCACCAATCGCATCAATCCGGCCAGTGGCACGCCTTTGCACCGTGAATGGACGTCGCACGCAATCCAACACGTTGGAGAATGTTCTGTTTGGGATCTGACCCCAAAAGTTAGCCGACCGGGATGCGGTCCTTGTTCGCCGCGGCCCACTGCGCGAAGGTCTGGAGTTGCGGGTTCAGCGCGCGCGAGACGGTCAGGTCGCGCGCCGCGCAGCACTCGTTGGCAAAATCGCGATTGAACTGGAACATGTTCCCGAGGTCGTCGGCGCCAGGGAATCCGAAGGTGCGATAGACCTCAGGGGGAACGTAGTTGTAACCCACCTTCGTCCCGAGGACGCGGCCGAGCGTGTCGGCCATCTGCTGCCCCGTGAGGTGTTCGCCTGCCACGCCGACGGTCTTGCCGATATAGGCCGACCCTGATTTGAAGATGCCGTAGGCGCAGCGGCCGATGTCTTCGGCCGAGATGCTCGGCAGTTTCTGGTCGGCAGTTGGCAGGACGAACCCGAGGGTGCCGTCCGCCCCTTTCTTGGGTGCCATACCGAAATAAATCAGGTTCTCCCAGTAGAACGACGTCAACAGAAAGGTGGTCGGCACACCCAGGTCCTTGAAGAACTGGTCGGCTTCGCCCTTGGCGTCGAAGTGGGGCACCTTGTAGTGGCCCTGCAGCGTGGGCATGCGGGGGTCGTCGAGCGGGATCAGTTTCCGCGTGTCCTCGAGCGTGGACCAGATGGCGTGCTTGACGCCAGCGTGCTTGGCGGCTTCGGCCATGGCTCTGGCGTGCGCCTTTTCCTTGTCGGTGGAGAAGTGTTCCCAGAAGAACGTCACACAGTACGCGCCATACGCGCCCGAGAATGCCTTCACCAGACTGGCGGGATCATCGACGTTGCCGGCCACGACTTCTGCGCCGAGCTTCGCGAGCGCCTGCGCTTTCTCGCTCTTCGGATCCCGAACGACCGCGCGGACCGCAAATCCCCCGGCCGGATCGGCGAGAATCGCCCGAACCAACCCTCCGCCCTGTGCGCCGGTCGCCCCCACCACTGCAATGATCTTCTTGTCCATACGTCCCCCTGCCCGGGTATGACGTCAGGCGCGGTGCGCGGGATCCCGGATTCGACGAGCGCGATGTTCAACGCGTCAGCCCGGTTCACGCCAGCGTGACCGTCAGTTCTCCCAGCGCGCCCACACTGCATGACACGGTGTCGCCGGGCTTGAGCCACACCCGCTTCTCGGGCGGGTAGCCAAGAATCACGCCCTGGGGCGTGCCGGTAAAGATGATGTCGCCGGGTTTGAGCGTCATCACGCGAGAGACGTAGCTGATGACCTGGCGGGGCGTGAAGATGAAGTCGCTGGTGTTGGAATCCTGTCGTTGTTCGCCGTTGACGCGGGATTCCACGCGCAGGTTGTCGGGATCCACCTGGTCGGCCGTCACCAGATACGGCCCGATCGGCGCGAAGCCGTCAGACGTCTTGCCGAGTAGCCACTGTCCGCCCGGCAGCATCTGCAGGTCCCGCGCCGACAGGTCGTTGCCGGTGCAGTATCCGGCCACGTACGACAGCGCATCCGCCTCGGAGACGTCTCGGGCTTCGCGTCCCATCACGATCACCAGCTCGGCCTCGTAATCAAACTGCGTCGCGGCGGCCACCGGCAGCCGCACCGTTCCGCGATGGTGATTGAGCGCGTTGTTGTATTTGCCGAAAATCACCGGGAACGGCGGAGCCGGCTTGCCCACCTCGGCCGCATGCTGCCTGAAGTTCAACCCGACGCAGAGAATTTTTTCCGGGTCGCTGACAATCGGACCGTACTCGACGGTCGCTTCGTCGAGCCACGCCCCCTTCGCCGCCGGCGAGGTGAGCGCGGCGCTGACCAGCGCGTTGAGCGCCGGGCCATCTTCCTGCTTCAACAACTGGTCCATCGTCGCGGGCGCGGTCATGCCGAGCAGGCGTGCTGCGTCGGTCACGTCCAGCACGCCCAGGCGCGCCTTGACGCCCAGCCGGTACGCGCCGTTGCGCCGCAGTGTCAGCAGCGTGAGTCCGTGCGCCAGGCCGCGCGTGGTGGTCTCAGGTGTGGGTGTCATCGCCATCTCTCCCCCCGAATCGATCTGCTACGCGCTGGGATACAGCTTGGTGAATACGAATTCGCGATGGCCGAGCGCCTCGGCGGCGGTCAGTCGTCCGTTGCAGGTCCGCAGCATGACTTCGATCAGAAATCCGCCTGCCACGTGGAGCGTCATCTGGCGGCGCAGCAGGCCAGAGACATCCAGATCGATGTGCTCCGACATGGTCCGCGCGGTCTTCGGATTGGCCGTCAGCTTGATGACCGGTTCGATCGGATTGCCGATGATATTGCCTTGGCCGGTGGGGAACAGGTGGACCACGAAGCCCGCGGCGGCCTGGAGCGTGATGCACTCGGCGGCGGCCGACGAGGTGTCCATGAAGTAGAGGCCGGGGCCTTTGGCCGGGGCCTCCGCCGGCTTGAGCACATCGATGAACTTGGTGGTGCGCCCGATCTTCTGGAGGTTGCCGAATGCCTTCTCTTCGATCGTGGTCAGGCCGCCTGCGATGTTGCCCTTGGTCGGTTGCGACTCGGACAAATCGTTGGTCTTGTGGCGATTGACGATGTCCTGATACGCCTGGAACGTCTCCATGAACTTCCGGCTGACGTCCTTGGTGGCCGCCCGTTCCGCACACACCAACTCGGCGCCCGTCAACTCCGTGGTCTCGCCGAAGCAGGTCGTGGCGCCCAGCGGGTCGAGTTTGTCGATCAGATTGCCGACGGTGGGGCACGACGCCAACCCCGACGTCGTGTCGCTTTCGCCGCACTTGACCGAGACCCACAGGTCGTTGATCGGACAGGTCTCCCGGGCCAGTTCCGTCGCCCACTGAACGAACTCTTTCGCCCGGCGCGACGCGGCCGCGATCGTGTTGAGGTCGCCGTGGCCTTCGATCGCGAAGCCGGCGACCGGTTTCCCGGTGGCGGCGATGCCGTCAACGACCCGGTTGGTCCAGCCCGGTTCGATCCCGATCACCACGCACGCGGCCACGTTCGGGTTGGAGCCGGTGCCGATGAGTGTCCGGAAGAACAACTCCAGGTCCTCGCCGAACTGCAGGCGGCCGTACGCGTGCGGCAAGGCCATCGTGCCCTTGATGTTGTGGGCCACGGCCTCGGCCGCCGCATTCGACAGGTCGTCGAGCGGCAGGATGATGACGTGATTGCGGATGCCGACGCGGCCGTTCGACCGCCGGTAGCCGCGAAATTCGTAGTCGCTCATGTCACCACCTCTTGGTCTTCAGATTGTGCGTGTGAACGTGACGGCCCGCGGGGATGTCGGCGATCGCACGTCCAACGTCGTGTCCGTACTTGAGGATCGTCTCTTCGGTCTTGACGTCGCGCAGGGCGATTTTGTGGCCCAGCGGGACGGCATCGAGCGCCAGGATGGTCGTCGTCTCGTCGGTTTCCATAATCCAGCCGGTGACGTCGGTGCCGGGCTGCATGTCTTCGACGACCACAACGCCGACGGAGTCTGCTTTGTCGTGAACGATATAGTGCGTGGCCATGCGATGCTCCTGTTACTGGCGTGCCTACTGCGACCCTGTGCCGGCGGCGGGCGAGCGCGCCGGCGCCGCCGCGTCGTGTCCGATCAGGCGGGTGACCTCGGTGGCCGCCCGCCGTACTTCGTCGACCATGAGACGTTCGGCGCGATCGCCGTCGTGCTGTTCGATCGCGCCAATCACCGCGCGCAGGTTGCGAATGCTCTCGTTCGACCGGGCCGCTGCGCGCTGAGGATGGCTCAGGCCCAGAGCCCGCCACCGCCGGATCCGGCCGTGCAGGGAGGCCAGCATGGCCGACAGCGTCTCGCTGCCTGCGCCCTCACACAGCGCGTCGTAGAATCCGTTCTTCGCCGCGAGCACGCGATCCGGATCGCCGCCCGAATACGCCCGCGCGGTGGCCGCCAGCGCCTGCTGCAGACGAGCCAGGTGCGGCGCGGCCGACCTGGTGGCGAAGAGCCGTGCGGCGAGCCCCTCGAGCACGGCCCGGATCGCGTAGAGATCCTCGGCTTCGGCCCGCGTGAGCGCGCGCACGATGGGCCCCTTGTTGGGAATCATCGAGATCAGACCTTCGGATTCGAGCTGCCGAAGGGTCTCGCGAATCACCGTCCGAGAGACGCCCGTCAGGGCAATCAATTCGCGCTCGAGCAGGCGTTGGCCGGGCTTGAGCCGGCCTTCGATAATCGCCTGGCGCAACTGGTCGACCACGCGGCGCCGCAGCGGGGCGGCGGCACGCTCGATCAGCAGCGTCGCGTCCCCCTGACTGTCGAAGCCGCTTGACAGCGTCATACGGTATTACCGTATCATTGGCGCAAGCATTCTGGCAACCTCCGGTCAGCCGCGCGGCGGCCACCCGGTTTTCCCCTTGAGGCCCGCATGAGCGCTACTCCCGTCAACGTCGGCATCGTGGGCCTGGGCCGCTGGGCCAAAGTGCTCGAGAAGGCCGCCCGCAAATCCGACCAGTTGAAGATCGTGGCCGGCTACAGCCGATCCGAAGACACCCGCAACGCCTTCGCCCGCGACACCGGCGTGCCCGTCGTGGCGGATCTCGAAACGATGCTCGCCGACCCTGCCATTCGCGGCGTCATCTTGACCGTTCCCAACGAGCAGCACCTGCCGCTGGCCGCCAGGGTCGCCGAAGCGGGCAAGCACGTCTATACCGAAAAACCCATCGCCAGCACGCTGGAGGACGGCCTCGCCATCGCTGCGCTCGAGACCACCCACGGCATCAGCGTGACCGTCGGGCACAGCGCTCGGCTGATGGGCGGCATCCGCCAGATCCGCGACGCGATCGATGCGGGCGAACTGGGGCGCGTGGCGTTTCTCGAAGCGAATTTCTCCAACGAACGCGCGCTCGAACTGACGCCAAAGACGTGGCGCTGGTACAAGGACCGGGCGCCGGGCGGCCCCCTGTCGCAGCTGGCGATCCATCAGTTCGACGTGCTGCATTACCTGGGCGGCGCGATCGACGAGGTCAGTTCGATGGCCTCCAAGCTGTCGCCGGTGGGTGCCGAAGTCGACGACCAGTCGATGACCCTGCTGAAGTTCGCGGACGGCAAAATCGGCTACGTCGGCTCGTGCTGGACTTCGCCGGGCGTCTTCGCTGTGCGCGTGTTCGGCGCCAAAGGCCTGATGCACTACGAGATTGATTTCGGCACGTGGGACACGCCCGACCAGCTCCACAAGACCTCCACGCTGTATATCCAGCGAGGCAAGGGCGGCTACGCCAGCCGCGAGGTGATCGCGCTGCGCGAAAGCGACATGTTCCAGGCCGAGCTCGAGATGTTCGCCACGGCCTGCCGGACCGGAATCGCCGGCGACCTCAACGCCCCCAACGGCAACGTCGCGCTGGCCGTCGTGTACGCCGGGCTGCGCTCGATCGATCAGCGGGGGGCGGCGGTCAAGCTGGCCGACGTGATGGCCGACGCCCAGGCGCGGCTTGCGCAAAGGAGCACTCGTGCTGTCTAGCCGATATCTGATCGACCTGACGCAGCCGGAGATCGCCGGCCAGTTCGCCTCCAACCCGCTCGTCATCCTGCCGGCCGGCAGCGTCGAGCAGCACGGTCCGCATTTGCCGGCGGGCACCGATATCTTCGCCGCGACCGCCATCGCGCACGCGGTGGCGGAGCGGATGGACGGCCTGGTCCTGCCGGGCGGGCCCCTCGGGATTACGCCGCTGCACATGGGATTCGAGGCGACCATCACGCTGTCGCCCGACACCTACATGCGCGTCGTCAAGGAAACATGCGCCTCGGCCGCTGTTCATGGCGCCAAACGGCTGCTGGTGCTCAATTGGCACGAGGGCAACATCGCGTCGCTGGCGTTGGCTGCCGACGCGCTGCACCGCGAGCACGGAATGAGCGTGTTGACCGTGCAGGCGTGTTACGTGGCCGAAGAGTTGTTCGGGCCGTCGTGCAACGGCCTGACGCACGGAGGCGAGATCGAGGCCCTCGCCGTGTTGGCCCATCGGCCCGAACTGGTCCACCTCGATCGCATCGGAGATTCCTCGGACCATCAGCACGGCCGCCGCATGGACAGCCTGCGCCGCACGCGTGCGTATCAGCCTGTGCTGAGCGACGTGCGAACCATCGCGCCGACCGGATGGTACGGCAGCCCCCAACGCGCCACCCGCGAACATGGCCTCCGCATGGTCGGCGAGGTGGCCGATGCCATCGCCCGTCAGGCGACCGCGATCTTTGCCCAGCTCGAACTGATTCAGGGCGGGGTGGGCGAACTGCGGGGGCTGGCGACGTAATGGCGCGTGTCTTTACCCAAGCCGACGCGATCAGGCTCGGGCTGCCCGGCCGCACCTCGCTCGAGATCGTCTCGGGGCGTCAGGGCGCGCAGGGCCTCACGCTGAGGCTGGTCGAGATTCCGCCGTCCGCCGCTGGCACGTTGCGGGGGCCCCATCACCACGCGGCCTTCGAAGAGTGCACGTTCGTGCTGGCCGGGACGGGCACGACGGTCACCGGGACGGGCGAGTACGCCCTCACGCCCGGCGACACCATTCTGATTCCGGCCGGCGAACCGCACGTGACGCGCAACACGGGGACCACCCCGCTTCTGTTGCTCTGTTTTTTTCCGGTGGCCGACATCTCGCCCGGCACCAACGAGCCCTCCCCAGCCCGCGAAGGAACCGCCTCATGACATCCGACGTGCTCTGCCTTCGGCCGAAAGTCGATTTCGAGCGATCGGGCGCTTTGCCGCCGGAGTCTCTCACGGTCACCTATCGGGGGTTCGGCGAGCCGGATGTCTCGGACCTGATGAAGCGCGCCGCGGCGCTGGTGATTCCGGCGGTTGGCCCCGCGGTGCCCTCGGAGTGGTTCGAGGGGACGTCGCTTCGCCTGGTGCAAATCACCGGCGCCGGGCTCGACCGTCTGGATCGCACCACGATGGAGCGCCTCGCCATTCCCGTCGCCAACGTGCCGGGCGGCAGCAATCGGGCCGTCGCCGAATACGCCGTGACGTCGGCGTCGGTGATGCTGCGCCGTTTTGCGTGGGCCGACGCGGAGATTCGGCAGGGCGGCTACGTGTCGTTCCGGGCGCGCATGGTGGCCGACAACCTCCAGGGGCTCGACGGGTTGATGGTGGGCGTGGTCGGCCTCGGCACGATCGGCCTCGCGGTGGCCGAAACGTTTCACCACATGGGCTGCCGGATCTGTTATTTCGATCCGACGCCGCGCGAGTGTGATGCCACCCGGGCGATGGGCGCGACGGCGCTGCCGCTCGACCAGTTGCTCGCCGCGTCCGACGTCGTGTCGGTGCACGCGCCGCTGGTGCCCGCGACCCGGGGGCTGCTCGGCGATCGCGAACTGTCGCTGATGAAGCCCGGCGCGGTGCTTGTGCAAGCCTCGCGCGGCGGCGTGGTCGACGAACAGGCGCTGGCCGCGCATTTGCGCAGCGGGCGCCTGGGCGGCGCCGCCGTCGACGTGTACGGACAGGAGCCGCCGCCAGCCGACCACCCGCTCTTCGCGCTCGAAGGCGACGCGGCGCGCCGGTTGCTGCTGACGCCTCATATCGGCGGTGTCACCCGTCAGTCCGCGGCGCTGCTTGGCCGGTCGGCCTGGCAGAACGTGGAGCGGGTGCTGGTCGCAGGCCAGCCGCCACTCAATCGCGCGTACTGATCGTTGCAGCGCCTCGTGCGCAGAGGGAGCGTCATGGCACAGCGTCGACCCTGGTACGCCATCCTGTACGTCCAGGTGCTGGTGGCCATCGTCCTGGGCTCGTTGCTCGGGCATTTCTACCCCGAAGCTGGCACGGCACTCAAGCCGGTCGGCGACGCCTTCGTCGCGCTCATCAAGATGATGATCGCCCCGGTCGTCTTCTGCATCGTCGTCCAGGGCATCGGGTCCATGAACGACATGAAGAAGATCGGCCGTGTCGGTCTGAAGACCCTCATCTACTTCGAGGTCGTGTCAACGCTTGCGCTGATGACCGGCATGCTGGTCGCCCACGTCGTGCAGCCTGGCGCCGGGCTGAACATCGATCCGGGCGCGATCGACACGAAGGCGATTGCCACCTACATCAGCAACCGGCCCGTCGATGGCGGCTTCGGGCCGCGCCTGCTCATGATCGTCCCCGACACCTTCGTCGGGGCGTTCGTGCACGGAGACGTGCTGCAGGTGTTGCTGATTGCCATCCTGTCGGGCTTTGCCATTTCGCGCCTCGGCGAAACGGGCGAGCGCATCACGCGCGCGGTCGGGTCGGCCGGCAAGGTGTTCTTCGGCATCATCCGCATCATCGTGCGGGCCGCGCCGGTCGGCGCCTTTGGCGCCATCGCGTTCACCGTCGGCAAGTACAGCATCATGTCGCTGTCGGGCCTGGCCAAGCTGATTGGGACGTTCTACCTGACCAGTGTCCTGTTCGTGCTCGTCATCCTCGGCACCGTCGCGTGGATCTCCGGGTTCTCCATCCTGCGCTTCGTGGCCTACATCAAAGACGAGTTGCTGATCGTGCTCGGCACCAGTTCGTCGGAGACGGTGCTGCCCGACATGATGCGCAAGCTTGAGCGCCTCGGGCCGTCGCGCTCGATCGTCGGGCTGGTGTTTCCCACCGGCTACAGCTTCAACACCGACGGCACGAACATCTATCTCACGCTCTGCGTGCTGTTTCTCGCCCAGGCCACCAACACCCACCTGACGTGGGGCGAGGAGTTGCGCGTCCTGCTGTTTGCGATGGTGGCCTCCAAGGGGGCCTCGGGCGTGACGGGCACCGGCTTTGTGACGCTGGCCGGCACGCTGACCGTCGTGCCGCAGATTCCCATCCAGGCGCTTGCGCTGCTGCTTGGCATCGACAAGTTCATGAGCGAATGCCGGGCGCTCACCAACGTCGTCGGGAACGGGGTGGCGACCATCGCGGTGAGCCGGTGGGAAGGCGATCTCGACAAGGCCACGCTGCGCGAACGGCTCGCGCATCCGCCCTCTGCCGGTGCCGCCGACGACGGAGAGACCGCCGGCAGATAGGCAGCCTGCCAGGGCCTGCAAACCCCGCGTGCGGCAGGTGGGC
>JBAXOX010000007.1:0-98199 GCA_037133015.1 Acidobacteriota bacterium
CTCGCGAATTTAGCGTAGGCTAGTGTAACTGGAAATCTTCCGTCGGTCGACTGTGGCGCCGGGAGTTGTGGCGCCGAGAGGGGAGGGGAGATTCGAGGTCCGTCATTCGCCGCCGCCTGGCTCGTAGCTCTGTCGCGAGCCGCGACCGGCGGCCGCACACGCACCGCCCCGAGACCGGCAGTGTCCACGGTTCACGTGATAAGTCCGAGGCGCCTTAGCTCATCAAGGAATTTCGCCCGGTGGATTGGCTTGACCAGAAAGTAGTCGCATCGTTGGGCGCGGGCCTTGAAGAGATTCGCCTCGTCGGCCTGCGCGCTAATCATGATGATTTTGGCGCGGTCCATCGGCGCAATGCCGCGAATCGCCTCCAGCAGCCGGATCTCCTTGAGCGCCTCGTGCCCGTCCATCTCGGGCATCATGATGTCCATGCACACCAGGCCGTACCGGCGGCCCGTCTCCAGCGCCCGCTCGAACGCCGCCAGGGCTTCTTTTCCGTTGACCGCCACGTGGCATGGGCCGTAGCGCTGCAGAATTTCCTGGAGGATGATTCGGTTCGTGAAATCGTCTTCGACAATCAGTGTCTGCATGGCGCTCGTGGCCTCCTGACTCCCGAAGTGAAATGGAATCGGACGACGGCTGGTTCGAAAGACTCGCCCGACCAGTCTCCGAGTCGTTCTACCGGGACGCCGCGGACCCGTTTCGGGTGGACACCCTGCATGATAGCCGCGTGCGAAGCCGACGGGTAGCGGAAAGAGCAGCATCGGGCGGAGCGTCGAGGCGATGACCACCGCGCGACGCCGGTACGCAAAACAGGCCCGATCGCGGTTGACCAGGCCTGTTGTCGAGTGGTGACGTCTGGTGGACGGCGCGAGGCTCGAACTCGCGGCCTCCGCATTGCGAACGCGGCGCTCTCCCAACTGAGCTAGCCGCCCACTATCGAATTATCCTACCATGTGACCAATCGCCCAGACAAACCGTCGAGCGTCGCAGCCGCGCCAGCAGGTGCACGCTGCGCGGGCGCGAGACAGCGCCGGGTGCGACACATCGCGCCTCTACGCCAGAACGTCCAGGTACTTGAGCGCGCCGCCCGTGTTGAACAACACGACCTTCTGATTGGAGGTGACCAATCCCTGCGTCTGCATCTTGCGGAGCGCCGCCAGGGTCGCCCCGCCTTCCGGCGCCGCGCTGATGCCCTCGAGCGCGCCGATCGCCTTCATGTCGCGCACCATGTCGGCATCGCTCACCGACAGCGCCGTGCCGCCACTCTCGCGAATCGCACGCAGGATCAGGAAATCTCCGATCGCCTTGGGCACGCGCAGTCCGTCGGCAATCGTGCTGGCGTTGGGCCACATCTCCGCCCGATCGGCGCCCTGCTGATACGCGCGGATGATCGGCGCGCACGTCTCGGCCTGCACGCTCACCATGCGCGGGCGGGGACAATCGCGCACCCAGCCGAGCCGCTCGATTTCCTCGAAGGCTTTCCACATGCCGACGATGCCCGTGCCGCCGCCGGTCGGATAGATGATCCAGTCTGGCCATCGCCAGTCCAGTTGCTCGGCCAGTTCGTAGGCCATCGTCTTCTTGCCCTCGATGCGATACGGCTCCTTGAGCGTCGACACGTCGTACCAGCCCAGCGGGCCGCCGCGTTCGGCTGCCACGCGTCCGGCGTCGGTGATGAGGCCGTCCACCAGCGTCACCTCGGCCCCGTACAACTCGCACTCGCGGATAAACGGGATCTTGACGTCGCGAGGCATGAACACCTTGGCCTCGAGGCCGGCGGCAGCCGCGTAGGCCGCCATCGCATTGGCCGCGTTGCCCGCCGAGGGCACCGACAGCGTCTGGGCGCCGAGCGTGCGCGCGCGGGTGACCGCGGCCGAGAGACCGCGGGCCTTGAAGGAATTGGTCGGATTGAGCGACTCGTCCTTGATGTAGAGATCGGTGAGCCCCAGGCTTCGACCCAGTCGCGCGGCGTGAAACAGCGGCGTAAAGCCTTCGCCCAGCGTCACCGGTTCTTCGCCGTCCAGCAACGGCATCATCTCGCGGTAGCGCCACATGTTCGGCTCGCGCTCGCGCAGGCTCTCCCTGCGCCACGTGGCAGCGCCACGCGCCAGATCGTATCGCGCCACCAGCGGCATGCCGCACACGCAGAGGTGATTCCACTGCCGTGGATCCCGGGGCGGAGCGCCGCAGGGCACCGAACATTCCAGATGGGTCAGTAACGACACGACGGATTCCCCACGGAGGCGGGTGACAGCGCGCGAGTCGAGCTGGCGAGGCGAGCGCCTTACTTGCCGAGCAGTTCGACGTCCTTCTTCTTCTGCAGTTCGTCCACCAGCTGGACGTGCTGGTCGGTGACCTTCTGGACGTCGTCCAGGCCCTTCCGCTCGTCGTCTTCCGACACCAGTTTGTCTTTGAGCAGCTTCTTCAGCTTTTCGTTGGTGTCGCGCCGGCATTGCCGCACGCTGTTGCGGGCCTCTTCGGCCATCTTGTGCACGTGCCGCGACATCTCCTTGCGGCGTTCCTCGGTGAGCGGCGGAATCGGGATGCGCACCAGCTTGCCGTCGTTGTTCGGATTCAACCCGAGGTCCGACGAACGGATCGCCTTTTCGACCGCGCTCAACAGCGACGGGTCGAACGGCTGCGCCACGATCGTCATCGGATCCGGCACCGAGAGCGAGGCCACCTGGTTGAGCGGCATCCGCGATCCGTAGGCGTCCACGTGGACCGGGTCGAGGATGGCGATCGCCGCACGGCCGGTCCGTACGCCGGCCAGTTCGTGCCGCAAGTGGTCGATCACACCGTCCATGCGCTTCTTGAGGTCGGCGTACAGACTCTTGAGATCAATGACGTCCATGATGATGTACTCCGCCAGGTCGTCACGCGAACCGGCCCCAGCCGGCCCGGCGACCCGGATGTCCGGTTGGCTAACTCCTGACCGTCGAGCCGATCGGTTCGCCCATGATCGCCCGCTTCATGTTGCCAGGCGTGCGCAGATTGAAGACGATAATCGGCAACCGGTTGTCCATGCACAGCGAGATCGCCGTGGCATCCATCACCTTGAGCTGTTTCTCCAGCACTTCGAGGTAGGTGATTTCCGCGAACTTGGTGGCCGTCGGATTCGTCACCGGATCGGCCGTGTAGATGCCGTCCACCTTCGTCGCCTTGAGAATGACCTCGGCCTTCATCTCCATCGCGCGAAGCGCGGCGGCGGTGTCGGTGGTGAAATACGGATTGCCCGTGCCCGCTGCGAAGATGACGATGCGGCCCTTTTCGAGGTGACGCAGCGCCCGGCGCCGGATAAACGGCTCGGCCACCGACCGCATCTCGATCGCGGTCAGCACCCGCGTGACCACGCCAATCTGTTCGAGGGCATCCTGCAGCGCCAGCGCGTTGACCACGGTCCCCAGCATGCCCATGTAGTCGGCCTGGGCGCGGTCCATCCCCTTGGTGCTCGCGGCCACGCCGCGAAAAATGTTGCCGCCCCCGATCACGATGGCGACCTGCACCCCGAGCTGCTGGATCTCGCCGACCTCGCGGGCGATCTGCGAGGCGATGCGGGGATCGATGCCGTACTGCTGTTCGCCCATCAGGGCTTCCCCTGAAAGCTTGAGCAGCACGCGGCGGAAGGCGGGCATCGGATGGCTGACGTCAGTCATAAGGAGACCGATTATATCAGTCCCGCGCCGCGCGCCAATTCGAGGCCGAACCGGGCTGTTCTCATTTGGCGTGAATACGGCTAAGATGCGTCTCACCGGCCAGCCGTTCGTCCAATACTCGCAGGGGTGGCAGAGGAGGGCGTCGAATGCCCACGGGGTCCAAATTGAGACCGTGTATTCTGGCCGTCGTCCGAGCGCGACGACACTCTGGCGCCCAGGCCGGGCTGCTGCTGACACTGGCCTTCCTGCTCACCGCCGGCATCGCAAATCGGGCCTGGGCGCAAGCTCCGACGCTTCGGCTCGACGACGCGGTCCGCTTGGCGCTCGCCAACAACCGCAGCCTGGCGCTTGCCGCGCAGGACGTTGAAAAGGCCGACACGGCCGTTGCGGTGGCGAAGATCGCGCGACTCCCCAGATTCGGCGTCAGCCTGCTCGCGCCCGTCGTCTTGACGCACCTCGATCTGAGGCTCGGCCCGCTTGGCACGCTCGACCTGCCCGCCAGTTTCGGCTTGGCCATTGGCACGATCGCCCAACCGATCTCGCAACTCTATGACATCGGTCTGGGTGTGAAGGCATCGGAACTCAACAAGGACATTGCCGCCGAGCGGCTGCGTGGCGCGCGACAGGCGGCTGTCGACCAGATCAAGCGCGCCTACTACGGATGCCTGCGCGCCGAAAGTGGACTGATCCCGTCGCGCGAGGCCCTCACCCTGTTCAAGGAGGTCGAGGGGCTGATGGCGAACCTGGTTGGCGAACGGGTGGCGCTCGAGGCCGACCGGCTCGACGTGAGGGCGCGACGCGCTCAACAGGAGCACGACATCCTCGTGCTCGAGAACGCGCTGGCCACGGGCCGCGAGCAAATCAATGTGGCGCTCGGGCGTGACCCGGGCACCCCATTCAGCCTGGAGACGCTGCCGGTGGCGATTCCGGCCGAGGCCGACATGCCGGCTGTGCTCAGCGTCGTGCTCGATCGACGGCCTGACGTGCGCGAGGCCCGGATCACCATCGACCTGGCGAAGACCGACTGGCGGTTGAAGAAGGCCGAACAGTACCCGCATGTCAGTGCGTTGTTCGGGTACATTGGCAACATCAACATGCCGCTGTTGCCGGGCAACATCGCGTCGGCCGTGATTCAGGCGAGCTGGGAGCCGTTCGACTGGGGCCGCAAGGGTCGCGAACTCGCCGCGAAGCAGGTGGCGATGCAGCAGGCCCAGACCCAGCTCCGACAAGTCGAGGCCACCGTGGCTGTCGACCTCAAGGCACGGGCTCGAGCGCTGACCGAGGCCCGTTCGCTGGTGTCGGTGGCCGAGTTGACCGTCACCGCCGCGCGCGAACGGCTTCGCGTGATGCTGGAGAGGCGCAACGAGGACGCGATCCTGGCCAAAGATCTCCTGCAGGCCCAGGTGGCCGTTGCCGAGGCCGTCCACAAGCACCAGGCCGCGCTGTTGACCTACTGGGAAGCGCGAGCCGATTTCGAGAAAGCGATGGCGATTGAGCCATGAAGAAACGTACCTGGTTTGTGGCACCGCTGTTCGCTGCTGCACTCGCCGTGGTCGCGTGCAAGGAGCCGCCGGCCTACCAACAACCCGTCACGCCGGTCACGGTCGCCAAGGCCGAATCCGTCACAACCGGTACCACCGTGCGCTACTCCGCGACGGTCAAACCGAGCGTGGAGGTCGGTCTCGCCTTCAAGGTGGCGGGCTACGTGGACGACATCCTGACGACCCGGGACGACCGGGGACACCTGCGCGACGTGCAGGAGGGCGACCGCGTGCAGAAGGGCGCCGCCCTGGCCTCAATCCGCCAGTCCGACTACCAGCAGCGAGTCGATCAGATCAGGTCTGGACTCTCCGAGGCCGAGGCCGTCTATCAGAACGCCAAGCTGGACTACGAACGCGCGGTGCGGCTGTTCGACAAACACAGTCTGACCAAACCCGATCTCGACGGGGCGAAAGGTCGACTCGACGCCACCGCTGCACGCGTTGAGGGTGCCCGCGCCGGGTTGCGCGAAGCCGAGATTCTCCTCGGAGACGTGGTCCTCCGGGCGCCGATGTCGGGCATCTTGATCAAGCGCCTGGTGGAGCGTGGGTCGCTGGTCGCACCGGGAACGCCCGCATTTCTTCTCGCCGACACGACGTCGGTCAAGGCGGTCTTCGGCGTGCCTGATGTGGTGGTGAGACAGCTGACCATGGGCCGGCCGCAGCGCCTCACGTTCGAAGCGCTCAAAGACGATGCGTTCGACGGTCGCATCACCTCCATCGCGCCGGCGCCAGACCCGGTCAGTCGCGTGTATCAGATTGAGATCACGGTGCCCAATTTGCGAGGTCAGCTGGAGGTGGGTTTCATCGCCACGCTGCTGCTGGCCGACCAGCCGGGCGCGCGCGTGGTCACCGTGCCGCTCGAGGCGATCGTCAAGCCGGCCACCGGATCAGCCGAATACGCGGTGTTCGTGCTCGATGAACAGAACGGGCAGCAGGTGGCCCGGCTTCGCCCTGTCAAGCTGGGTGAGGTGCTCGGCAATGCCATCGCCGTGACCGACGGGCTCGCCGCCGGCCAGCGCGTCATCGTCCGCGGCGCCACGCTGCTGGTCGACGGCCAGCGTGTGCGCGAACAGTCGTAGGCCGCCATGAGTCACGGACACAACGACGATCAGTCGATCGCGACGACCCAGAACGCCGCACGTTTCTTCGTCGAACACCGCCAGGTGGCCTGGGTGCTGCTGGTGGCGACGATCCTGTGGGGCGTGTTCGCGTACTACAAGATGCCCAAGCGGAAAGACCCCGTCTTTCCCGCGCGCACCGCAGTGGCGGTATGCGTGTGGCCCGGTGTCAGCGCGGAGAAGATCGAGGCGCTCGTCACGCGCAAGATCGAGCAGAAGATTGCCGAGAACCCGACCATCACCAAGCTCGAGTCGATCGTGCGCACCAGTGTCACGATTGTCTACTTCAACATCGACGAGCGCATTTCCGACACGTCCGCGCAATTCGATGACGTCAAGCTCCGGCTCGACAGCATTACCGATTTGCCGTCAGGGACGCAGCCCATCATCTTCTTGAAGGACTTCGCTGAGACTGCCGCGCTGATGCTCACCGTCGCGAGCCCGCCGGTGTCGGGACCCGAACTCGAGCTGAAGGCGGCGGCGGTCCGCCAGGCCATCGCCGGGTTGCGGGCCGGCGTCCCCGGGGGAGGCGGCCGGCGCGCGGCGATCGTCGTCTCGTTTCCGCAGTCGCTGGCGGCAGAGGTCGTCGAACGGCCCGGGCGTCTGATGGGGGCCTTCTTCGAGGCCACAGGTTTTGGCAAGGACGTCCGGGTGCAGATGGGGCGGGGCGTCATCGTGATCGATGGCGAGTTTCCGGCCGACGACCGGCGCATTCTGGCCGAGGTGCAGCGATTCATCACCCAACGCTTGCACGCCTCGGAATTTCATCCCGACGTCTCGATTCCAGCGGTGGTTCGAGACCCGAACGACGCGCTGGCCCGTCTGGCCGCCGTGGCCGGCGACAAGTATTCCTACCGCCAGCTTGACCAGTTCACCGACCTGATTCAGAAGTCGGTGCAGACCATTCCGGCGGCGTCGAAAGTCGAGCGGTCGGGCGTACTCAAGCAGCGCATCTACCTGGACTACTCGCAGCAACGGCTCGCGGCCTACGGGGTGCATGCCTCCGCGCTGCCGCAGTTGTTCGCGACGCGCAATACGCATTTTCCTGGCGGCATTCTCGAGGTCGGGTCGAAAAACATCACCATCGATGCGTCGGGCGAGTTTACCAGCGAGCGCGAGATCGGGGAGATGGTGGCGCCACGAGCGCCCGGCGCGCTGCCCGCGCACCTGCGCGACGTGGTCGACGTCAGCCGTGACTACGAGAGCCCGGCGTCCTTCAAGAACTACTACTCCTACAAAGGGCCCGACCAGCAGTGGCGCAGGGCACGCGCCGTCACCGTGGCCATCCAGATGCGCCAGGGCGGCCAGATTCGCGACTTCGGTGGCGAGATCGACAAGGTGCTGGCCGACCTCACGTCGCAACTGCCTGCCGACCTGATCATCGCCCGCACCTCTGATCAGCCCAAGCAGGTCTCGGAGATCATCGACGTCTTCATGAACAGCCTCTATGAGGCGGTCGTGCTCGTTGTGGTGGTGGCCTTGATCGGGTTCTGGGAGTGGCGTTCCGCGCTGTTGATGGCGCTGTCGATCCCGCTCACGCTGGCCCTGACCGCCGGCTTTATGTCGGCGCTTGGCCTCGACCTTCAGCAGATCTCGATTGGCTCGCTCATCATCGCCCTCGGGCTGCTGGTTGACGACCCCGTCGTGGCCAACGACGCGATCAAGCGCGAGATCGCGAACGGCCGTTCGCGCCTGGTGGCCGCGTGGCTCGGGCCGACCAAGATCGGTCGCGCCATCATGTTCGCGACCATCACGAACATTTCGGCGTACCTGCCGTTGCTGCTGTTGAGCGGCGATCTCGGCCGCTTCATCTACTCCATTCCGGTGGTCCTCGCGTCCTCGCTCGTCGCTTCCCGTATCGTGTCGATGACGTTCGTGCCGATGCTCGGGTACTATCTGCTTGCCCCTCAGACCACGCAGGTCCGGGCCGCTGCCGGTGGTCACACCGGCGCCGCCGCGATATACGCCGGAGCGGTTCGGTGGACCCTCCGGCATCGCTGGCTGTCGCTTGCCGCCGCTGGCGTCGTGATCGGCGTTGGGTTCGCCTCGACGTCGAAGATCAAGAGCGACTTCTTCCCTCGAGACCTCTCGTACCTGTCGTACGTGGACGTCTGGTTGCCCACCGACGCGCCCTTATCGGCGACCAACGCGCTGACGACCCAGGCCGAGCACATCATCGAGCGAGTGGCCGCGGAGTATGGGACGCAGCACCCTGGAGAAGATGGCAAGCCGCGCGAGGTTCTCCGCTCGGTCACCAGCTTCGTGGGCGGCGGATCCCCGCGGTTCTGGTTCTCGGTCGCGCCCGAGGTGCAGCAGCTCAACTACGCGCAGGTGCTCGTGCAGGTCAATGACAAGCACGACACCAATCCGCTGCTGCCGCTGCTCCAGCACGCGGTGTCGGAGCAGATTGCCGGGGCGCTGGTTGACGTCCGTTCGCTCGAAATGGGGAAGCCGGTCGGCATTCCCGTCTCAGTCCGGATCTCGGGATCGGACGTTCCCACCCTGCGCAAGCTGGCCGAAGACGCCAAGGCCGTGTTCCGCGCCGTGCCTCTCGCGCAGGGCACCCGCGACGACTGGGGCGAGGAGAGCTTTACCGTCAAGTTGAAAGTCGACCAGGAGCGCGCCGGCGATGCGGGCGTGTCCAACCTCGACGTCGCCATTGCGTCGGCGTCCTCGATCAATGGCATGCCGCTGACGCGTATGCGGGAGGGCGATCAGGAGATTCCCGTCGTGCTTCGGCTGCGGCTCGAGGACCGCGCCTTGATTACCGATGTGCAGAGCCTCAACGTGACGTCGGTCTCGGGCGGAGGAAAGGCCATGCTCCGGCAGGTCTCCGATCTCGAGTACGGCACCGAAACCGAGAAACTCCGCCGCCGCGACCAGTTCCGCACCATCACGGTGGCCACCTTCCCGGTTCCCGGCGCGCTGCCGTCAGAAGTGATGAACGCGGCGCGAGACGGGCTCACCAGGCTCAATGCTTCGTTGCTGCCGGGCTACAAGATGGTGATCGGGGGGGCGGAGGAGGAACAGAACAAGGGCTTTGGCGAAATGTCGCTCATCATGGCGACGTCGGTGTTCATGATCTTTCTGGCGCTGGTGATCCAGTTCAACCATGCCTTCAAGCCGGTGATCGTGTTTCTGACCATTCCGTTGGGCGTGGTCGGCGCGCTGGCGGCTTTGGCCATCACGGGAACGCCTTTCGGGTTCATTGCCTTCCTCGGTGTGGCCAGTCTGATCGGGGTCATCGTCAGTCACGTCATCGTTTTGTTCGACTTCATCGAAGAGAAGCACGACGAGGGCGCCCCGCTCGAGGACGCGCTGGTCGATGCCGGCATCGTTCGACTGCGGCCCGTGCTCGTGACGGTGGGGGCCACCGTGTTCGCGCTGTTTCCGCTGGCGCTGCACGGCGGTCCATTCTGGGAACCGCTGTGCTACGCCCAGATCGGCGGGCTCACGCTGGCGACGGTCGGCACCTTGTGGCTCGTGCCGGTGCTCTACGCGATCTCGGTGCTCGATCTGAAACTGGTGACCTGGAACCGACCGGACTCGATGGCGATGGAGGCCGGCCAACAGCGGCGCCAATGACGTCGGTGGGGGAGCAGCGCGGCCGTCCCCGGATGTGGAGACGGCTGCGCCACGACGACACGATCGGGTGGCGACCGCCTCGCTACTCGGCGCTGCCGCCGAGCTTGAAGCGGGAGAACCGCGCGACGACGATGTTTTCGCCGGTCTTGGCGACCGCGTCCGACACCATCTGGCCCACCGTGACGGCCTGGTCGCGCACCGACGGCTGATCGAGCAGCACGATTTGGCTGTAGTAGCTGCCCATCTTTCCCTCGAGGATCTTTTCGATCACCTGCGGCGGTTTGCCCGAGCCCTCGAACTGCGAGCGGTAGATCGCCTTTTCCTGCTCGAGCAATTCGGCCGGCACGTCTTCGCGGCGCACGTACTTGGGATCGGCGGCCGCGATGTGCATGGCGAGTTCTTTCACCAGGGTCTGAAACCCTTCGGTGCGCGCGACGAAGTCGGACTCGCAGTTGACTTCCAGCAGGACGCCGATCTTGCCGCCCATGTGGATGTAGCTGCTGACCAGTCCCTGCGACGTGCTCCGTCCGGAGCGCTTGGCGGCAAGGGCCAGGCCGCGTTTGCGGAGGGCGGTGACCGCCTCGTCGAGGTTGCCGTTGGTTTCGGTGAGCGCCGCTTTGCATTCCATCATGCCGGCGCCGGTCTTTTCCCGAAGCGATTTCACCTGCTCTGCTGTGATTGCCATGGTGCCACTATCTCCGATGTACACAAAACGCGCCGGCCAGAAAACGGCTCCGGCCGGCGCCAAAACGTCCACGTTGCTCAACCCGCGTCGCTGTCGCGGCGCAGGGGTCGGTCGATCAGGCGCTCGCCGGAACGGAAGCCGGCGGGGCGTCCGGCTTCGGCCGTCGTGCCGCCGTTCGGGCCGCACGCTCGGTGGCTGCCGCCGCGTCGGCCTCGGCCTGCGCCTCGGCGCGCGCCGATTCCCGCACGCCGCGTCCCGCCAGAATCGCGTTGGCGATGTGCGAGGTGAACAATCGGATCGACCGCAGGGCATCGTCGTTGCCCGGGATCACGAAGTCCACGTCCTCTGGATCGCAGTTGGTGTCGACCACGCCAATCACGGGGATCTTCAGCTTACGGGCTTCGTCGACCGCAATCTTTTCCTTCCGCGTGTCCACGACGAAGATCGCGTCGGGCAACTTGGTCATCAGCCGGATGCCATCGAGGTTTTTCGAGATCTTCTTCTTTTCCTTCTCGATGCCCGCGATTTCCTTCTTCGACAGCGACTCGTACCGGCCGTCGGTGCTCATCGCTTCCAGTTCGCGCAGTCGCGCGAGGCTGCGCTGGATGGTCGTGAAGTTGGTCAGCAGTCCGCCCAGCCACCGCTGGTTCACGAAGTGCATCCCGCATCGCTGCGATTCGTCGGCCACCGCATCCTGGGCCTGACGTTTCGTGCCGACAAAGAGCACCGTGCCGCCATCGGCCGCCAGGTTGGTGACGAAGTCTTCCGCTTCGCGGTAGAGCTTCGACGTCTTGCCCAGGTCGATGATGTAGATGCCGTTGCGTTCGCCGAAGATATACGGCTTCATCTTCGGATTCCAGCGCTTGGTCTGGTGACCGAAGTGCACGCCGGCCTCTAGCAGTTCCTTGATGGCGATCCCGCTCAAGCGTCCTCCCCCCAACCGAATAATCCGGCTGTCGATTACCGTTTACTGAACTGGAAGCGCTTGCGTGCGCCGGCCAGGCCGTACTTCTTGCGTTCCTTGGCCCGCGCGTCTCGCGTGAGCAGGCCTTCCTTCTTGAGCGCGCCCCGCAGTTCGAGATTGTACCGGCACAACGCGCGCGAGATGCCCAACCGGACCGCGCCGGCCTGGCCTGCGATGCCGCCTCCGGCCACCGTGGCCAGAATGTCGAACTTGTCGGTGGTATCGGTGAGCACCAGCGGCTGCTTGATTTCGGTGCGCAGCACGTCGGTCGGGAAGTAGTTCGCGAATTCGCGGGCGTTGACCGAAATGGCGCCGTTGCCCGGCCGAAGGAAGACGCGGGCGGTCGAGGTCTTGCGGCGCCCGGTGCCGTAATACTGGATCAGAGTCAAGTTACGCTACCTCGCGCTTGGTGGGTTTCTGCGCCGTGTGCGGGTGCGTGGCGCCCGCATACACCTTCAACTTCCGATACATGGCGTCGCCAAGCTTGGTCTTCGGCAGCATGCCGCGGACCGCCTCTTCGACCATGCGCAGCGGGGTCCGCTGCCGCACGATGCTGGCGCGCCGCTCGATCAAGCCGCCCTCGAAGCCGCTGTGGCGCCGATAGATCTTGTCTTCTTCCTTGCGGCCTGTCAGCTTGACGCGGCTCGCGTTGACGACGATGACAAAGTCACCCGTGTCGAGAAAGGGCGTATAAATCGGGCGGTGTTTGCCCATCAGCAACCGGGCGGCCTCGGTGGCCAGGCGCCCCAGTACTTTTCCGTCGGCGTCGATCTCAATCCACTGCCGATCCAGTTCGGCGAGGTTCGCCGTAGTCGTTCGCATCTGCAAGTCCCTATGTTTCAGCCAATGTCAGCGACGGCAAACCAAAATCGTACCAGTCCTTTCGCGCCTTGTCAACCGCTTCTCGCGGAACGGATGCCAGCAGGGCGACCGGCCAGGGGGGCAGCCGGGGCCCGCCCAAAAAACCCTGTAGTCTTTTGCCTGATCCGCCGATAAACAGAAACGAAGACAGATGCGTGGCGATCGCCGCGCGCCGGAACGCGAGCCGACCGGCGTGCCAAACCCGCAACCGGGCAGCCACTTGCCGGCAACCGGCCTAGGGGCCAGCGCGCTCGCCACCGTCGGAAAGGGCAGGGCACACCGACGTGTTCGGTATCGGCAAATCCAAGACGATCGTCGGCCTCGACATCGGGTCGAGTGCTGTCAAAGCTGTCGAACTCAAGGCGGTGGGCCGGGGATTCCGGGTCGCCGCCATCGCCAGCGAAGCGATTCCGCCCGACAGTATCGTCGATGGCGCCATTATCGACGGCGCCGGCGTGGCCGACGCCATCCGCCGGGCGCTCGAACACGCCCGCATCACCACACCCAACATCGCCGCCTCGCTGTCGGGCAACGCCGTCATCGTCAAGAAAATCAGCCTGCCGCACATGACCGAAGCGGAACTGGCCGAGACGATTCGGTGGGAGGCCGAGCAGTATATTCCCTTCGACGTGCAGGACGTCAATCTCGATTACCAGGTGCTCGACCCGGGCGGCTCCGCCGGGAAGGCGACGATGGACGTGCTGCTGGTGGCGGCCAAGAAAGACAAAATCGGCGACTACACCAGCGCCATCGCCCAAGCCGGACGCGTGCCCGTGGTGATTGACGTCGACGCGTTCGCCATGCAGAACGCCTTCGAGGCTAACTACGACAACGACCCGGCCGCCGTCACGGTGCTGATGAACGTCGGCGCCAGCGCCACCAACATCAACATCGCCAGCGGGGGCCTGTCGTTGTTCACCCGCGACATCTCGATTGGCGGCAATGCGTTTACCGAAGCCGTCCAGCGCGAATTCAACCTGCCGTTCGCGCAGGCCGAGCAGGCCAAACGCGGCGACGGCGTACAGGCCGCCCAACTCGACGAACTGCGTGCGGTGGTCAAGGCGGTCACCGAAAACGTGCTTCTCGAAATCCAGAAGACGTTCGATTTCTTCCGCGCCACCGCCAGTTCCGACCGGCTCGACCGTATCATGTTGTGCGGCGGCGGATCGCGCATCGACGGATTTGCCGCGGCGCTCGGCGAGCGATTCGGACTGCCGGTCGAACCCCTCGATCCGTTCCGCCGCATTCGGCTCGACGGCGCCAAACTGGGTGTGGACGCCGACCAGGTGGCCGCGACCTCGGTGGTGGCCGTGGGCCTGGCGCTCAGGCGGGAGGGCGACGGATGATTCACATCAACCTGCTGAGCCCGGAGCGGGAGAAACCGAGTCGTCGCGAGCCGGTCTCGTCGTTCGACCGGTCGGGACAGAAAATTACGGTCGCGTGCACCTTGATGCTCGTGGCCGCCGCCGCCGGCGTGGGCTGGTGGTACTGGTCGCTGCAACAGGAATCGGCCCGTCTGGCCGACGTGCTGGCCAGCGCCAAACAGGAGAGCCAGCGGCTGCGGGCGGCCATCGTGCAGGTCCAGAAGTTCGAGGACCAGCGGGCCCAACTCCAGCAGCGCGTCACGCTGATTGAACAGTTGAAGCGTGGACAGAGCGGGCCGGTCCACCTGCTCGACCAAATCAGCCGGGGCTTGCCCGAACAGCTGTGGTTGACCCAGTTCGAACAGAAGGGCGACGACCTGACGATCGAAGGGCGGTGCATGACGCTGAACTCGTTGTCCGACTTCGTGGGCAATCTGGAGCGGAGCGGCTGGTTCAAGCGGCCGGTAGAAATTCTCGACAGCCGGTCGGACCAGGTGCAGGCGGCCGACACCAGCGTGATCAAGTTCACCATCAAGGCCAAGTTCGCGCCCCCGGTCGCATAACCATTGTGCCGGTTCGGTAAAGCTGGACCGGTGTGCTCCCGATACGATAGAAGACGCCATGGACCTGAGCCTCAATAAGCTGCCGTGGTACACGCAAGTTGGCGTGTTTGCCGCCGTCGCCATCGCCGGCGTCGCGGCGTTCTACTATTTCTACGCAGCCCCGGTCATCGCCGATCAGGCCGCCCAGCAGGCCCAGCTGGACACCCTCCGGGCCGACATCCGCAAGGGGATGGCGGTGGCGGGCAAGTTGCCGCAATTCCGCGCGCAGGTGGTCGAGCTCCAGAAACGCCTCGACGGGTTGCGCGCCGTGCTGCCCGAAGAAAAAGACTTCGGCGACCTGCTGCGCAGCCTGCAGACGCTGGCGGTGCAGTCGAACCTCACCATCAGGTTGTTTGCGCCCGCGCCGGTGATCGCCAGGCCGACGCACGCCGAGTGGCCCATCAACGTCGAACTCGACGGGACGTACCACAACCTGGGGATGTTCTTCGACCGCATTTCGCGGTTCTCGCGCATCATCAACGTCGGGGCCGTGCGCCTGCGCGCCAAGGACAGGCCCGACGCCAACACCACGATTCAGATTGCCCTGGTGGCGACTACCTTCGTGCTGATCGACGCCCCGAAGCCGGTCGAAGGAGCGAAGAAGTGAGGCTCTGGCTGCTCGCCTGTGTGCTGGTCGCCGTGTCGGCGAACGGGCAGGACGCGCCGCGCCGCCCCGCCCCGCCTTCGGCCGGGCCCGTGCTGGCGCCGGCGACTGCCCCCGCCTATACCTACAATGCGGACGGCCGCCGCGATCCGTTTGTCAGTCTGCTGCGCCGCGCCCGCGAATCCGGACGTCGAGGCGACGGCAAGTCGTCCGACGGGGTCCGCGGTCTGCTCATCAACGAAGTCGCGCTCAAAGGCGTCCTGGTGAGCCGCACCGACCGCATCGCGCTCGTGTTGGGGCCCGACAACAAGACCTATCTGGTGCGCGCCAGCGACCGGTTCCTCGACGGGTTCGTGCGGGCCGTCACCGCCGACTCGCTCGTCCTGGTTCAGGATGTCAACGACCCGCTGTCGGTGACCAAGCAGCGCGAAGTGAGAAAAAAACTTCGTGCCGCCGTCGAGCAGAAGTAACGCCGAGAGGAAGGCTGTGATGTCGATGGGTTGCCAACAATCGTCAATCCGCCCGATCACCCGGGCCAGCCGGCTGGTCTGGCTGCTGGTCGGCGCCGCGGTGCTGGCCGCGTCCGCGCATGCGGCCGGCGGCGGCGCTAGCCAGGCACGGTTGGTGGGCGTCTCGTTGCGGGCCGAGGGTGGCACGACCGCGGTCGTCATCGAAACCACCTCGCCGGTGGCCTACCTCACCTCGCAGCCGGATTCGCGGACGCTGCTCGTGGACCTGCGAAACGTCGCGCCTGGCTCCCATCCTGCGCTCGCCGCGCCGCGCGGCGTGCTCGCGCACGTGAGCGTGGAATCGGCCACCGCCGAGGATGGCGCCAGCCTCGCCAGGGTCAGACTCGCCTTTGCCACGCCGGCCAGTCCGACGGTGCGCAGCCGGTGGAACACCGTGGTGGTGGAACTCGGCGGACGCGCCGGCATGGCCGACGCCGGGGCTCCCGGCGCGGCGGTGCCACAGACAGTGGTCGCGCCTCCCTCTCCCGCGCCGGTCAAGGCTCCTGCCAAGGCGGAT
The DNA here is from genome assembly GCA_037133015.1 of Acidobacteriota bacterium. GTDB lineage: Bacteria > Acidobacteriota > Vicinamibacteria > Vicinamibacterales > JAKQTR01 > JBAXOX01. Next base: position 16,007 of record JBAXOX010000007.1, read on the forward strand.
GCTGCGGCCACCGCGGTCGCCGCGACGCTGACCGCCATCGACGTGGTGCCCGGCCCCGACGGCTTCCGCGTGCGGTTTACCGGCACCGGCCAGTTCGCGCCCTCCACCGTTGAACTCACCAAGGGGCTGCCGGCCCGACTGGTGATTGATTTCCCGCGAACCTTGACCAAGGTGCCCGCGGTGACGCCGGTGGGGAAGGGCCCCATCGACAAGATCCGCGTGGCCATCAACAGTCGGCAGCCGCTCATCACGCGGGCGGTGATCGACCTCAAATATCCGGTCGGCCATCGGGTCGAGCCCACCGACTCGGGCTTGACGATCCTGCTCGACCCCGGGCCGGGTGAGAGCGCGGAGCCCAAGGCGGGCGATTCGCCGGCCCCGACACACACGCCGACCGTGACGCCTACGCAGGCGGCAGCCCCGGCCCCGACCGTCACGCCTACGCAGACGGCAGCCCCGGCGGCGCCCCCGGCCCCACGCGTGGAGGCGCCGGCGGCGGCATCGGCCCTGCAGCCAGTTGCGACACCGGCCCCGCAGCCCGTCCCGAAGGCCGCGGCGCCAGCCGCGGGTTCCGCGTCGGCCTCAGCCCCCGCGCCGGTACCGGCGTCGACGCCCGCCCCGACAGCGGGCCAGGCTGCCCCGGCCCAGGCCCCGCCGGCCGACCCGGCGGCGGCAGGTTCCAGAAAATATACCGGCCATCTGATTAGTCTCGATTTTCAGCAGGCCGACCTTCGCGCCGTGCTGCGCAGCTTCACCGAAATCAGTGGGCTCAACGTCATCGTGGATCCGACCATCAGCGGGACGGTCGACCTGATGTTGAAAGAGCTGCCCTGGGACCAGGCGCTCGACTACATCCTCGGCGCCAACAAACTGGGCTATCTGGTTGAGGCCAACGTCGTGCGCATCGCGCCGCTGGCCGTGCTGGCCGAAGAAGAGGCGGCCCGCCAGAAACTCAAGGACGCCCGCGCCATGTCGGGCGAGTTGAAGGTGTTCACCAGGACGCTGAGCTACGCGAAGGCCGAAGACCTGGCGGCCCTGCTGCCCAAGAGCGCGCTCACCCAGCGTGGCGGGGTGCAGGTGGACAAGCGGACCAACACCATCATCGTCAGCGACCTGCCCGCCGCGCTCGAACAGGCTGCGCGCATTGTCGAGTCGCTCGATCGGCCCGAACCTCAGGTCGAGGTCGAGGCGCGCATCGTGCAGACCTCTCGCGACAGCGCCAGAGCGCTCGGCGTGCAGTGGGGCCTGGCGGGACGGGCCGTCCCGTACCTGGGCAACACGACACCGGTCAGTTTTCCCAACGCGGTCGCGCTCACCGGCCGCAGCGGCAGTGCGTCCAAGAATGCCGAGGGGTCTCCGCTCAGTACCGCCGTCGACATGGCGGTCAGTGGGGCGACCACCGCCGTCGGCCTGGCGATGGGGTCGGTCAACGGCTCGTTCAACCTCGACGTGGCGCTGTCGGCGCTTGAGCAGAAAGGGAATGCCCGCGTCCTCTCGTCACCCCGCGTGATCATGCAGAACAACTACGAAGCCGAGATGACGCAGGGCATCCAGATTCCCATCCAGACCATCTCGAACAACACGGTGACCGTGTCGTTCAAGGACGCGGCGCTCACCCTCAAGGTGCGGCCGCAGATTACCGCGTCCAACACCGTCATCATGGACGTCAAGCTCGAGAACGCCAGCGCGGATTTTTCGAAGGCGATCAACGGCATTCCGCCCATCAACACGCAGCGCGCGTACACGCAGGTGCTGGTCACCGACAACGACACCATCGTCATCGGCGGCATCGTGGTGAGCCAGGAACAGACCAAGAACGACAATGTGCCGTTGATGTCGCGCATTCCGTTGCTCGGGTGGTTGTTCAAGCGCGACTCGTTCTCGGACGAGAACCGCGAGTTGCTGATCTTCATCACGCCGCGAATCCGCCGGTAACAGCCGGGAGCGACCAGGAGAAGGGGATATGCAGGACAGACGGCTCAGCCGGCGGGCGACATCACGATGGATTGCCGCCACCATCCTCACCTTCGTCGTCACGTCGACGCTCGGGTGTGGCCACATCAATACGAGCGGACGGGCGTCGTCGTACCTCCAGATCGATTTGCTCGAAGCCGCGTCTGGCGCCACGCCGACGATCTTCACGACGTTGCTGCAGTCCGACGTGGTGACCAAGGGGGGCGTCTTCGAGGACGTCGGCCAGGTGAGCCTGCGCATGGCGCTCAAGGACCCGGGTCTGGCCGGGGTGCCGAATTCGCCGTCGTCGGTCAATCTGATTACCGTCACCCGTTACCACGTGACGTACCGGCGGTCGGATGGCCGGAACACCGCTGGCGTGGACGTCCCCTACGCGTTCGACGGCGCGGTGACGGGCACCATCGACGTGATCGGCGGGAAGTTGATCTTCGTGCTGGTCCGGGGCCAGGCCAAACTCGAGGCGCCGCTCGCGGCGCTAAGGGGCGGAGGGGGCGCGGCGGTGATTTCGACCATCGCCGACGTCACCTTCTACGGGCAGGATCAGAACGGCAACCAGGTCTCGGTCTCCGGCAGTATCTCGGTGAACTTCGCCGACTGGGCCGACCCGGTCTAGCGCTGCGGCGGGGCGCCCCGGGTTGGCGTTTGGGGGAATTGGTGAGTCGCGACGGGCGACCAGTGGCCGATGGTGATCGGGTGAGGTTGAGCCCGGTTGACATCGACCCGGCGGTAACGTCGGAGTGAGTGCAGCGCAGGCTGCATGGGATGGGGCCGCATCATGATGCGCAGAACTATGACCGGAGTGTTCGTCGTGGCCGCGGCAGTGGCGGCCGCCGCGTGCGTCAACAAGCAGCAGTCGGCTGCCGCACTGTCGGGGCCCTCCGAACTGTCGACCTCGATCACCATCTCGGCGAGCCCCGACGTGCTCACCCAGGATGGCGCGTCGCAGGCGCAGATCGCCGTGCTGGCGCGCGACGCCCGTAGCCTGCCGATTGCCAATCTCGCCGTTCACCTCGATGTCAGCGCCGGAAGTAGCGTGGCCGACGCGGGCAGCCTCTCGACCAGTCAGGTGGTCACCGGGGCCGACGGCCGGGCGACCGCCGTGTACACCGCTCCCCGCGCGCCGCAGACGACGGCCGGGTTGCTCGGCGCGGTGTTGATCCTGGCGACGCCGGTCGGCACCAACGCCTCATCGACCATTGCCCGAAGTATCACGATCCGCCTCACCTCGCCGGGCAATGTGGCGGCGCCTTCGAACGCGCCCGTCGCGGATTTCACGTTCTCTCCGACCAACCCGATTGGCAGCCAGACGGTGTACTTCAACGCCGCCGATTCGACCAGTTCGGTTCCAATCGCGACCTATGCCTGGGATTTCGGCGACGGGTCGGCGGCCGGGACAGGCGTCTCGCCGGCGCACCGATTCAACGGATGCACAACCGGGCCGACCAACACGACAGACCAGACGTTTGTGGTGCGCCTCACGGTCACCGACTCGGTTGGAAGCGCCGGGGCCATCATTCATCCGGTCACCATCACTGGTTGCCGGTAAACGCGATGGCATGGCAGGCTCTCTCGGCTCGGCAACACGACTTGCCGGTAAACTGGACGGCATGGCAGGTCCCTTCGTGTCGAAAATAGACGAATTGCGGAGCCGTGTCCAACGGGATCCGGCTTCCATCGCGTTCGCTCAGCTGGCTGAAGAGTACCGCCGCGCCGGACGATTCCAGGAGGCGATTGATACCAGTGTGGCCGGCCTCCGGCAGCACCCAAGCTACGTCTCGGCCCGCGTCACGTTGGGGAGGGCGTTGCTCGAGTTGGGGCAGTTGGACCAGGCGCATCGCGAGCTCGCCGATGTCTTGCGACAGGCCCCGGAAAACCTGGCTGCGATCCGCGGCCTGGCCGAGGTGCACCGGCGCCGGGGCGAACTGCCAGAAGCCCTGGAGCAGTTCAAGAATGCCTTTGAACTGGCGGGCAGCGACCCCGAGATGGAACAGCTGGTCAGGGACCTTCGACGTGAAACCGGGCAGGCGGTGTCGGGTGCCGGCCAGAGCTCCGACCGTGTTCCGGAGGCGCAGATCGGAGGCCAGATGGCTGGCCCGAGTCCGGCCGATCAGGCGGCCGCCAGGCGCGTCTCCGCCTACCTGCATCGCTGGCTCGAAGCGGTGATGGCCGACCGCCGCCGCCGGCTTTACCCCGCCTAGCGCGTTCAGCCCTCCTTTTTTCGCCGATTCGTGAGAAAATCCCAAGAGACCATGCCCAATCTGAACACCGAGATGCTCAAGGCGCGCCATCTGCGGGTTCGGCAATCGTTTGACGCCGACCGGCTCGACGCCCTGGCGGTGACGCATCTGCCCAACATCCGCTACCTGACCGGATTTGGCGGGTCAACGGCCATCGCCGTGCTCACGCGCCACGAGCTGATCCTGGTCACCGATGGACGGTACCTCACCGAGGTCCGCGAGTCGGTTGAACCGATTTGTCCCGATTTCAGGCTGGTTCCCGTCGATCCCACCTACGATCAGACGCTGGTGGACGTGATCGAACGGGCCGGTCTCGGCAGGGTGGGCTTCGAAGCCGGTTATGTGCCGGTCCGACGGCACCAGTGGCTGCTGAACGCATTTTCTGAGCTGGCGGCGCGGGGAAAGGGCCCGGTCGAACTCGTGGCGAGCGACCGCAGGGTGGAGGCCGAGCGTATCAGGAAAGACACCGCCGAACTCGACGTGTTCAGGCAGGCGGGGGTGATGCTGGACCGGGTCGCCGCCGACGTGATCGGGTCGATTCGCTCTGGCCAGGCGGAGCGGGATATCGCCGCCGAGATCGATTTTCGCCTGAAAAAAGGCGGATTCGACGGCTTGGCGTTCGACACCATCGTCGCGTCCGGTCCCAATTCGGCGATGCCGCACGCCCGGCCCGGCACCCGGACTCTCCAGTCTGGCGACCTGGTGGTGCTAGACTTCGGGGGTGTGTACGACGGATACTGCGTCGATCTGACGCGCACCGTCAGTGTGGGGGAGCCGTCGGCCGAGGCGCGCCGCCTGTACGACGCGGTGTTGGAGGCTCAGGGGGCTGCCTTGGCCGTGATTGGCCCCGGCGTCAGGGTCAGCCAGATCGATCAGGCCGCCAGGCGTGTCCTGGACGGCCACGGATTCGGAGCGGCCTTCGGGCATGCCACCGGCCACGGTCTGGGGTTGGAAGTGCACGAAGAGCCTCGCGTGGGTCCGCTCCGGGCCGATGTCCCGGGGGTCGCGCCCGTGTCTCGCGACGAGGTGCTTGAGCCAGGCGTGGTCATTACCGTTGAACCGGGGGCGTATGTCGCCGGTCTCGGCGGCGTTCGGATCGAGGACGATGTGGTGGTGGCAGCTGGCGGAGTCGAGCTGCTGACGCACGTGTCCCGTCAGCTTGTGGTGGTGTAGCGTCATGAATGTCGACGAGATACGAAACATTCTCGAGTTGGTGCGGGAGCACGATCTCACCGAGTTCGAGCTCGAGAGCGATGGCACCAAGCTCAGGGTCAAGAAGGCGGGGGCCGTCCAGGTCGTCCAGGCCCAAAGCGCCCCGGTCTACCCGCCGCTGCCGGCGGTCACCGTCGTGCCTTCGCATGGCGGCGCAGCGCCTGCCACGCCGCGCCCCGCGTCGAGCACCGAGCCCGTGGGGGCCGACCTGGCGATTGTCAAGTCGCCCATCGTGGGGACGTTCTACCGCGCAGCTGAACCGGGCGCGCCGCCGTTTGTCGAAATCGGCGCCCAGGTCAAGAAGGGCCATGTGCTCTGCATCATCGAAGCGATGAAGCTGATGAACGAAATCGAGTGCGACTACGATGGCGAAGTGGTCGCGGTCTACGTCGAAAATGCCCAGGCGGTGCAGTACGGAGAGCGTCTGTTCGCCATCAAGGTGAAGTGATGTTCAAGAAAATCCTGGTCGCCAACCGTGGCGAGATTGCCTTGCGCGTCATCCTGGCGTGCCGCGAGATGGGGATCAAGACCGTCGCGGTGTACTCGGAGGCCGACGAAGACACGCTGCACGTCCGGTTTGCCGACCAGGACGTCTGCATTGGCCCTCCTCGCGCCAGCGAGAGCTACCTCAACGTGCCGGCGATTATCAGCGCGGCCGAGATCACGGGCGCCGACGCGATTCACCCGGGCTACGGGTTCCTGTCGGAAAGCGCCTACCTCGCCGAGGTCTGCGAGGCGTGCCACATCAAGTTCATCGGGCCCAACCCGCAGGTGATCCGCCTGATGGGTGACAAGGCCCGCGCGCGCCGGACCATGAAGAAGGCCGGCGTGCCGGTGTTGCCCGGCTCCGAGGGCACGCTCGACAGCGAAGATCAGGCGCTCAAGATTGCCGACGAGATCGGCTATCCGGTGATCATCAAAGCGACCGCCGGCGGAGGCGGGCGCGGCATGCGGGTGGTGCGCAATCCGTCCGAGATGTCGCGCGCCTATCGCACGGCCTCGCGCGAGGCCGAGGCCGCCTTTGGCGTCGCCGACATCTACGTCGAGAAGTACCTCGAGAACCCCCGGCACATCGAGTTTCAGATTCTGGGCGACCACGCCGGCAATGTCGTGCACCTGGGCGAACGCGAGTGTTCGATCCAGCGCAGGCACCAGAAGCTGATCGAGGAGTCGCCCTCGCCGGCGCTCACCGACAAGATGCGCAAGAAAGTCGGCGCCATTGTGGTCGACGCGGCCCGCCGCGTGCAGTACACCAACGCCGGGACGTTCGAGTTCCTGATGGACACGGACGGCAAGTTCTACTTCATGGAGGCCAACACCCGGCTTCAGGTCGAACACGGCGTCACCGAATTGGTGACCAACGTCGACGTCGTCAAGGAACAGATCCGGATCGCGGCTGGCGAGCGGCTGTCGTTTCGCCAGTCGGATATCGTCTTCACCGGTCACGCCATCGAGTGTCGCGTCAACGCCGAGTGCCCCGAGACCTTCATTCCGTCGCCCGGCACGATTCGCACGTTCAGTATTCCGGGCGGGCCCGGTATTCGCGTCGACACGGCGATGTACGCCGACGCGGTGGTCACGCCGTACTACGATTCGATGATCGCCAAGTTGATGGCGTTCGGCCGCGATCGCGACGAGGCGATGGCGCGGATGCGGCGTGCGCTGGACATGATGATCGTCGAGGGCATCAAGACCTCCATTCCGCTGCACCGGCGGATTCTCGACTCGCCCGATTTCATCGCCGGCCGTCTGAGCACCGGGTTCATGGAACGATTCCTCGCGGCCCCGAAGGCGAACGGGCTGGCCGAGGCCGTGTAGCGTCCCCGGCGTCGCCGGCGGCCCGGGCGGCGCGCGCCTCGGGCACGGCGAATCGCACCGGCCCGTCAGAGATTCGACGTATAATCCCCCGCATCGTACGCACACGGGTGCCGGGCTCGAGCCCGGCCTGTCGCTACACGTTCTGCTTCGGAGGCCCAGCACATGGCCGGTTTGCTCATCAAGAAGGACTTGGCGAAGCTCATCGCCGACGCCAACGATCCGCTCGCCGGAGAAGCCGTTCACGGCGCCAACGCTGGCGGTCAGCTCAAGCGCACGCTCACGGCGTTCAACCTGACGATGCTTGGCATTGGTGCCATCATCGGCGCCGGTATTTTTTCGCTGACCGGCACCGCCTCGGCCAACTATGCGGGCCCGGGCATCGTGTACAGCTTCGTGATCGGCGGCATCCTCTGCGCCCTCGCCGGGGTGTGCTACGCCGAGATGGCGTCGATGATTCCGGTCGCCGGCTCCGCCTACGCGTACAGCTACGCGACGATGGGCGAGTTCATCGCGTGGATTATCGGCTGGGACCTGATCCTCGAGTACGCCTTCGGCGCGGTGACGGTCAGCGCGTCCTGGTCGGGCTATTTCCTCAGCTTGATGCACAAGACGCTCGGGCTCCCGGTCTCCGACACGCTGCTGCGCTTGACGAAAGGGCCGTGGGAGCAGGTGTTGCTCAACGACGGCGTCACCAGGGCGTTCGGATGGTGGAACGTCCCGGCGTCGTTCATCGGGTTGGTGGTGGCGGCCATTCTCTATCGCGGCATGAAGGAAAGCGCCTTCGTCAACAACATGATCGTGGTGGTCAAAGTCACCATCGTGCTCGTGTTCATCGCGCTGGGCATCAGCCTCATCAATCCGGACAACCTGTTTGTCAATCACGCGGCGACGGGCCTGCTGGCGCTGGTCCCGGCCAAAGAACTGATCACGCTGAACGGCAACCAGGTCAACGCCTACGGCTGGGGCCTCAACGGCGTGCTCACGGGCGCGGGCGTGGTCTTCTTCGCCTACATCGGTTTCGATGCGGTCTCGACCACCGCGCAGGAAGCCAAGAATCCGGCGCGCGATCTACCCATCGGCATCCTGGGCTCGCTGGTCATCTGCACGATTCTCTACATCCTGGTGGCCGTCACGCTCACCGGCGTGGTGAACTACAAGGAACTGGGCGTGCCCGACCCGATTGCGGTGGGCATCGACCGCATCGTGATGCTGCGCGGCTGGTCGCCAGTCGCCCAGAAGGTGTTCACGTTCTTGATCAAACTGGGCGCGTTGTGCGGGCTCACCTCCGTCATCCTCGTCATGATGATGGGGCAGACCCGCATCTTCTACGCGATGAGCAAGGACGGCCTGCTACCGTGGTTCGGCGCGGTCCACAAGGAGCACGGGACGCCGTACATCGCGACGATTCTCACGGGGCTCTTCGTCGCGTTTTGCGGCGGGGTGATGCCGATGAGCCTGGTCGGCGAACTGGTGTCGATCGGGACGTTGCTGGCCTTCGTGCTGGTCTGCATCGGCGTGCCGCTGTTGCGCGTCTCGAGCCCGAATCTGGAGCGACACTTCAAGGTGCCAGGCGGGATGGCCGGCGCGTGGATCGTCGGCATTCTTGGCGCCCTGTCGTGCCTGTACGTGATGTGGGGCCTGCCCAAGGACACCTGGCTGCGGCTGATCATCTGGCTGGAGATCGGCTTCCTGATCTACGGCGGGTTCGGCTGGCGCAAGAGCCGGCTGGCCAATCCGATCGAGACGCCGTCGCGCGCCGGGATGCATAAGCCCATCCTGGTGACGGCGATCGTCGCCCTGATCCCGACCCTGATCTTTGCGGTCAAGGTCTTCGGAACCGGTCAGTAGACCCGACCGGGAGTGTCGTGATGTCGAAGGGCGACTGGAGCAGCCGGGTCCGCGGGCCGTGGCTGGCCGTCGCCCTTTTGCTCTCGGTGCTGGCCGCGGGCACGCTGGGGTACCAACTCGTCGAAGGCTGGTCCCCCTGGGACGGGTTCTACATGACCGTGATTACCATCACCACGGTCGGGTTCAAGGAAGTGCACCCGCTGTCGCGGGCGGGCGAAGTGTTGACCGTCGGCGTCATCGTCGCGGGTGTGGGAACGGCATTCTACACCTTCACCCAACTGGCGACACTTGTGGTCGAAGGAGGGCTTCACCAGCGCCTGAAGCGCCGGCGGCGGCAGCGTATGCTCGAACAATTGCGCGACCACTTCATCGTCTGCGGGTACGGCCGCATCGGCGGCACCATCGTTGAGGAACTGCGGCGCCAGCATGTGCCGTACGTCGTCATCGAACGGGATCCCGAGCGGGTGCACGAGATCATCGAGCACGGCGGACTCGCCGTGCTGGCCGACGCCAGCAGCGAGGAGGTGCTCAAGCGGGTGGGCATCGATCGGGCACGCGGGCTGATCGCCGCGGTGGGCACCGATGCCGAAAACGTCTACGCGGTGCTGACGGCCCGAGACCTCCGGCCGGATTTGTACATCATCAGCCGCGCCGAGAACGAGGACGCCGAGCGCAAGTTGATCCGCGCCGGCGCCAACCGCGTGGTGTCACCCTACCGGATCGGCGCCCGCGAGCTGGCCCAGACCGCGCTGCGGCCGGCCGTGGTGGATTTCTTCGAACTGGCGACCCGGTCGGGCAATCTCGAACTGGCCATCGAGCAGGTGGCCATCGCCGATCACAGCGGCCTGGTCGGCAAGACCATTATCGAAGCCAACGTCCGGCAACGCTTCGGCCTGATCGTGGTCGGCATTCAGCGCCGTGGCGGGCGCATGGAATTCAATCCGGCCGGAGACGCGGCGATACAGGCGGGCGACCAGTTGGTCGTGCTTGGCCGCACCGACGGTCTTCGCGAACTCGAAAACGCCGCCGTCCAGGCGGTGTGAACCCCCCGATGAGGCACACCTAGCATGGCAGCGCGTCTTCTCGATGGCACCTTGGTCGCCGCGGCGATCCGCGACGAATGTCGTCCACGCATCGCGGCGTTTGCCGCGGCCGCCGGCCGCCCGCCCGGGCTCGGCATCGTGCTGGCCGGCCACGACCCGGCGTCCGAAATCTACGTCCGCAACAAAGTGAAGAAGGCCGCGGAAGTGGGGCTGTACGCGGAGTTGATTCGCATCGGCGCCGACCGGCCCGTGCAGGATGTGCTCGAGGTGGTAGCGCGCCTCAACAGCCGGGCCGACATCGACGGCGTGCTGGTGCAGTCGCCGCTGCCGGCGGGCATGGGCGAGGATGCCGAGATGCGCGTGATCGATGCGATCGATCCGGCCAAGGACGTCGACGGATTCACCACCGTCAACGTCGGGCGCCTCGTGCAGAACCGGGGCGGCCTCAGTGCGTGCACGCCGACCGGCGTCATCGAGATCCTGGAGCGCGCCGGCGTGCCCATCAAGGGGGCGCATGCCGTGGTGATTGGGCGGAGCGACATTGTCGGCAAGCCGATGGCGCTGATGTTGTTGCACCGTCACGCCACCGTGACGATCTGCCACTCGAAGACGGTCGACTTGCCGGGCGTGGCGCGCACGGCCGACATCCTGGTGGCGGCGATCGGACGGCCCGGGTTCGTGACGCCGGACTTTGTCAGGCCGGGGGCGGTGGTGGTGGACGTCGGGACGACCCAGGTAACCGACGCCGCGCTGGTCGAGCAGTTGTTCGATGCCCAGTCTCCGCGGCGTGCGGCCTTTGCCAGGAACGGTTCGCTGGTGGTGGGCGACGTGCATCCTTCGGTGGCGCAGGTGGCGGGCGCGATGACGCCGGTGCCTGGCGGGGTCGGGCCGCTGACGATCGCGCTGCTGCTGGCCAACACGATTCGAGCCGCCGAGACCCGCTTGGCGAGGTGACGTTTGTGCTGAAAGTGGCGTTGACCGGCGGCATCGGCACGGGCAAGAGCGCCGTGCTTGGATCGCTGGCGGAGCTGGGCGCGCCCGTGCTGGACGCCGACCCGCTCGCCCATTCGGTGATCGCCCGCGGCACCCCCGGCGCCGTCGCGGTGCACATGCGCTTCGGCGACCAGGTGCTGTGTCCCGATGGCGGGGTCGACCGGCGCAAGCTGGGTCAACTCGTGTTCGGCGACCTGCAGGCCCGTCGCGATCTCGAAGCCATCATCCATCCCGAAGTCTACCGGACGGTTGTGCAGTGGATGGCGGCCGAAGCTGATCGCGGCAGCCTGGTGGCGGTCGCCGAGATCCAGCTGTTGTTCGAGATTGGCATGGACGCCGATTTCGACCGGTTCGTGGTGGCGGCCTGCCAGCCCGAGACACAGATCCAGCGCGTGATGCGGCGGTCGCATCTGCCCGAGGCCGAAGTGCGCCAGCGGGTGGCGGCGCAGATGCCACTCGACGAAAAAGTCAGGCGCGCCAGTTACGTGATCTGGACCGACGGCACACTCGATGAGACCCGGACCCGGACCGCGGCCGTCTGGGAGGCGCTGATGCGAGAGGCCCGCGTTAACTAGACTCTTGGGCCGGCGCGATGCGATCTTCGACAAACGAATCCCACTCGTGACAATGCGGGCATTGCCACAGCAGTTCGGTGCTCCGGTAGTGGCAGCGCTGGCAGACGTGCGGATCGAGATAGAACACCGACTGGCGCGTCAAATCGATGTAGCGCTTCACCAGTGACGGATCCAGATCCAGCGCGACCAGCGTCTGCCAGATATCCTGGTGGACCGTAATCGCGTGCGGGCTGTACGAGAGCGCCTCGAACAGCAGGTCGAGCGCGTCCCGGCCCGATCCTCGTGCCAGCAGGTGGCGCGCCAGCGCCGAATGGGCCCGCCAGTCGTGGGGGTTGGCGGCGATCAGCCTCCGGCACAACGCCTGGAACCGTTGCGTGTCGGGCTGCTGCTCGGCGAGCGATTCGAGCCGGCCGAACGCCAGGTACGCGCGCTCGGGTGCCACCTGGGCCACCCGTTCCCACGCCTCGGCCGCGGCGGCCAGATTCCCCTCAATCAGCCGCACGTCGCCCAGGGCGAGGTGCGCCGGGATGACGCGATCGTCGAGCGCGATGGCCGCCGCGAACCGCTCGGCGGCTCCCGTGTCGTCGAGTTGCTTGAGGCGGTCGCGCCCGATCTCGTATTCGAGGAACGCCAGAATCTGCTGGTGGCGCGGCTGTTCGGCTTCCTCGGTGACGCCCACCAGACGCTGGCGCACCGCGCGCGCCTCCTGCCACTGATGTTGCTCTTCGTGGAGTTTCTCGAGATTGGCCATCGCATACGGGTTCTGCGGATCGAGCCGCAGCACCTCGGTAAACGCCTCGAGCGCCCGATCGACGAACCCCCCGCGTTTGTAGTCGAGGCCCAGGCAGAGCAGGATGTACGCGTGCTCGAGATGCGTCAGCTTGGGCCGCTGGAGCAGGGCCTGGTGGATGGTGATCGCCCGGCCGACCTGGCCTTTTTCGCGGTGCAGGTTGCCCAGGATCATCTCGATCTCGAGCGCGTCTGGCTGCAGCCGCGCCGCGCGGCTCAACTCGTCGATGGCGCGGTCGATCTGGTTGGCCACCAGAAAATTCAGACCGAGAATGTAGTGCGGAGATTCGCGGGCCTTGCGGCGATCGATCCAGCGCCCTTCGCGCAGCTTGTAGCGCTCCCAGGCTTTGCCGGCCGCCAGTCCGACCAGCAGGGCGATGAGGGCCGCGAGAAACGTGGCGTACGATTCCATCAGAACATCTGCGTTCGCCAGAGGTCGTGCAGGTGCAGCACGCCCTCCACCCGATGGTCGGGGTCGACGACCACGAGTGAGGTGATCTTGCCGCGCTCCATCAGCGCCAGCGCCTCGACCGCCAGCAGCGATCGCGCGATGGAGACCGGGCCGGTGGTCATCACCTCGGCCGCGCGGCGATCGAGCAGATGGCCGTCGGTCAGGTGGCGGCGGAGATCGCCGTCGGTGATGATGCCGGCCAGACGCCGGTCGGCTCCGGCCACGCAGGTCATGCCGAGCCGTTTGCTGGAGATTTCGGCGAGCACCGCAGAAATCGTCGCGTCGGGCGCCACCAGCGGAATCTGGTCGCCCGCGTGCATCAGCGTCTCGACGCGCATCAGGCGCTTGCCGAGGCCGCCGCCAGGGTGGAGGTATTCGAAGTCTTCCTGCCGGAACCCCTTGGCCACCAGCAGGGTCATCGCGAGCGCGTCGCCCATCGCCAGCGCTGCGGTCGTGCTGGCGGTGGGGGCCAGATTGAGCGGACAGGCTTCCTCGCCCACGCCGCAGTCGAGGACCACGTCGGCGGCGCGACCCAGCGTGGAACCGGGCGATCCGGTCATCGCCACCAGGTGCGCACCGATGCGCCGGATCGTTTCGAGCAGCCGGAGCAATTCCGCCGTTTCGCCCGTGTGTGACAGCGCCACCACCACGTCGGCGCCCTGAACCGCGCCCAGGTCGCCGTGCACCGCCTCGGCGGGGTGGAGAAAAAACGCCGGCGTCCCGGTGCTGGAAAACGTTGCCGCGATCTTGCGCGCGATGATGCCAGACTTGCCCATGCCCGTCACAATCACCCGGCCCTGGCACTGGTAGAGCAGCGTGACCACTCGGACGAACCGATCGTCGACCCGGTCGACCAGGCCCATCACCGCGGCCGCCTCGATTCGGAGGACGTTGCGCGCCAGATCGAGGTCCACCGTCACAGCTGCCCCCGATCTGCCGCCTGCCGCAGGTGGTGGATGCCCACCAGCAGGCGCAGCAGCGGTTCGAGCCGATCGAGCGCCAGCGCGTTTTGCGCATCGCTCTTGGCGGCGGCCGGGCGTTCGTGGAGTTCGAGAAACACGCCGTCCACGCCTGCGCCCACACCTGCCGGCGCCAGCGTGTCGATGTACTCCGCCTGGCCCGCCGTCACGCCGTCGCCCCCGCCCGGCAGTTGCAGGCTGTGGGTAACGTCGAAGACGACGGGGAATCCGAAACTCCTCAAGATCGGAAAGGCCCGCATGTCGACCACCAGATTGTTGTAGCCGAACGCGGCCCCGCGCTCGGTCACGATGATCTGGAGATTGCCGGCGGCGGCGACCTTGCCGATCGCGTGTCGCATGTCGAGGGGCGACAGAAACTGGCCCTTCTTGATATTGACCGGCCTGCCGGTGCGCGCGGCGGCCTGCAGCAAGTCGGTCTGCCGGCACAGGAACGCGGGAATCTGCAGGACGTCGGCAATGGCGGCGGCCGGTGCGGCCTGACTGGGTTCGTGGATGTCGGTGAGGATCGGCACGCCCACCCGGTGCTTGACCGCCCCGAGGATCCGCAAACCCTCTTCGAGGCCCGGCCCCCGGTACGAGCTCACCGACGTGCGGTTGGCCTTGTCGAACGACGCCTTGAAGATGTAGGGCACGCCGCAACGGGCGGCGACCGCGGCGATCGCCAGACCGAGATCGATGGCGTGGGCTTCGCTTTCGATCACGCATGGCCCCCCGATCAGCACGAGGGGATGGCCTCCGCCGATGGTCACCGATCCGATAGATACCGGGGTCACGCTGGCCATTATAGTGAGTCGCCGTGCATCGGCGTCACACCGCCGATTCCGCGCGGCGGGCGTCGAGGCGGGCAGTCTGGTGCTCGAGGCTCGCCCCGACGAAGCTGGCGAACAGCGGATGCGGGCGCAGCGGCTTCGAGAGGAACTCGGGATGGAACTGCACCGCCACGTACCACGGATGGTCCGGCAGTTCCATGATCTCCACGAATTTGCCGTCGGGCGACTTGCCCGAGACCACCGCGCCGTGCTCAACCAGGATCTGCTCGTACAGCCGGTTGAATTCGTACCGATGGCGGTGGCGCTCCGACACCATCGTCGATCCGTAGATGCGGTGGGCGAGCGAACCGGGCACCAGCTCGCATGGATACTGGCCCAGGCGCATGGTGCCGCCCAGATCGTCGATGCCCAGCAGGTCTCGCAGTTTGTAGATGACCTTGTGCGGGGCCTGTTCGTCGCATTCGGTCGAATCGGCGCCCTCGAGCCCGCACACGTTCCTGGCGAAATCCACCGCCGCCCACTGGAATCCGTAGCAGATGCCGAAGAACGGGATCTTGCGCTCGCGCGCGACGCGGGCCGCCCGCATCATCCCGCGGGTGCCGCGCAGGCCGAATCCCCCCGGCACCAGAATGCCGTCGGCGTCGTCGAGCAGGTGTTCGCCGCCTTCCCGCTCGAGGGCCTCGGCTTCGACCCAGTGAAATCTGACGCGCGATCGGTGGGCGAACCCGCCGTGATACAGCGCCTCGTTGAGACTCTTGTACGAATCGGTGAGTTCGACGTACTTGCCCACCACGTGGATCGTGATGTCGCGCTCCGGGTTCTTGATCCGATCCACCAGCGCTTCCCACGCCGTCATGTTCTTCTCGGTCTGCGGCAGGCGCAGGTACTTCAGCACGATCCGATCGAGACCTTCGTCGGCGAAGGCGAGCGGCACTTCGTAGATCGTATCGACGTCGCGCGCCGTGATCACCGCCTCTTCGCTGACATCGCAAAACAGCGCAATCTTGCGCTTGATGTCGCCCGGCAGCGCGCGGTCGGTCCGGCAGAGCAGGATGTCGGGTTGAATGCCCAGCGACCGGAGATCGCGCACGCTGTGCTGGGTGGGCTTGGTCTTGAGTTCGCCGGCGGTGCCGATGAAGGGCACCAGCGTCAGATGCACGTAGAGCGTGTTCTCGCGGCCCACGTCCTGCCGCAACTGCCGGATGGCTTCGAGAAACGGCTGGCTTTCGATGTCGCCCACGGTGCCGCCGATTTCGACAATCACCACATCGACGTCTTTCGCGACGCTCTCGACGCACTGCTTGATCTCGTTGGTGATGTGCGGAATCACCTGGATCGTCCGCCCGAGGTAGTCGCCGCGGCGCTCTTTCTGAATCACCGACAGGTAGACGCGCCCGGTCGTCCAGTTGTGATTGCGCGTGGAACGCGTGTCGGTGAACCGCTCGTAGTGGCCCAGATCCAGATCGGCTTCCGCCCCGTCGTCGGTCACGTACACTTCGCCGTGCTGGTACGGGCTCATCGTGCCCGGATCCACG
Source organism: Acidobacteriota bacterium (assembly GCA_037133015.1). Taxonomy (GTDB): domain Bacteria; phylum Acidobacteriota; class Vicinamibacteria; order Vicinamibacterales; family JAKQTR01; genus JBAXOX01. The sequence goes on from JBAXOX010000007.1 coordinate 32,232, forward strand.
TTGATGTACGGATCCAGTTTCTGCATGGTCACCCGGTAGCCGTGCCCTTCGAGCAGGCAGCCGATCGACGCGGCGGCCAGCCCTTTGCCCAGCGACGACACGACGCCGCCGGTGACGAAGATGTACTTGACGGGGGGACGCTCGGGTTGTTCCATGTCGGTTCTCACGTGAGTCGTCCGTCCGCCGCCAGTCGGCGCACGCGCTCCAGGTCCTCGGGCGTGTCGACCGAGACCGTTTGATAGAGGGTGGGGACCACCTTGATGCGGTACCCGTGTTCGATCGCTCTCAACTGCTCCAGCGACTCGGCCTGCTCGAGCGGTGTGCGGGGCAGCGCCGCCAGCGCCAGCAGAAACGCGCGCCGGTAGACATACAGGCCCACGTGCCGCATCACCGACGCGCCCAGGGGCGTGGCCTGCCGCCGGTACGGCACCGCGGCCCGGGAAAAGTACAGCGCGAAGCCCAGGCCGTCCACCAGCACCTTCACCAGGTGCGGGTTGGAAAAATCGTGCGCCTGGTCGAGCGGCGCCCCGAGCGTGCTCATCACGATGGACGGATCGGCCAGCATCGGCGCCACCGCCTCCTCGATCGCGCCGGGAGCGAGCAGCGGTTCGTCGCCCTGCGCGTTGACGACGAGGTCGGCGTCCAGATGCCGGGCGACCTCGGCAATCCGGTCCGTCCCGCTCTCGTGATGCAGACTGGTCATCATCGCGTCGCCGCCGAAGCCTGTCACTACGCGGGCGATGCGGTCGTCGTCGGTGGCCACCACCACGCGCGACACGCCGCGGGCCGCCGCGGCCCGCCGGTACACGTGCTCGATCATCGTCCGGCCGCCGATGTCGGCCAGCGGTTTGCCCGGAAGCCGGGTGGAGGCAAATCGGGCCGGGATCACGACCGCAACGGTGGAAGTGGCGTTGTGAGGGGGAGCGTCGAGCGTCGCCGAAGGGTGCACGTCGAATCATAGCATGAGGCGGGGGTGCGGCCGGCGTGCGTGGCCGACCCGAAATCGTGGACCGGACCTGCGCTTGCGATATAATCGCTCGCGTTCAAGTTGAACGACGCGCACCATACGGACGTCGTGATCGGCGTCGCGTGATTCGGACAGGCGGTGGGGTGGACACGGGCCGTCAATCGGCGGCCCGCCGAGGAGGACTCATACCATGCTCAAGAAAATCGGATTGATCGGCGGCGGCAACATCGGCGGCGTGCTCGCGCAGGAATTGTTCCATCGGAAACTGGCGGCCACCGTCGCGCTGGTCGACGTGAAGGGGCCCGATGTCGCCAAGGGCAAATGCCTCGACATCGCCGAAGGCACGCCCATCATCAATAGCGACGTCAAGTTCGTCGCCGGCAAGGAATACGACGTCCTGCAGGACGCCGACCTCGTCATCAACACCGCCGGCGTGCCCCGCTCGGTGCGGCCGGACGGCACCTTCCCGAGTCGCGAAGAATTGCTCACGGTCAACCTCCAGATTACCGACGCGGTGGCGGGCGCGATCAAGAAGTACTGCCCGAACGCCATCGTCATCTCGATCGCCAACCCGCTCGATGCCATCGTCTTCAGGCTGTACCAGAAGTTGAACCCGCCCAAGCACATGCTGATGGGCATGGCCGGCGCGCTCGACTCGGCCCGCTACCGCTACTTCGTGGCGCAGGCCGCGGGCGTGTCGGTCGAGAACGTCGAGGCGCTGGTGCTCGGTGGACACGGCGACGATATGGTGCCGATCCGCAGTTGCTGCCGCGTGGGCGGGATGCCGGTCGAGAAGTTCGTCGACGACAAGACGCTCGGCGCGATCGAGGCGCGGACCCGCAAAGCGGGCGGTGAGATCGTTGGCTTGATTGGCGTCTCGGCATTCTGGTCGCCCGCGATCGCCGCCATGGAGATGGTCGAGGCGATTGTCTACGACAAGAAGAAGATCATTCCGTCGTGCGTGCTGCTCGAGGGCGAGTACGGCGTCAAGGGCCTGTTTGTGGGCGTGCCCGTGATTCTCGGCAAGAACGGCGTCGAGAAGATTATCGAACTCGAACTGACCGAGACCGAGAAAGCGGCGTTCGCCAAATCGGTCGATGCCGTCAGGAAGACCGCCGACGAGGTCCTCGCGGCCAAGTAGTCTGCCGTGTCAGACGGCGAGCGCGAGGCCTCCGTCGCCTCGCGCCCGCCGCTTCGCTCGCCACGTTCTTTCGCGGGCCTGCTTCGCTTGAAGCCTTCGGAACCCTCCAACGCGTGCCGCCAAACGGGCCGGTCGGGCGCCTGCGGGAGGCGCTGAAGACCCGCGACGCGATCGTTCGCAAGTGGCCCTGCCGACCGGCGACCCACATTTGCGCCCGTGGGGTGAGTTTGGGCCCACCGCGGCCATGGTCGGCACACGGTGGGCGGCGGTGGTGTCCTGCCACTAACCGGTATAGGCTACTCAAGGATGCGGGACTGGAACGGCGAACGCGGCACGGGCAACGATGACTGACCCCCAACACCCGGCCCCCAGGGCTTCCGACCAGCCGTTGCTGGCCCGCGCGTGGCGGCGGGCCGCGATCGCAGCTACGCGCTTCCGGTTCACCCGAAGGAAGCTGGATCTCCGGCTCACCACCGAGCGGCTGGCGCTGGCGCTCGAAGGGGCCCGGACCGGCCTCTGGGACTGGCACGTGGACGCCAATGCGCTCACCTGGTCGGGGCAGGTCGAAGTCCTGTTCGGCATGGCGCCGGGATCGTTTGCCGGCACTTTCGAGGCCTACCTCGCGATGGTGCATCCCGACGACCGCGGGATGCTCCAGGAGGCGATCCAGGCGGCACTCGCGCATCCGTCCGAGCCCTACCGCGTCGAGCATCGCATCGTGCGGCCCGATGGCACGAACCGCTGGGTCGAAGGACGCGGACACGTCTATTGCGGCGCCCACGGCCGACCGGAACGGATGGCCGGATCGATCACCGACGTCACCGACCGGAGAGAAACCGAGCAGGCGCTGCGGCAAAGCGAGGAGCGGTTCCGCCTGCTGGCCGACGCGACCGCCGAAGGCATCGCCATCACCGATGAAGGCATCATCGTGCATGCGAACCAGCAGTTGCTGGACATGCTGGGCCTCACCGCTCCCGACGTCATCGGCCACCGGGCTGCTCCCTCTGTCACCGGCGGATCGGTCGAGGACATCAACGCGCAGCCGGGGGCCACCTCCACCGCCGCCTACGAAGTGGTGGTCCGTCGGACCGATGGCTCGTCGATCCCGGTCGCGGTCCGCGCCCGCTATACACAACTGGGCGCGAAACGGTTCCGGATCGCCGTGGTCAGGGACCTGACCGAAACCAGGCGCGCGCAGGACGATCGCGTCGCCCTCGAGCGGCAGGTGCAGCACTCGCAGAAGCTGGAAAGCCTGGGCGTGCTCGCAGGCGGCATCGCCCACGATTTCAACAACCTGCTCGTGGCGATTCTCGGAAATATCGAGTTGGCCCTTGGCGACGCCCCGTGGCAATCGCCGCTCACCGCGTATCTGCGGGAGGCCGAGACGGCCGCCCGCCGCGTGGCGGCGCTCACCGCCAAGTTGCTGGCCTATTCGGGACGGGGGAGATTCGAAGTGCGCCCCCTCGACATCAACGCGCTGATCGAGGAGATGTCGTCAACCCTGCGCGCCTCGATTCGCCCGTCCATCCGGTTCGACGCGATTCTGGCTCCCGACCTGCCGCCGGTCGAAGGCGATCCGTCACAGATTCAACAACTGGTGATGAGCCTCATCGTGAATGCGGCCGAGGCAATCGGCGACAACGCCGGACGCATCACCCTGACCACCGAGGCGCACGATCTGACGACCGAGGAACTCCGCAAAGGGTACGTGCCGGATGTGGAGTCGGCCGGGCGCTTCGCGCTGCTCACCGTCATCGACACCGGTGCCGGCATGGAACCAGCCGTGCAAGAGCGGCTGTTCGAGCCCTTCTTCACCACGAAATTCGCGGGCCGCGGCCTCGGCATGTCGGCCGTGCTGGGCATTCTCAGGGCGCACAAAGGCACCATCTTCGTCGACAGCCAGCCCGGTCATGGAACCACGGTGACGGCCGTGTTGCCCGCCGGCAGCGCGGCTGGGCGCGCCGATGTCGATCGGAGGGTGGTCGGCGCTGCCGCCGCAGATCCCGTCCACGCCGCCAGCCAGACCGTGCTCGTGGTCGACGACGAGGACGCCGTCCGCAGCATCTGCTGCCAGATGCTCGAGCGTCTGGGCTACGGCGTGGCGTCGGTCTCGAGCGGACACGAGGCCATCGAACTGCTGCAGCAGCCCGATACCGATGTGGGATGTGTGCTGCTGGATTTGACGATGCCTGGCATGGACGGAGCCGAGACGGCCGCCGAAATCCAAGCGCTCCACCCCGATCTGCCCATCGTGATCGTGAGCGGCTTCAGCGAGAGTGAGGTCGTCGAGCGGTTGGGCGCCCGCCGCGTGACCGCCGTGGTGCAGAAGCCCTACCGGATCGCCACGCTTCGCAATATTCTGAGCCCGCTGCTGCCCCCGCTCAATTCCGAGGCGCCGCCGCCGGCCGGTGTTTGAGGAACGTCCCGTTCTGGTATTCCTGGAACGCGGTGCGTAGCTGATCCTGCGTGTTCATCACAATCGGGCCACGCCACGCAACCGGTTCGCGAAGCGGTTCGCCCGACACGAGCAGGAATCGGAGTCCGGTCTCGCCCGCCTGCACCACCACCGCGTCGCCCGAATCGAACAGGACCAGCGACCGGTTGTCGACCGCGGTGGACACGGCGCCAGCCCCGTCGACCGACGACCCGGTCTGCACCGGTTGTGGCGCCGAAGCGTTGGCGAACTGGCCGGTCCCGTCGAACACGTACGCGAAGGCGTGCCGCGTGGTCGCCACCGGCAGACGTCGAGTGACGCCGGCAGGGACGTGCACGTCAAGATACTGGGGGTCGGCCGCCACGCCGTCCACCGGGCCGCGCACGCCCCAGAAATCGCCGCACACCACCCGCACGCGGGTGCCGTCGTCTTCGGTGACCTCCGGAATCGCGCTCGCCTGGATGTCCTGGTACCGCGGATCGGCCATCTTCAACGACGAGGGCAGATTCGCCCACAACTGGAAGCCGTGCATCCGGCCGTGCCCGTCGCCACGCGGCATCTCCTGGTGAATGATGCCGCTGCCGGCCGTCATCCACTGGACGTCGCCAGCGCCCAGCGTGCCCGCGTTGCCCAGGCTGTCGCGGTGGTCGACCTCGCCGGCCAGCACGTACGTAATCGTCTCGATGCCCCGGTGCGGATGCCACGGGAACCCCGCCAGATAGTCGTCGGGGCGGTCTCCTCGGAAGTCGTCAAACAGCAAAAACGGATCGTAGGCGTCGGTATCGCCGAAACCGAAGCCTCGCCGAAGACGGACGCCAGCCCCTTCCATCGTGGGGCTGGATTTCAGGTGTCGTGCGACAGGCCGATTCGACATCGATGACCTCCGACCGGAAAGTTGCACGGGGCTACGTCGCTGCATGGCCTTCGAGGGTGTGCCGCCGCGGGCCGCCGCCGGGATCCCCAGCCGGCCAGCGGCCGCCTGATCAGCAGCCGTCATTCTGCGGCGGCGATCGGGCCCGGGCCCCCGTCATGCGGCCGGCGCATGATCGCGATCAACGGCAGGAGCACCAGAAACACGATGCCCATCGCCCAGAACACGTCGATAAACGCCATCATGGCGGCCTGGCGCTGCACGATGCCGAACGCCGCCCCGTAGCTGCGTTCGACCGCCGTCACCGCATCGGCGCCCCGCGCGACAAACGCGGATTTCAGGCCGGTCAGCAGCTGCCGCGACCCCGAATCGTACTCGGTGACGTGCGCAATCAGGACGTTGGTGTGGATTTGTCGCTGCCGGGCGAGCAGCGTTTGCACCATCGCGATGCCTGCCGCGCCCCCGATGTTGCGCATCAGATTGAACAGGCTCGTCGCGTTTCCCATCCGCTCGCGCGCAATGCGGTCCATCGACACGGTGGCCAGCGGCGTAAACAGCAGCCCGAGCCCCATGCCCTGGACCACTTGCGGCCAGAAGATGTCCCAGTAGCCCATGTTCATGTTCAACTGGCCCATCCAGAAGAACGTGAGACCCGAGATCAGGAATCCTGCGGCCAGGATCTTCCGGGCATCAACCCGTCCGATGATCATGCCCACCACCGGCATCAGCAGCAACGTGCCGACGCCGCGGGGCGCCATCGCGTTGCCGGCCGTCACCGACGAATAGCCGAGCAGCGTTTGCAGCATCACGGGCATCACCACGAGGCTGCCGTAGAGCACAAACCCCATCAGTGTCATCAGCGTCACGCCTGCCGCGAACGTGCGCTCCTTGAAAATCCTGAAATCGACCACCGGATTGTCGACCAGCAGTTCGCGAATCACCAGGCCGATCAGGCAGGCCGCCGCCACCATCAGCAACGCCACGATCCACGTCGACGAGAACCAGTCCTCTTTCTGCCCCTGGTCCAGGCCAATTTGAAGCGTCGCGATGCCGATGCCCAGCAACGCCAGTCCCCACCAGTCCACCTTCGACGACAGCCGGCGCAGATACGACGGATCGACGATGAAGGCTTCGATCAGAAAAAACGCCACGAGGCCCACCGGAACGTTCACGTAGAAGACCCAGCGCCAGCTGAGATTCTCGGTGAGCCATCCGCCCAGCATCGGCCCCAGGATGGGCGCGACGACGATGCCGACGCCCCAGAAGGCCATGGCCTGCCCGCGTTTGCGGGGTGGGAATGCCTCGAGCATGATGGCCTGCGACATCGGCTGCATCACGCCGCCGGTGGCGCCCTGAACGATGCGGCAGGCGATCAGGAACCAGAGCGAGGTCGCCATGCCGCACAGCACGGACGTCGCGGTAAAGCCGACCACCGACAGCAGCAGCAGGCGCTTGCGGCCGAAGAACGTGGCCAGCCAGCCGGTGATCGGCAGGATCACCGCATTGGCGGCCAGGTACGTCGTGAGCGCCCAGGTGGTTTCCTCGATCGTGGCGGAGAGGCTGCCGGCGATGTGGGGCAGCGAGACGTTGACGATCGTGCTGTCGAGCACGACCATGAAGGTGCCCGCCATTACGGCGAGCGCCTGAAGCCACGGATGGGTGGCGCCAGACTCCCCGCCGGAGCCGGTACCAGCGCGGACCGCGACGGCCGTCGACTCGCCGCTCATGGCGGTCAGCGCGTCAAGACCGTGGCGGTCACCGACATGCCGGGACGCAGCGGTCGATCGGCAGACGGTGGATGGTCGAGCACGATCTTGACCGGGATGCGTTGCACCACTTTGACGAAATTCCCCGTGGCGTTTTCGGGAGGCAGCAGGCTGAAGCGCGCCCCGGTGGCCGCCGAGAGGCTGTCGAGGGTGGCGGGGAAGTCTTCGCCGTACATATCCACGTGGATCACGGCCCGCTGGCCTGGGCGCACGCCGTTCAGTTGCGTTTCCTTGAAGTTGGCCATCACCCACACGTCGTCGAGCGCCACCACGGCACAGAGGGGCTGGCCGGGCTGAATCACCTGACCCGGCTCGACGGCCTTCTTGCTCACGTAGCCGCGGACCGGCGCCTTGACTTGCGTGTACTGCAGGTTGAATTCGGCCTGACGCAGCGCGGCTTTCGCCATCGCGACCCGAGCCTCAGCCGACGAGGCGCGGGCCTTGGTGACCGTCACCTGGGCCGGGGCCGTCTGGGCCGTGCGCAGATCGGCCTGGACCTGCTGGGTTTGTTGAAGAGCCTGCGACCGGCGTCCTTCGGCCGCCAGCGCGCCCTGTTCGGCGTCGGCCAGCGCGGCGAGAGCGGCCTCGGTGTTGGCGGCCGCCGACTCGGCGGCGGTGGCCGCCAGATCGTACTGCTGCTGAGAGACCTCGTCTTTCGCGACCAGAGGCTTGAGACGTTCGAGATCCTTGGCGGTCCGCGCCTGGTTGGCCCGCGCCTCCCGGACCCGGGCCTGCGCCGAGGTGCGCCTGGCGCGCGAGGACTCGAGGTCCTTGCCGGCGATCTCGATGCCAGTCTGCGACCGCTCGACCGCGGCCTTGGCGGTCGTCAACTGGCCCGAGGTGGCCGTGGTCGTGATGGGGACACCGCTGCGCGCGGCGTCGAAGGCGGCCGTCGCGTCGGCCAGATCCGCCTGCGCTCGCGCCAGCGCGACCTCGTAATCGCGGGGGTCGATCGTGATCAGAACCGCGCCGGCCTCCACCAGTTGATTCTCGTGGATGGTGACGGTGGCGACCGTTCCGCCGACCCGCGCGGCAATCGGGGTGATGTGTCCGTCGATTTGTGCGTTATCGGTGGATTCGCGCCCGGCGTAGTACCAGGAGGCACCGACCGCGGCCAAGGCCCCGACCACCAGGGCGCCCACAAGGATGGCCCGCGCTCGCGGATTGTCTGTCATGAACGCCATTACTGCTGTCCTCCAAGAAACCGCTCGACCGACGCTTCGGCAATGCCGAGGGCACGGGCCAGTGCGCCTTTGGCGAGGCTGTGCGAAAACTGGCTGGCAATCAGGTTGTCGCTCGCCGTCGCCACCGACTCCTGGGCCTGCACCACTTCGAGATGGCTCGTCACACCGGCGCCAAACCGATCCTGCGCCTGCGCAAGCTGCAGCGCGGCGAGATCGGAGGCGCCTTTCGCCACCCTGACCAGCCGATCTGCCGCATCGACGTTGAGGAGGGCCGCCCGCACGTCGTATTCGATCCGCACCCGGAGGTCGGCCAGTTGGGCGCGTTCCTGTTCCAGCAGCGCGTCGGCCGCCAGAATCCGGCTGCGTTCGCGGCCGGCCTGGAAGATCGGGATGTGCACCGCCGCGACCAGCGAAAAGGTGCGCAGGGCCGACCCCCACTGCGGGCCGATGTTGCCCACGTCGGCGGCCAGGTTCAACGTCGGCAGCAAACTGCCGATGGCGGCCTGGCGCGAAAACTCCGCGGCTTTCAGCTGTGCCGCCAGGCTCTTGTAGTCGGCGCGCGTCGCCATGGCCCGCGCGATCGCTTCGTCGGGAGCCATGTCGCCGATCGAGGCGTACGGAAACCGGTCGGCCAGTTCGAAGGGCTGCGCCAGCGGCATCCCGATGGCCCGGGCCAGCTGCAACTTCTGTTTGGCGACTTCGTTCTCGAAGTAGATCACGCGCTGGCGCTGGTTCTCCACCTGCACCTGCGCGCGGATCGTTTCGACGCCGGCGGCCATCCCGGCCTGCTTCATGGCGACGGCCCGGTCGTAGAGGGCCGTGGCGGTACCGAGTTGGGCGCGCGCGGCCTCGACCCGGCTCTGCGTGGAGACAATCTGCAGGTACAGTCCGGCGATCACGACGACGACCTGATCCCGGACGTCCTGGTGCGCGTACCCGGCGGCGGCCTTGACCGCGCTGCCGCTGCGCGCCGACTCGATGGCGCTGTAGCTGAACAGCGTCTGTTCGACCGAGAAACGCCGATCCGAGACCGTAAAAGGGCCGACAATCGGCGATTCGCCAGGTGCCACCGGAATCCCGAACGCCTGGAGGTTGATTTGTTCCTTGGCCTGCGCCAGCGTGGCCGACACGGTCGGCAGCAGCCCGCTTTGCGCCGACCATCGAACCGCGTCGGCGGATCGGACGCGCTGCGCGCTGACCACCGCGGCGAGATTATGCGCGAGGCCACGGTTGAGCGCGTCGTGCAGCGTGAGACGCACGACGCCGCTTTGCAGCGTGCCCGACGGGACGCCTCCCAACAGGGGCGACCCCGCGCCGAGTCCAGCGGCGATGCCGCCAGCCGAGAGCGTCGACAGACTGGCGCTGGTCTCTCGCGTCGTCTCCGAGGAACCTGTCTGCGCTGTGGCTGGCGCGACCAGCCCGCACAGCAGCAGCAGCGCGGCAGTAACGGGGCGAAACAACGACTTCATGGCGTGCGACTCCAGCTCGCGGGGCGAGACGGGCTGGTCGGAGGATTCCGCAGTGCCGACCAACCGAACCGCTGATGGTACCTCACTTGTCGTCTGACGCGCACACCGACGCTGGCGCGTGATCGCGCCGCCATTCGATCTGTCGGGCGGCGCCCTCGGATACAATGTTGCCGCCCCATGATTCCGCTGTGTGAACCGCCCGTCTTCAGGCCGCCCAGCGAGGCGGATTCCCTCATCCTTCAGGCCACCATCGGATGTTCGCACAACCGCTGTGCGTTCTGCGGGATGTACGCCACCAAGCGTTTCCGGATCAGGACCGACGAGGAAATTCGCGCCGACATCGACCAGGCCCGCGCCGCACTTGGTCCAGGCGTGCGGCGGGTGTTTCTGGCCGATGGCGACGCCTTGTGCCTGTCGCCCCGCCGTTTGACGGCCATTCTCGATCTGCTCAATGCGGCGTTTCCGCAACTTCAGCGCATAGGTGCCTACGCGAACGCACGCGACGTGCTCAGCAAGACGGGCGACGAACTCGCCGCGCTGAGGAGCCGGAAGCTCAGGATGCTGTACGTGGGTCTCGAAAGCGGTGATCCCGAGACGCTGGAGGCCATCGACAAAGGGGCCACACCGGGCGACATCGTCGAGGCGGTGAGGCGGGCGCGGCTGGCCGGGATGACCGTGTCGGTGATGGTCCTGATCGGCCTGGCCGGCGTCGAGCGGAGCCTGGAGCACGCGCGTCGGTCTGCCGAGGCGATCAACCAGATGGCGCCGGAGTTTACCGCGCTTCTCACGTACACGCCTGTACCCGGCACCGCGCTCTGCGACCGGATCGGGTCGGGCCTGGCCACGCTGCCCTCGCCGCGCGGGTCGCTCGACGAAATCCGGACGTTCGTCGATGCGCTGGAGTGCCAGACGTATTTCACCTGCAATCACGCCAGCAACTACCTGCCCATGACCGGGCGGATGCCGCAATCGAAGGCGAAGCTGATCGGGGCGATCGACGCGGCACTCGCCGGGCACGTGGCGATCAGGCCAGAATGTTTGCGAGGTCTCTGACGTGATGTTTTACGATTTCGCCGTCCTGGTGCTGCGCCCGGTCGTGTGGTGGGGGCGCCTGCACGTGGTCGGACTCGAACACGTGCCCGAGACGGGCCCGTTGCTGGTGGTGCCCAATCACGACAGCCAGTGGGACCCGCTGATGGTGGGTCTGGCGATCGAACCGCGCAGGCGCGTGCGGTTCCTGGCGCGCGCGAATCTCTGGCACGTGCCCGGTTTGGCGCAGGCCTTGAACCTGCTCAGGCAGTTGCCGGTCACCCGCGGCGCCGGCGACGGGAGCGCGCTCGATCGCGCCGTTGAGGCGCTGAGGGACGGCGACGCGGTGGCGATCTTCCCGGAAGGCGGCCTGTCGTGGGGCGCGCCGGCCCGGGCGCGCAGCGGCGTCGGCGTGCTGGCCGCCAGGTGCCCTGGCGTGCGTGTCGTGCTGTGCGCCGTCACGGGCACGACCGATTTTGTCCGGTGGCCCCGACGGCCTCGCGTACGGGTCGAGTTCATGCCGACGGTTACCGGTCAGCCGAGGCCGGGCGAAGACCCGGCAGCCCTGGCCTCCAGACTGATGGGGGAGGTGCGGGCTCGCGCGCCTGTGACGCCGGCCGGTCGTGGCGGCGTGGTCGGCGGTCCGCCGCGCGTGCGGCGAAAGTTGGAGCGGCAAGGGTTGCTGCCTCCATCCGGCGAGTAGATCACCCGGCAAGTCGACCACGCGGCGCCGGCGGGGGCAGCCGTTTCGGCAATCCGATGCAGAGGAGGACGCATGGCTCTTCGATCATTCACGTGGACTCGACTCGCGGTGGCGCTGGTGGCGGCGGGGACGGCATCGGCCTCGGTGATCGCGCAGAACCCGTTGCCGCGTCTCCCGCCGATTCCTGGCCTCGATCGGATTCTCAGTGCGCCGTCCGCCCTGTCCACCAGTGTCGCCAATGCGTATCGCGATTCGCCGATCCTGGATGACGAGGCCGAGGCGACGCCGCTGGAGATGACGTCGCTGTCGCGCGATACCGATGGCGCGTTCACACTCGCGGCGGGTGTCTATGAATTTCGCGCGAAGAGCTTCTGCCTGCAGGCTGGTGCGCCCGGCGCGTCGCGTGGCGACGGTTATCTGGCGGCACCGCTGGCCGGGCCGAAGGCCAGGATCGTCGGCGACATTTTGACGCGCCTGTATCGATACCCGGACATCCAGCAGCAAGACGCCCAGTCGCTGTTGTGGGCGATTCTGGCAGGCGCGAAGTTCTCGACGCTGCCCGCGGAACTGCAGAACGTCGCGCGGCGACTGCTTTCAACCGCCGACATCGTGTCGCTCGAGGCGTCGGTGGTCGAACGGCTCTGGGAGGCGGTGCGCGACCAGGCCGAGTCGCGTCTGCCCCCGGCCGTGTTCGCGGTTCTCGACGCGCAGGCCCGGCTGCGCGACATGCTGGCAAGCGGCGCCAGTTACGCCGAGATGGCTGCTGTCGCCGTCCCCGACGGCTCTGCCGAACCGCAGGACGGGGACCGCGAGATTCCGGCCCGACGATGGAGTCTCGACCCGGCCGGCTTCTTCATCCGGTTTTCCGCCTCGTCGTATTCCGAGATGACCGTGCAAGTGATGGTGCCCGAGGTGTACGCCGTGGAACGCGACGCGCGCCAGCGGATCACCGCCGTCCGTTCGCCCGACGGCTGGGCCCTCGAAGCCGCGTATGACGAAGGGGTGGCGCCGCTCACGGTGCCTGGCGATCCGGGGATCAAGGGGTACGCGTTCAAACGGCTGGTCTACAAGCAGCCGGCCAACGGCCGTCTCGAGACGTTTCAGATCGACGATCAGGGCTGGGCATTCACCGGCCGATCGAACGGCCGAGGCCGCGTGCCGGATGGGGCTGGCCCGGCCGAGCCCGCTCGGTTGGCGCACGGGCCGTCGGCCCCCGATCCGTCCGATCGCTACGGCGACTGGGGAGGGCGCTACAAGGACACCCAGCGGTGGCAGCGGGACACCGCTCCGCCATCAGAGCGGGACGTCGACCGGCTGACCGATCTCAAGCATTACGGCAAGGGCGCGAAAGAGGCGGTGTCGGGCAGTCCGGGCGACAAGGCGAGCTGGCTGGGCGACCACATGACGCGGCTGGGCCGTGCGGCGGCGTACGTGCTCTGTCGGCTCGAGGGTGGATGCGATCCCGATCAGAAGGGTCCGCGGCCCTTCAACCCGGGCGGCCGGGTGGCGACGCCTGGCGCCAGGGGAGAGCAGCGGCTTGGATCGTCTGGCGTCGGGCGCTAGTGGCAACCCGATGCTGCGATCGTGGGGTCAGACCGCGGGTCTGACCCCAGGGTGCTGCGATCGTGGGGTCAGACCCGCGGTCTGACCCCAGAGTCAGGTCCTGGAGCCGGCGACCATCGCGCGCATGTACTCGCGACGCAGGCGGGCGATGTTTGAAATCGGGATCTCCTTCGGACACACCGCTTCGCACTCCGCTTCGTTCGAGCAGTTGCCGAAGCCGAGGTCGTCCATCAGCGTCACCAGCGATCGGACCCGCGAGGTGCGTTCGGGATGGCCCTGTGGCAGCAGCGCGAGTTGCGACACTTTGGCGCCCACAAACAACGCGGCCGACGCGTTCTTGCAGGCCGCCACGCACGCCCCGCATCCGATGCACGCGGCCGAATCCATGGCAATCTCGGCCAGATCGCGCGGCACCGGGAGCGCGCTGGCATCGGCGGCGCTGCCCGTGTTGACCGACACGTAGCCGCCCGCCGCGATCAGCCGATCGAAGGCGCCCCGATCCACCACCAGATCCTTCTGGACCGGAAACGCCTTGGCGCGCCAGGGCTCGATCGTGATGGTGTCGCCATCCTTGAACTTGCGCATGTGCAACTGGCACACCGTGGAGCCGCGATCGGGGCCGTGCGGAATCCCGTTGATCACCAGGCTGCACATCCCGCAGATGCCTTCCCGGCAATCCGAATCGAACACGATCGGCGGCTCACCCTTCTTGATGAGGCCTTCGTTGACCACGTCGAGCATCTCGAGAAACGACATGTCGGGCGAGACCTGCTCGGCGGTGTACGGGACCATTTGGCCCGGGTCATTGGCGGTGGCCTGCCGCCACACCAGCAGCTTGAGGGTCATGGTGTCCATGGTTTACTTGTAGCTCCGCTGGCTGGGCTTCACGAATTCGAACGACAGCGGTTCGGTGTTGCGGATGGGCAATGCGCCCTCTCCGACGTACTCCCACGCCGCCGCATGCGCAAAGTTCTCATCGTCGCGCCGCGCTTCGTTGTCGGGGGTCTGGAACTCTTCGCGGAAATGTCCGCCGCAGGACTCGCGCCGTTCGAGGGCGTCGAGCGCGATCAACTCGGCCAGTTCGAGGTAGTCTGCCACGCGGCCCGCGTACTCGAGAATCTGGCTGAACTCTTCGCCGCCCGACGGCACCGCGACTTCCCGCCAGAACTGCTCCCGCAATCCCGGGATGCCCGCCAGCGCCTGTTTGAGGCCGGCCTCGTTGCGGCCCATGCCGACGTGGTCCCACATCAGCTTGCCGAGCGTGCGATGAATTTCGTGCGGTGTCTTGTGGCCGCCGGTGGACGTCAACCGCTTCAGCTTGGCCCGCACCGTCGACTCGGCTTCCTCGAACGCGTCGTGGTCGGTGGTCACTCTCGGCAGCGTGGTACTGGCCAGATAATGCGGCACCGTGGAGGGCGCGACGAAATAGCCGTCCGCCAATCCTTGCATCAGCGCGCTGGCCCCCAGCCGGTTCGCTCCATGATCCGAGAAGTTCGCTTCGCCCAGCACGAAGAGGCCCGGGATCGTGGACATGAGGTGATAGTCCACCCAGAGACCGCCCATCGTGTAATGGATGGCGGGGTAGATGCGCATCGGCGCCTTGTACGGATTCTCGTCGGTGATTTTCTCGTACATCTGAAAGAGGTTGCCGTACCGCTCCCGGATGACGTCCTCGCCCAGCCGCTGGATCGAATCGGCAAAGTCGAGGTAGACGGCCAGACCCGTGTCGCCCACGCCGCGGCCCTCGTCGCAGACCGCTTTCGAGGCCCGTGACGCCACGTCGCGCGGGACGAGGTTGCCGAACGCCGGATACCGGCGCTCCAGGTAGTAGTCGCGATCGTCCTCGAGGATTTGTCCCGCGGGGCGGCGGTCTCCGGCCTTCTTCGGCACCCAGACGCGCCCGTCGTTACGCAGGCTCTCGCTCATCAGGGTGAGCTTGGACTGGTGGTCGCCGGATACCGGGATGCAGGTCGGATGGATCTGCGTGAAGCAGGGGTTGGCAAACAGCGCCCCGCGCTTGTGCGCCCGCCAGATCGCGGTCGCGTTGGAATTGACGGCGTTGGTCGACAGGTAGTAGGCGTTGCCGTACCCGCCGGTGGCCAGCAGCACCGCGGCCGCCTCGAAGCGCTCCACCTTGCCGGTGGTCAGGTTGCGCGCAATGATGCCTCGCGCCTGTCCGCCCACCACGACCAGGTCGAGCATCTCGTGGCGCGGAAACATCTTGACCGTGCCGGCGCCCACCTGGCGCATCATCGCCTGGTATGCGCCCAGCAGCAGCTGCTGCCCGGTCTGGCCGCGCGCATAGAAGGTGCGCGACACCTGCGCCCCGCCGAACGAGCGGTTGTCGAGCATCCCGCCGTACTCGCGGGCGAACGGCACGCCCTGCGCGACGCACTGATCGATGATGTGATTGCTGACCTGCGCGAGCCGGTGGACGTTGGCTTCGCGCGCCCGATAGTCGCCGCCCTTGACCGTGTCGTAGAACAGGCGCGTCACGCTATCGCCGTCGTTCCGGTAGTTCTTCGCGGCGTTGATGCCGCCCTGCGCCGCAATGCTGTGCGCGCGTCGCGGGCTGTCCTGGATGCAGAAGCTCAGCACGTTGTAGCCGGCTTCGCCCAGCGTCGCGGCGGCGGCCCCGCCGGCCAGGCCGGTGCCGACCACGATCACGGTGAACTTGCGGCGGTTGGCGGGATTGACCAGCTTCGCGTCGAAGCGGTACCGATCCCATTTCTCCGGCAGCGGGCCCGACGGCAGGCGCGCGTCCAGCGTCCGGGTGCCCGCCGGGGCAATCTGCGGTGCGCCGCTCATGATCGGCTCCCCATGAAAAACAGCACGAGAGGAATCGACACGAATCCGGCGCCCATCAGCACGGCGAGGACCTTGCCGACCGTCAACACGCGCGGCGTCAGCGTCGGGTGGTTGAGTCCGAGCGATTCAAACGCGCTCGAGAACCCGTGCCACAGGTGGAAACCGGTCACCCCCACGCACGGCACGTAGAAGGCCACCCAGAGCGGATTGCCGAAGACCTGCCGCACCAGCGTGTAGAGGTCGCGGCCTTCGACACCGTGGATGCTCGTCGTGTACCACGCGCCGTACTTCATCGTCGCCACGTGCACCGCGAGGAACACGAACATCAACGACCCGGTCCAGATCATGGTGGTCGAGGCGACCGACTTGCGGCTCTTGCCTCCGGCCCACGCCGAGGTCTGGTAGCCGATGGGACGCGCGTCGCGATTGGTCCACCACAGCGTCACCGTTTCGAGCACGTGGATCACGAAGATCAACGTGAGGCCGATTTCGGCCGGAATGACAAACGGGTTGGTGATCAGGGCGTGGGAGTACGCGTTGAACTTGTCGGGGCCGACATAGAGGAGCAGATTCCCGGCCAGGTGCACGCACAGGAACCCGACCAGGCTCAGCCCCGTCAACGCGATGAGGATTTTCGTGGCGACGGTTGAAAATAATGATGTCTGGCGCGAAGCCATGAACAACTCCAGCCCGGAACCTTCGTGCCGGGACGCGAGAGTGGGGGACTCGAATCGAGAACAGTCAACCGAAGAGTCCAGCCCGAGATTGTATGCGGTCGCTTGAATTCAGGCAACCCGAGATCGCGTCGAAGAGCAGCGTCCCGCGGTGATGGCGGATGGATTCGGCGAGGCCCTATCCGGAACGTGGGGTCGCCGGCGCGCGGCCGCAGGCCGTTCTGGCGGTGCGTGCCCGCCACCCTCCGGCGCGTGTCGCACAGCGTCCAGAGGCCATAATTGGGGGACATTTCTATTTCGTGAAGAACGGGGACATTTCTATTTCGCCTCGACAGGCCGCCAGTAATTGGTTGAAACCCGGCCCCCGAGGGCGTATCGTACACAGACTGCCTCAATCCGAGCGAGCAACACCCCCGGCGAGGTCACGAGCGAGGGGCAGCGGTAGTTGTCTCGGTTGCGAACTCCGCGGCACGCCTTGCGTGCGGCGATTTTCTGATCTGTCGAGGTTCCCTGCATGCGCATCCATCTGGTCAATCCGAGCCACTCGTCGTTCGGCGTTGCGGTGATTACCCCGCGTTGGCTGTTCGTGCTGGCAGCGGCGACCCCGAAGGAGTTCGGCGAACCCGTCCTGGTCGACGAGTGCCTCGATGCCCTCGATCCGACCACCATTGAGCGGGGCGACGTCGTCGGGATCAGCATCCACACCGGCAACGCGCTGCGCGGGTACGCGGTGGGCAAGGTCGCCCACGACCGGGGCGCCCGCGTCATCTATGGCGGCATCCACGCCACCCTCTACCCGGACGAACCCGCCCGGGAAGGCGCCGCCGATGCGGTGGTCAAAGGGGACGGCGACGTGATCTGGGGCCAGGTGGTGCGCGACTGCGCGGCTGGCCAGGTGAAGCCCTTGTACGATGCGGGCCAGATTCCCGGCGAAGACATGGTGCCGGCACGCTGGGATCTCATCCGGCGCGA
Source organism: Acidobacteriota bacterium (assembly GCA_037133015.1). GTDB lineage: Bacteria > Acidobacteriota > Vicinamibacteria > Vicinamibacterales > JAKQTR01 > JBAXOX01. The sequence goes on from JBAXOX010000007.1 coordinate 49,813, forward strand.
CAAATACATGTGGGCGTCGGTCCAGACCGTGCGCGGCTGCCCCAAGCATTGTTCGTTCTGTTCGGTCTGGCGGACCGACGGTCAGCAACCCCGGCAGCGCACCACCGACGCGGTGGTGGGCGAGGTGGTCGAGCTGCGCCGCCTCGGCTTCCGCTTTATCGCGCTGGCCGACGACAATTTCTATCCGGTCACCCAGTCGGATCTCGCGGCGGCTGCGCGGCGGAAAGATCCCTCGTCGCTGCTGGCCCTCCAGGCGATGCGCGAGGAGCGGCTCGAGTTGATGCGTCGGCTGGCGGCGCTTCCCAACGACATCATCTATTTCACGCAGATCACGATGGAAGCCGCCGAGGACGTCGAATTCCTCGAGGCGATGCGCGCCGCCCGCATCAAGGGCGCGCTGGTGGGAGTCGAGTCGATCACGCCGGAAGGCCTGAAGGAAGTCTACAAGGGCTTCAACCTGTCTGGTGACGATCTGATCGCCCGGTTGCGGGCCTTCCGCGAACACGACATCCACGTCCTGGGTTCGTTCATTTTCGGGTTGCCGAGCGACCGGGCGGATACCTTCGAGGCCACCGAGGCGCTGGCGACGCAGGCCGACATCACCTTCGCGCAGTTCGTCATGCTCACGCCGTATCCGGGCACCGTCGATTTCGAGAAATGGGCCAGCGAGGCCGACGCGCAGGGCAAGAACGTCGAAGGGGTGCCGATCAGTCACCATTGGCTGATTCCGGCCGGCAAGCGCCCGCACGTCTACACCGAACATCCGGTGATGGGGATCGAGGAAGTCCGCGAGCGGACCCAGCGGACCTGGGACCGCTTCTACAGCTTCGGCGCCGTCTGGCGTCGCGCCAAGTGCGTCAACTCGCTCAAAGCCAAACTGGCCTTCATCCTGGTGTCGAAGCTCTACCGCCAGATGTATGCGAACACGGGGTTGTCGACCGACAGCGCCCGCGTGTCGCGGTCGGTGAACTGGGCCCGCTGGATGGCGGCGCCGCTGCAGAAGTTGTTTGCCGCCGCCCCGATGCCGGATCTGGCGGTGCCCGGAGCCACGCGCGTGCCCACGTTGGTGTCGCCCCGTTCGTCGTGATGGGTGTCGCGGCGGGATGGGATGAGATGGGATGAGATGAGGCGGGATCGGCGGCCGAGCAATGCGCAACGCGGCTCGGCGGGTGAAGGGCGGTGGCGGGGCGGTCGGACGTACTCGTCGGATCCCCGTGTTGGGTGTGGCTGGCTGAGTAGCGGCCAGTCCTGGGTTCGAGCACCTCAGCGAGCGCCACGCCACCTGTTAGTGTGATCATCGGCACATCCAACCAGACCGTGAATCGCGGCGCCGTCGGACGCCTCTGCATCGCGCTCGTTCCGCTGCGGCGACCCGGCGGTGATCCAGTCCAGGAGCCCCGAAGCTGTTCGGCGGGTGGCCCGACGATTCGCGGCCTCGGCCGCCGATGGGGCTCGACAGGACCGGATCGACCGGCGACGGCGGCTTGACGTTCTTCCCCCGGCCCGATAGCATCGCGGGTGAGCTTGGTCCCCAATCGTCGGCGCGAAGTGGACGGCGGACCCCTTCGCGTTCGCGGCGTTTCCTTTCCCTGAGGGTCCGTCACACGCAAGAATCCAGTGAAAATTCACGAGTATCAGGCAAAGGCGGTTTTGGCCCGCTATGGCGTGCCCGTGCCGCGCGGCGAAGTGGCGTACAACGCCGATGAAGCCGTCGCGATCGCGCAGCGCCTCGGGTTGCCCGTGGTGGTCAAGGCGCAGATCCACGCCGGCGGCCGCGGCAAGGGCGGCGGCGTCAAGGTCGCCAAGACCATGGAAGAGGTCGAGAAATTTGCGGCGGCCATGATCGGCATGAAGCTGGTGACGCACCAGACCGGGCCCGAAGGCAAAGTGGTGCAGCGGGTGCTGATTGAGCAGGGCGTGCAGATCGTGCGCGAACTGTATCTCGCCATCGTGCTCGACCGGGCGACCGGACGGCCTGTCGTGATGGCCAGTTCAGCCGGCGGCATGGACATCGAAAAGGTGGCGGCTGAGACCCCGCACCTCCTCTTCAAGGAATACATCCATCCGACCGCGGGCCTCGAAGCGTTTCAGTCCAAGAAACTGGCGTTCGCCCTCGACCTCAAAGGCCCGGCGATCGCCCAGTGTGGGAAAGTCGTATCGGCGCTCTACGAAGCCTTCAAGGCGACCGATGCGTCGCTGGTCGAAATCAATCCGCTCATCGTGACCGGCGAAGGCAGTCTGCAGGCACTCGACGCCAAGATGAACTTCGACGATAACGCGCTCTACCGGCATCCCGAGCTGAAGGAACTGCGCGACGTGACCGAGGAAGATCCGCTCGAGATCGAAGCGTCCAAGTTCTCGCTCAACTACATCCGCCTCGACGGCACGATCGGCTGCATGGTCAACGGCGCGGGCCTCGCCATGGCGACCATGGATATCATCAAACTGGCGGGCGGTGAGCCGGCCAACTTCCTCGATGTGGGCGGCGGCGCCACCGCCGAACAGATTCGGAACGCGTTCAAGATTCTCATGTCGGACACCAACGTGAAAGCGGTCTTCATCAACATCTTCGGCGGCATCCTGCGCTGCGATGTGCTTGCGGAGGGCGTGATTGCGGCGGTCAGGGAACTCTCGGTGAGCGTGCCCATCGTGATTCGCATGGAAGGCACCAACGTCGAGACTGGCAAGAAGATGCTTCGCGAAAGCGGGCTCAATTTCGCGACGGCAGACGCCATGGACGAAGGCGCTCGCAAAGTCGTGGCGCTCGCGCGCGGGTGAGGGAGAAACCATGGCAGTCCTGATTGATACATCCACACGCCTGCTCGTGCAGGGCCTCACCGGACGAGAGGGCACCTTCCACGCCAAGCAGGCGGCGCAGTACGGCACGACGGTGGTCGGCGGCGTCACGCCCGGCAAAGGCGGCACCACCCACGAAGGGTGGCCGATTTTCAATACCGTGGCAGACGCGGTCGCCAAGACCGGCGCCAACGCCAGCGTGATCTTCGTCCCGCCGCCCTACTCGGCCGATGCGATTCTCGAGTGCGCCGACGCCGGCATCGCGCTCGTGGTCTGCATCACCGAAGGCATCCCGACGCTCGACATGATGCGCGTGATGGCGGTGCTCAACGAGCAGAAGACGACCCGGCTGATCGGGCCGAATTGCCCGGGGCTGATTTCGCCGGGCAAGGCCAAGGCCGGCATCATCCCGGGGCAGATCTGCATGGAAGGCCGCATCGGCATCGTCTCGCGCAGCGGGACCCTGACCTACGAAGCCATCCACCAGTTGACGCGTCTCAAACTCGGGCAGACCACCTGCATCGGGATTGGCGGCGACCCGCTCATCGGCACCAACTTCATCGACGCCCTGACGCTGTTCCAGGCCGACGCGGAGACAGAAGGCATCGTGATGATTGGCGAGATCGGCGGCACCGCCGAGGAAGAGGCCGCCGCCTTCATCAAGGCGCATGTGACCAAACCGGTGGTCAGCTTTATCTGCGGCCAGACCGCGCCTCCGGGACGGCGGATGGGCCATGCTGGCGCGATTATCGCGGGTGGCAAGGGCACCGCCGCCGAGAAGATGGCGGCGTTGACGGCCGCTGGGGTGCGCGTGGTGAAGAGCCCGGCCGACATGGGCCAGGCCGTCGTCGCCTCACTGTCGTAGGGGCCGCCCCCGTGCCGTCCGGCGTGCCGGCCTTTTGTGCGGGCCGGCCACCGTGTCGGCCTGTCGTATGGGCCGACCGCTGTGGCCGCTCGTGCGCCGGCCTTTGTACGAGCCGACCGCTGTGGCCGTTCGTGCGCCGGCTTTTTGTACGAGCCGTCCACCGTGTGCCGGCCCGTGGGTCCCCCGCGCGCGCCGTGTTGGCCCGGGCGCCCCGTGCGCCCCGTGTGCTGGGGTGGCCCGCGTCCCTGTCTGATGTGCGCCGGGGCTTCCGGTCCCGGCGCCGCCCTACTCTCGTTTGCCCGTGCTCGCCGTGGGCGCGGGCGTCCCCGTCCCCCCCGGACGAAACGCCTCGCGCAGCCCCTGAAACCGATTCAGCAACGCTGCCGGGCTCACCCCGTCGCGGGGCTGCTCGGTCGGCACGTCGTCGTCGGGGCAGTGCCCATCCACCAGAACGTAGCTGGACAGTTTGCGGTGTCTGATCACCAGCAGGTCTCCTCCCGCGGTGACGCTTCCGAGAATCGACGTGTTGGTGGGGCCCACAAACAGGCTTGCGGTCCGCGGAGGCGGCGCCGGCACTCCCGCCATTTCGGCGGCGAGCAGCGCCCCGAAGTCGCTCTGGTTGTACAGGCCCGGCTGCTCGGCGCGGGTGAAACGCGGGTTGATGAGCAGCAGGGGAAGCCGGTACACCCAGCGCCGGGAGCGGTCTTCCGAGTCGCGAAGGCCGTGGTCGGACGTCACGACGATCAGGGTCCGATCGAGTTCGCCCCGCGCGGCGAGATGAGCTTCGATCGCCCGGAGATGCTCATCGTAGTACTGCACCGGACTTTTCTTGATCGTGTCCTCGTAGGCTCCGTCGTGCCCGTAGATCGCTTCCTGGAACAGAAACAGCCGCGTGTGCGCATCAAGCTCCTTGAAAATCCGCGGCAGCAGGATCTGGTCCTCGCATCCCTGTTCGAACTGATATGGGTTTAGGCACAAGTAACGCCCCGGGTGCGCATACTCCTGCTCCGACAGCATCAGCTTGTCTCGCCAGGACGGGAGCTCGTGCACCACGACGTCCTCGTCGATTTGGGAGATCGCGACCGCCGTCGTATACCCCCGCTCGGCCATGTCGTCGACCAGCGACCGCTCGCCTCTGAGAAAGGCGTAACCGGCCACGTCGGCCTCTGTATAGGCTTCGAACGGTACCGGGCGGGAGAACAACATCGACATGATGCCGGTGCGGCTGTCCTGATTGGTGGTGAAATAGTTGCGGTAGGCGTGGGTGTGCTGGCGTGAGCGGCCGAAAAAGCCATCCGTCGGAACGTCGCGGGTTTGATCCTCGAACGCCCGCAGGGGCACGCTTTCCATCACGAAGACGATCACCTTGTCGAAGGGGCTGTGTGCGGGCCACGCAGCAGGGCGCCCCTGGCCGGCGTCCTCCAGCATCTGGGAGAACATCGGCCCACTGACGGCTCGATGCGACATCACCTCGGCCAGATCGACGCCGACCTCCCACAGCACCGACGGATAGAACGGACACCGCGCCTGATGCACGAGCACGGCCACCGAGAGCGCGCTGAGCAGCAGGAGCGCAGGCCTGGCGGGCGGGGCGGCCAGTCTGCGCGAGACCACGAACGCGACGGCGCAGAGCGCGGCCAGCACGCCGACGGCACTCCAGAGGACGTGGCGCTGCACGATCTCCACGAAGAAGTACCGCAACATCGATGGCGTCGCGTCCAGCAAGGCCCAGCGGCGTCCCACCGATTCCTGCAGGTAATAGGTGTGCACCGCGATGACGACCAGCGTCGGCAGTTCGACCAGGACGAAGAGGCCCCCGCCGAGCAGGGCACGTCGGAGGCGTCGCGATCCGCCAACCCAGATTCCGAGCGCGCATAGCAGAAACAGAAAGCAGGCCTCGGCGACCCACGATGACGCGAGCGTGATGGGCGGCGCCGCGTTCCAGCCCCGGACCATCTTCAGCGGGAGCAGCAGCAGGCACGCGCCGGCCGTGAAGGCGAACCGAAAGGCACCAGGCGTTCGAGACGTCATGTTTCCATTTGGGGTCAGATCCAGAACACAGCATTCTACGATTCTTTGGATCCTGACGGGGCGCCCAACGCCACCGGACCCGGAATCTTGGAAAATGCTGTGTTTTGGATCTGACCCCAATCCGTAGCGTTGGCAGCCGAGCGTGAGGGCGATCATCGGCTTTGGCCGAATGCGAAAGTGTAGCACGCGGTCCGGTGTCGGCGCGGGTAGCGCACGGGGCGCTTCCTGCTATCATCAGGCCCATGAGTCATGCCGCGTGGAAGGATTTTCACACCCTCGAGAGCTTCATCGCGCACGAGCAGGTCTTGCACCGAGAAAGCCGCGGTCTCTTTTCCAACGTGCTGAGACGCATCGGTCTGGCCACCAAGATTATCGCCGCCAAGGTGCAGCGCGCCGGGTTGCTCGAGATGCTTGGCGATCACGGTGCGATCAACGTGCAGGGCGAGCAGCAGAAGAAACTCGACATCATTGCCAACGACGTGCTCAAGGCCACCTTCAAGTGGATGCCGTCCATCGCGGGGCTTGCCTCGGAAGAAGAGGATGCGTTCGTGCGGCTGCCGCCCCGGCCGGCGGGCGAGGATCGCTACGTCGTCATGTTCGATCCGCTGGATGGATCATCGAACATTGACGCCAATGTGTCGGTGGGGACGATCTTCTCGGTCCAGCGCTGCGTGTCGCGCGACGGCAAGACGCACCTCGAGGATTTTCTGCAACCGGTGCGCACGCAGGAGGCGGCCGGCTACGTCCTCTACGGCCCCTGCACGATGCTCGTGTACACGACCGGCCACGGCGTCCACATGTTCATTCTCGATCCGGAGATCGGCGAATACGTACTCGCCCGGGAATCGATCCGGGTCCCCGATTCATGCAAGTGCCTGTCGGTCAACTTGATGAACTATCCCAAGTGGGACGTGGCGACTCAGCGCTTCGTCGACCATTTGCAGAAGGGCGTCGAGCCGCGGTACCAGAAGACGACCCACCGCTATATCGGCTCGCTGGTTTCCGATTTCCACCGCAACCTCATGTATGGCGGCATTTTTCTCTATCCCGCCGAGTCGAAGAGCGGCAAGGGCAAGCTGAGGCTGCTCTACGAGGCGGCGCCGCTGGCGATGCTCGCCGAGCAGGCCGGCGCCGGCGCGACCACCGGCCGTACGCGGATCATGGATCTGACGCCGCGCGAACTGCACGAGCGCGTGCCGCTGGTCATCGGCAACCTGCGCGAGATTGAACTCTACGAACGGTTCGTCGGCGAGCAGGACCGCGGGCCGCACAAGTGAGGCGGAGGTTGGCGCCGCCGCCCCACGCGTGGTGCTATGCTTTATGCCGAGTTGTTTCGTGGGTAATCACTGATTCGGCCGCGAATCGACGAGGCGAGCGGAACGCGTCCCTCGCCCCGCCTCCGCGTGCACTCCAGTAGGAATCTTTGCATGTCGCCTGAGTCCGCGCTCCAGCAAGACCCCGCCGCGGCGGTCGCGCACGACATCGTCAACGACTTCAGCATCCAGGTGGCCACGGTCAACGGATCGGGCAGTCAAACCGCCAATCTGGTGCTGATTCGATCGCTGTTCCAGATGGGGATTCCGGTCTCCGGGAAGAACCTGTTCCCATCGAACATCGCGGGCCTGCCGACCTGGTACACCATCCGCGCCAATCAACGGGGGTACATCGGGCGCAAGAAAGAGATCGACCTGCTCGTCGCGATGAATGCCGAGACCGCCAAAGAAGATGTCCTGGCGCTCGGCGCGGGCGCGGTGGTGGTATATGACGAACCCCTGAAGCTGCAGGATCTGCGCAGCGACCTGGTCTTCTATCCGGTGCCGTTCGACAAGCTGGTCGCGCCGGTGTGTCCGGATGCGAAGTTGCGCCGCCTGGTCCGCAACATGATTTACGACGGCGTCCTCTCGCATCTGCTTGGCGTCGAGATGGCCGAGATGGACGTGGCGCTGGCCAAGCAGCTTGGCAAGAAGGCGAAGGCGATTGCCCTCAATCAGGCAGCGCTCAAGGCGGGATATGAATTTGCCGAGGCGAACCTGCCCAAGCGCGATCGTCTCCGCGCCCAGCGGATGAACGCGAATCAGGGGAAGGTGCTCATCGAGGCCAACGCCGCGGTCGCGCTCGGCGCCTTGATGGCCGGGGTGACCGTGGTCACCTGGTATCCGATTACGCCATCCTCGACGGTGTGCGAAACGCTGATCGACTATCTGAAGCGCTACCGCATGGACGAGGCGACGGGGCAGGCGACGTTTGCGGTGGTGCAGGCCGAGGACGAACTGGCGTCGGTCGGGATGGCGCTCGGCGCAGGCTGGGCTGGCGCGCGCTCGATGACCTCGACCTCCGGCCCTGGCATTTCGCTGATGTCCGAGTTTGTGGGTCTCGGCTACTTCACCGAAGTGCCGGTGGTGATCGTCGACGTGCAGCGGGCGGGTCCGTCAACCGGCCTGCCCACGCGCACCGCGCAAGGCGACATGCTGACCACCGCCGTGTTGTCGCACGGCGACACGCGGCACATCATGCTCATTCCGAGTTCGGCCGACGAGTGCTACACCTTGACGATGGCGGCGTTCGACCTGGCGGAACGGTTTCAGACGCCGGTCTTCGTGATGACCGACCTGGACCTCGGCATGAACACCTGGATGGCCGACCCGTTCAGGTACCCCGACGCGCCGCTCGATCGCGGCAAGCGGCTCGACGCCGACACGCTCGCCCGGCTGGGTGAGTGGGGGCGCTACACCGACGTGGATGGCGACGGGATCGCGTACCGTTCGGTGCCTGGCGACGGCATGCCGTCGTACTTCAATCGCGGATCGGGCCACAACAGCCGTGCGCAATACAGCGAACGGGTCGACGACTACACGGCACTGCTGGACCGGCTGGATCGGAAGTTCGACACCGCGAAACAGTGGGTGCCACGCGAGATCGTCGACGTGGATCCGGAGGCCGACGTGGCGATCATCGCCTACGGATCCAGTCACTGGGCCGTTGAGGAGGCCCGCGACCAACTCAGGCACGCGACGGGGCTGAAGACCTCGTACCTGCGCCTGCGATCGCATCCGTTTACCGACGAGGTGGCGCGGTTCGTGGCACGACACGCTCGCGTGTACGTCGTCGAGCAAAACCGGGACGCGCAGATGCTCAGCCTCTTGAAGCTCAACCTGACGTCGGACCAGACCGGCCGGCTCCGGAGCGTCCGGTACTACACGGGACTGCCGATCGACGCGACGTCGGTCTCCGACGCGATCCTTGCGCAGGAGCGGGGAGAGGTGGACGGCGGGCGACGCGAGGGCGCAGGGTCGTCACGCCCGGAGCGCGGGTAACCAGGGATCAGATCATGGCACCAGAAACAGCGGCAGCCCCGGCACCGGGCAAGAAGCTCAATCGCATCAATCTCGAGGCGCAGGCCTACCGCGGCGGCAAGAGCACGCTGTGCGCCGGCTGCGGGCACAACGCGATTTCCGAGCGCATCGTCGAAGCCTATTTCGAGATGGGCGTCGATCCGCGGCGGGTCATCAAACTGTCGGGGATCGGATGTTCCAGCAAGAGCCCCGCGTACTTTCTCGGGTCGTCGCACGGGTTCAACAGCGTGCACGGGCGCATGCCGGCGGTGGCGACCGGGGCCGTGCTGGCCAACAAGCACCTGTGCCCGATCGGGGTCAGCGGTGACGGCGACACCGGCGCCATCGGCGTTGGGCAGTTCGTCCATCTGATGCGCCGCAACATCCCGATGATCTACATCGTCGAGAACAACGGCTGCTACGGCCTGACGAAAGGGCAGATGTCTCCGACGGCCGACCGCGGATCAAAACTCAAGAACGGTGTGGTGAGCGATCTGCCGCCCATCGACTTGTGTGCGCTGGCCATCCAGCTCGGGGCGACGTTGGTGGCGCGCTCGTTTTCGGGAGACAAAAAACAGCTGGCGTCGATCCTCAAGGCGGCCATCGCGCACAAAGGCACGGCGCTGGTGGACGTGATTTCTCCCTGCGTCACCTTCAACGATCACGAAGGGTCGACCAAGAGCTATGCCTATGTCAAGGATCACGACGAGCCCCTGGGCGACATCACGTTCGTGCCGTTTTTCGACGACATCACGGTGGACTACGAGCCCGGCACGACGCAGGACGTGACGCTGCACGACGGCTCCCGGGTGCTGCTGAAGAAGATCGACGCGGGCTACGATCCTCGCGATCCGATGGCGGCCATCCGGTTGCTGCACGACACGGCGGCCAGGGGCGAGTTCGCCACCGGCCTGCTGTTTGTCGATCCCGATCGGCCCAGTTTTACCGACCTGTTGAATCTGGTGGAGACGCCGCTGTCGATGCTGCCCGACCAGGTGGTGCGCCCGTCGCGCGAGGCGTTCGCCCAGATCCTCGAGCGGTTGCGGTAGGGCGCTTCATCACGCAGCGGTGGTCTGCCGCCTATCCTTCGAGACCAGCGGCAGGAGGCCCAGGGCCCTCTCTTGATATACTCGAACGCATATGGAACGTACATTCGCCATCATCAAGCCAGACGCGGTTCGCCGGGGAGTCGCCGGCGCCATCATCGACCGCATCGAAAAGGCCGGGTTCCTGGTCGTCGGGATGAAGAAGCGCAGCCTGACCAGGGCCGAAGCCGAAGGGTTCTACGCCGTGCATCGCGGCAAGTCGTTCTTTTCGGGTCTCACCGAGTTCATGTCGTCTGGACCCGTCGTGGTGCTGGTGCTTGAGGCCGACGGGGCCATCAAGAAGTGGCGCGACCTGATGGGCGCCACCGACCCCGCCAAGGCGGCCCCCGGCACCTTGCGTGCCGAATTCGGCAGCAGCATCGGCGAGAACGCCACGCACGGGTCGGACGCGCCCGAGACGGCCGCGTACGAAATGGGCTACTTTTTCGCGGGCGTCGAGCTCATCTGACGGCCCGCCCCCGGGAGCCTGCCATGGCGCTGGGACGGGTTCTGATGTTCTTCGGCGTGTTGCTCACGGTGGCGGGTGTGCTTGTCTGGTACGGCGTGCCGATTGGCCGCTTACCCGGCGACATCCTCGTCAAACGCGGCAACGTGTCGTTTTATGTGCCCGTCACCACCTCGGTCATCGTCAGCGTGGTGATGACGGCGCTGGTGGCGTGGTTCCGGCGTTAATCCGGCGGCCTGCGCGTCGAGACTCGATGACCTGCTCATGATTCCAGCGATCCGCGGAACCCACGACATTTTGCCCGGCGAGGTCGAGCGGTGGCAGCACGTCGAGGCGGTGGCTCGTCGCGTTTTCGAACGCTATGGCTACGCCGAAGTGCGCACGCCTGTGATCGAGAAGGAGGAACTCTTCTCCAAAGGCACCGGCGAAACCACCGACATCGTCCAGAAGGAAATGTACGCGTTCACCGACAAAGGGGGCGAGCGCATCACGCTCCGGCCGGAGGCGACGCCCAGCCTGGTCCGCGTGTTCGTCGAGCACAGCCTCGAGCAGGCGATGGCGGTGCCGAAGATCTATTTGATCGGGCCGATGTTCCGCTACGAGCGGCCGCAGAAAGGCCGCTACCGGCAGTTCCATCAGCTCGACGTCGAGGTGTTCGGCGTCAGCGATCCGGCGATCGACGCCGAGATTCTCGATCTGGCATGGACGCTGGTCACCGACCTGGGCATCAGCGGCATCGAACTGGTGATCAACTCCGTGGGGTGCGCGGCGTGCCGTCCGGCGTTCAGCGCGGCGCTGATCGCGGCGCTGGGCGAGGATGTCGCGAAGTTGTGCGCCGACTGCCAGCGCAGGGCGACGACCAATCCGCTGCGCATCTTCGACTGCAAGGTGCCGCAGGATCAGCCGGTGATCGACACCCTGCCGCACTCGGTGGACTACCTGTGCGCGTCTTGCACCCAGCACTTCGATACGGTGGTGAAGCATCTGGGCGTCTACGGCATTCCGTATCGGCTGTCGCACCGGCTGGTGCGCGGGCTGGACTACTACACGCGTACGACGTTCGAAATTCTCGGCGGAAACATCGGCGCGCAGAACGCGATTCTCGGCGGTGGACGCTACGACGGCCTCGTGAAGCAGCTTGGCGGACCCGATCGAGTCGGGATTGGTTTTGCGGCGGGCATCGAGCGCCTCGTGCTGGCCATGCCGGAGCAGGCCGGGACCGCAAACCGGAAGCCCGTCTTTGTGGCCGCAATGGGCGAAACGGCGCGCGATGCGGCGCTGGCGCTGCTGCGCGATCTGCGTCGCGCCGGTCTCGAAGCGCACATGGAGTACGAAGGGCGCAGCATCAAGTCGCAGATGAAACGGGCCGATCGGTTGAAGGCGGTTGTGGCCCTGATCCTTGGCGACAACGAACTGGCCTCGGGCGTCGTCGCGGTCAAGAACATGAAGACCAGCGAGCAGACGCTGGTGCCGCGGGACGTGGTGCTGGAGCATGTCGCGAGGATGGTCGCCCTGGATTGACGGGTGGGCGCGATCGCGATCGCTGGTGCCCTGCCACATGTCCCGACGCGGTGTGACCATCGGGCGGCCCCGCCGGCGACTGCGGCCGTCGTGGCCCGGGCGTGGCGGGCGGTCTGCGCGGCGGGAGAGCTGAGATTCGCGTAGGGGCCGCCCCCCGTGTCGGCTTATTGAACGAGAGGGTTGATCGTGGTTGACAAACTCGGCGACTGGGCTCGCACGCATACCTGCGGGGCGCTGCGCGCGTCGGACGTGGGCCAGGACGTGCTCCTGCTCGGATGGGTGCACCGGGCTCGCGACCTCGGGGCGCTGGTGTTCGTCGATCTTCGCGACCGCCACGGCCTCACCCAGATTGTGGTGGACGCGCCGGATCTGCTCGAACGGGTCAAACACGTGCGCGGCGAATTCGTCATCGGCGTGCGGGGTCGGGTGCGTGTGCGCGGCGCCGAGGCGCAGAACGACAAGATGCCGACCGGCGGTGTCGAGGTTCATGCAAGCGAGGTCCGCGTCCTGAGCGAGGCGGCCGTGCCGCCGTTTGTGATTGCCGACGACGTGACCGCGTCCGAAGAACTCAGGCTCAAGTACCGCTATCTCGATCTGCGCCGCCCGAAGCTGCAGGCCAATCTCGGGCTGCGCCACAAGGTGACGCTGGCGGTGCGGCAGTATTTCGACCGGCAGGGATTCTGGGAGATCGAAACGCCCATCCTGACCAAGTCGACACCGGAGGGCGCGCGCGACTACCTCGTGCCGAGCCGGGTCCACCCCGGGGAGTTCTATGCGCTCCCGCAGTCGCCGCAGATCTTCAAGCAGATCCTGATGATCGCCGGCACCGACCGCTACTTCCAGATCGTCAAGTGCTTCCGCGACGAAGACCTGCGAGCCGACCGTCAGCCCGAATTCACGCAGATCGACGTCGAGATGTCGTTTGCGACACGCGACCTGGTCTTCGCCGTGATCGAGCCGCTGATGGTGGAGATCTTCCGGCAGGTGGGGCGCGAGATCGCGACGCCGTTTCCAAGAATGCCGTACGCGGAGGCCGTGGCCCGGTACGGATCCGACAAACCCGACCTGCGCGTGGGGATGGCGATTACCGACCTGTCGTCGCTGTTTGTCGAGTCGAGTTTCGGCGTGTTCCGGGATGCGGTGGCCGCCGGCGGCGTGGTGCGCGGATTTGCCGTGCCGGGTGGCGGGGCGTTTTCGCGCAAGCAGCTCGACGGGCTGGCCGAGCAGGCGAAAGCCGCCGGAGCAGGAGGCCTTGTCTGGGCGAGACGCAGCGGCGACGCCGTCCAGAGTTCGGCGCTCAAGGCCGCTGGCGAGACCGCGATTCGCGCCGCGCTCGATCTGGCTGGCGCCGGCGCCGCCGATTTGCTGCTGATGGGCTGCGGGCCGGCCGACGCCACTTCGAAGGTGCTCGGCCACCTGCGCCTGAGCATCGCCCGAGAGCAGGGCTGGCTCAAGAGCGACGACTTCGTCTTCACGTGGGTCGTCGACTTTCCGCTCTTCGAATGGGACGAGGAGGAGAAGCGCTGGGCGGCGATGCACCATCCGTTCACCTCGCCGATCGAGGCGCACATGGATCAGATGGAGCAGGACCCCGGAGGCGTGCTCGCGCAGGCGTACGACCTGGTGCTCAATGGCAGCGAGATTGGCGGCGGCAGCATCCGCATCCACGACACCCTCCTGCAACAGCGCATGTTCCGGACCCTCGGCATCAGCGACGAGGACGCGAAACTGCGCTTCGGCTTCTTTCTCGAAGCCCTCGAATACGGCACGCCTCCCCACGGCGGGATCGCGCTCGGCGTCGATCGCATCATCGCGCTTCTGGCGGGGGAGCCGTCGATCCGCGACGTGATGGCCTTTCCCAAGACCTCCCAGGCCGTCGATCTGATGTCGGGAGCGCCGTCCACCGTCGACGCCAGACAGATGCGCGACCTGCGGCTGCGCTCCGAAGCGTGATGGCCGACCAGACGCGCACCATCGCGCTGCCGCACGAGGGACTCGAGGCGGTGTTCGGGGCGTTCGACGACAACCTCCGGTTTATCGAATCATCGGCCCGGGTGCGCCTCAGCACGCAAGGGCATGAGGTGCGGGTCGAGGGCGAGGTCGCCGACGTGGACCGCGTCGAGCGGCTGCTCGCGCAGTTGGCGGCGCTGCAGCAGGAGGGCTACCGCATCGCGAACGGCGACGTCAAAACGGCGTGGGACCTGCTGGCGCAGGATCCGGCCGTCAATCTTCGCGATTACTTCCTCAAGGCGACGCCGCGCACTACGGGACGCCGGCAGGTGGTCGCCAAAAGCATCAACCAGCGGAAGTACCTCGAGGCGATCGACCGGTTCGACATCGTGTTCGGCGTGGGGCCGGCCGGCACCGGCAAGACCTATCTGGCGATGGCCCAGGCGGTGTCGTGTCTGCTGGCCAAGAAAGTGAGCCGGATCGTGCTCGCGCGCCCCGCGGTCGAGGCCGGTGAGCGCCTCGGCTTTCTCCCCGGCGATCTGCAGGAGAAGGTCAACCCGTACCTGCGGCCGCTCTACGACGCGCTCTACGACATGCTGGACAGCGAGCGGGTGGTGCGCCTCATCGAGCGGGGCACCATCGAAATCGCGCCGCTGGCCTTCATGCGTGGCCGGACGCTCAACGACGCATTCGTCATTCTGGACGAAGCGCAGAACACCACCTCCGAGCAGATGAAGATGTTCCTCACGCGTCTCGGATTCGGATCCAAGGCGGTGATCACCGGCGACATCACGCAAATCGATCTGCCGGTCGGAAAGACGTCGGGCCTGATCGAAGCGCTCCGCGTGGTGGGGCAGGTCGAGGGCTTAGCCTTCGTCCACTTCGACGACCGCGATGTCGTCCGGCACAAGCTGGTACAGGCGATCGTGAAGGCCTACGAGGCGTACTCTGCCGTCGGCAATGCGGGAAAGCGCACGGACTGATGCCCGTGACGGGTGCGCGCCCGGTTCGACGCGGTGGCGTGACGGTCGAGGTGACGTGCCGCACTCGCCGTGTGGTGCGGGCGCCGGGCCTGGCCGCGTGGGTTGCGCGGGTAGCGCCGGCAGGCATGCGCGGCGAGATCTGTGTGGCGCTGGTGGGCGACGCCCGCGTGCGGTCGCTCAACCGTTCGTTTCGGGGCGTCGATCGAGTGACCGACGTGTTGTCATTTCCAGCCGGGGATGACGGCGGCCACCGTGGCGGCCAGGGTGGTGGGCGGCTGGCGCCGGCTCCATTCCTCGGCGACATCGTCATTGCGCTGGGCGTGGCGGCGCGGCAGGCAAAAGTTGGCGGATACGCGTTGTCCACCGAACTTCGCGTGCTGGCGCTGCATGGCCTGCTGCATCTGGCTGGGTACGATCACGAACAGGATCAGGGTGAGATGGCACGATTGGAAATGCGATTGCGACGAAGGGGCGGGCTGCCCGAAGGGTTGATCGAGCGGGCCAGGCAGGACGCGCTGCCAGCCGGGAAAGGGCGTTTGTGAGCAAGGCTGGCATGGTCGCGCTGGTGGGTCGCCCCAACGCGGGCAAATCCACGCTGCTCAACGCGGTGGTCGGCACCAAGATCGCGATTGTGTCGGATAAGCCCCAGACCACCCGTACCCGCATCGTCGGCGTGCGCAATCTTCCGGCCGGCCAAATCGTCTTTGTCGACACCCCCGGCATCCATCGGCCGCTCCACCGCATGAATGTCCGCATGGTAGACGTGGCGGTGCAGAGCATGAATCACGCCGACCTGGTCTGCCTGGTCGCCGACGCTAGCGAGCCTGTCGGCGGTGGCGACGAATATCTCGCCGGTCTGGTCGCGAAGGTGACCGCGCCTGTGCTGCTCGCCCTCAACAAGATCGACGTCATCGAAAAGACCGCGCTGTTGCCGCAGATGCAGCGATGGGGGCGGCTCGCGCGGTTCGCCGAGATCGTGCCCATCTCGGCGCTCACCGGCGAGAACGTCGACCGGCTGAGCGAGGTGTTTCTTCAGCATCTGCCCGAAGGCGAACCTTTGTATCCGGCCGATTTCGTCACCGACCAGCCCGAACGGGCCTACGTGGCGGAACTGGTCCGCGAGAAACTCCTGCAGCACACGCGCGACGAGTTGCCGTTTACCAGCGCCGTGCTGGTCGATCACATCGAAGAGACCGAGAGCCGCGGCCTGATGCGGATCTACTGCACGATCGTCGTGGACCGCGAGTCCCAGAAACCGATTGTGATCGGCAGGGCCGGCAGCATGGTCAAACAGATCGGGACCGAGGCCCGCCACGAGCTTGAGTCATTCTTTGGCACCAAGGTCTTTCTCGATCTGCGCGTCAAGACCCGGGCCGGCTGGCGGGAGGATTCGCGCGTGCTCGACCAGTTGGGCGTGATCGACGAGTAGCGGCCCTCGCGACGCGGCCCCCGATGCGTTTTTGTGAGGCGCTTTCTTGATGAGATTTCTTGAGGCGGCTTCCCCCAGAGGCGTGGTTTGACGGTCGAGGCCGCAATCAAAGCAGGATAGAATACGTAGAGGCGTGCGCTCCCCCCCGCGCACCAGCCTCCGGTGATGCCGCTTTATACGACTGACGCGATCATTCTTCGCACCTACAAACTCGGCGAGGTCGATCGCATCGTCGTGTTCCTGACGCGGGACCGCGGCAAACGAAGGGGCGTGGCGCACGGCGCCAGGCGGATGCGCTCGCGGTTCGGCGGGGCGCTGGAGCCGATGACTCGGGTCGGGGTGACGTATTTCGAGAAGGAAAGCCGCGATCTGGTGTCGCTCAACTACGCCGAGGCGATCAGTTCGCCGTTGATGTCGGCCGGAGGCGAGGGGCTGGGGTACGCTGGGTACTTCGCCGAGTTGATCGACGAATGCGCCCAGGAGGCGGACCCCAACGAGACGTTATACCGGCTCGGCAGTGCCATGGTGGACGCCCTGGTGGCGGGCACGCCGGTGGAACCGCTGGCCCGCTACTTCGAGTACTGGCTGTTGCGGCTGCAGGGTGTGTACCCGTCGGTGCTGGCGTGTGCGGCGTGCGGGGCCGCACTGGGCCGCGACGGGGCGACGGCGGCGGTGCTGATGCCTGGCGATCATCAGTACTTGTGCGCGGGGTGCGCCAGGACGACGGCGGGAAGCGCGGTGGCGCTGTCGGGGGAATCGGTGGCCTTTCTCCGCGCGGCGGGGACGATGCCGCCGGGACGGATTGCGGCGGCCGTGGTGTCGGAGCGGGCGCTCAGGGAACTCGAGATCGTGCACCGTTCCTTGATCGCCACGCATCTGGAAAAGGAACTCAAGTCGGTGCGCGTGTTGCGCGAGATGCGCGGGCGAGCCTGACGGCGGATGGTGGCGACAACAATCCTGTGACTTTCCAAGACCTCATCTCGAAGCTCTCTCAATTCTGGGCGTCGCAAGGCTGCCTCATTCAGCAACCGCTCGACCTGGAGGTCGGCGCCGGCACGTCGCACCCCGAAACCATCTTGCGCGTACTCGGACCGAAACACTGGAACGTGGCATACGTGCAGCCGTCGCGGCGGCCCGATGACGGGCGGTTCGGCCAGAACCCGAACCGGCTGTTCAAGCACCACCAGTTCCAGGTGATCATGAAGCCGGCGCCCGACGAAATCCAGCCGCTCTACCTGCAGAGCCTCGAAGCGTGCGGCATCGAACCGCGTCAGCACGACATCAGGTTTGAGGAAGACAACTGGGAGTCGCCGACCCTCGGCGCCTGGGGGATCGGCTGGCAGGTGATGCTCGACGGCCTCGAAATCTCCCAGTTCACGTATTTCCAACAGGTGGGCGGCATCGACCTGGCTCCCGTGTCGGTCGAGATCACGTACGGCCTGGAGCGGATCGCGATGTTCCTCCAGCGCGTCGACAACGTCTACGACCTGAAGTGGGCGCCCGGCGTGAGCTACGGCGACGTGCGCCTGCGCGACGAGATCGAACAGTCGACATACGCGTTCGGGCAGGTGGACATGCCCCGCGAGGCTTTCGTCGGGCTGCACCGGGATCTGTTCGACAAGTATTTCGGGTTCTCGGAGGTGCTGTTGCGATCGGGGCTGGTGCTGCCCGCGCTGGAGCACTGCTTGAAGTGCTCGCATCTGTTCAACGTGCTCGACGCCAGCGGCGGCATCGGGGTGACGGAGCGAACATCTTACATTTTGAGGGTGCGGCAACTGGCGGTGGCGATCGCGAAGGCGTACGCCGAAGGCGAGGCCGGAACGGCCGACACTGTCATCTCCGGCGTGGTGTGAGACCTGTATGGACCGTGAGTTGCTGATCGAAATCGGGTGCGAGGAAATTCCGGCGAGCTGGCTTCCGCCGCTCACCAGGCAAATCGCCGAGCGCACCGCTGCGCGGTTGACCGAATTGCGCCTGATCCCGGAGGCTCCCGTTGAAAGTTACAGCACGCCTCGGCGGCTGGCCGTGCGCGTGACCCGGATCGCCGAGCGGCAGACCGATCTCGAAGAGCTCCTGATGGGGCCGCCGGTGGCCGCCTCGTTCGGCAAGGACGGTCAGCCGACGCCTGCGGCGACCGGGTTTGCCCGCAAGAACAGCGTCGAGGTCGGCGGCCTCGAGCGAGTCGAGACGCCGAAGGGGGTCTACCTGGCGTTCAGGAAACAGGTGCGGGGCAAGACTGCGGTGGACGTGTTGCCAGACGTGTTGACCGGCGTGCTGAGGGATCTCACCTTTCCCAAGCAGATGCACTGGGACGCCAGACTCGACGACGGGCGAGGCGAGTTGCTGTTCGGTCGTCCGATTCGCTGGCTGTTGTTTCTGTACGGCGGCCGCGTAGTGCCGTACGGCATCGGCCGCCTCGCGGCGGCGCAGTCTGGGTTGGTGCAGGAGATTCGTTCGGGCGCCGTCACCTTTGGTCATCGATTCCTGGCGACCAGCGGTCGGGCGGGGCATGCGATCAAAGTGCGTTCGTTCGACGAGTACAAGAGCCGGCTGGCCGAACACTTCGTGATCCTCGAACGCGAGGAGCGGCACGCGAAGATTGCCCGCGAACTCGATGCGCACGCGCGCCGGGTCGGCGGACACGTCAGCCAGGCGGCGGCGACCCAGTCGAGGCTCCTGCACGAGGTGCCAGACCTGGTCGAGTACCCGTCGGTGGTGGCCGGCAGCTTCGCGGTCGAGTTCCTGCAGTTGCCCGAAGAAGTGCTGACCACGACGATGATCCACCACCAGCATTTTTTCCCCGTGGTCAACGATCAGGGGCGGCTGCTGCCGGCGTTCCTGGCGGTGGTCAACACCGAGCCGGCCGATGCGCGAACCATAGCCGGCAATCTGGAGCGGGTGCTGGTTGCCCGCCTGCGGGATGCGAGATTCTTCTGGGACGCCGATCGCCGCACGCCACTCGAAGCGCGGTTGCCCCGGCTCAAGACGATTTTGTTTCACAAGCGGCTTGGCAGCTATCGCGCCAAGGCGGAGCGTCTCGAAACGCTGGCGGGGTGGGTGGCGGGCGAACTGTTCAACATGCCCGGCGCCGTGTCGGCCGCGCGGCAGGCGGGACGCCTGGCCAAAGTGGACCTCGCCACCGACATGGTGCGCGAGTTGACCGAATTGCAGGGCACCATGGGGGGCGTGTACGCCCGCGAAGAGGGCCTGAGCGAAGAGGTCTGGCGCGCCATTTATTATCACTACCTGCCGGTCGGCGTCGAAGCCGACGCGCCGCCGTCGCGGACCGAGTTACGGTCGGCGGCCGTCACCTGGGCCGCCGTGTCAGTGGCGGACAAACTCGACACGGTGATTGGGCTGATCGCCGCCGGTGAGCGTCCTACCGGGACGCGAGACCCGTATGGCCTTCGCCGGCAGTCTCAGGGGCTGTTGCGCACGCTGGTTGATCTGCCCGAGTTGACGGGCCTCGAATGTCCGATTCCGATGGATCGGCTGATCGCGGAGGCGCGCGCCGGTGTGGGTGTGCTCGAGAGCCGAGACGACGAGCCCGACGCCTGGCAGAAGGTGGCGACCACGTTTCTGGTGGATCGCCTGCGGTACATCTTTGAGCAGCGCGGCTTCGCCTACGACGAGCTCAACGCGGTGCTGGTCGGACAGGATCGGGTGCCCGATCCGCTCGATGCGCGGCGGCGGCTCGAAGCGCTGCGCGCCACGCGCGGGTCGGCGGATTTCGAAGCGCTGGCGGTGGCCTTCAAGCGCGTCAAGAACTTGTCTCGCGAGCTCAAGCGCCCGCCCGTCGAGCGGCTCGACCGCCTGACCGAGCCGGCCGAAGTGGCGCTGGCATCCGAGATCGCCGAGCGCGCGGCGCAGATACGCGGGGCGGTTCGATCGCGGCACTACGATCAGGCATTTCGCATCGCGGCCGGGTTTCGTCCAGCGGTGGACAAGTTCTTCAGCGACATCTTCGTGATGGTGGACGATGGCGAGCTGCGAGATCAGCGGCTGAGCCTGTTGAGCACCTTGCGCGACCTGCTGCTCGAATTGGCAGACATTTCTGAAATTGTCCCCAAGACCTCAGTCATAACCTCGATGGAGTGAACGCAATCATGGCCAAGAAGACCGCCAAAAAGACCGCCAAGGCGACTGCCAGCAAGAGCGCGAAGAAGACTGCCCACAAGCGCGCGAAGAAGACCGCCAGGAAGTCGGCGAAGACCACCGCGAAGACGGCGCCCAAGTCGCCTGTGAAGAAGGGGCCGACGTCGACGGCGCCGAAGAAGAGCGCGCCGGCTCCCAAAAAGGTCGTGTCGGCGCCGAAGAAGAACCCGACGAACACAATCGCACCGAAGACGATCGCGCCGACCAAGACCGCGCCGGCCAGGAGCCTGCCGAAAACACTTGCGCCGAAGGCGAAGGTTCGGGCCACCTCCGCACCCGCCGCGAAGTACGTCTTCTCGTTCGCGGCCGGGAAGGCGGAAGGCAATCGCACGATGAAGGACGTGCTCGGCGGCAAAGGCGCAGGCCTCGCCGAGATGACCAACGCGGGCTTGCCGGTGCCGCCCGGATTCACGATCTCCACCGCAGCCTGCAACCTCTGGCACGACGCGGGTCGGCGACTGCCGCAGGCGATCGAGGACGAGATGATGGCCCACGTGCGGAAGCTCGAGCGCGTGGCGGGATCGACGTTCGGATCGACGACCAATCCGCTGCTGGTGTCGGTGCGGTCTGGCGCGAAGTTTTCGATGCCGGGCATGATGGATACGATTCTCAATCTCGGCCTCAACGATGCGGCCGTCGAGGGCCTGAAGGCCCGCACCGCCAACGGTCGGTTCGCCTTCGACAGCTATCGGCGGTTCATCCAGATGTACGGCAACGTCGTGCTCGAGATTCCGAAGGAGAGATTCGAACACGAGTTCGACGCGGTCAAGCAAGCCAATGGTGCGCGGTTCGACACCGACCTGGGCGAAGATCAGTTGCGCGAGGTCGTGGCGCGGTACATGGGGGTGATCAGGCACGAAACGAAAGCCGAATTCCCGCAGGATCCGCTCGTGCAGTTGCGCGGCGCCCGTGACGCGGTGTTTCGTTCCTGGAACAACGAACGGGCCATCACGTACCGCCGCATCTATGAGATTCCCGATCACATCGGCACCGCGGTCAACGTGCAGAAGATGGTGTTCGGCAACTCGGGCGATCGATCGGCGACCGGCGTCGGCTTTACGCGCAACCCGGCGACCGGCGCCCGCGAGTTCTTCGGCGAGTTCCTCATCAACGCCCAGGGCGAGGACGTCGTCTCGGGTGTCCGCACGCCTCGGCCGATCACCGAACTGGCCGACGTGATGCCGAAGGCGTACGCCCAGTTGCGCGACTTTACGACGCGACTGGAGCGGCACTACAAGGACATCCAGGATTTCGAGTTCACCATCGAAGACGAAACGCTGTTCATGCTGCAGACCCGCAGCGGCAAGCGCACCGGCTACGCGGCGGTCTGCATCGCAACCGATTTCGTCGCCGAAAAGCTGCTGAAGCCGGCCGAGGCCCTGCTGCTGGTCGAGCCCGCGTCGCTGTCGCAGCTGTTGTCGCCGGTGTTCGATCCGGCCGAGTGGAAGAAACTGCCGGTGGTGGCCAAGGGGTTGCCGGCATCGCCCGGCGCGGCGTCAGGCCAGGTCGTGTTCAGCGCCGAGCAGGCCGTGGCGTGGACCGAACAGGGCCGGAGCGTCCTTCTGGTCCGGAAGGAAACCGTGCCCGACGACATTCACGGCATGGAAGTGGCGCAGGGCGTGCTGACCGCGACCGGCGGCATGACCTCGCACGCAGCGGTGGTGGGGCGTCAGATGGGCCGGCCGTCGGTGGTGGGCGCGGGTGCGCTCGAGATCGACGAGAAGGCCAAGGTGTGCTCGGTGGCCGGACACACGATTCACGAAGGCGACTATGTGTCGTTTGACGGACTGACCGGGGAGGTCAAGCTGGGCCAGGTCGCGACCAAGCCCAGTGAGATTCTTCAGGTGCTGGCGGGCGAGATGCAGGCCGCCGATTCCGATATCTACCAGCGGTTCAGCACGCTGCTCGGCTGGGCCGACAAGGTCCGCACGCTCGGCATCCGTGCCAACGCCGATCAGCCCGATCAATCCGAGCTGGCGTACGCCTTCGGGGCGCGCGGGATCGGCCTGTGCCGCACCGAGCACATGTTCTTCGGCGAAGGGCGCATCGAAAAAGTCCAGCGGATGATCCTGGCCGACAACGAGCAGGATCGCCGCGCGGCGCTCGCCGAGTTGCTGCCGCTGCAACGCGCGGACTTCTATGGCGTGTTCAAGGCCATGCACGGCGAGCCGGTCACCATTCGGACGATCGATCCGCCGCTGCACGAGTTCCTGCCGAAGCGCGAAGACCTCATGGTCGACATCGCCAGGCTCGACGCCACCGGCAGCAACCCGGCCGAGCTGGCCGAGAAACGGACCTTGCTGCACCGGGTCGAGCAGTTGCACGAGTTCAACCCGATGCTGGGCCATCGAGGCGTCCGCCTCGGCATCACCTATCCGGAAATTACCGAGATGCAGGCGCGGGCCATCTTCGAGGCCGCCTGCCAGCTCGCCAAGGAAGGGTTCAAGGTGACGCCGGAAGTCATGATTCCGCTGGTGGGTCTGGTCAAGGAGCTTCACGACCAGAAGGTGATCGTCGATCGCGTTGCCGCCGACGTGATGAAGGAGCAGGGCGTCAAGATTACGTATCTGGTGGGCACGATGATCGAGGTGCCGCGCGGTGCGGTGACCGCCGACCAAATCGCCGTGGAAGCGCAGTTCTTTTCGTTCGGCACCAACGACCTGACGCAGATGACGTTCGGGTTCTCGCGTGACGATATCGGGAAGTTCCTCGGCAGCTATCTCGAGCGCAAGATCATGGAACGCGATCCGTTCCAGTCGATCGACACGGTCGGCGTCGGCCAGCTGGTGGCGATGGCGGTGGCCAAAGGGCGCCAGGCGCGGCCGGACATCAAACTGGGTATCTGTGGTGAGCACGGCGGCGACCCGTCGTCGATCCACTTTTTCCACAAGGTCGGGCTCAACTACGTGAGCGCGTCCCCGTACCGGGTGCCGGTGGCGCGGCTCGCCGCCGCCCACGCCGCCCTGTCGGTCAAAGTCGGCGACTAGCTATCTTGTGGGGTCAGATCCAAAACACAGCATTTTCCGTCCGTGTGGATCCAGGACATTGGAAAATGCTGCGTTTTGGATCTGACCCCATTTCTGAGCGGTGAAGGTGCGATGGCCAAGATTCGTCAGCTCCCGGCGGCGCTTGCCAATCAAATCGCGGCGGGCGAAGTGGTCGAGCGGCCTGCGTCGGTCGTCAAGGAATTGGTCGAGAACGCGCTCGACGCCGGCGCGTCGCGCATCACGGTGGCCATCGACCTGGGCGGCAAGAAGCTCATCCGCGTCGAAGACGATGGGGAAGGGATGGCGCCCGACGACGCGCGCCTCTCGATCGAACGCCACGCGACCAGCAAGATCGCGTGCGCCGAGGATCTCGAAGCCATTCACACCATGGGATTCCGGGGTGAAGCGCTGCCCAGCATCGCGTCGGTTTCCCACCTGGTGCTGCGAACACGCACGCGCGACCGGGACGCGGGGACCGAACTGCGCGTCAATGGCGGGACGCTGGCGTCGGTGACCGAAGTCGGCATGGCGCCGGGGACCGTGATCGAAGTGGCAGACCTGTTTTACAACTTGCCGGCCCGCCGCAAGTTCCTCAAGTCCGATGTCGCCGAGTCCACCCAAGTGTCGAGGATGGTCACCCAGCTGGCGCTGGCCAACCCGACAGTCGGACTGGCCCTCACCAGCGGTCCTCGCACCCTGCTGCGTTGTCCGCCAGCCGGCGGTCTCGACGATCGCTTCTATCAGATTTACGGCGAGCGGCCCGATCTGGTGCCGGTGCACAAAGAAGCCGGAGGGCTTCGCATCCGGGGGTTCATCGCGGCGCTGGCCGAACAGGGCCCGACCCGCGGCGCGCAGCAATTCTTCGTCAACCACCGGATTGTCAAGGACCGGACGATCGCCCACGCCGTGATTCACGCCTACGCCTCGGCCACGGCGAAAGAGCGGAGTCCCGAGACGCATCTGTTCATCGAGATGCCCGCCGAGTCGGTCGACGTCAACGTGCATCCGACGAAGGCCGAAGTGCGG
Organism: Acidobacteriota bacterium; assembly: GCA_037133015.1. GTDB lineage: Bacteria > Acidobacteriota > Vicinamibacteria > Vicinamibacterales > JAKQTR01 > JBAXOX01. The sequence goes on from JBAXOX010000007.1 coordinate 74,439, forward strand.
TTCCATCAGCAGTCGCTTGTCCACGAGGTCGTGCGCCGCGCGGTGCAGGAGTCGCTAGGATCGGGTCCGGCGCCCGATTTGCGGCTTTCCCCGGAAAGCGCCGCGGTGCGATCGATCAACCTGTCGCTGCCGAGTTTGATGTCGGGCATGCAGGGCACGACGCCAGGTCTGGCTGATTCGTCGCGTGCCGGCACCCCACCTCCCGGTGAGATGGGCACCAGCACACTGCCTGCCGTGGGCGACGCACTCTTCCAGCCGGCAGACCACGGGCGGCCGTCCGGATCGTCCGACACGGTCTCGGCCCTCAAGCCGCTGCTGCCGCTCGGCCAGTTCCGCCACACCTTCATCATCGCCGTCGACGACGAGGGCATCGCGGTGATCGATCAGCACGTCGCACACGAACGCGTCCTGTACGAGCGCATCATGACGAGGCTGACCACCGGCCCGCTCGAGAGCCAGCGGCTGCTGACGCCGCTGCTGCTCGACCTGCCGCCCGACGCGCGGTCGGCGCTGGTGGCCCACGCGGCCGAACTGCACCAGTGCGGGTTCGACGTGGAGGAGTTCGGGCCAACCAGCGTGCGCGTCACCGCGATGCCGGCGCTGTTGGGACGTGAGCAGGGCACCGCGTCGCTCCAGGCGCTGTCTCAGGATCTGGATGGGCTCGGCGGCAGCGTGCCCGTGCACGATCACCTGCGCCAGATGGCGGCGACCATGGCGTGTCATGCCGCGGTCAAAGCCAACGACCCGCTCACCCACGACAAGATGCGGCACATCCTCGAAGAGTTGCGGCAGACAGCCTACTCGACCGTGTGCCCGCACGGCCGGCCGGTGATGTTGCGGCTCTCGCGGCGCGAAGTCGAGAAGAACTTTCAGCGGATCTAGTGGCCCGTCCCAGCTGAATCGATCGCGCCTTCCGCGCGGGGCATCCCGCCTCGCGGCGTTGCTCAACCCTCACATACTCGCGGTATGCTCGCGTGTCGCGCCTGGGCTATCCGGGCGTCGCGCTCCGGACTCCACGACCCATTCAGCTGAGACCGGCCACCAGGTGAAAGGCCGAAGCTGCGGGTCCAGCCACCCCATCAGGCCTCCGGCTGCCGATCGGCATTCTCCAACCCTGCCGCACGACACACCGGCGGCGAGCCGGGCCTGGTGCAAACACTATGTCTGCGTGATGCCCAGCCAGGTCGTTCTTCCAAGGCCGGTGACGACCGGATAGCACGTCCAGTGCAGCACCACGAACGAGCCATCCTTGCGCCGGTGCGTCAGTTCCTGGGTAAAAGGGAGATCGGCCGCGAAGCGCTTCGCCAGCATTCCCGCGAACTGCGTCTCCACAATCATCGACGACGGCTGCCCGACCAGCTCTCTCGGGTCGTAGCCCATCATCGCCGCGAGGCAGCGATTACAGCCGGTGATCACGCCGCCCGAAATGGTCCCCACGCCGATGTTCTCGTTGAACATGAGGTTGAGGCCGTCGCTTTCGGTGCGCGTGGGCGTCACTGCGCGCGTATGTGGCTGCGGCAGCTGCGCGAACAGATCCTCCGGGGTCGCCAAGCCGAACGCCGTCGCCAGTTTTTGAAGTGTTTCGCGCTCGTAGTTGGTCTTGCCGTGTTCAACCGAACAGATCGTAAACACGCTCAATCGCGCCCGTTCAGCCAGCTGGGCTTGCGTCCAGCCCCGCTGTTTCCGCTGAGACTTGACGAATTCACCCAGCGTCGCCATGGGCGAATTATTCTCCAGCGACAGCGGTCATAGCAAGCATTGTGACAAGAGCGTGAAAATATCAGGCAAGGCTATTAATCATAGTTATATCTTGATTAGGCGCGTGCTACGGCAGTAATATCCAGCCTTGCTGTTGAGAATATCTGCCTTGATGTTGCGGTCAGGCTTGACGCGATCGTGGGTGTATCTTTCGAGCGACATCGTGTCAGTTCACCGCCGACATTCGCGTGTGAGGCTGGCAGATTCGTCGAGTTAACCGGCTCTTCGGCGTTGATTGTGATGCGCGATACCGCCCCCTCCCACACCCCAGTAGTGCCTCCGCCGGCCGGCGGGCCTGACCCTTCCGACTCGCGGCTTCAGGGCTGGAAGGCGATTTCGACGTACTTCGGGATGAGCGTGCGGACCGTGCAACGTTGGGAGCGCGAGTTCGGCTTGCCGGTTCGGCGGCCCGGCGTCGGGCGCAATCCGGTGGTGTACGTGGTGATGGGCGAGGTCGAACAGTGGCGGGCGCGAACCGAGTCGCTAGCGGCCGGATGGAAGCGCGAAGCCACCACGAGGGCGGCCGACTATCCCGGCCATCCAGACCGTCGCGACCATCCCGACCGTCGCGACCATCCCGACCATCCCGCGCAGCCCGAGCCGCCGGACCCCGCCACCTCGCCCGCGGCCGTTGCGATCGGGCGTGCGGGGCAGCACCTGGACTCGCGCCTGGCAGCGGTTCTGCGGTCGGGGCTGCGGCTGATGCGACGGGCGTCGGCGGCCGTTGTCACCCTGCTGGTCGCCAGTTTCCGCCAGTGACCCACGCGCCTGGTTCATCAGGGGCGACGTTTGCGTTTGAGTTCGGTCCACCCATCGAGCCTGCGCTTCAATTCCTTCTCGAATCCCCGGTCGGTCGGTTCGTAGTATTTCCGTCCTGACAGGTTTGCGGGCAGGCAGTCCATACCCGTGACGGCGTCGGCCTCGTCGTGCGCGTACTGGTAGCCTTTTCCGTACTCGAGCGACTTCATCAGCCTGGTGGGCGCGTTGCGCAGATGGAGCGGGACCGGTTCGGCCCGATCGGCGTGCGCGTCGGCCGCGGCCTTCTGGTACGCGCGATACACGGCGTTACTCTTGGGGGCTGTCGACAGATACGTCACCGCCTGGGTGAGGGCGGTGTTGGCTTCGGGCATGCCGATAAAATGAACCGCCTCTTTGGTGGCCACCGTGACGGCGAGGGCCTGGGGATCTGCGTTGCCGACGTCCTCGGATGCGAATCGCACGAGCCGGCGTGCGATGTACATCGGGTCTTCGCCGGCCTCCAGCATTCGCGCCAGCCAATAGACAGCCGCATCGGGATCGCTGTTGCGCATGGATTTGTGCAGGGCCGAGACCAGGTTGTAGTGCTCGTCGCCGGCCTTGTCGTAGATGAGCGCGCGACGGGCGACCGACGACTGCAGGAACGCCTCGTCGACACGGCCACGCCCGTCCACCACGGGGGCCGCCCCGGCGGCGAACTCGAGCAGATTCAGCGCCACCCGTGCGTCGCCGTTGGCGTAGCGGGCGATGGCCGCCAGCGCGGTGGGCTCGACATCAACCGGGTCGGCGCCCAACCCACGGCCGACATCGCTCATGGCCCTGGCGAGCACCGTCAGCAGGTCGTTCTCCGTCAGGGCTTGCAGGACGAACACCTGCGATCGGGACAGCAGCGGCGCGTTCACTTCGAATGACGGATTCTCGGTGGTTGCGCCGATGAGCACGATGTCGCCGCCCTCGACGCGCGGAAGGAACGCGTCCTGCTGCGCCTTGTTGAAGCGGTGGATCTCGTCGACAAACAGGATCGTGCGACGGCCCCGCGCGTGGCGCGCGCGTTCGGCTTCGGCCATCACCTCTTTGATTTCCTTGATGCCGGCGAGCACCGCAGAAAAAGCGATGAAGTGGGCCTGCGTCGACTCGGCGACCAGGCGGGCGAGGCTGGTTTTGCCCGTGCCGGGCGGTCCCCACAGGATCACCGACTGCAGCAGGTCGCGCTCGATGGCTTCGCGCAACGGCCGTCCGGGCCCGAGCAGCCCTTCCTGCCCCACGTATTCGGCGAACGATCGCGGCCGCATGCGCTCGGCGAGCGGAGCACGGCCGGCTTGCGAAGTCGGGTGCTCGCCCGCGAACAGGTCGTCGGTGCTCACGTGCGCCTCGCGGCCTGGCGCTGCCGCTGCGCCTCGAACAGGATGATCCCGGTAGCGACCGCGACGTTCAGCGACTCGACCGGCGGAGCCATCGGGATCCGGATGCGGAGATCGGCGGCTGCCGCCACCGCTGGCGACAATCCGCCGCCTTCGCCTCCCATCAGCAACAGCAGGGGCCGGGTAAGGTCCACGTCGAACACATCGCGTCCGTCCACTGGCGTGGCGGCCACCACAGCCAGGCCGAGGGCGCGGGCCGCCTCAAGCAGTCCAGCGAGCGAGGGTGCCGCCGCGACCGGCAGGCGAAAGACGCTTCCCATCGATCCGCGGATGGCCTTCCAGCTGAGAGGATCGGCCGATTGTCCGGCCCGGACGACGCCGGTGGCGCCGGCGGCCTCCGCGGTTCTGATCATCGCACCCAGGTTGCCAGGATCCTGCACGTCGATCGGCGCGACGACCATCGCCGGCGTTGCGCGCAACACGGGGTCGATCTCACCGAGTCTCATCGTCGCGATGGCGACGATGCCCGAGGGCGTCCGGACCGGGCTGGCGGCGGCGATCGCATCCGCGCTGGCGTCGAACAGGTTGGCGCCTGCGCAGGCGAGACGATCCACCAGACCGGCCACGTCGGGGCGGTGGAGCAGGTCGGTGTCGATGGCGACGCTCAGGTTCTCGAGGCCGCACCCGAGGGCTTCCTGGACCAGGTGCGTCCCGTCGAGCAAGATCTCGCCGGTCAGGGAATCGTATCCCCTGGCCAGCGCGCGGCAGCGCTGTATGAATCGATGCTGGCGGCTTCGGATTGACGTCACGGCACTACCGGGCCGCTTCCCGGCCCCGGTAGAGGATAGCAGATATGCTAGACTCGACGTTTCGGGTCCCGATGTCGCGGGCCCCCAGGTTGATGAGCGCGATCGGGCGCGACGGGATGGCGGACGGGAGCCCTCATGGCGGGAAATACGCACGAAAAGAAGAGCAAAGAAGAGGGCATGAAGGCGCGGATCCTCAAGCGCCTCGAGGACGAATCCCAGGAACTGGACCGTGAATTGCGGACCGAGTTACCGAAGGAAATCCAGCGCGCCCGCGAACTGGGCGATCTCAGCGAGAACGCCGAGTACCAGGCGGCCAAAGAACGCCAGACGTTCGTGCAGGCGAGAATGGGCATGCTGCGAAAGCGGATGGCCGAGATCTCGCTCATGAATTTCGACCGGCTTCCCACCGACCGCGCGGCGTTCGGCTCGACGGTCGTGTTGCGAGAGGACGGCAACGCCGCCTCGGTGACCTATCAGCTGGTGATGCCCGAAGAAGCGGATGCGACCAAGGGACTGATTTCGACCAGTTCGCCGATCGGCAAGGCGCTGGTCAATAAGCAGGCTGGCGACGAAGCGGTGGTGGCCACCCCCACCGGCGAGCGTCGTTTCGAGATCCTCAAACTCACCACCGTCCACGACGAGGCCTGATGGCCGGGCGCGAGCCCTACTCATCGAAATCCCGAACCGCGCTGGTGCTGACCGGCACGGGCACCGCCGGCGCGTACCACGCGGGCGTGCTCAAGGCATTGGGCGAGGCGGGCGTCCGCATCGACGTGATGGCGGGCCATGGCATTGGTGTGGTCGGCGCCTGCTTTGCCGCCATCGACGGCGGTGAGGCGCTGTGGAAGCCAGATGGGTTCTGGCGCCACCGGGGCGTCGGCCGCTTCTACCGATGGCAGCGCGTGCTGGTGTGGCTGGGCTGGCTCGGGGCGGCCATCGCGGGGTTGCTCGCTGTGCCGCTCGGCCTGCTGGCGGTTGGCGTGCTGGTGTATCCGCTCGCCTTCGTGCTGCGGCTCGTGCAGATGAGCGCCAGCAATCAGGTCGCCGATGGCTACGCCGGGCTGGTGCACGAGGCCTTCCTGCCGGACCGGCTCCCGTCCTGGCTGGCCCAGGCGGCGTTGGTCCTGGCGGTGGCCGGTGTCGCGATCGCCGCCGTGACGGCGGCTCGCGCTCGGTTGATCGGACGGCAGCGGGAGCGCGGGCGATTCTGGTGGCGCGCGTTCGGCGCTCCGGTCAGCGCCCGCGAAGCGATTGATTACTGGCGGCTGGCGCTGTGGCGCATGATTTCTGGCGGCGTCAAGGTGCCGCAGCCGGATTCGATTCAGCTGTCGCGCCGCTATTCTGAATTGCTGGCGGAAAATGTCGGTCAGCCCGGATTCCGCGAGGTGATCGCGCTGGTGCACGACATCGATGCACGGCGCGATCTGATTGCCGCGGTGATCGCCGAACCCTACCGGGCGGCGTTTTTCGGCCGCCGCCGTTCGGCCGGCTGGCCCGATCGCGCCAACGAGACGCTGGATCTGGCGGGTGCCGATCGCGATCACGTCGTCGATGTGATCGCGGCCGCGCTGTCGCTGCCCGTGGTGACGCCGTCCTGGCCGGTGACATTCGCGCCCGAGAGTTACTGGTGCGGCGAGACCCACCGGCTGTGCGACAGGCCCGACGCGGTCGGCCGGCTGTTCGACGAAGTCGCCGCCGCTGGCATCGAACAGATGATCGTCGTCTCGGCGACGCCCGCGCCCGGCGAGCCCCACACCCTGGGCGACCCGCGCATCGACGGCCGGGGTCGGCTTGGCCAGTGGCTGGTGTCGAGCGACACCGCAACGATGCGGGACGCACTGGCGCCGCGGATGGATCGGTTCCGCTGCGTCCATCTCATCCGGCCCGATCACAATCCCCTCAACGCGCTCGACTTCGGCGGCGGGTACGACCCTCGGTCGGATCGGACCGCCGGGCTCGGCGAGTTGATTGATGCCGGGTACGCCGATGCGTATCGCCAGTTCGTGGAACCGGTGGTTGGCGCGGCCGAACTCTCCCGGTAGGCGCCGCAGGACGACGTCGCGCCCCGTCGCGCCGCGGGCTACTTCTTCTTGTCGGCCGGGACGTGTTCCCGAAGAAACTGCAGGGCCAGGCCCCGGATCGTGGTGTTGATCTGCTCGGCGGTCAGCTGGCCGTAGCGGTCGACGAACGCCTGGAGCGGCACCACGGCCTTGGCCATTGCACGATGGCCGCCAGCGTTTCCGATCTCCCCGAACAGTTTTCGCACCAGTTCGCCCGCGTTTCGCGTGTAGCCCAGATTGCGCACCGAGACGACGAGCGCATCGTTGACGATGCCGGAGACGACCGTCCACTTGACGTCTTCCAGTTGGAGGAAGAAATCGGCGACGTACGGAATAAAGTCTTCGCGCGGCAGCGCGCCCAGGAAGGCCGAGAACACCTGGTCTCCGGCGATCCCGGTCTGCTGGGCGTGGGCGACATACTCCAGCCGCTCGAAGGTGATTTCGGCGCCCTCCATCTTGCGGATCATCGCTGCGTCCGACAGCGGATAGAGGTACGAGAACGCGTCGATGTCCACGCGCGTCGCCTGCCGGTTGAAGAACAGCGTGTCCGACTTGATCGCGTACAGCATCGCAGTCGCCGTGCGTTCCGAAATGTTGACGTCGACCGCGCGCAGGTGTTCGGTGAGAATCGTGCAGGTCGATCCGTAGTCGGGTCGGATGTCCTTGAACAGCGCCCCGTATCCGAGTTGGGGCGGATGGTGATCGATCACCAGGTCGACTTTGTCGAGCAGGCCGCCGAAGTAATGCGGCTGAACGTCGACCATGGCGATATGGGGAAAGTCTCGGATCGACTGCTCGGTGAGCGTCTCGACGTGGATGTCGAGCAGGTTGACCATGCGCTGGTTCTCGGGCCGCGTGACACCCTGGAGCGCTCCGATGATGGCCGTCGTTTTGGTGCGCCGGAGGACGTTGCGCAGCGCCAGGCCCGAGGCCATCGCGTCGGGATCGGGATCGTTGTGGAGCAGGATCAGGATGCGGTCGGCGTCGTTGAAGTACCGCTGGTATTGCTGGACCCGCGCCCGCGTCAGCGATCGGCTCATCTCGGTGACCAGGGGGCCACCGACCAGTTCGGCGAGCGACAGAAACCCCAGTTCCGGAAACAGCGCCCGCAGTTGATCTTCGCGTTTGGCGGCGCCGCCGCTGGGTCCGGCAAGCGGTGTTGCCAGCACGTAGACCAGCGTGCCGCCCGCTCCCGCGATGGCCTGCAGGACGTGCTTGAGGCTTTGGCGGCCGTTGTCCTCGACGATTACGCAGGTATGGGGCGAGAGGTCGGCTTTGAGATAGGTGTCGGTCTTGCGAAGGTCGTCGGCGGTAATCGGCACGCCCGCCTCGTGGAGCCGCCGGGCGAGCGGTCGGCTGTCAACCAGGAAATCCACATCGAACTGCGGCGGCAGGACTTGCTCGAGCGTCCTGATCACCAGTTCGCTGTGGCAGACAGCCAGACACTTCATCGCGCCGAGTCCTGCCGAGCGGAAGCGTGCTGGGTCATCACGAGAACACCCCGATTATACGTCGACTGCGGAAAAGGGGTGCGGCCCGACCGGTATAAGATGAGTGGAGGCCAGTCATAGGGTGATGGGGGGGATGGCGTGAAACTCGCCGCGGCGGCGATGGGGCTCATCGTGCTGGCGTCGCCAGGCCGGTCGGCCACTCAGACGTTTCGCTCGACGGTCGACCTGGTGAGCCTGGGCGTGTCGGCAATCGACAAGCGCGGCGCGCTGGTGACCGATCTGGACGTGTCCAACTTCGAGGTCTACGAAGAGGGCGTCCGCCAGACCATCACGCTGTTCTCGCGAAGCGGGGAGTCGAGCTCGTCGACGGAGCTGCACCTGGGGCTGCTGTTCGACACCAGCGGGAGCATGGACGAGGACATCGCGCTGTCGCGCACCGCGGCCGTCAAGTTCCTCAACGCGCTGCCCGAGGCGGTCGATGTCACGCTGGTGGACTTCGATACCGAGGTGCGCGTCGCCCGGTACGGGCAAAACGACTTCGAGCGGCTGATCGAGCGAATTCGTCGCCGCAAGCCGGACGGGCAAACGGCGTTGTACGACGCACTCGGGGTGTATCTGCACGGGGCAGGCTCGCAAAGCGGGCGGAAGATTCTGGTGGTCTACAGCGACGGCGGCGATAACCGGAGTTCGACCAACTACTCCGAGGCCGTCGATCTGCTCAAGGCGTCGGATGTGACGATGTACTCGATTGGATTTCTGGATCACGCCAGCTCGTCGTACCAGCTCGAAGCCCGGTCGCGGATTCGGCGGCTCACCGACACCACCGGGGGGCAGGCGTTCTTCCCCTCGTCGGTCAAGGAAATCGAAGCGGCGTACGAAAAAGTGCTGGCCGAGATCCAGGCCCAGTACACCGTCGGGTACGTGTCGACCGACGCCCGCGCCGACGGCAAGTGGCGGAAGGTGGACATCAGGATCACGCGACCCGGCGTCAAGACGCGTGCCCGCGGCGGGTACTTTGCGCCGTACCGGCGGCCACCGGGCGCCACCGCCGGGCCCTCGGGTCGCCCGTGACCACCGAACTGGCCCCCGGGCGTTTCGTGCTCGAGTCGGACTTCGAGTTGAAAGGCGACCAGGCGCGCGCCATCGACGAACTCGAGGCGGGCCTGCGCCGGGGCGACCCGTACCAGGTGCTGCTGGGCGTCACCGGATCGGGCAAGACCTTCACCATGGCGCAGGTGGTGGCGCGGGTCAACCGGCCCACGCTGGTGATGGTGCACAATAAGACGCTGGCCGCACAGCTGTTCCAGGAGTTCCGCCGCTTCTTTCCCCACAACGCGGTCGAGTACTTCGTCAGCTACTACGATTACTACCAGCCCGAAGCGTACATGCCGGCCACCGACACGTACATCGAGAAAGAGGCCACCACCAACGACGAGATCGATCGGATGCGCCTGTCGGCGACGCGTTCGCTGATGGAACGCCGCGACGTGCTGATTGTCTCGAGCGTCTCGTGCATCTACGGTCTGGGTTCGCCCGAGGCGTATTACGGCATGCTGCTGCCCGTTGAGCGCGGCCAGCGAATCGGCCGCGACGAGATCCTGCGGAAGCTGGTCGAGATCCAGTACGAGCGCAACGACTACGAATTTACGCGCGGGACGTTCCGTGTGCGCGGCGACATCGTCGAAATCTTTCCGTCGTACGACGAATCGGCGATCCGGATCGAGCTGTTCGGCGACCAGATTGACGCGCTGGCCTCGTTCGATCCGCTGACGGGCAAGGTGCGGCGCCGATTCGACAAAATGGCCGTGTACCCCAAGACGCATTTCGTGGCGCCGCGCGGCCGCACGCGGGAGGCGGTCGAATCCATCAAGGCGGAACTCACCGAGCGGCTCGCGGTGCTGGAGGCCGATGGCAAGCTGATCGAATCGCAGCGCCTGCACCAGCGCACCATGTTCGATCTCGAGATGATGCGCGAGATCGGGTACTGCCACGGCATCGAGAACTATTCGCGGCACCTGACCGGACGCAAGCCCGGCGAGCCGCCGCCCACGTTGCTCGACTATCTGCCGTCGGACGGCCTCCTCATCATCGACGAGAGCCATCAGACCGTGCCGCAGATCCGCGGGATGTACCACGGCGACCGGTCGCGCAAAGACGTCCTGGTCAACTACGGGTTCCGCCTGCCGTCGGCGCTCGACAACCGGCCGTTGACCTTCGACGAGTGGGAGGCCAGGGGCCAGCAGGTGGTGTTTGTGTCGGCGACACCCGGCCCCCACGAATTGCGCAAGGCGGGCGGAGTGGTCGTCGAGCAGATCATTCGCCCGACGGGCCTGATCGATCCCCCGATCGAGGTGCGGCCGGTGGCGGGCCAGGTGGACGACCTGCTGGCCGAAATCCGGGCGCGGGCGGCGGTGGGCGAGCGGGTGCTGGTGACGACGCTCACCAAACGGATGGCCGAAGATCTGACCCAGTATTATCACGAGCTTGGCGTGCGCGTGCGGTACCTGCATTCCGATATCGAAACGCTCGAGCGGGTCGAGATTCTCCGCGACTTGCGGCGCGGCGTGTTCGACGTGCTGGTGGGCATCAACCTGTTGCGGGAGGGGCTCGACCTGCCGGAGGTGTCGCTGGTCGCGATTCTCGACGCCGACAAGGAAGGGTTCCTGCGATCCGCCGGGTCGCTCATTCAGACGTCGGGACGGGCGGCTCGCAACCTCAACGGGCGGGTGATCATGTACGCCAACGTCGAGACGGCGTCGATGAAGGTGGCCATCAGCGAGACGGGGCGGCGCCGGCAGCGGCAGCAGGCCTATAATGAGGAACACGGCATCACACCGGCCTCCATCGTCAAGGCCATCGACGGCGACCTGGGCAGCGTGTACGACCGCGACTATCTGGGGGTGCCATCGGTCGCCGACCGTGGCGAGCCGTTCATGAGCCAGTCTCAGATTGACGCCAGGATTGCCGAACTGGGCCGGGAGATGAAGACGGCGGCCGCGAATCTGGAGTTCGAAAAAGCGGCGTCGATGCGAGATCAGATCAAGCGGTTGAGGGCCAGGGGGCTTGGCGTCGAGGACGGGGCGCTGCGGACGGGGGGCGCGGCCGATCCTATTTCGTGACGGCCCCCGGCATTGCCGCGGCGCGGACCGCAGACAGTTGTATGATGGGGAAGACGGTCCGGTGAACGCGATTCACCAGAGCCGGCGGCGTCGGCGGTGGCGCGGTGCTGCCGAGGCCGGTGCAGCGATTCAACACGCGAAGGAGCCTCACGCCATGTCTGACGATCGACAGAATGGAGCAGCCGGAATTGTGGTGGCCTTCACGCTGGGGGCTCTGGCCGGGGCCGTGGTCGCCCTGCTGTTCGCCCCGGCCAAAGGCGACGAGACGCGGGAGATGATTAGCGAGAAGGCCCGCGAACAGGCCGAGAAGACCAAGGCGTTCATTCGGCAACAGAAGGACAACCTCGCCACCGTGGTGGAACGGGGACGCGAGGCCTACCAGGCCGCCCGCGGCGAGAAGGAGCAGGGCTAACTTGACCGGCGAGAACACCGCTCTGTTTCTCGGTGTCATTGCGGCGGCGACGGTGGTGATGGCGCTGGTGCAGGTTGGCGCCATCGTGGTAATGGCCCGGTTGGCGCGGCGTGTCGAGGATCTGTCGGGTCAGATCCAGCAGGAGATCGGGCCGCTAGCCGAGCGCCTGCGCCACGTCGCCGACAACATGCAGCAGGCGAGCAGTATGGCCGCGCTGCAGGTCGAGCGGGTCGATCGCCTCCTGTCGAGTGCCTCCAGGCGCGCCGAAGAGACGATGGCTGTCGTGCAGGGCGTGATTGTCGGCCCGATGCGCGAGGGACTGGCTGTTGTGGCAGCCCTGCGCGGGGTGATGGCCGCGGTGCGTTCTCTGCGCGGCGATAGCAGTCGCGGTGTCGCCCGATTCGACGACGAAGATCCGCTGTTTATCGGCTAAGGGCCCGCACGTACCGGGCAGTGGTTGACCCATCCGCGCGCAGCGCGGGAATGGTATCGCGGGCGTTTCCGGCGTTGACCGGAGGGGCCGCGCGGTGGTAGAACGTTCCCATCGTACCCGCCCCCTCCAGAAGGTGACCCTGATGACAACGATCCTGCGCCGCACGTCCTATCTCGTGGTCGGCCTGCTCGTGGTGTTGACGACGAGCGGCGCGGCCTTTGCCGCAGAGGCCAAATCGATCGTCTTGGCCAAAGAATTGACCCAACTGCTCGACGCAAAGAAACTCGCAGCCATTGCGGCACGAGACTCGGCGGAACCCGATTTCTACGCGGCGGCCATGTACTTTTCGGGCAGTCAGCTGCTGGTGGTAGGGGCGAAATACTCCCCAGCCGTGCTCCTGGACGGCAAGATGCTGAAGCGCGAGTATCAGGACATCTACATCGATCTGAACAGCGCCGCGAAGGCCGGAACCAAGGTGTTCGTGGAGGATTCAGGCGCCGACGGACTCAAACTCGACCACGAGCCGAACAGGGCCGCCGATTCCTTCGAGTCCGGAGGCAAACAGGTCCGGTTCGACGAAGACTGGAAAAAGGAGCAGAAGCTCTCGGACGCCGACTATCAGAAGGCCTTCGACGAGGCCGACAAGCTCTACTGCCGTCTCTTGACGGCGCTGATCGCCGAAGCGAAAAAATAGCTAGTCGCGCGACCACGTGTTGGCAAGCCAGCCTATCGCGGCCTGCAGGTCGGCGGCCATCGGCGCGTGCACGTCGATCCGGGTGCCGAGCACGGTGGCGGGCACGACCAGGCGCGAGGCGTGCAGCGCCAGCCGCTGGCACGGGATCCCGTCGAGCGGCGCGAGATCCACCCGCCGTCCGTACACCCGGTCGAACAACAGCGGCGTGCCGATCGAGCGAAAGTGCACGCGCAGTTGATGATGCCGGCCGGTTCTGGGCCTGGCGCTTACCAGGGCTGCCCGATGGCCATCCCGGTGCCATCGTTCGACCACCTCATAGCCCGTCGTCGCCTCCTGCGCTCCGGCCTCGCCGGGCGCGGCGGGGCGCGTCTTGCCGCGGCGCGCCGCGTGCAGCGGCACCGCGATGACGCCCTCGGGCGGATCGGGCACGCCGGCCGTCAGTGCGACGTACGATTTCTCGACGAGCCGGTGTTCGAAGGCGAGGCACAGCGCGCGGTGCGCGTCGGCGGATCGCGCAAACAGCACGACGCCGGACGCATCGCGATCGAGGCGGTGCACGACCCACAAGGGGCAGCCGAGCGCGCGTTCGACGCGATGACGCAAACTGTCGCCCGGTTCGGTCGGCGCGGGAACCACGGTCAGGCCCGGTGGCTTGTCGACCGCGACCACCGCGTCTGTCTCGAGGAGAACGGCCATCGGCTCGGTCATCGGCGTGCCTGCCTCACAAGCGTCCCGCGTTCGGCACCAGGCTAAAAATGAACGCAGAGATCGAGTCGGCGCGGAGGCGGGCGTAATAGCTCAGGCCGCTCAGGCAATCGGAGCTCTCGCCGGCCGACGTCGTGCCGGCGATGCCCCAGGCGCCGCTGGGCTGCTTCAAAAAGAGCGGTCCGCCCGAGTCTCCACTGCACGTGTTGCTGACGTCTCCAGAAAAATCCGTCACGATGAAATTGCCGGCCGATCCCCTGACGATCGTGACGGTGCCCGCCCGAAGCGTGCCCGCGTGCGCGCCTGTGCCGTCCACGCCGTAACCGGCGATCACGGCTTGTTCGCCGGCCGCTGCGTCGCGGCTGATGACGATCGGAACGGGAGTTCGCGGAAGCGTCTGGCCGACGACGACAATGCCGACATCGGGCGACAAATCGTTCGTATCGCTGTACTGCGGAATTGGAGTGAACGAGGTGGCCAGAATCCCGATCCCACTGAAGCCACCCGGGAAAATCTTCACGCCCTTGGTCTGCGCCGTAAGGCAGTGGGCGGCGGTGAGCACCGCGGTTGGGGCGATGACGGTGCCCGTGCACTCCCCGAAGGTATGGCCTGTGTCGTCGAGCAGCACCACCATGACGACTGGGGACGTGCCGGCGTCGCACACGAGTCCGTTCACGATGCCCTGAGGCGTCGGCAGGATTCCGCCGATGGCTCCGCAGACGAAGGCCGCCGGCGGCAACGTCGTCGGTGTCGGTGTTGGTGTCGGCGTGGGCGTCGGCGTGGGAGTGGGCGTTGGTGTGGGCGTGGGCGTGGTCGGACTCGACGCACCGCCTCCGCACGCGGCGGTCGCGAGCATCGCCGCCGCCATCACGGCCAGCGCCATGCGACTCCAGGTGCGCGAGCCACGTCGATCCAGCCCCATGGATGCCAGTGTAGTGCCCGGGGGCAGGTCCGGCAAGCGTCGAGCAGGCCAGGTGCCGCGCCGGGTCCGCTTTGAGGTTGTGCCGGGGCGCCCGAACCGCCAGAATGGAATTGATAGGAAGGCCAACACATGAATGTTCGGATGCTCACTCGGGCGGTCTTGGTGGCGTCGGCCGTGGCGGTGGGGTTTGCGCCCGTCGGACGGCCTGTCCTGCGCGCACAGGCATCGGCCTCTCAGGGCACGACGCCGGCGGTGTCGCTGGCCGACCCGGTACCCGTCGATGGCCGCATCACGATTGGCTACCTGCCCAACGGACTGCGCTACTACATCCGAACCAACGAGCGGCCGTCGCGCCGGGCCGAACTGCGGTTGGTCGTCAACGTCGGATCGGTGGTCGAAGACGACGACCAGCGCGGACTGGCGCACTTTGTCGAGCACATGGCGTTCAACGGCAGCGAGCATTTCGCCAAACAGGATCTGATCAAGTTCATGGAATCGATCGGCATGCGCCTGGGCCCCGGCGTCAATGCCGATACCGGGTTCGACGAGACGGTGTACATGCTCCACGTGCCGACCGACAACCCCGAAGCGATGCGGAAGGCGTTCGTCTTTCTCGCCGACGTGGCTCATAGCCTTTCGTTCGAACAGGAAGCGATCGACAAGGAGCGCGGCGTCATCGTCGAAGAGTGGCGGCTCGGCAGAGGCGCCGATGCCCGGATGCGCGACCAGCAGTTCCCGGTGTTGCTCACGGGATCCCGCTACGGCGACCGTTTGCCGATCGGGTCGAAGGCGAGCCTCGACACGTTCAAGCCCGAGGCACTCAAGCGGTTCTACAAGGACTGGTACCGACCCGATCTGATGGCCGTCATCGCGGTCGGCGATTTCGGCAAGTCGTCGGTCGAATCGCTCATCAAGGAGCAGTTCGGCGCGATTCCGGCACCCGACCGGCCGAGGGCGCGGACGGCGTTTCCGGTGCCCGATCACGCCGAGACCCTCTACGCGGTCGCCACCGACCGGGAAGCGACGATGACGACGGTCGGCGTGTACACGATGCTGCCGCTGCGGGACCAGACCTCCATCGGCGCGTATCGCCAGCAGCAGGTCGAGCGCCTCTACACGAACATCCTGAACGACCGGCTCACCGAGTTGACGTTGAAGCCGGATCCGCCGTTCCTGAATGCAGCCGTGGCGCGCGGACTGTTTGTCCGGAGCACCGAGGCCGCGACCCTCATGGCGCTGGCGAAAGAAGATGGCATCGAGGCGGGACTGCGATCGCTGCTGATTGAATCGGCCAGGGCCGCGCGGTTCGGCTTTACGCCGGCCGAGCTCGAGCGCGAGAAGCGCGACCTGATGCGGCTGTACGAAAGCGCGTACGCCGAGCGCGACAAGGAGGAGTCGGCCGATCTGGCGGCGGAGTACATCCGGAATTTCACCCAGCGCGAACCGCTGCCCGGCATCACATTCGAGTACGGGATGGTCCAGCGCTTGCTGCCCGACATCACGCTCGAGGAAGTGAACAAAGTGGCGAAGGACTGGACCAGCGGCAGCCGCGTGGTGCTCGTCAATGCGCCGCAGCGCGCCAATCTCAAGGTGCCTGATGCCGCGGCGTTGGCGGCGGTCATCAGGAATTCTTCCGAGACCGACGTCAAGCCGTATGTGGAGGTGGCGGCGGGGCAGTCGCTGCTCGAACAGGTGCCCAAGCCAGGGTCGGTGGTTCGAGAACGCGTGCGAGACGCCTTCGGTGTGATCGAGTGGGAGTTGTCCAACGGCGTCAAGGTGGTGTTGAAACCGACCGAGTTCAAGCAGGACGAAGTGGTGTTCCGCGCGACCAGTCCCGGCGGCACATCGCTGGCGACCGATGCGGATTTTGTGGCCGCCACGACAGCCACGCAGGTGGTGGGTGCCGGAGGACTCGGCAAGTTCGACGTGATTCAGCTCCGGAACCTCCTGTCGGGCAAGGCGGCCACGGTTCGCGCGTTCATCGACGACATCGAGGAAGGCGTGGTGGGCGGTGGGTCGCCCAAGGATCTCGAGACGTTGTTTCAGCTGATCTATCTCACCTTTACGCAGCCGCGGGCCGATGCGACCGTGTTCGGCGTGATTACGTCGCAGATGAAGTCGATGCTGGCCAATCAGCAGGCCAGCCCCGAGTGGGCATTCGGACAGGCCTTGCGGACGGCGTTGACGCAGGGCCACGTCCGCGGCCGTCCGATCACGCCCGAGCTGATTCCCGACATGAATCTGCAGAAGTCGCTGGCGTTCTTCAAGGATCGCTTCGGCGACGCAGGCGACTTCACCTTCGTGTTTGCCGGCAGCTTCACCCCGGACCGCATCAAGCCGCTGGTCGAGCGCTATCTCGGTTCGTTGCCCACGGCGCGGCGGAAAGAGACGTGGCGCAATGTCGGGATGACGCCGCCCAGGGGCGTGGTGGAACAGATTGTGCGAAAGGGAATCGAGCCGAAGAGTCAGGCGGCGATTGTCTTTACCGGGCCGTTCACGTTCGATGCGCCGCACCAGGTGGCGCTCGACGCGCTGGCCGTCGTGCTCGACACCCGGCTGCGCGAGCGGCTGCGCGAGGCGCTGCGTGGCACCTATGGCGTCCAGGTGGAGGCCGGCGCCGTGAAGATTCCCGAGGCGGGCTATCGCATCACGATCGAGTTCGGGTGCGATCCCGAGCGGACCGAAGAACTGGTCAAGATGCTGTTCCGCGAGATCGACACACTCAAGGCGTCTGGGCCGACCCAGAAGGAAGTGCGCGACACGCGCGAAGCGCTGGCCAGACGGCACGACAGCGATCTGGCGCTGAACAATCGGCTGGTGGGGGAGTTGTCCCAGCGGTACGAAAACGGCGTCGATATTGCCGAGTTCTTCGAGTTGCCGAGCGAGATGGACCACGTGAGCGCGGGGGCGATTCAGGACGCCGCGCGGCGGTATTTGGACACCGCTAATTACGTGCGGGTGACGCTGTATCCGGAGAAGGCGGCGCAGGTCGCGGCCGCGGCGCCCGGATGGCTGGACGCGCTGCTGGGCATGCCGATCCGCGGCGTGTGGACGGTCGCACCGCAGTTGGCGAAGTAGGGCAGCGGACGCGACATCTCGCGCCCGCTGCACGCGGAACTATTGCGCGATCCACTTGTCGAAGCGCCCCGCATAGGTGTGGGCGAGGTAGAGCGTCTTCTCATCCGGGCATGCGATCTGGTGAACCGAGTCGATCGTGCCTGGCATCCGGCCGGGGCGGCCGAAGGCTCCCAGAATCTTGCCGGTGAGATCCATCTTGTAGACCTTGCCCACGCTGCCCACGAACATCACCGGTTCGGGTCCATTGGTGAGGCAGAGCGCCCAGGGCGCAGTCGGCAGGTTCCAGACCGCTTTCCGATTCCCCTCGGTGTCGAACACCTGGATGCGATTGTTGCCGCGGTCGGCGACGTAGACCAGTTCGTTGTGATCGATCACGATACTGTGGGGCGTGTTGAAGTTGCCCGGCTGCGCGCCACGTTCGCCCCAGCCCTTGACGAAGTTGCCGTCCTTGTCGAACTTGGCGACGCGCGAATTGCCGTATCCGTCCGCGACGAAACTGCTGCCATCCTTGCTCCAGGCGATGTCGGTCGGCTGATACAGCGCGGCCCTGCCGGGCGCGGCGCGCTCAATCACGTGCGTCAGCCAGGTCCAGGGCTCCGGGTTGGTTCCCAGCGTGCCGGTGGTGCGGCCTTCGGTGTCGAAGCGGAAGACGATGTTGTCGCCGGCGTCCACGTACCAGAGATTGCCTTGCGGATCGAAGCGCACGACGTGAGCGCCCGCGAACATCGGGGAGCCCTCGCCCCAGGATCGCACGTAGCTGCCGTCCGCCTTCATCTCGTTCACCGGGCGATAGCCGCGATTGAGCGTGACGATGTTGCCGTTCTTGGGATTGATGGCGACGCCGGTGCTGCGGCCCACCACCGAGTTCGGGGGATATCGGTAGAAGTCCTCCACCAGGCGAAACTGCAGTTGCGGGATCGGCGCGGCGTCGGCGGCGCCGCCCTGCGCGTGTGCGGACGCGATGGCGCACAGCGAAACCGCTGCGGCGCACACCGCAGACATCAAGAAGCGTTTCTTCACGGGAGCCTCCTCACGAAGCCACTGAGGGCGCGGTCGTGCGCCCGGCGGGTAGTCTATGTCCGACCGCCTCTGCGCGCAACGCTTGAATGGGTCTGCCGCCTCGGTGCCCTGGCGCGCCACGATGAGGGCAGCGCGGCAAAGCCCGACTCCCCGCGCACCCAGGCCGGGCATCGGCACGCTCGTCACCGCGCCAGTGTCTTCACAAATATCGCGCTGGAGCCGCCGTTTGGGACTAGTATCGCGTGACTCGGGAAAGGGCAACGCGGCAAATCTGGTCACGCCGTCCGGGCAGGTCCCGGTCGGACGTCCACTTCAACAGAGGAGTGTTCCCTACATGAAACGTGCTGATGTACGGCCTTCGGTTCTCGCGCTTGGCGTCATGATCGTCGCCGGCGTGCTCTCATCGGGGCTGGCCGAAGCCCAGGGCCTGGCGGGCAGCCCGGAGATGAAGGCCAAACAACTCGCCATCGAAAAGGCTGCGCCACAACTCCAGATCACAGACGAGGTGCTCTACTTCTCCATCCCCGGCCAGACGATGGGGCAGACCGAGGGAGTGTCGATGAATTCGAAGGGCCACCTCTTCGTGTACTCGCGCACCGGTGCCAGCGGCATCGCGCGCGGGGGGACGGCCGCCATGTTGTTCGAGTTCGACCCGGCCCTCAAGTACGTCAAAACATGGGGACCCAACAGCTACGCTGCGTCGTTCGCGCACTCGGTCCGCGTCGACAAGTACGACAACGTGTGGATGGTGGACGAAGGGTCCGGCATGATCGTCAAGTTCGATCCGGCTGGCATGCCCAGGATGCAGTTTGGCCGCACACTCGAAGCGATCGACTACCTCGAGGCGCACGTCGAACGCGGCGAAAAGATCCCCGAAGACCAGCGCCATCCGGTCGGCAGGACGGGTATCTTCAACCGCCCCACCGACGTGACGTGGGATTCGAAAGACAATATCTACGTGTCGGATGGCTATGGCAACTCGCGCGTCGTCAAGATCGCGCCGGGCGGCCACTGGCTGAAGACGGTGGGCACGTACGGCAATGGCCCGGACCAGTTCGTCATCCCGCACAGCATCGCTTCGGACAAGCAGGACAATATCTACGTCGCCGATCGCAACAACTGGCGCATCCAGGTCTATGACAGCGATCTCAACCTGAAGAAGAGCCTGGTCGGCATGGCTTCGCCGTGGGGCGTGTGCGTGACCCCCGGCTC
Organism: Acidobacteriota bacterium; assembly: GCA_037133015.1. Taxonomy (GTDB): domain Bacteria; phylum Acidobacteriota; class Vicinamibacteria; order Vicinamibacterales; family JAKQTR01; genus JBAXOX01. Next base: position 94,229 of record JBAXOX010000007.1, read on the forward strand.
CCCGCAGTATCTGATCAGCGGCGACGGCACGACCGGCAAGATCTACAAGATGGATCTGGACGGCAAACTGCTCGGCTGGGCGCAGACGAGCCTGGGCCAGGGCGAAGACGACGCCGGCCGCCTGATTCACATGATCCACTGCGAATCCAACAACGTCATCTACAAGGGGTCCGCCATCCTGTGGCAGGTCGAGAAGATCACGATCAAGTAGGGCGTACATGAGGTCGGGGACTCGAGCGTGTGGCTCGAGCCCCCGACACTCCCGATTCGCGCTCGCCCGTTCTCGCCTGGGCCGGATCCGCCGGCCCCTGTGTGATGTCTCCGCGCCATCGTCGGGCAGCCTGCGGATCGAACCCGACTGGCCTGACGACCGAGTCGCTGCCCTACTTGGCCACTGGCTTCCCGTCTTTGTCTAGCAGCACCGGATCGCCCAGCCCGAGTTCCTTCAGCTTGTCGAACTGCGTCTCCTTGTCGCCGACGATCACGAAGACGAGCTGATCGGCATGGAGATACTTCTGGGCGAGCGCCGCGTGCTCGCCGAGCGTCATCGCGCGCACGACGTTCTCGCGCTGCCGCACGTAGTCGAACGGCAACCCGTACTGGACGATCGGCATCAGCATCGCGTTCAGTTGCGGCAGGGTCTCGAAGCGCCCGGCGTTCGCCTTGAGCAGCGTGTTCTTGACGTTCTGGAGATCCTCGGCGCTGATGCCGGTCCGGTACTTGGCGATCTCGTCCTTGACGATCGTCGCCGTCTCGAACGTCGCATTCGCCTGCACCTGCGTCGTCATCCGGAACGCCCCCGGGTACGCGCTGCCCGAGAAGCCCGAGCGCGCCCCGTAGGTGAACGATTTCTGCTCGCGCAGGATCATGTTGAAGACGCTGCCGAAATCGCCGCCCAGCTTGTGGTTCATGACGATCGTCTTGAAGTAGTCCGGGTCCGTCGCCGCGAGGCTCACGTGACCCACGACGAAGGTCGACTGCTTGGCGCGAGGCGCATCGACGAAGTACACGCCGGGCTTGGCCGCGTTGGCGATCTTCACGTCCGGCATCGTGACCGGCGTGGCTTTCCAGTCCTTGAGGCCGTCGAAGAGCTTCAGCGCGGCCTCCTTCGGCACGTCGCCCACCACCGTGATCGCGGCCACTGACGACGAGAAGTTCGCCGCGTAGTAGGCCTTGAGATCGTCGAGTGTGATGGTCGGAAGCGACTTGGCCGTGCCGCCTGCGGGGCTCGCCAGGATGTTGTCGGATCCGTAGATCAGTTTGTCGAAGACGCTGGCACCGATGACCGCGAGGTTCGCCTCGGACCGTTTCACGCTGTCGATGGCCTGCGCCTTCGCCGCCTCGAAGTCCTGTTCGGCCCAGCGCGGCTCGAACATCATCTCCCTGGCAAGCGCGACCACTGCTGGCAGCTTGCTCGACAGGCAGTTTCCGCTGACGGTGATCGCCTCGTCGCTTCCCGAAATGTTCACGCTCGCACCGAGATCGTCGATGGCATCGCGCAACTCGACCGACGTGCGCTTCCGGGTCCCTTCGTTCATCACCCGCGCCATCAGCGAGCCCGTGCCCGTCTTGCCGGCCGGATCGAGCAGCATGCCCCCCTTGATGGTGATCGCAAATTCCGCAATGGGCAGTGCGCTCTTGGTGATGCCGTACATCGGGATGCCGTTCGCCGTCTTGGCCGTCCAGACGGCGGGCGCGGGCACGGCCGGATCCGGACCCTTGGCCGGCTCCTTCGTGCGATCGATCTTCGACGGGATCGGCGGCGGATTATAGCCGCCGACATTTTTCTTGGTGCCCTGCTTGTCCACCGATTCCTCGGGGACGATGAACGGTGTGGAGTTGGGCGCCGCTTGATCGAGCTTGCCGCCCGGCACCGTGCTCAGCAGGACGAACGGGCGATTCCTGATGTAGGTGTTGTAGACCCGCAGCACGTCGTCTTTGGTCACCTTCATCGTATTCTGCAGGTCGGTCGCGGTGTAATCGGGATCGCCAACCATGGCGTTGAAGTTGCCGAGCGTGGTCGCCTTGCCGAAAATCGAGCCCATCTGCTGGTAGTAGCGGTACTCGAGGCCGGCCTTCTGCCGTTCGACGTCCTGCGCGCTGACCCCGTCCTTCTCGAAGCGCGCGAAGCCTTCCATGATGGCCGACTCGACGTCATTCAGCTTCACCTGCGGGAACGGACGCACCGAGATCTGCAGCGCCCCTGCCAGTTCGCGGCTGCGCTGATTGGCGGACACCGACCCGCCGCCGCCGAAACCACCCCGACCGCCGCCCCCGCCCGCACTGGCCGGCGCAAGCTTCTTCTCCTCGACAATCACCCTGTAGAGCGGCGACTTCTTGCTGCCGGCGAGGAGACGCCCGAGAAACTGCAGCGCGTACGAGTCGGCGCTGTACTCCTCGACGGTGGGGAACGTCATGGTGAGTTGCGGCGCGTTGGCCAGGCGATCTTCGTACGACGCGCGCACCGTCTGCGCCAGCGTGACGCGCTGCTTGGGGAGCGCGGCGGGCTTGGGTAATGACGTGATCTCGCCGAAGTACGTGTCGATGAGCTTCTTCGTCCGGACGACGTCGATGTCGCCGGCGACGACGAGCGTGGCGTTGGACGGGCCGTAGTACTTGTTGTGGAAGTCGACGGCGTCCTGGATCGTGGCGCTGGCCAGATCGTCGAGCGAGCCAATCACCTGCCAGTTGTACGGATGCGTCGCGGGAAACATCAGTTTGTCGTTGATGAAGCTGGTCTGCGAATAGGCCGCGTTCTCGCCTTGCCGCTTTTCGTTCTGCACCACATTCTGCTGCGTGACGAATGTCTGCGGCGTAAACTTCGGCAGCAGCCAGCCCATGCGGTCCGACTCCATCCACAGCGCCATCTCGAGGGCGTTCTTGGGCACGACCTCGTAGTAGTTGGTGCGGTCGGTGTTGGTCGAGCCGTTCACGTTGGTGGCGCCGGCCGTTTGCAGTTTCTTGAACCACATGCCTTGAGGAATGTCCTGCGACTCGTTGAAGCGCAGGTGCTCGAACAGATGCGCAAAGCCGGTGCGTCCCGGGGTTTCGCGTGCCGATCCCACGTGGTACACGGTGTAGACGGTGGCGATCGGGTTGGACGTGTCGACGTGCAGGATGACGGTGAGGCCGTTCGAGAGGACGTACTTTTCGTACGGAATCTTGAAGTCCTTCGCGCCGCCCACGCCGGTGAGCAGGAACGCGAGGGCAAGCGTGAGCATGCCGAGCAGCCGGTTCTTCATCGTCTCTCCTTGAGAGGCCAGTCGACGGACTGGCCAGGTGTCACTGGGTGTGAAACACACGCGCCGGGTGCCAACGCACCGCGCGCGACGGGCAAACAACTCGACGGGAGAGGGGGCGCCGTGATGCCGATCATCTCCCAGCATGACGTCGATTCCGCCGAGGATCAGTTCGACCTTCGCCCGAGGGAGCTTCCCGGTGCGCTGAGCGATTATAGTCTTGTCCAGCGTCACCATCTGCGACGCATTGGCCACAGCATCCTTGGGAGGTCCCGTGACCCGTGCGGTGAGGAGCGCGTTGCCATGGGCGTCCGCCCACCACACCTCGCCTGGCCCTGCACGATCAAGCTTGGGACATTCGGCGACCATCGATGTCGGATGCTGGTGGTTCATCCGCATCCAGAGCGCGATCCTGCTCGGGTGGGCCGCGCTCAACGTCACCGCGGCCGTCAATCACTCCAGCCTGGTTCGCGCCGGCGGCCCCCAGGCGTGGCGGGCTTTAGACGGGACGATCGCCGGTCGCCGGCTGTAACGGCGGAAGCCATTTGTCCAGCGTGGCAGCCAGCGTTGCCAGTTCGACCGGTTTGGTGACGTAATCGTCCATGCCGGCCTCCAGGTAACGCTCCCGGCTGCCGCGCATGGCGTGAGCCGTCATGGCAATGATGGGAAGGCGGCGTGCGCCTGCGGGACGCCCCGCTTCGGCCTGCCGGATGTGGCGCGTGGCCTCGAGGC
>JBAXOX010000008.1:0-95897 GCA_037133015.1 Acidobacteriota bacterium
ACCGTCGGCCAGCGCCTGTTGGTCATCCGGACCATCGAGTCGAGCGACGCCGCCGCCAGCACCTCTCGCATCCGCGTCTGTGCCTCGAGCCAGACCACGTGGGAGCCGCACCACACGTGACGCTGACAGGCTCCCCTCGTCTTGAGGCAATCGTTGAGAGGGGGCAGTCCGTCGAGCGCGTCCACGATTTCGAGCAGCGAGGGCGAGCGGGTGAACACCGGCAGCGAAAACCCGCCGTGTTTGCCACGGTGCGACACGACCAACCGCGCGCGGCACAGTTGCTGAAGCACCTTGGCCAAAAAGGCCTGAGGCGCCTGCGCCTCTTCGGCCAGCAGCGCCAGGCTCACGCGGGATTGGCCGCCCGCGCCGGCAAGGTGAAGCATCACACGCACACCGTAATCAGCGGCTCTTGTCAGTTGCACGGCAATCCTTCGCTGGTGGGTTAATCAGGACTGGGCCCATCCGCATTGCCGATTAGCAAATTCCGCGCCGAAGAACCGATGGCGACGTTCGACCAAGCAAATCACCGCGCAGGTGATGATCCCCGAGTATTGAAGTCGGGAACCGCGGCCGACCTCGCCGACATTCCGGCAGGCGATGACGGGCACACCACGACGGTCCGTGCGGCCGGTCTCCTCACAGCCAGTCGACACGGTCTCTTGCGGGTCGCGCCCGAGGTAAACTACACACCAGATCCGTCGTCGGGCCGGGTCTACACGCGAGCGTGCCCCGAGCGCGAAGTCGGCGGCACGTGGCGGGACACAGCATCGGCGGTGGCTGCGGGAGCCGCGGCGGTTGGCGTCTCGGCGTCCATTGGGAAGACATGAGGTGCGCATGCATTTATTGACGCGATTGTTCGTCGTGGTCGTCTGCGTCGGGACCGGGGCGGTGGGCTTCGCCCAGGATTGGCCGCAGTGGCGCGGACCCGACCGTACGGGCGTTTCGGCCGAAACCGGGTTGCTCAGGCAGTGGCCTGGGGCGGGGCCGGCCCTGGTCTGGTCGGTTTCCGGCCTGGGCCGCGGCTACGGATCGATGGCGATTCGCGGCGATGTCGTCTACCTGCAGGGCACGCAGGGCGACAAGAGCGTCGTGTTTGCGGTCAAGCGGTCCAACGGCGCGACGATCTGGACCAGCGTGCTCGGCAAGACGCTGGATCAGGACAAGGGTGGCGGGCCCAGGGGAACGCCGACGCTCGATGGCGACCGGCTGTACGCCTTGTCGGAGAACGGCGATCTGGCGTGCCTGCGTCAGGGAGACGGCGGTGTGGCGTGGAAGCGCAACATCCTCACCGATTTCGGCGGCACCAATCCGAAGTGGCTCATCAGTGAATCGCCGCTGGTTGATGGCGACAACCTGATTGTCACGCCGGGTGGCCGTGGGGCAGGCATCGTCGCCCTCAACAAACTGACCGGCAAGACCGTGTGGGCGGCGGCGGAATTGAACGATCCGGCGGCGTACTCGTCGTGCATTGTCGCGGTGGTCGACGGCGTCCGGACCATCATGACGATCACCGCCCAGGCGGGCGTCGGCGTGCGCGCGAGCGACGGCAAGCTGCTGTGGCGCTATGCTCGCGTGGCCAACAAGACAGCCAACGTCACCACGCCGGTGTTTCTCGACAACGCGGTGTTCTACACCTCGGCGTACGACACCGGCGGGGCGTTGCTGCGACTCAAGGCCGAAGCCGGCGGCGTCAAGGCCGACGAAGCGTACTTTACGCGCGACATGATGAATCATCACGGCGGCGTGGTCCTGCTCAAGGGCTATCTCTACGGGTTTTCGAACGCCGTGCTGACCTGCGTCGAATTTGCGACCGGCAAAGTGATGTGGCGTGATCGGAGCGTCGGCAAGGGAACGGTGACCGCCGCCGACGGGCTCCTGTTCCTGATGGGCGAAGGCAACACGGTCGGGCTTGCGCAGGCCAGCCCTGAGGCCTACCAGGAGAAAGGTCGGTTTTCGATCGCCGACCAGGGGTGGCCCAGTTGGGCGCATCTGGTGGTGGCCGGAGGGAAGCTGTACGTCCGCAACCAGGGCGTGCTGGCCGTCTACAACGTCAAGGCGCGGTAGGTGCCCGACGCGAACCCGCACGCCGAGAGCGAACAGCCAGCCGTCACCGCGAAAGGGACCAAGACGTGAGTCGAACCGAGATGCGATGCCGGTGGCGTCGATGGCCCAGCGTACGGGTGGCCTGCGGGCGCGTCGTAGGACTGGGGCTTGGCCTGGCGGCCACCGCCGTCGGGCTGTCGGCGCAGGACTGGCCGATGTGGGGCGGCACGCCGCAGCGCAACATGGTGGCGCGAACCAGGAACCTGCCCGAGTCGTGGGACGTGGGTGCCGGAACCCGCATCAAGTGGAAGGCCGCGCTGGGCACCACCTCCTACGGCAACGTAGTGGTGGCCGACGGCAAGGTGTTTGTCGGCACCAACAACGGCAATCCTCGCGATCCCAACGTCAAAGGAGACAAAGGCATCCTGATGGCGTTTCGGGAATCGGACGGCACGTTCCTGTGGCAGGCGGTCACCGACAAACTCGAGTCGGGGAAAGACCACGACTGGCCCGAGCAGGGCATCTGCTCGTCGCCTGCAGTAGACGGGAAGCGTTTGTATTACGTGACCAGCCGTGGCGAGCTGGTCGCGCTCGATACCGAAGGATTTCGGGACGGCAAGAACGACGGTCCGTTTCAGCAGGAGACGCTGACGGGCCCGGGCGACGCCGACGTGATTTGGAAGCTGGACATGATGAAGGAGCTTGGCGTGCTCCAGCACAACATGGCCAATTCGTCGCCGGTGGTCTGGGAAGACCTGGTGTTTCTGGAAACGTCGAATGGCCGCGACGAAGCGCACGAGAAGGTGCCGGCGCCAGGGGCTCCGTCGTTTATCGCCGTCAACAAGCACACCGGCAAGGTCGTCTGGAAAGACGATGCGCCGGGCGACCGCATTCTGCACGGACAGTGGTCGTCGCCCGCCCTCGGAGAGGTCGGCGGGGTGATGCAGGTGTTTTTCCCCGGCGGCGACGGGTGGCTGTATGGTTACATCGCGCGCACCGGCGAGCGGCTGTGGCGCTTCGATCTGAATCCGAAAGACGCCGTCTGGCCCAAGACGCGCAACGATGGCATCGCGACGCCGGTGTTTGCAGAGGGGCGGGTGTTTCTCGCGACCGGTCAGGACCCCGAGAACGGCGAAGGCATCGGTCACCTCTACGCCATCGATCCGGCGCACGCCGGTGACATCACCGAGGCGGGCCGGGTGTGGCACTACACCAAGATTCGGCGATCGCTTTCCACGGCCGCGGTGTCCGACGGGCTGCTCTTTATCGCCGACTTCAGCGGCTTCCTGCATTGCCTCGACGCGAAGACCGGCGAGCCGTACTGGACCTACGACATGCTGGCGGCGGTCTGGGGTTCGCCGCTGGTGGCCGACGGCAAGGTGTATCTGGGCGACGAGGACGGCGACCTCGTGGTGCTGCAAGCCGGCAGGCCGATGAAGAAGCTCGCGGAGATCAACATGGGTGGCGCGATCTATGGCACGCCGGTGGCCGCCAACGGTGTGCTCTACGTGATGAACCGGTCCATGCTGTTCGCCATCGCGAACGCCGACGCCGGGCCGGCGAAGTGACGACGAGACTGACACGCGGGGGTGTGGCGGGTCTCGGCCTGGCCGCGTTCGGCGTGGCGGCGAGCCTGGTTCTGTGTGCCGATGGCGCGCCCAATCCGGCCAGCGGCGATGCGTGGCCGATGTTCCGGGGGGCGTCTTCGCTGGACGGCGTTGCGCAGAGCGGGCTGCCTCAGGCGCTCAAGCTGCGCTGGCGGTATCAGGCCAAAGACGCCATCGAGTCGTCGGCTGCCGTCGCCGACGGCGTCGTCTACGTCGGGTCGATGGACGGGCTGCTGGCGGCCGTGGATCTGGCGAGCGGCCAGGCGCGCTGGCATTATCAGACCGGCGGGGCCATCGAAGAGTCGTCGCCCAACGTGGCGCGCGGCCTCGTGGTGGTGGGCGACATGAACGGCGTGGTCCACGGCGTGGATGCGGCCACCGGCAAACCGCGATGGACGTTCAAGACGGACGGGGAAATCCGATCGTCGCCCAACCGGGTTGGCGATCGCATCTATATCGGATCCTACGATCAGCATCTCTATTGCCTGTCGGCGGAGACCGGCGCGCTGCTGTGGAAGTATCAGACCGAGGGCCCCGTCCACGGCACGCCTGCGGTGGCCGACGGTGCGGTGTACATTTCGGGGTGCGACGAGACGTTTCGGGCGATCGACGCCCTGACGGGCAAGCAGCGCTTCGCCGTGCCGATGGGCGCGTACTCGGGCGCGTCGGCGGCCGTGCGCGGCGACCGGGCGTATGTGGGAACCTTCGGGAACGACGTGCTCGGCATCGACCTGGCGACGCATGTGGTGCGGTGGACGTACCAGCATCCGACCCGGCGGTTTCCGTTCTATTCGTCGGCCGCCGTCACGCCGGAGCGGGTGATTCTCGGCGGGCGGGACAAGCTGGTGCATTGCCTGGACGCCGCGACGGGCAAAGCGATCTGGACGTTTCTGACGAAGGCCCGCGTCGAGTCGTCGCCAGTGGTGGTCGGCTCACGCGTGTTTGTCGGGTCCAACGACGGCGTGCTCTACGAACTGGCGCTGGCGACCGGACGAAAGGTGTGGGAGTACACGGCGGGCGCGCCGCTCTCGGCGTCGCCGGCGGTTGCCGAGGGTGTGCTGGTGATTGGCTCTCAGGACGGCGTGCTGTACGCCTTCGGTTCGTGAGTCGTGCCGATGAAGATTGCCTACATCACCGCCGGGGCCGGCCACATGTATTGCGGCAGCTGCCTGCGGGACAACACGCTGGCGGCGGCCCTGATGGCTGCAGGCCACCAGGTGCTGCTGATCCCGACCTACACGCCGACGCGAACCGACGAACCCAACGTCAGCCAGCGCCGCGTGTTTCTCGGCGGCATCAACGTCTTTCTGCAGCAGCGTCTCGCGTTGTTCCGCAAGACACCGTGGGTGATGGACCGCGTGCTGGACTTTCCGCCGCTGCTGCGCCTGGCGACGCGGTGGGGCGTGAGCGTGGATCCGGCCCAGCTCGGGGCCATGACGGTGTCGATGCTGCAAGGGCCGGACGGCTTCCAGCGGAAAGAAATTGAAAAGCTGGTCCAGTTTCTCACCGACGAGTTCAGGCCCGACATCGTCACGCTGCCCAACTCGATGCTCGCCGGACTCGCCCCGGCCATCAAGGCCAGGCTCAACGTGCCGATTTGCTGCACGCTTCAAGGCGAGGAACTGTTTCTCGACAGCCTTGGAGAACCGTACCGCAGCCGCGCGATGCAGTTGATCCGGGAGCACGCCGGCTGCATCGACGCGTTTGTGGCCGTGAGCCAGTTCGGACGGTCGATGATGGCGGAGTACTTCGGTATCGATGCGGGTCGCATCCAGGTGGTGCCGATGGGGATCAGCTTCGACGGGTATCAGCCGCGCGATCGAGACGAGGGCGGCCCGTTCACCATTGGATACCTGGCTCGCGTGGCCCCCGAAAAAGGCCTGCACGTGCTGGCCGACGCCTACCGGCGGTTGCAGACCGCGCCGGGCATCGGGCCAAGCCGGCTTGTGGCAGCCGGGTATCTCGGGCCCGAGCATCAGGGATATCTCGCGGGCATCAAAGCCGACATCGATCAGGCCGGGTTGTCGGGGCAGTTCGAGTACTGCGGTGAGCCGGATCGATCCAGTAAGCTCGCGTTTCTGCGCCAGCTCGATGTCTTCTCGGTGCCCGGGCCGTACGCCGATCCGAAGGGCCTGTTCCTGCTCGAGGCGATGGCCACCGGCGTGCCCGTCGTGGCCCCTCGGCGTGGCGCGGCCACCGAGATTGTGGAGGCCACCGGCGGAGGCATTCTGGTCGACCGGGACAGTCCGGCCGCCGTGGCCGACGGCATTCGCGCGCTCTGGCGCGATCGCGACCTCAGGCGCGAGTGTGCGTCGAAAGGCTTTGAGGGAGTTCGCGCGCAGTACAGCACCGGGGCGATGGTCAGTGCCGCGCTGGCAGTCTATCGATCCGCGCTGGGCGAGGCGGGCGGGAGGTAGCGGCGTGCTGGAGGTTCGAGGCCTGTCGAAACAGTATCAATCGGCGTCCGGGCCGATCCAGGTGATGTCGGACGTCAATCTCACGCTGACCGACGGGGACGCGGTGTCGATTGTCGGGCCGTCGGGCAGCGGCAAGAGCACGCTGCTCTATGCGATCGGGGGCATTGAGCCGCCCAGTTCGGGCACGGTGACGCTGGACGGGACCAATCCGTTTTTGCTCGACGACACAGGCCTCGCCGCGTTTCGAAACCGGCAGGTGGGATTCGTGTTTCAGGACCATCACCTGATGCCGCAGTGCACGGTGCTCGAAAACGTCCTGTTGCCGACACTGCTCACGCCCGATTCGGAAGGGGCGGCGCTCGGGCGGGCGACCGACTTGATCGACCGCGTGGGGCTGGGCCCGAGGCGGCAGCATCGGCCGCACCAACTCTCCGGCGGCGAAAAACAGCGCGTGGCCGTGGCGCGATCGTTGATGCGACGTCCCCGGTTGATTCTGTGTGACGAGCCGACGGGCAATCTCGACGGCGATTCCGCCGAAGCCGTCGTCGCGCTGCTGCTGGAATTGCACCGCGAGCAGGCCAACATGCTCGTGGTCGTCACGCACAATCTCGAACTGGCGCAGCGCTTCGGCCGGCGATTCCGGCTGAGTGGTGCGAACCTCCAGCCACTGCCGTGAGCCATCCGACGCCCGAGCCGCGACGTGCCGCGCACCGGGCAGGGGTCCGCCCGATGTGGTGGCGCAGCCTCGTGTATTACTGGCGCACCAACCTGGCAGTGGCCGTCGGCGTGGCCATCTCCGTCGCGGTGCTCTCTGGCGCGCTGGTGGTCGGCGAGTCGGTTCGCGGGAGCTTGCGCGATCTGGTGGGGCAGCGGTTGGGCGCCACCGAGTACGTGGTGGCCGGCGATCGGTTCTTCCGCGCCGAACTGGCCGCCGATCTGGCCGCGCGCCTCGCGGCGAACGCCACGCCCTCCACGAACCTCGCGACGCCCGCCACCAACGCCGCCAACCTCGCGACGCCCGCGACGAACGGTGCGATGCCCTCCACGAACCTCGCGACGCCCGCCACCAACGCCGCCAACCTCGCGACGCCCGACCCCAAGATGGTGTGTCCGTTGATCGTGGCCCAGGGAGTCGTCGTGCATGCCCGCACCGGAGCGCGCGCGTATGGCGTCAACGTCTACGGCGTCGACGAACGTTTCTGGCGATTCCACGGCCTGGCGGATCCGATGGAGCCGTTGGGCCGGTCCGCGATGGGCGACGGGCTCGCCGACATGCTGGCCGTCGGCGAGGGCGACGAACTGCTGCTGCGGATCGAGACCGGACGCGAAGTGGCCCGAGAGTGGCTGTTCGGGCGGAAAGAAGATATTGGAAAGTCTGTGAGGCTCGAGGCCGGTCGGCGGCTGAGGGCCGATCAGCTCGGAGAATTTACGCTCCAGATGGCGCAGGGATCGATTCGGTCGCTGTTTGTGCCGATGCGGCGTCTGCAGCAGGTGCTCGGCCAGGCGGGCGGCGCCAACGCGTTGCTCGTCGCTTCGACCGCTGCCGCCGACGTCGAGCAGGTCCGCGCCGGATTGCGTGGCGCTGTGACGCTTCGGGACGTGGGGGTGACGCTTCGTTCGTTGCCCGCGGCCACGGGGATTGCCGTCGAGAGCTCCAGGGTTCTGGTGGACCCAGACGTGGTCAACGCCGCGCGTGCGGTGGCGCTGGAGGCGGGTTCGCCTGCGGCTGGCGTGTTCAGCTACCTCGCCAACGCTATCCGGGCCCACGGGCGGGACATTCCGTATTCGGTGATGGCGGCCGTGGACCGCCGGCTCCTCGGGACCGATGCCTCGGGGGGCGGGGTTGGCGGCGATCCGATCTGGCTCAACCAGTGGGCGTGGCAAGACCTCAAGCCAGCCCAGGGCGATCCGATCGAGGTCGACTACTTCTACTGGATCGACGAGGGACGCCTCGTCACCCGCACGGCCCGTTTTCGGCTGGCCGGCAGCATCCCTGCCTCGCTGGATCTCGACGCGTCGTTTGCGCCCGCGCTGCCCGGCGTGACCGACGCAGTCAGTATCCGGAACTGGGACCCGCCGTTTCCGCTGGATCTGGGGCGCATCCGGCCGCGAGACGAAGAGTACTGGCAACGCTTCCGATCGACGCCCAAGGCGGTCATTCCGTTGGAGGTCGGCGAGCGGTTGTGGTCGTCGCGCTTCGGCCACATCACGTCGCTGCGGATCGAAGGCGCGACCCAAGCAGGCATGGCCTCCGGCCTGTTGAGCCGGCTGACACCCGAGCAGCAAGGTCTGACGGTCACCGCGGTTCGCCGGCGCGGACTCGACGCGGCCGAGGGCTCGACCGACTTCGGCGAGTACTTTTTGTATTTCAGCGCGTTTCTTGTTGGCGCCGCCGTGCTGCTGTCGGCGCTGCTGTTCCGGCTGGGGATTGAACAGCGGTATACACAGGTGGGCCTCCTGCTGGCGGTGGGGTTTCCGGCGCGCGCGGTGACGACCCTGTTTCTCACCGAAGGCGCCGTCGTCTCGCTGGCGGGCTGCGTGCTTGGCGTGCTCGGCGCGCTCGCCTACGGCGCCGCGATCATGGCAGGCCTGCGCACATGGTGGATCGGCGCGGTGGGGACGACGTCGCTGGTGTTGCACGCGTCGATCGGCGCACTGGGGATGGGTGCCATCAGCGGCATGCTTGTTTCGCTGGTGATGATTGCCGTCACGCTGCGCGGCCTGCCTCGACAGAGCCTTCGCGCGTTGCTGGCGGGCGTCAGAGAGCCGGCGCCCACGGGCCATCGCACCAGGCGCTGGCGTGGCGTGGTGGCGGGGGCGCTCGCGGTGGCTGCAGGCGGATTGCTGGCGGGTGCGTCCGGAGGCCAAATGCCCGCGGCTGGCGCGTTCTTCGGCGCCGGCGGTCTGCTGCTGGCATCGATGCTGTGCGTCGCGGCGGCGTACCTCCGACGCGATGCGCATCGGCAGATCTCGGGGTACGGATGGCCGGCCCTGGTTCGGCTCGGCATTCGAAACGCCGTCGCACGCCCCGGCCGCAGCCTCCTGTGTATCTCCCTGATCGCGGCTGCCACTTTCGTCATCGTCTCGGTTGAGGCATTTCGCCGCGAGGGCGCCGACACCGACGTCGGTCCGAGCTCCGGTACCGGCGGCTATCCGCTGATCGCCCGTGCATCGGTGCCGATTGTGGCCGATCCCAACACCCCCGCCGGGCGCGAAGCGTTGGGCATCCCCGCATCGGAGGTGCCCGAGTTGGCTCCGCTGCGCTTCGTCCCGTTCCGCGTGAGTCCGGGCGACGATGTCAGTTGCGCGAATTTGTACGCGCCGAAGGACCCGCGCATCCTTGGTGGAACGCGCGCGTTTCTGGAGGCGGGGCGATTCTCGTTTGACCGATCGTTGGCCTCGACGCCCGAGCAGCGGCGCAATCCGTGGCTGCTGCTCGACCAGGCCGGACACGACGGGGCGGTGCCCGCCATTGGCGACGCCAATACGATTGAGTACGTGCTTCATCGCGCCGTTGGCGACGAAGTGACCGTGCGAGGAGGCCGCGGAACCCCGGTGCGCTTGCGCCTGGTCGGAGCGCTGCGCAGCAGCCTGCTGCAGGGGGAGCTGATCGTCAGCGGCGCGCAGTTTGTCCGGATATTTCCAGACGTGGATGGGTTTCGCTTCTTCCTGATCGATGCGCCCTGGGCCGCGGCAGACGGCCTGGTCGCGCCGTTGCAGGAGAGGCTTGCCGACTGGGGCTTTGCCGTGGAGCGTTCGCGCGACCGTCTCGCGGCCTATCGCCAGGTGGAGAACACCTACCTGTCCACGTTCCAGTCGCTGGGCGCGATGGGGCTGGTGCTCGGCACGATGGGGATGGGCATCGTGCTGTTGAGAAACGTGCTGGAGCGGCGGAGCCAACTGGCGCTGCTGAGGGCGATCGGTTATCGGCGATCGGCGATGGCCCTCATCATCGTGGCCGAAAACGCGCTGCTGATGGCGGCGGGGCTTGGCTGCGGCACCGTTGCGGCGCTGGTGGCCGCGCTGCCGGCGCTGCAGGCCAGAGGCGGCGGGCTGCCGCTGGCGATGATCGCCGCGCTGGTGGTCGTGGTGTTCGCGGCGGGGCTGGTCTCGTCGGTTGGGGCGGTCGCGGCCGTGGGCCGTCTGCCGCTGGTCGAGTCGCTTCGGTCGGAATAGGGGCGCGATTCGGGTCTCGGGTATGCTCTGGATCGGAACATCGGACCGTCATTCTGGGAGAGCCATCATGAAGCACGTCGTGCGATCGACACGCATCGGGTACGCGGCCCTCGGTTTGGCTGGGATCTTGGCTGTCTGCCTGACCGGCGACATGCTGGCCCAGACCGCTAACTGGCCGTACTGGCGAGGGCCCGCGGCCGACGGCATGGCCGTTGGCGACGCGCCGGTGCAATGGACCGACACGCAGAATGTGGCGTGGCGGACCGAGATTCCAGGGCTCGGCCATTCGAGCCCGATTGTGTGGGGCGACCGCCTCTTTCTTACCACGGCCATTCCCACCGGGGGTGCCCCCGCAGCGGCGGCGGCTCCGGCTCCGGCGGCGGGCGCCAACCCCCACGCCTCTCCAACGGCGTTGGTGGAGCACAAGTTCGACGTGCTGTGCCTGGATCGGAAGACCGGCAAGATCCTCTGGCAGCGGACGGCGAAAACGGCCGTGCCGCACGAAGCCGGCCATAGCCAGTACGGGAGCTTCGCGTCGAATTCGCCGGTGACCGACGGCAAGTTCGTCTACGCCTTCTTCGGGTCGCGCGGCATGTATTGCTACGACTTCGACGGGAAGCTGATCTGGGAGAAGGATTTCGGCGTCCAGATGCGCATGAAGATGACGTTTGGCGAGGGCATGGCGCCGGTGCTCACCGGCAACCGGCTCATCCTGGTGTTCGACTACGAGGGCGACTCGTTCATCAGCGTGCTGGACACCGCCTCGGGCAAGGAGGTCTGGCGCATGAGCCGGCCCGAGAAAACGAACTGGGCCGCTCCGCTCGTGGTGCCGTTCAACGGGCGAACCGAAGTGGTCGTGGCCGGCAGCGGCAAAACGCGCAGCTACGACCTGGCCACCGGCAAGGTGATTTGGGAGTGCGCCGGTCTCGGGATGAACACGATTCCACAACCGGTGAGGCAGGACGACCTGGTGTTCGTGATGACGGGCTACCGCAACCCCATGCTGCAGGCGATTCGGCTCGGCAAAGAGGGCGACTTGACGGGAACCGACGCGGTCGTGTGGACCCAGACCAAAGGCAACTCCTACACGCCCTCGCCGGTGATCCGCGACAACAAGCTGTACGCGCTTACCGACACCGGGATGCTCAGCTGCTACAACGCGAAGACGGGCGAACCCTATTACCACCAGGTGCGGCTGCCGAAGACCTACAACTTCAAGTCGTCGCCGGTCGGCGCGAATGGCAAGCTGTACATGGCGAGCGAGAACGAGGACGTGATCGTGGTGAAGATGGGCGAGAAGTTCGAAGTGCTCGCGACCAACACGATGAAGGACCAGGTCTTTATCGCGACGCCGGCCATCGTCGGCGGCGAGATCTTTCTCCGTAGCAAAACGAGCCTGTTCTGCATCCGCGGGAAATAGCGCGCCGCCTCTGCCGGTGCGACCCGCGCAGGCGAACCGGCCGACGTAACGAGGCCGACCGTGGGGTTAGAACAGTAACTTGGCGCCCAGTTGCAGCCGTCTCGGGCTGCCCGCCGACTGGATCTGGCCGACTGTCGGTGAGCCGAGAAAGTTGTCGGGCAGGTTGTAGTTGGTCCGGTTGATCAGATTGAACGCCTCGAGGCGCAGTTGCAGGCGGGCGCCGGCCGTCAGGCGCACCAGCTTGAGCAGCGCCACGTTGAGGTTGGCGTACCCGGGGCCTTCGAGGATGTTGCGCCCCGCATTGCCGAACGACCCGTAGGCTGGAATCGCGAACGCCGACGTGTTGAACCACTGCGTGGCACTCGGGGTCGTCAGTGTGGGATTGCCCACCAGGTTCGGTCGATCGTTGGCGCCAAAGCCCAGCGAGGCCCGGCCCGTGTTGCTGTTGTCGAACTCCGGCAGCAGCGCCACGGTAAAGGGCCGGCCACTTTGCACGGTGAGGATGCCGGTGATCTGCCAGTTGGCCAGCAGCGCAGCGGGCCACGAAGCGTTGGACGCATGTCCGCCTCCCGCCCCCATCGGCAGCGCGTACGTAAAGCCCACCGACAGGCGGTGCCGCAGATCGAAATTCGATCGCCCCCACTCGGCCTGGGGACTCCGGCTGTCCTGCGGAAAGTTGGGGTCGCCGGAACTGGAGAACAACCCCGAGGCATCGTCATACGCCGACGACCAGGTGTAGGCGGCCACCGCCGACACGCCACCCGACAATCGTTGCGTGAACGAACACTGCAGGCTCTTGTAGGTGGAATGGGCCGCGGACTCGAGCAGCGTGATGTCGGCGAATCGGGGGTCCGGGCGCGGATTGTACGACGCGGGACTGGGCGCTGCCTGATTGATGTCGCGGCCACGCAGCAGGTTTCGGCCTTCTCCGCCGACGTACGCCATGTCGAGCAACCGCGATCGCCCGAGTTGTCGCTGGACGCTGATGTTCCATTGCGTCACGCGCGCCGTCTGGAAATCACGTTGATACGTCGTGGCGGACGGCGGGACGGGGTAGGGAAACTGCGCGGGAAACGGATCGGCCAACGTGAGGGGCAGACCCGGGAGCGGGAAGTACAGACGCAGATCGAAATACGGTGGATTGAAATAGAGTCCTTCGCTTGGCGCAAGCGCCGCCTGGTCGTAGTAGATTCCGGCACCGGCGCGAACCACGGTCGCGCCCTGGCCGTCGACGTCCCACGCCATCCCGGCGCGGGGCGCCCAGTTGTTCCGGTCCGAGACGTAGCCTCCGCGCGGCACGCCGGCCGTACCGACCCTCACCAGTGATCGGGTCGCCGTGTCGTACACGTACGCCCGATCGCCGGCATCCACGGCTGGCGAGTTGAACTCGTACCGGAGGCCCGCAGAGACCGAAAGCCGTGGGCCGAGTCGAATATTGTCCTGCACGAACGCGCCGTAGCTGAACGTTCGCAATCGCTGGGGATTGTCGAGATGGGCGACACCGGTGGTCACCGGATAGCCCAAAAGCAAATCGGCGAGCGCGTTGGTGGTGATCGGCACCTGGCTCGAGAAGGCCAGAAAGCCTCGCGACTGGACATCGCGATAACCGTCCTGGGCGACCGTGCGCCACTCCGCGCCGGCCTTGACGAGATGGCCGCCGCCGGTCCACGTCAGCGTGTCGCCGATCTGGACCTGACGCGTCGTGCTGCTTTGAGGGTTGTTGTACTCGTGGCCGATCGGCGACAACCCGGTGATGGTGACCAAACTCAGTCCCCAGTCGCGGCTGTCGGTCGAGGCCTCGGGAAGGCCAACCTGCCGATTCAGGCTGGACGCGTTTTCCTGAAACACGCCGGACCGAATGTGCGTGAAGCCAACCCTGGCTTCGTTGAAGAGGCGTGGCGAGACGGTTCGACGTTCGCTGGCCATCAGATTCCACGCCCGGCGCGGTACCCGATCGCCAAATCCTGGAATCGCCGCGAAGCCCGCGCCCGAAAACGGTTCGAACAGCTCCCGGTCGCTCACGCTGGCGCGAAACGTGAGCGCGGCGCGTTCCGACTCGGTGTGGTCGATGCGCACGTCGGCCTGATCGCGGCGGTCGGTCCCCACCGGCGACGACACGTAGTTCTGAAACGGCACGGCACGGTTGGGCGCCGGATAGAGGGCCGCGATGGCCGCGCCAACCGAACTCAGGCGATAGGCCGGGATGCTGCCGCCAGGAAACGGCTGCTGTGTGTAGGGATCGATCGGTCGTGCGAACAGGGTCTGCGAAAAATCGCCCGACCGCTCGGCCATCGTCGGAACATTGGTGATGCGCGTGATGCCCTCGCGGGTGCGGGTGCCTTCGTAGTCGGCGAAGAAGAACGATCGATTGGCGACGATGGGGCCGCCGATGGACGCTCCGAACTGGTGGCGCCGGTATTCGGGCGGCGGTTCGCTGCGAGGCGCAAAGGCATTGGTGGCATCGAGCGACTGATGTCGGAGGAACTCGTAGGCGGTTCCGGCGATCTGGTTGGCACCGCTTTTCGAGATCAGGTTGATCTGCCCGGCCGCGTTGCGCCCGAACGACGCGTCTGGGGTGCTCGTGACGATCTCGAATTCCTGCACCGCGTCGGCAGGCGGCGCCACTCCAAGGGTGTTCAACTTCGGATCGACGTTCAGGACGCCGTCCAGCAGAAAGCCATTCGAATCTTCGCGGCCGCCGCTCACATGCAAGGCAAAGTCGCCCCGCACCGATCCCGCCGACCCGGGCGCGGCTGGCTCGACTCCCGGCGCGAGCAGGCTCAATTCGAGCACGTGTCGGCCGTCGAGCGGCAGATCGACGACCTGATGGCCTTCGATGAGCATCGCTCCCGACGAGCGCAGCCGTTCGGCCGACACCGCCGGGGCACTCACGTCGACCGACTCGGCGATGGCACCGAGGGTGAGGCGTACGTCGGTGCGCAGTTGTTGCCCGACTTGCAGACGCAGGCGCAGCGAATACTTCTTGAAGCCGTCGCGCTCGACGTCGAGTTGGTAGTCGCCCGCCGGGATTGCGGGCAGGACAAACCGGCCAGCCTGATCGCTCGATGTGCGCAGAGCCTGCCCGGTCTGCACGCGCGTCACCGTCACCTGCGCCGCAGCGACGGGCGCTGCCGAGGCGTCGCGAACCTCTCCCAGGACCAGGGCCAGTGGCGTCTGGGCCTCAGAGGGTCCTGCGAGCGCCAGCGTCGCCGCCAGAATTGCCATCCACCGCATGCGCATGCTCATGTCCTCGGTTCTGGACGAACGAATCGGAGTTCGTAGGTCTGTTCGCGCCCGTCGCGCCCGCCGCGGCCGCATCCGCGGCCCCCGTCGCTTTTGATCGAGAAGGCGCCCGTCGGACAGACCTCCGCCGCCCGCCGGGCCGCGGTGGGCAGCCCCTCAATCATCGATCCTCGCAGCGGCACGGCGACCGTGGCGTCAAATCCCCGCCCGACGATCGACAGCCCGAGGCCGTCGCCGGCCGCGATCGCGGCGGCCACGCAGGCCCCGCACAAAATGCACTTGCCCGGCTCGTACACGATGTCGGGATGGGACTCATCGCGACCGAACGGTCGGCGAGAGCCCGCGAAGCGTTGAGCATCGGCTCCGTATTCGGTGGCCAATTGCCTCAGATTGCATGACCCGGCTTTCGAGCACCCGCACTGCGCGCAGCGCCGAGCCTCGCGCCGCGCCACCTCGGCCGAGAATCCCAATTCGACCTCGTCGAAGTTCATGCGACGATCGCCGGGCGGACGCTCGGGCATCACCGAACGCGGCGTCTGCTCGACGTCGCGGAAGAACGCCGCCAGTTCGCCCTCGCTCATGCCGCGCATCACGACGCTCACGCGTTGCGGATCTCCGACCACCGTTCGACCGCCCAGAGACTGGTCGATGGAGACCGCCGCCAGCGACCCGGCGGCGACGGCGCGAATCGCCAGGTCTGCCCCCGTCACGGCATCGCCGCCAGCGAACACGCCGGCCAGCGTGGTCTCGAGGGTTCGCGGATTGATGGAGATGCCGCTTGCTGACAGACCGAGTGCGCCATCCCGCACCGCCGAGGTGTCCACCACTTGTCCGATGGCCGAGACCACCGACGACACGGTGAGGGTGAATTCCGACCCGGGCACCGGGACTGGCCGCGGCCGGCCGCTCGCATCCGGAGCGCCCAGCTGCATCCGGATGCAGGTGAGGCGGAGGTCGTGGTCGGCCACCCGCTCGAGACGGATGGGGGCCACCAGCGTTTCGACCCGCACGCCTTCGGCCTCGGCGGCTTCGACTTCGGCCATCAGGCAGGGCATCTCGCGCCGGGTGCGCCGATAGAAGACGGTCACATCAGATGCGCCGATCCGGACGGCCGTCCTCGCCGCATCCATCGCCGTGTTGCCGCCGCCCACCACCACCACCGTCTGTCCCAGCGACGGCGGACAACCGACGGCCACCCGATCGAGCAGCGCGACGGCTGGCAGGGCGTGCCCGTCGCCTTCGCAGTCGAGGGGGCGGGAGTGCTGCGCGCCAATGGCGAGAAACACCGCGTCGAAGTCGCGCCGGAGATCGGCGAGTGTCATCTGCACGCCGAGCGTGGTGCCCATGCGGAAGTCGCCGCCCAGGATCCGGATCATCTCGATTTCCCGGCCGAGCACGTCGGGCGGCAGCCGGAAGGCGGGAATGCCGTACCGCAGCATTCCGCCCGGTTCGTCGTGCGCGTCGAAGAGCGTGACGCCGTGACCGCGGCGAAGCAGGTGGTACGCGGCGGCGATGCCGGCCGGACCTGCGCCCACGATGGCGACGCGCTTGCCGGTGGCAGGCGTCTTCTTCGGCGTGTACCGCGCGGCAGAAGAGAGGTCGGCATCGGCGGCGAAGCGATGGAGGCTGCCGACCGACAAGGCGTCTCCCGATTCGCAATGATGGCAGCGCTGTTCGCACAGGCGCGGGCAGATGCGTCCCAGCGCAGCGGGCAGCGTGAGGAAGTCGGCCGCAATCTCGGCCGACCGTTCGATGGATCCGGCCGCCAGTTCGGCGATAAACCCCGGGATGTCGAATCCTGCCGGGCAACCGGTCTGGCACGGGCCGACGCAATCCCCCGCGTGATCCGACAGCAGCAGTTCCAGCGCGAGCCTGCGCGATCGGCGCACCGCCTCCGAGTCGGTGTGGACCACGGCGCCGTCGGCCGCCAGCGTCGCACACGACGGCGCGAAGGCGGCCTTCCCCTCGATCTGCACGGCGCAGAGAAAGCACGAGGCCGAGGGCTCACACCCGTCCACGTGGCACAGGGTGGGGATGCGGATGCCGAGCGTGCGCGCCGCGTCCAGAATGGTGGCGCCCTGGTCGACCTCGATGCGGCGGCCGTCAATCGTCAGAATCGCCATGTCACACTTACGCTACGACGACGGCGTCTTCGGGGCACGCCGTCACACACATGCCGCACCGGGTACAGAGGTCATCGGCGACTGCGTGCATCAGGTACGGGCGGGCCTCGATGGCCCCGGCGGGGCAGGCCTGCGCGCACAACGTGCAGCCGGTGCACCCCTCCACGACACGGTAATGAATGAGGGACTTGCACACCCCGGCCGGGCAGCGGCGATCGCGGATGTGCGCGAGGTACTCGTCCCGAAAGTACCGGAGCGTGGTCAGCACGGGGTTGGGCGCCGTTTGTCCCAGGCCGCAGAGGCTGCCGCGGGAGATGCCCGCCCCGAGTTCGTCGAGGGCGTCGAGATCGGCGTCCACGCCGTGCCCCTCGCAGATGCGCGTGAGGATCTCCAGCATCCGTCTGGTGCCGATGCGGCAGAACGTGCACTTTCCGCACGACTCCTCTTGCGTGAAGTGGAGAAAATACCGCGCGATGTCCACGACGCAGTCGCGATCGTCGAGCACCACCAGGCCGCCCGATCCCATGATGGCGCCGGTCCGCCCGAGTTCCTCGTAGTCGATGCGCGTGTCGGCGAGGCGCGCCGGAATGCATCCGCCCGACGGCCCGCCCGCCAGCACGGCTTTGAACGGCGTTCCGGCACTGACGCCCCCGCCGATCTCGTCAACGATCTCGCGAATCGTGGTGCCCATCGGCACTTCGATCAGCCCGCCCCGGGTAACCTTGCCGGCCAGCGAGAACACCTTGGTGCCTTTCGAAGTCGCCGTGCCGAGCGACGCGAAGGCGGAGGGGCCACGACGAATAATCCACGGAACGGCGGCAAGCGTCTCGACATTGTTGATGAGCGTCGGTTTGCCCCACAAGCCCGACTGCGCCGGGTACGGCGGCCTGGGCCGCGGCATCCCGCGCTGGCCCTCGATGGACTGGATGAGCGCGGTTTCCTCGCCGCACACGAATGCCCCGGCTCCTTCGCGCACCTGCAGGCGGAAGCTGAAGGAGGATCCGCGGATGCGATCGCCGAGCCATCCGTTCGCGCGCGCCGTGTCGATGGCCGCTCGGATGTGCTGCACGGCAAGCGGGTACTCCCGCCGCACGTAGACGAATCCCTCGCTCGCGCCGACCGCGTAGGCGGCGATGGTCAGGCCTTCGACGACGCGAAACGGGTCGCCTTCCATCACGGCCCGATCCATAAACGCCCCGGGGTCGCCTTCGTCGCCGTTGGCGATCACGTACTTGAGCGACCCGGACGTCCGCCGCACCATTCCCCACTTGGTCGAAGTCGGAAACCCTGCGCCACCACGGCCCCGCAGCCCGGAGGCCTCGATGGCGGCAATCACCTCATCGGGTGTCAGCCGGGTGAGGCAGGCGTCGAGCGCCTCGGTGCCCCCGTGCCGCTGGTAGTCGTCGAGCGAGAGCGGATCGATCTCGCCGCAGTTCTCGAGAACGATGCGCACCTGCTTGTCGAGGTAGGGCGCCTCGTCGATCTGGCGATCCGCGATCGAGGTCCACGCATGATCGTCGACGAACCGGTCGCGCACGTCCCGAAGGCCCGCGTGCACACGACGCGCGAGGCCTGAGGGCGGCACGTGCCGGCGAACCAGATGGGGGATATCGCCCGGAACGACGTGTCCGTACCGCACGCGCTGGCCATCCCGAATCACGTCCACGATCGGTTCGTCGTGGCAGAGGCCGTTGCAGCCAACCGCCTTGACGATCGCCCCGCCGCCCACCCTGGCGACTTCCTCTTGCAGCGCGTCGAACAACGGGCCCGCGCCGGTGGCCAGACCGCACGAACCCATGCCCACTCGAATCTCGACCGACGCATGTGGCGCCCCCGGCAGCGTTCGCGCAGAGGCGAGAGGGCCGGGCGTGCGGAGGGGGGCCGACCGGCGGCGCGACGATCCGTTGTGCTCGTGTCGCTGTGCCGCCTGATCGTCGTCGATCACCTGCTGCAACAGTGATCCGGCCGACAGCGCACTCACATGACCGTACGTGCGGTCGTCGACCGTCACCACTGGCGCGAGACTGCAGGATCCGATGCACGCGACGCGATCGACGGTGAAGCGCCCTTGCGAATCGGTGTCGGCCTCTCCCTGGATGCCCAGACAGCGCCGAAGCTCGGTACGAATGTCGTCGGCCCCGGATACGTGACACGCGGTGCCCTGACACACCCGAATCACGTGTTCCCCGGTCGGCCGCTGCCGGAATTGACCGTAGAACGACGCCACGCCCGCAATCTGCGCCGGCGTGATGTCGCTGCGTTCGCACACGCGCCGGAGCGCGGTATCGGGAAGATAGTGGAACTGGGCCTGCAGCCGTTGCAAAATCGGAATGAGACTGTCTGTTCCCGTTCCTTCGGCGTCCAGGATCGCGTCGACGCGCGACAGATCGATGGGCGTGGGTACTGCGACGCCTTGAGCCTGGCTGGCTGACGCGACCGTCGGTCCGAGGGGCGCGGCATCCAATCCCCGCCGCAACTCCGATCCGCGTTTGCCGATCGCGGCAACCGGCGGAGTCGCTGGCGCCGGGCGAGCCGGCCTGAGCCACCGCATCCACGCCAGCCACGTGCCGAGCGACACCAGCAGCACGACCCCGCCGCGATTGTAAGCAGTGCGACGGATCACCAGCTCTTCGTGCTGGCGGTCCAGTTCGGGCTGGAGTTCCTTCTGCACCGCGGTCTCGGTCCTGGCGCGGAGCTTCATCGCCTCGACGCGGGCCTTTTCGCCCGGCGTGACCCATT
This sequence comes from Acidobacteriota bacterium, assembly GCA_037133015.1. GTDB lineage: Bacteria > Acidobacteriota > Vicinamibacteria > Vicinamibacterales > JAKQTR01 > JBAXOX01. The sequence continues at coordinate 19,769 of JBAXOX010000008.1, forward strand.
GGGCGTGGATGTAGAACCCCAGCAGCACGATCGCCGCGCAGCCGGCCAGGCCGAGCGCGACCGGTCCCAGGAAGCGGCGGCCAAGCGACTGCCAACCCGCGGTGATCATCGGCGTTGGACCTGGATCAGCGCCTCGGGGCCCGCCTTGATGCCGCAATGCTCGAGGTGGCGGGGGCACGACACGTAGCACCGGGCGCACGCCAGACACGATCCGCGATCGGCTCTCAGGTCGTGGATGGCGCCGTACGGGCAGCTATCGGCGCACAGCCCGCAGTCGGTTTCCTTGTCGGGCGTAATCTCGACGTTTCGCCACGAGACCTTCGAGAGGATCGACAGCAGGCCGCCGTAGGGACACAGCCACCGGCAGTAGGGCCGTCCGACGAACATCCCGCCGACGACGAACACGGCGCCGATGGCGAGCATGTGAAACGGCCCGGACACGCGGAACAGGCTGATGAACGGATCCCATTCGCAAATCAGAAACCGGCGTCCGACGTTGACCGACCACGATCCAATCGCCAGGTGAAATCCCCATCCGGCGAACCAGACCGCAGCCGCCAGGTACACGTAGCGCAGCCAGCCGAGCGCGCGGTCGAGGCGCTCGGGCACGCGCACCGGCCGCACCAGCACCACGTCCTGGACGGCGCCCAGCGGACAGACGCCCCCGCAGAAGACGCGACCCACCAGCAGCGCCGCCACCAAGGGCAAAAAGAAAAACGCGATGACGCCGAACGACACCAGATAGCGCGAGTCCACCAGCGCCAGTGTCACGTTCTGAATGGAGCCGATCGGGCAGATGCAGCCTTTGCGGTAAAAGCCGAAGTACGCAATGGCGCCGATGTTGAGCAGCAGGAGCGCGTCCCGGTTTCGCCGCTTCAGGATGATCCAGGATGCCGCGCCGAGGCCCAGCGCGAGCATCGAGATGTCCATCGTGCGAACCCACGTCGCCCGAGGCTCGGGGTGGGTTGGACTCGGAAAGCTGTAGGCGCCGCCGAAGTCGGGCGGCTTCTTCTGGTACTGGGCGACCAACACGTTGGAGGCAAACGCCGCGGCGAGCAGCAGGAGCAGCCACAACGATCGGCGCCGGGCGCGCATCGGGGACCCGCCGGCGGGCACGCAGGGGGTCACGGCGTATGCGTCGCGACCGGTGCGAGGCCGGGAACCGAGACGCGGGCGATGGCGCTGTCGGGGCACGCAATCTGAATCGCGCACTCGTTGCATTCGACGCAGCGGCTGTAGCGGATTTCGAGTCGGAGCGATCCGTTTCCCGCCGGCGGCAGGCAGGCCTTCACGCACTTGCCGCAGCCGTCGCACCGGGCTTCGTCCACCACGTACTCGTAGTAGTTGTTGTTCGGGTCGTCGGCGTCCACCCGGCCGACCACTCGGCGCTTGAGGGCGTCTTGCGGGCAGACCTTGCCGGTCGGAATGCCTTTTTCGTCGGGCGTGCTGTTGACGTCCATATACGCCGGACAGAGCATGCAGTAGCCGCACCGCTCGAAATCGTTGACCGCTTTCACCGCCGACAGGCTCAGCACGCACGCCGTGCGGCACAAGTCGCATGTCTTGCACTTGTTGGGATCGACCTGGTAGACCGCGCCCGCCGAGGCGCGTTGCGTCAGCAGGCCGGCGGTGCTGCCCAGGGTGACCAGGCCGAGAATGCGGCAGGAGCCTTCGATGAAGCGACGGCGCGTACTCTTTTCGATCATGCCGGTTCACCAGGCGGGCGCGAGGGCGCCAGCGAGAAGACCGTCACGACGCGACGCACCGGATCGGCTGCCAGAATCCGCCCGTGCGAATCGACGTCGAGATGGATGTGCACGCAGGCCGGGTCGAAATGTTCCGGCCCGATCACGGCCAGCAGCGTGCCGTCGGGCTCGAAGACTTTGACCCTGGCGACCATCTTTTCGCCGGTGACCACTTTGCCGTCGGGCGTCAGCGCAAGGTTCACCGGATTGCAGCACCCGACAAAGTCTTCCGGGTTCCGCATGCCGAACTTTCCGAATTTCCCAATCGGTGCGCCATCCAACGTCCACGTCGTGACCTGGTGGCGCCCGGTGTCGGTGGCGTAGACGAGGCCGCCGGCATCGATGGCGAGGTCGAGGCTTCCGTTGGGCAGCATGAACCTGCCGGTCTTGCCGAGGTGTCCGACCATTCCACGCGCCGCGCCATCGGCGCCGAGGCGGCGAATCAGCCTGACATTGGCGTCGGCCACCAGCAGTTCGCCGCGAAACACCTTGATCGCGGTCACCGCAGCCGGCTTGTCCTTCTCGCCGACGGTCAATGTCTGTACGTGGACGCCAGCCGGATCGAAGACATCGACTCGCCCTGATGAACCGACGTACACACGCCCGTCGGGTCCGACCGCCAGACAGGCAGCGCCCTCCGGCGCCCGCCACGATCGCAGCCGGACCAGCGCGGCGTCGAACACGCGCACCTCGCCGTCACCGATCGCATAGACGTGATCGTCGGCGCCGGCGGCGATCCCGGACAGATCCTTCAGGAATTTGTCGGGCGACGACACGCCGCCCAACTGCGCGGTCTGCACGTACTGCCGCGGCAACCTCCTGGCAGGCATCGCGGTCTGCGCCTCGGCCATCGTCAGGATTCGACCGGACCCGGCGGGCGAGGTGGACGTTGGCGCGACAGGCGGCTGCACAACCGGCTGCGACGGCGTGGAGCGGGGCGTGGGACGCACACGAAACGCGCCGACCGCCAGCGTGGCCAGCGCACCGACGGCGGCGATCGGGGCAAACCACAGTCGCCAAAAGCGGGTGTGCGCCTTCGCACGGGCGGCATCCGAGTCGGGGCGGTTCGCATCCATGGGTGTCAGCCCTATCTTACCTCCGTGGGCCCGTCGGACCCACTTGAAGGCAGACCATCTGGCTCAAATCCCTGATGACGAGCTTGCCGTTGGAGAGCGCCAGCGGCCCCCACACATCCTCGCCCGTGAGGATCTGCGCGCTGGCCAGTTCCTTGTATTCCTTCGTGCTGGCTTCGATCAGCCGAAGCATGCCCGTCTTGCCGTCGAGCACGAAGAACATCCCATCGGCGAAGAGAAACGCGCCGAGGTCGAACGTGCGTGTGGCTGCCGGGTCGCCCGAGACCACGGGGCTCTGCCACACCGGCTTGCCGTCGAGGCCCAGGCAGGTGAACCGGCCGCGCGTTTTGCTGCTCACCGCGAAGAGGTGATTCTGGTAGAGGACCGGCGTGTGGACCTCCGAGTTGAATTGCAGGCTGGTCAGGTCGTACAGCTTCTGGGCGGTAAAGCCCGACGCCGTCTTCTTCACCTGGATCATCATGCTGCCGGCTTCGTAGCCGCTCGTGATGAAAATCCGTCCGTCGCCAATCGACACCGGCGAAGGGCACGCGGCCATCTTGGCGGCAAACGGGATGCTCCACAGCAACTGACCATCGGCGGCGGCGATGCCCACGACCTTGTTCATCGTGAGGTACAGATACTGTTTGACCCCGTCGATGGTCGCCGGCATCAGCGAGACGTGCGACATCACGTCCTTGCCCGGGTTGGGCGTGCGCCAGATTTCTTTGCCGGTGGCCTGGTCGAACGCCACGACGAGCGCATCGCCGCCGGTGGCCAGCAGGACGCGGTCGCCGTCGAGCAGCGGGTTCTGACCGGCGTACCAGCCAGGAATGGTGGCCTTGTAGTCCTGTACCAGATTCTTCTGCCAGATCAACTTGCCCGTCTTCGCGTCGAGAGCGTGAAACCGGCATTTTGGATCGAGCGAGAACACCAGTTTCTGGCCCACCGCCGGCACGGTGCGCGTAATGCCATGGCTTGGGCGGATGTCGACCGGATAACTCCACCGCCAGACGTCCTTGCCGTCGGCGATCGAGAGCGCCCTGATCAGATGCGCTTTGGCAGTGGTGTCGTAGTCGTTCAGGTAGAGCAGGCCGTCCTTGATGGCGACGCCGGCGTAGCCTTCGGCCACGGTCGTCTTCCAGAGCACCTTGGGCCCGCCGGCCGGCCACGATCGATAGAGTCCGGTCTCGGTGGCCATGTTGTCGCGGTTGGCGCCGCGAAACTGGGGCCAGTCGGCGCCGGCCACGCCGACCACCGCGAGCATCATCACGCACAACACACGGAGCATCATCGACACCTCGAACACCGAATCGGCGGCCGCCGAGGCCGCGTGGGTTGCCGCGTTACTGTTGACTGGTCATCTGCATCGCCGACCAAAGCGCCGTTTTCATCTGTTCGGAGCCCGCAAACAAGGTGGCGGGCTGACGGCGGTACACCAGCAATCCATTGTAGATGGACGGCCCGATGTTGAGGTTGACGCCCATGCCGGCCAGATATTGGAGCCTGAGATTCGAATCGTGCGTGATGGCCGCGTCCTTGAGCCACCCGGTGAGGTCGCGGGCCTGTCCCGCGTAGGTGGCGAACAGATCGACGGTGGACCGAACGCCGATCTCGCCGAGCGACCGCGACAGCGTGGCGTATTCGGGCTGGCGCAGGCGCGCATCGATGTCGTCGAGATTGATCACGGTCGGCTCGACTTGTCCGAGCAGCACCAGATCGTAGCCGCCGCCCTGATAGGTGTTGCCCCACACGACGCCGTTGGGAAAGGCCTCGAAAAACGTGGCGAGTTCGCTCTTCACCGCTTCTTCGTTGCTCCAGTAGAGCTGCACGAACAGGGTGACCACGCCGCCCGGGTTGAGATGTTGCTTCGCCAATTCGAAGAACTCTTTGGTGTAGAGCATGGCGGCGCCCTTGACCCACGGATCCAGCGGGTCCGACGTGATGGCGTCGAACTTCTCGCCGCTGGTCAGGATGAAGTGGCGCGCATCGTCGATGCGGACGGTGGTCTTCGGGTTTCTCACCACGTCGAAGTTGTGCTGACTGAAATAGGTCGAGACCGTGCGCGGCACGAGCGGCTCGATTTCGGCAATCGTCAAACGCTTCACGCGGGGATCGACCGACACCGCGCCTGCCGTGACGCCCGCGCCGCAGCCGATCACCAGCACCGATTGCGGGTTGGCCGGGATCAGCGTCGTCATGTGGCCGAGCATCCGCTGGAGGCGCATGTCCTGCGCCTCGCTGGAGGCCTGCACTTTGCCGGCGTTGTGATAGTTCAACGTGCCGTCGGCCAGGCGGGAGACCGCCACCGACGCGTTGATGCCCTCGCCCACGTAGAAGACATCGGCCTGGCCCACCCGGGTGGCCGAATAGCGACCGTAGGCGACGAGCAGGCCCGGCACCGGATGCACGGCCAGCACGGCCAGCGCGGAGGCCGCCGCTCCGATCCCGACGGCCGTCACGGCGAATCGCCGACCGGCGCCGGCGGGCTGACCGGCACCCACTGGCGCCAGCACCAGCATCGCGGAGAGCGCCGTGAGCAGGATGAGCACTTGCTGCGAAGCCTGACTGCCGATCCAGACCACCAGCACCAGTCCGGCGAGCAGCGATCCGGCTATCGCCCCGATCGTGTTGGCCCCGTACAACCGTCCCACCAGTCGCGCCGGGTCGTGCCCGGGCCTGGCGACCGAGGCCAGCGCCAACGGGAAGCTCGCGCCCCACAGCATCGATCCGGGCAACACCACCCAGAGGCAGCGCACGAAGTCGAGTTGGAAGTTGAACCAGGGGTTGCGGGCGATGGACGGATCGATGGGCCAATACGGCATCGAGTCGGTCAGCATGTACGCGGCCCAGCCGATCGCAACGCCCAGCAGCGCCTGGCACCAGCCGAAGGCGAGGCGAGGCCGGGACACGGTTCGGCCGAGCGCCGAGCCGATGCTGCTTCCCAGGCCGAGTCCGACCAGAAACGCCGCGAGAATCAGCGAGAAGGTATAGGTGGTGGCGCCGAACAGCAGCGAGAGGTACCGCGTCCAGATTACTTCGGCGGCCAGCGCCGTCATGCCCGACAGCGCGATGGCGACGTGCAGTGAGCGCGCGCCGGCGACCGGCTCGGGTTCGTGGGTCGCTGGGGCGGGCGCCTCGACGGCAATCGCGTAGGAGATGCCCCAGGCCGCCAGGGCGACCGCGGCATTGATGGCGACGGCGACGTAGGTGGCGGTGGGGATGTCGTAGACGCGAAGCAAGTAGAACCCGGCCAGCAGGCTGCCGAGCACGGCTCCGGCGATGTTGCCCGCGTAGAAGAAGCCGAGCCACGAGACGCCCACCGGCGTGGTTTCGACCGAGCGGGAGAGCGCCGGCAGCGTCGCGCCCATCAAAATGGTGGGCGGAAGCAGGCAGATGCCGGCAGCGAGGCCTCGCAGGATCAGGCCCCAGGTGCCCGACCCGGCCCACGCGGTGTAGACGCCGCTCACCAGAGGCATGCCGAACAACACGAGCAGACCGATTCCGCCGATGGCGGCCTCGAGCACGGCGTACACCTGCATCGGATGGTGTCTGGCGGAGACGAACCGCGAAAACGCGAAGCTGCCCAGGCAGAGCCCGCCCATAAACGTGCCGAGCAGGACCGCGAGCGACACCGACGACGAGCCGATGACCAACTGCAGCAACTGGAACCACACGACCTCGTACACCAGGGCGGCACAACCGCTGGCGACGAACAGCACAAGAAGCACGGGCAGCATCCGGCGGGATTGCATCGACAAGACCTCGTATCGTTAGGCGCCTGACAAATGGATTCACGGTCGCGATCGACAGGCCGCGCCCGGGTGGCGTCGGGAGCCTGGCGCACGTCAAGAGTGCCACAACGGGTGACTCGCCGCCACAGGGAGTTGCGCGGGCTCGCTGGTGTGCCGGGCGGGGGCGGCGCCACTGGTGCTGATGCGGTCGCATGGCAATTCTTGGTAAGATCTCGCCGCCGACCTGCTTTCGGCCCGATTCGCGGACCGCGAAGCCACGGGTGGCGATGAGTTGGATATTTGATGCCGGGCATCCGCCGGCACGAGAGGGCTGCAATGAGACGTTTTACGAACCTTCGTCGAGCCGCATTGGTCGCGATGATTGCGCTGGCCAGCGCCGGGGTGACGGCCCAGCCGAATAAATATGCCCGCGACGCGAAGCAGCCGATCGACGAGGAGTACACGAAGAAGATCAAGGAATACACGACGCAGCCCTTTTTCCTGTCGCCCCTGGTGGACTACCTCCCCGCGTCGAAGACCGTGCCCACGCCGAAGGTCGTGCTCGGTGATGTGGCCGGCGCCCCGGGCAAGCTGCCCTACGCCGCCGAGGTGCACGCCTACATGCGCCTGCTCGAGAAGGCCGCGCCGGGACGCGTCAAGGTCTTCTCGATCGGCAAGTCCGAAGAGGGGCGCGAAATGATTGCCGTCGCGATTGCGGCCGAATCCGTGATGGCGAAGTTCGAGGACAATCGGGCCCGGCTCGCCAAGTTGGCCGACCCGCGCAGCATCAAGCTCGACGACGCGGAAGCCGATCGTCTCGTAGAGGCGTCGGTGCCCGTGTATTACATCACCGGCGCGATGCACGCGACCGAGACCGGGGCTCCGACTGCGTTGATGGAACTGGCGTACAGGCTGGTGGTGGACGACAGCCCGTACATCAAGGCCATTCGCGGCAACGTGATCACCATGATCACGCCGGTGCTCGAGACCGACGGCCGCGACCGGCAGGTCGACATCTACAAGTGGCACCTCGCGCATCCCAACGACACCTGGCCGGCGCTGGCCTACTGGGGCAAGTACGTCGCGCACGACAACAATCGGGACGCGATGGGGGCCACGCTTGCGCTCACGAGAAACGTGATCAATACGGTCGTCGCGCACAAGGTCCAGGTGCTGCACGACCTGCACGAGTCGGTGCCGTACCTCTACGACAACACCGTCGGCGACGGCCCCTACAATGCGTGGGTCGATCCGATCCTCACCGACGAGTGGCAGTTGCTCGGGTGGAACAACATGGCCGAGCTCACCAAGTTCGGCATGCCCGGCGCCTTTACGCATGGCACGTTCGACACCTGGTCGCCCGGGTACCTGATGTTCATCGGCGCGATGCACAACGGCATCAGCCGGCTCTACGAAACATTCGGAAACGGCGGCGCCGATACGGTCGAACGCAAGCTCCAGCCGTCCGACTACGCGCGGACCTGGTACAAGCAGAACCCACCGCTGCCGAAGGTGATGTGGTCGCAGCGCAACAACAACAACTATCAGCAGACCGGCCTGCTCACGGCGCTGTCGTACTTCTCGGGCAACACGAAGCTGTTTCTCAAGAACTTTTATCTCAAGAGCAAACGCTCGGTGATCAAGCCGACGGTGGAAGGCCCGGCCGCCTACGTGCTGCCCGGCGACGACGGGCGGCCCGGTCCGCAGGCCGAAATGCTGCGCGTGCTGCAGCGGCAGGCCGTCGAGATTTCGCGCGCCACCTCAGCGTTCAGCGTGACGATGCCGGTCAAGAAGAAGCCGGCGCGACGCGGGGGCGACGAGGGCGGGGCCGATAAGGCGGGAGACGAGGCGCCGAAGGCCGAGACCAAGACAGACGACGCGAAGAAGGACGCGAAGCCCGCAACCGAGACGCGGCAGTTTCCGGCCGGCAGTTACATCATTCGCATGGATCAGCCCTACAGCCGCATCGCGGATGCGCTGCTCGACTACCAGTACTGGAGCCCGACCGATCCGCAGAAGCGGCCGTACGACGACACCGGCTGGACCTTCGGCGAGCTGTTCAATGTGCAGGTGGTCCGGGTGACCGACGCGAAGGTGCTCGACGTGGCCATGGAGAAGGTGGCCGAAGTGAAGGCCCCGGGCGGCGTGGTGGGCAGCGGTGCCGTGTTCGCCGTGAACAACGACGCGGACCCTTCACTGATCGCCCTGCGGTACAGGCTCAAGGACGCCGCCATCGACGTCGCCGAAGAAGCGTTCGAGGCAGCGGGCAAGAAATTCCGCCGCGGGTCCTTTCTGATCAGGAACGCGGGCCAGGCCGACGTGCAGAGCGTGGCGGCCGAACTGGGGCTGCAGGCGCAGGCACTCGCCGCCGCGCCCACGGTGAAGACGCACGCCATCAAGACGCCTCGCATCGGCTATATCCACACCTGGATTGGCACGCAAGACGAGGGCTGGTGGCGGATGGAATTCGATCGCCTGAAGATTCCGTACGACTACGTCAGCACCCAGGTCATCGCGAAAGAGGCCAACCCGAACGCCCGGTGGGATGTGCTGGTGTTCCCGCCGGTTGGCCGCGCGGCGCAGCAGGTGGTGAGCGGGATGCCGATGTGGCGCAATCCGCTGCCATGGAAGACCACGGAGTTGACGCCCAATATCGGGAAGATCGATTCGACCGACGACATGCGTCCGGGCCTCGGGTTGACGGGCGTGGCCAATCTTGAGACCTTCGTGCGCAAGGGCGGCGTGCTGATTGTGGCCGACGACACGACGTTGCTCGCCAACATGTTCGGCATGACGCCTGGCCTGTCGGTGCAGGAGCCGTCCCGGCTGAAGGCGCCCGGCACGGTGATGCGCGCCAGGATCGTCGACGCGACCAGCCCGCTCGCCTACGGCTATGGCGACGGCGTGTCGATCTACTCGGCGCCCGGCTTGATCGTCGGCGTCAGCAACCTGCTGGGCGGGCGGGGCGGCCGAGGCGCGGCCGCCGGCGGACCGGAGCGGCCGACCGGGCGAGGCACCGCCGACGATCCCGATCAACCCCAGGGCTTTCCCGTTGTGGCGCCGCTGCCCGAGGAGCCGAAAGTCGAGGTGTGGCAGGCGGCACCGGTGACCCCCGATCAGCTGCGCAATCCGCTGAGCGTGATTCCGCCGCAGTACCGGCCTCGCGTCGTGTTGCGATACGGCGATGCGAAGGACCTGCTGGTCTCGGGCCTCATCGAAAACGGCAATGAGATCGCGCAGCGGCCGGCGCTGGTGGACGTGCCGCTCGACAAGGGGCACGTGGTCGTCTTCGCAAACAATCCCATGTGGCGCGGCGAAACGCAGGGCAGCTACGGATTCGTGTTCAACGCCATTCTGAATTTCGACAAGCTCGACGCGGGCCGGAAACTCGACGAGAAGTAGGTCGGCGTTTCGAGTGGACGTCGGTCGGAAGCTCGGTCGGAAACTCGACGCGGGGCCGAAGGTCGACGAGAAGTGATTCGGAGTGTCGACAAGCTCGACGCGGGCCGGAAACTCGACGAGAAGTAGGTCGGCGTTTCGAGTAAACGTCGGTCGGAAGCTCGACCCAGGAGAGTGTTGTATGCGCCGATCAGCGCTGCGTTCTACGTGTGTCGCCGTGTGTCTGGCTGGCGTGGCATCTGTGGCGATTGGCGTCGGCGCCGGGGCACAGGCCCCTGCGCCGGCTCCCGCTCCTGCACCCGCGCCGGCGGCCGGGTACCCGGACCCGCTCTTTTCGTCGCTCAAATGGCGCAACATCGGGCCGAACCGGGGCGGCCGGTCCATCGCGGTGGCCGGCAGCGCGTCGCGGCCCTTCGAGTACTACTTCGGCGCGACCGGCGGAGGGGTGTGGAAGACCTCCGACGGCGGCACGACCTGGAAACCGGTCAGTGACACGTTCTTCAAGACCTCGTCGGTCGGTGCGCTCGCGGTATCGGAATCGAATCCCGACATCGTCTACGCCGGCATGGGCGAGACCGAACTGCGCGGCAACATCATTCAGGGCGACGGCGTCTACAAATCGGTGGACGCGGGCAAGACCTGGGTGCACACCGGCCTCAAGGAGACGCAGGCGATTGCGAGGATTCGGGTTCACCCGAAGAACCCCGATCTCGTCTATGTCGCGGCCCTGGGCAAACCGTACGCGCCAGGATCCGATCGCGGCGTGATGCGATCGAAAGACGGCGGCAAGACGTGGGAGCGGATCCTGTTCCGCGATTCGAAGTCCGGCGCGGTCGACCTGTCGATGGATCCGAACAATCCCGACGTGCTCTACGCCGCGCTCTGGGAAGTGTTTCGGACGCCCCATTCCCTGTCGAGCGGCGGCGCGGGCAGCGGACTGTTCAAGTCGAGTGATGGCGGCACGACGTGGTCGGATCTGACGAAGAACCCCGGGTTGCCGGCCGGCATCTGGGGCAAGGTTGGCGTGGCCGTCTCTCCGGCCGACGGCAAGCGCGTCTACGCGGTTGTCGAAAACGAAAGCGGCGGCGTCTTCGTGTCTGACGATGCCGGCGCGACCTGGAAGCTGGCCAACAGCGAACGCCGTCTCCGGCAGCGGGCCTTCTACTACTCGCGCATCTACGCCGACCCGAAGGAGCGCGACACGATGTACGTGCTCAACACCGGCTTCTACCGGTCGACCGACGGGGGCAAGACGTATAAGGGGATTCGCGTGCCGCACGGGGACAACCACGACCTGTGGATTGCGCCCAACGACCCCAAGCGCATGGTCAATTCGAACGATGGCGGGGCCAACGTATCGGTGACAGGCGGGGAGTCGTGGACGGGGCAGACGTTCCCGACCGCGCAGTTCTACGGCGCCTTCGTCACCGCTGACGTGCCGTATCAAGTCTGCGGTGCGCAGCAGGACAACAGCACGGTGTGCGTCCCGAGCACCGGCAACGGCAGCCGGTACCAGGAAGTGGGAGGCGGGGAGAGCGGCTACGTCGCTCCCGATCCGCTCAATCCCGATCTGTTCTACTCGGGCAGTTACGGGGGCGACCTCACGAGGTACGACCGGAAATCGGAGCAGTATCGGGCCATCAATCCGTGGCCGGACAATCCGATGGGGTATTCGGCGATCGACATCAAGGAACGGTTCCAGTGGACGTATCCCGCGGTGTTCTCGCCCGCCGATCCGAACGTGCTCTACGTCGGATCGCAGCATGTGTGGAAGACGGTCAACCAGGGGCAGAGCTGGGAGCGGATCAGCCCCGATCTGACGCGGCACGATCCGTCGACGATGGGGCCGTCGGGCGGTCCGATTACGCTCGATCAAACGGGCGTTGAGACGTACGCCACCATCTTCACCATCGCGCCCTCGCGCCTCGACGCGAAGCTGATCTGGACCGGGTCCGACGACGGCTACGTGCAGGTGACGCAGGACGGGGGAAAGACGTGGATCAACGTCACCCCGGCCGGGCTGCCTCCTTTTGCGCGCATCAGCCTGGTCGAGGCCTCGCCGCACAAGGCGGGGACCGCGTTTGTGGCGGCGAACCGGTACCAACGAGACGATCGCGCCCCGTACCTCTATCGCACCGACGACTTCGGCAAGACGTGGACAAAGATTGTCGCGGGGATCGGCGCCGACGATTTTGCGCGCTGCATTCGCGAGGACATCAAGAAGCCCGGGCTGCTGTACGCGGGCACCGAACACGGCGTCTTCGTCTCGTTCGACAACGGAAACGCCTGGCAGTCGCTGCGTCTGGATTTGCCGGTGACGCCGGTCCACGGGATCGTGTCGACGGAAAGCGATCTGGCAATCGCGACTCACGGTCGATCGTTCTACGTGCTGGACAACGCCGCGCTGCTCAGGCAGTTCACGCCGACGGTGGCGGCCGCCACGCTTCACCTGTTCGACGCACCGCCCGCCATCCGTGGCGTCAGCCGCGGTGTGTCGATCGACTACCTCCTGAAGGCGGCGGCCGAGAAGGTCACCATCGAGATTCTGGATGCGCAGGGCGAGGTGGTGGACACCTACACGGGAACGGCGGAGAAAGACGAGGCGAAACCGGACGCCGCGCCTGCGGGCGAGGAAGAGGGCTTCCGGAGGCGCGCGCCGAAGGTGGCGACCAAGGCCGGCATGAACCGCTTCGTCTGGGACATGTGTTACGCAAGCGCGAAGGATTTTCCGGGCATGATCCTGTGGGCCGGAGGCATCAGGGGACCGATGGCCTTGCCCGGCGCGTACCGCGTCCGGCTGACGTCCGGGGGCGAGACAAAGACCGCCGCATTCACGATTCGGAAGAATCCGAATCTGGCGGGAGTGACCGACGACGATCTGGCGGAGCAGTTCAAGCTCGCGCTGCAGATTCGCGACAAGGTGACCCAGGCAAACGAGGCCGTGATTCGCATCCGTGATTTGAAGAAGCAGATTGCCGAGCGCACCGCGGCCGTCAAGTCGAAGGAGAAGGGCCAGCAGTCGTCCGACGCGCTGATCGCGGGAGAGGCCCTCACGCTGAAGTTGACCATGGTCGAGGGCGAGATCTATCAGTACCGGAACCAGAGCAGTCAGGATCCGCTCAACTTCCCGATCAAGCTGAACAACAAGCTGGCGGCCTTGCAGGGCGTCGTGGAAGGTGGCGACGGCAAGCCCACCGCGCAGTCGTACACGGTGCTCGCGGAGTTATCGTCGCGGCTGGACGAACAGCTGGCCAGACTGGCCGCCATCGTCAAGACGGATGTGCCGGCGTTCAATAAAGAAGTGCAGAAGAAGAAACTCGAGGCGATCAAGTAGCGCGACCCGGCGCAAGTTAGCCACGGGCCCGACCACGTTCGCACGGGGGCCGGGGCTTCACGACGGCAGTTGCAGCGTTAGGTCAGCCCTCGCCCGCATGGAGGCTGGGGCTGCCGCCCCGGCGATCATCTACGCGTGAGCGAGCGGATGCTCCGCCAGCAGCTTGTCGAGCCACAAGCTGGCGAGCTTCTCTTGTACCGTGTTCTGCCTGAGGCGCCCCTGCAGATTCGGGAAGTCGACACGATCCATCAACTGGTCCTGGTTGAAGCACGTGAAGACGATCGTCTCCTGGCCGGTCTTCGGGTCCACGTGGCGCTGAAGGCACTGGGCGCAGACTTCCTTCATCATGCACTGCATCGGCGAATTGATGCTGGCGATCGCGATGTGATCGTCCTTGAGGAACGGCTCGAGGACGGTCAGGCGGGCGGCCTTCACCGCCGCCATCATCCGGTCTGACCCGATCGCGATGATGCGATCGATCGAGGGCATCGGCACCATCGCGGCGCCAAGTTCGCCCTTCGCATACGCCACCATCGCCTCGACGATGTTGCCGCGGACGTGCGAGTCCTGGGGCCGGCTTGGCGCAATGGGAGCGCCGGCATCGGTGGTCCAGATCAGTTGATCGGCCGACGCCTCGACCTCTTCCCGCTTGAACAGGTCTTCGCCGCGCTTGTAGCCGGCGAAGTAGAGCACGCGGCAGCCCTTGTGCCGCAACGCCCGGCCGATGGAGAACAAGACGGCGTTTCCGAGTCCGCCGCCTGCCAGGAGCACGTGTTCACCGCTCGGTATCTCGGTAGGCGAACCGGTCGGACCCATGACGACGACCGGGTCGCCTGGTTTCAGGTACGCGCAGAGCCGGCTCGAGACGCCCATTTCGAGCGCGATCATCGACAGGAGGCCTTGCGTCCGGTCAACCGCCGCTCCCGTCAACGCCAGCCCCTCCATCAGCATCCGGGGCGCATGGGGCCCGGCCCCCACCTGTGGCGACCGGGTCTCGAAATTCTGCAGGCGGAAAAACTGTCCGGGCTCGAATCTGCGCGCCGCGGCCGGCGCCTTCACGACGATATCCACAATGTTGGGTGTGAGGCGCGTTACCGATACGACGTGCGCCTGGAATTGATCGTCGAGATTCGCGGTCAGCGCTCGCCAGCCGGCCTCGCGCTGTTGTTGCGTCGGGAGGTCGGCGGCGGGGGAGTCGTCGGCGAACAGTTTCGCGATCTGGTGGAAGCCATCTCGCGCCGACGCCATGGCCTTGACGACATTGCCGGCGTACTTCGGGTGGTTGTCGCCGTAGTAGGTGACGAAGCGACCGTCGTGCTCGTGCGAGGTAAAGAACCCGTCACGCGCCGGAACGAGGCGGAATCGGCCGTCCGTCCCCTTCTCGACATCGTGCGCCTTGAAGAATCGTTGCCGCTGATCCAGTTCGAACGTGCCCGGGTGTTCGCGCTCGTATGTGACATTGGGCGTCGTGCCGGCCGCCACGAATACGGAACGAGCCGGCAGCGTGTACGCGGCCTCGCCGTCCCGCCACGCGCCTTGGTCGTAGACCTGCTCCCGCACGCGGATGGCGGCCACATGCCCGAGTTGGTCGGGCAGCGCCTCTTCAGGGTTCAGGCGTTCGACGAAACGGATGCCCTCTTCGAGCGACTTGGTGATCTCCTCATGGTTGAGCCGGTACGCGGGCGAATCGACCAGTCCCTTTCTGTAGACCACCGACACCCCGCCCCACCCCTGCATCAGAGGCACGAAAGTCGGCGGCTCGCCAGCCGTGGCGGCCCGTTGACGCTCGGCGCGCACATCGCGACCGTGTGCGAGGAACTCGTCGAGCACCTCGCGCTCTTCGGCGTCAAAGATCGCGCGGATCGTTTCCTCGCCGCGCTCGGCGATCAGCGTCTCGTAGCGCGCCAGCGTCTTCTCAACCTGCTGGGGATAGAAGGCCATCACTTCGGTCGCCGTGTCGATGGCGGTGAGTCCTCCACCGATGACGATCGCCGGCATGCGCACCTGGAGGTTGGCGAACGCCTCGCGCTTGAAGGCGCCGGTCAGTTGCAGCGCCATCAGGAAATCGCTGGCTTGGCGAATGCCGCGCAACAGCGTGTTCTTCATGTCGAGAATGGTCGGTCGCCCCGCACCTGCGGCCATGGCGATGTGATCAAACCCCAGGTCCCACGCCTCGTTGATGGGCAGGGTTCCGCCGAATCGCACGCCGCCGTACATGCGCAGCAGACGGCGCCGCGCCAGCGTAAGGTGGAGCAGTGTCAGGAAATTCTTGTCCCACCTCACCGTAATGCCGTATTCAGACACGCCGCCGAAGCCTTCCAGGGCCCGCTCGTTCAGCGGGAGGTAGAGGGAGTGCCAGTCCCTCACCGGACCAGGGGGGCCATCGTCTCCGCCCGTGATCGCGGTGGGCAGCGGTTCGATTTTCAACCCGTCGAGGCCGACGACGCCGAACCCTTCGTTGACCAGATAATGGGCGAGCGTGTACCCGGCCGGGCCGAGCCCCACCACCAGGACGTTGCGGCCGTTGTACGGCAGTGGGTACGGGCGCTGAATGTTGAGCGGATTCCAGCGCGACAGCAGTCCGTAGATTTCGATCCCCCACGGCAGTGTCAACACGTCGGTGAGCACACCGGTTTCGACCTGCGGGATGTCAACCGGATCCTGCTTCTGATAAATGCACGCCTTCATGCAGTCGTTGCAGATGCGGTGTCCGGTGCCGGGGCACAGCGGGTTGTCAAGCGTGACGAGGGCCAGGGCTCCCAGCGCGTCCCCGCGCTTGCGCAGGAAGTGAATCTCGGAGATCTTCTGGTCGAGGGGACACCCGTCGAGCCGGATCCCGAGAGGATTGGACACGATGGCGCCGTCCTTGCCCGAGAGCCCCTTTGAACACGAGTCCTTGTCACGCTCATGGCAGAGAATGCAGTAGTGAATCTCACCCAGTGTCTGGCGGGTCGTCATGCGCGGATCGGTGAGCGTGAACCCGTCGCGACGTCGCAGTCCCGATTCCGGACCGCTGATGGCCGTCGGCAGGTCGTGCGATCGGTGTTCGATGTCGACGAGCGCGAAGAAGTCGACTGGGCTGGGCAGATGGAAGATCACCCACGACTTGTACGCCGGGTCGTGGAGGCGCGCGGCACACCACCGCCTCAGCGCGTTTATCGAGACAGCCACGGCGGCTTGCGCCACCGGATCGGCTCCCGTCAGGGCGGCCGCTTCGCGGTCCAGCAACAGGCAACCAGCGTGCGCCAACGCCCGCTCGCCGTCGTGGGGAAACTGACCGGCCAGCAAGGCGGCGACCGCGCGATCGTCGGCAGCATTCGCCTCGGGAGGGGTCGGTCCCTTCAACAACGAGACGACGCGCCTTCGCACGAAGTCAGCCTTGAAGCGACCAAGGACCTGGTGCTGAGCGGTGGTGTCGGCCAGCGCGGCCAGCTCGCGTTCAACGCCAAACAACCTCCCGACAAAACGACTCACGAAGGGAGCCATCCTGACGAGCAGAAGCGAGACCTCGGTTGCCCCGAGGGCATGGGCCGGATGCGATCGATACGCGTCCCATTGTTGCCACAGTTCCGGATCCTGCCGTGTGACCTCTCGGGCGAACACGTCGTACAGGTCGCGCAACTTGTCGGGTTCGTGCAGGTCCGGATAGCTGAAGCCGGGCACGCCGAGGGTCAAGGCCGCCGGATCGCTGGACAGGGTCATATCTCATCACCGTAGTGTGGAAGCCGACGAAGCGTCAATTGCGTTTATAATCGTGCGTCGTTTCTCTGTTGCGGCCCGAGCATGACTGAATCGCGCACCTACCGCATCGTCGGCCGTGTCCAGGGCGTTGGCTTTCGCTGGTTCACCTGCGAGAGGGCCAGACGCGAGGGCCTGGTCGGCGAGGTCTGGAACCAGCCCGACGGATGCGTGGAGGCGGTGGCCGAAGGGGAGTTGCTGGCGCTCGATCGATTCGAAGTGGCCATTCGTCGAGGACCGGCGGGGGCTCGCGTCGAGACGGTGGCGCGCGACATTGGCCCGGCCAGCGGGCGCTTTGCGGATTTTTCCATCAAGGGATGACCATAGCCATGACCGATCGCACCGCGCTGAGCCCGGAATCGCTGAAGGCGAAGATTCGCCACGTGCCCGACTTTCCGAAGCCGGGCATCGTGTTCTACGACATCACGACACTGCTGCGCGAGCCGGCGGGTTTCAAGGCGGTGATCGATTACCTGGCCGCGCCGTTTGTCGGAGCCGGCATCGATCTGGTCGTGGGTATCGAAAGTCGGGGCTTTATTCTGGGCGGCCCTGTTGCTGATCGACTGGGCGCGGGTTTTTGCCCGATTCGAAAACCCGGCAAGCTGCCGGCGAAAGTTGTGCGCGAGTCGTTCCAGCTCGAATACGGGTCGGACGTCATCGAGCTCCATGAGGACGCGGTGACCGCCGGCCAGCGGGTGTTGATCGTCGACGACGTGTTGGCCACGGGTGGGACGGCGCGTGCGGCCGCTTCGCTGGTCCGCCAGCTTGGCGGCCATCTGTTCGGGCTGGCGTTCCTGATCGAGCTGGGGTTCCTCAAGGGGAGGGACCAGTTGCCCGGACTCCGCGTCGACAGCGTGCTGCAGTACTGAGCACATCCGGGCACCCCTCAGGTCCGGCCGGTTTCGTTCCGATACACCTCGTGCTATGCGAATTCGTGTGGGCGCCGCGATCGTCACTCTCGCCGTCGGACTCGTGCTGGCCGGAGGCGCGTGGAGCGCGGCGACCGCGGATGCGAAGCGCTACCGGACGTGCGTCTACATCGATCGCACGCGGCCTGCCGAGCGCGTCATCGTGGACGACATGCGCGTCAACGAAGCCATCTTCGACGAGGGTGGGGTTCAATACCTGTGGGTTCACGGACCGGCCGGCAGCTTTCAACTCGGCTTTGACGTGATTCGTCAGATCGAAGTTGTCACCTGGCTGGGCAAGGATCCGGCCCGCGACGATTACACACGCTACAGCGTCAAAGTGACCGGCACCGCCGACGGGGTGGCTCATTACGGCACCGTGGACATCAGGGTGATGCGAGGCCTGGCTGGCCCCTCGCCCTGGTATTACTTTCCGGTGACGCAACGCGATCGCGGCTCGAAATTCTGGCGCATCACGTTCGGTCAGGAGTGCGTCGGCCCGACGATTCCTCTCGACGCGACTCAGACTGGCGAACAGCCTGCCGCGGCACCGATTCAACCCATGGTCGTGATGGCCAAGCCGCGCGGCGAATTGCCGCCACCGCCGCCGCCGCCCGAGGATCCTCCCGACCCTGACGAGTTGCGCGACGTGTTGTTCGCGTACGACAAATGGGAGTTGACCCAGGCCAGTCGCGAGACGCTGACGAAGAACGCCGAGTGGATGAGGCGATTCCCCGCCGCGAGAATTCAGGTTGAGGGTCAGGCCGATCCGCGCGGCACCAACGAATACAACTTCCCGCTCGGTTTGCGTCGAGCCGAGGCGGCGCGCGACTTCCTCGTGTCGCAGGGCATCGACGCCAAGCGGCTGGCGGCGGTGACGATGGGGAAGACCAAGCTGGTGTGCACCGAACAGACCGAAGAGTGCTGGCAGCGGAATCGCCGCGCCCACTTCGTGATGCTGGCGCGCTGAGCGCCGCGGTGGGTACGGACGCGAACCGGCGAGGTGACCTGCGCGGTGTTCCCACTGCGCTGGCACTCGGATGGGTTCTGGCGTTTTCTTTTTCGTCGGGTTCCGCCCAATCCACAACCAAGACGTTTCGCACCGCCGTGGATGTGACCACGGTGGACGTCCTTGTTGTCAACGACCGCGATGGGCGGCCGATCATCGATTTGAAGGCCGACGACTTTATTGTCGAAGTGGACGGGAAGAGACGGGCGCTGGCCTCTGCCGATCTGCTGACGTACGGTGTTTGGCCTGCCGCCATCGGCCCAATGTCGGAGGCCCAAACGACTGCCGTTTCGGCTCCGCCACCTTTAACTCACGTCCTGCCCGCGCGTTGGTTCGTCCTCGCTATCGACACGGCGAACACCGCGGTTGGCGGTGGACGCAGTGTCGCCAGCGCGGCGTCGGCGTTTCTGGACCGGCTGCCGCCTGAAGACTACGTGGGGCTCGTCGCACTGCCGACTGGTGTTGCCGTCGAGTTCACGAAGGACCGCGGCTCGATTCGGGCCGGCCTCACGAAGGTCGTCGGTAGCGGGGCCAACAAGGCCGAGACGATTCACAACGTCAGCCTCGCGGAGGCGTATTCGTTTGTCACGGGTAGGCAGCCGGGGATATGGAATGCGGCAGTTCGGTCGGGATGCTACCAAGAAGATGCCAAATCCTGTCTGACACAGATGGAGTCCGAGGCCCGGTTCCGGGAAGCGGCGGCCAGGTCGGCCGCGCACATGGCGGTCAGCTCGCTGACCGGTCTGCTTGACAAACTGTCTGGCCTCGAAGCACCCAAGCAGGTGATCTTGGTCAGCGAGTCCCTTGTCACCGGAAGTCGATTCGGTGCGATAGACGGTCCTGACCTGAGGACCCTGGCGGTGGCCGCCCAGAGGGCTCGGGCCCATCTCTTCGTCCTCCACGTCGATCATGCTGTGCTGGATGCCGTCGATGTGGCGGAACGATTCGCATCGCGCACATCATCAGACGACATGGCGATGCAACGTGACGGGTTGCAGGAAGTGGCCGCTGCGACAGGGGCTGGCTATTTCCGGCTCACGACGACGCTCGACCCAGCCTTTGATCGCATCGTCCGCGAAACGTCGGCTGGCTACCTGTTGGCGTTCCAGACGATCGACTCGGATCGGGACGGCAAGGCCCATCAACTCGTCGTCCGCGTGAACAGGCCAGACGTGACCATTCGGGCTCGGCGCCAGTTCGTGGCATCGCGGCGTGCGGACGGCTCCCCAGGGGGCGCCTTCCCAGCCGGCGATTCCGGAGCCGCGCGTCCACCGGAACCGACAGCGCCAGCGCGGGACACGACACCGCCGCTGTCGGACGTGTCCGTGGTGGCACCCTCCGCCGCGGTTCCTGTTCCAACGGTGGTCCAAAAGGCCACGGCGTATCTGGCCGGGTACCTTCGGACACTGTCGAGCGTCGTGAGCGAGGAACAGTACGAGCAGCGTCTCGAACGGCCTCAGCAGGGCAGAACCGGTCAGGGAAGCCTCGTCAGGACGGTCGAGACGCAGCGACGCGATCTCACCTCCGACGTGTTGCTTGTGCAATTACCTGGCATTCGAGGCTGGTACGAATTCCGGGACGTATTCCGCGTAGACGGCACTGTCGTGCGTGACCGAAACGACCGTCTGATAAAGCTGTTCGTGGAACCCCATGCGAACCGATTGGCCCAAGCCGATCAAATTCTTGAGGAGAGCAGCCGCCATAACATCGGCGACGGGGTCAGGGACACGAATCTGCCCACGTTTGCCTTGCAGTTCTTGCTCCCTGCCGTGATCGGGAAGTTGACGTTCAGGCTGCAAGGGTCCGAGTTGGTGGACGGGAAGAACGCCCAGATCGTTGTTTACAATGAGGTGGCTCGTCCGACCATGATCCGGGGCGACGGCGACTCCGACGTACCGGCGACCGGCCAGTTCTGGATCGACCCGGAGACCGGTGCGGTCGTCAAGACGAGGGTCGAGACCAAGTCTGGGTCGGTTCGGACTCGAATCGACGTGACGTATCGGCTGGAGCCGAAATTAGGCATTAGCGTGCCCGCGTTGATGGAAGAACGTCGGGAAGCGGCCGGGGAAGTGTTGCAGGGCCGCGCCACGTACGGGAACTTCCGCCGATTTACCGTGGGCACCGTCGAGGAGATCAAGAAGCACGAGCCAGCCGAAGGGATCGACTAACGTCGCCGCACACGCAACCCCTCGCATTCGGCAGGCCGTCCACTTTGCACAAAAGACGGCGGTCGGCCACTAAAAGCGATCACAGGCGCGATACGACGGCTGGGGAGAGATGTGGCATACTGGCGCCATTCCCTTCTTCTTGATGGCGCCGCGTTACGCGTCCTATCGTCTTGGCGAGTAGCGGGCCCTGGACAGGAGTCCACATGGGAGCTTCTCTGCTTCGAACCCTGCTGCGCCGGCCGGTACGGTACTTGGTCGCGCCGACACTTGCTGGCCTCCTCATCGCGACCTCCGTGGTGGCGACCGGCCAGGACCTTCCGGGCCTCGCCTTGCAGGACTACGCCCCGCAGGGACGCGAGGCGGTCCGCGCGGCCCTGGCCAACGGACTCGCCGCCGCACCCGGTGCCCCGGTCCAGAACTCTGCGAGCCGCTTCAAGGCCAGCGATGACCACGCGGCGATCGCCCGGATGGCCAAGGCGATGGCGAACCAGGAGGCGCAGCAGCAGGCGTTGCGGTCCTCGCTCGAGCAGGCCGTCGCGGGCTATCGTCAGCAACTGGCCGGAAGCGAGTTCGCCGACGACATGGCCGGCGGGCTCTCCATGCTCATCCTCACGTGGGACTTTCTCGGGACTGGCAAGGAGCGCTCGGCAAGCGCGACAACCGCGCTGACGCGGCAACTCCAGTCGGCCTTGAACGTCCAGCCCATCCAGCGGCTGCGGGACAGCGACAAGCAGGTGGTCTACGAGTGGTCTGTCGGCGCGTCGACGATGCTGCTGATGATCGAGCAGATGGTCAAGAAGGCCGGCGGGCAGGACACCGAGCACAAGATCGCGGCCAAGGCGGGTGAGTTCGTCGCAGATCTGTTGGGCGTTCCTATTGGGCGGCTGACGCTGGGCGAGAACGGTCTCCGGATCGGCGCGCCGATCGCAGCGACGTCGCCGGCTGCGGTGGCGTCGCCATCAGCCGCGCCATCCCCGTCGGCCGCGCCATCGAGCGGGCGGGGAGCGCCGCGTCCATCCG
This sequence comes from Acidobacteriota bacterium, assembly GCA_037133015.1. Taxonomy (GTDB): domain Bacteria; phylum Acidobacteriota; class Vicinamibacteria; order Vicinamibacterales; family JAKQTR01; genus JBAXOX01. The sequence goes on from JBAXOX010000008.1 coordinate 41,894, forward strand.
ACCCGGCGTCGGCGTCACTGCCTGAGCCAGAGACAGGTCCGCTGGGAACGCCTCAGACCTGGCAGGACTACTCGTTCATCGCGCCGGCCGGCTGGAGTACGCAGGCGTATGCCGACGGCGTATTCGTGCGCGCCCCACCGACGCAGCAGGCGGGCGAGTCCACCTTTATCGCGCTGATGCCCTTTCGACCGGCGGAAGCCGACCTCGCCAGTCAGGCTGTGGGAGTGGCGCGAAATTTCTTTGCGGGAAACGTCGGCAGCTTCGTGAATCACTCCTACGGGAACACCGACCTGCTGGGGGATATGGAGCGTGGGGTCACGGGGGACGGCTGGCGATTTGTCGAGGTCAACCTCGCCCCCATTCTGGTGGGGGGGAAGATCACCGGCGCCCTGGTGCGAGTCGTGCTCGTCCAGGTGGGCAACCAGGTGGCGCCGATCGTGGCCTACGACAGTGGAATCCGGCTGGACAATCCGGTGAGCGGTCGGGGGGTGTGGCCGCTCTTTTACTTCGGCCTTTCGTTCCCGGGGCACACGGGTCCCGGACCGGACGCGAGCTACGATCGGTTGGTGGGCACGTGGGGCTCCGGTGGAAGCAACACCATGATCCAGGAGACCTTCGGCAAGGACGGCACCTACGGGTCGGCCGCCGGATACCAGACGTATCACGACATCTCCGCCACGCAGGTGCTCGAGCGGACGCGCGGGTTCTTCGGCGAAGGACGCTACGTGGTCCACGGCAACCGGCTGACTGTGTGGAGCAATGGCGGCAAGCCAACGACCCACTACTTCCGAATCGCCGAACAGGCCAACAGCGTGGCACCGGGCGGATGGATTCTGAAGCTGCGTCAACTCAACAGGGACACCGAGGGGCAGACCTACGAGTTCGCCACGACACGGCGCTGAGGCGTTTTGGCCTGAATCGTATTGTCCTGCAATTCTCTTCCATTGGTCCCTGATGGGCGAAGCCGAACGAACGGCCACGTTCCAGGCACATGTGAGGTCCCGAGATGAGACGTCGCCGCTGGCATCATGCCGCGGGACGCCGGCGCGGTGGGCGAGTTGTGGTGACTCCGGACGAGCGGGCGTAGCGTTCGGCGTAGCGGTCGATCAGTTGCCGGATCATCTTCTGGTACTGCGTATCGTGCCGGCGGGCCTCGGCTTTGAAGAATGCCACGCTGCGCTTGCTCAGCGAAATCGTCACCTTGACGGCTTCCTCGCGAAACGCCAACTCCTCGGGCGGCGGCAGAAAATCTCGGACCACGCGCACGGCGCCAATCGGATCATTCGTGTACTTGATGGCTTTGCTCATAGATGTTCTTGCCCTTCCGCCAATATCCTGCACCAAAGATCCGGATGGCGCCTGGGCGGTGCGTGAAACGAACCGTCACGATGCCCCCTCCCACGCGCCCGAAGCAGAAATAGCGTCGCTCTCGTCCGCTGTGCGAAAGGTCCTCAGCGATCACGCGGTCGGGATCGGCGAAGGCGAACTGGGCATCGGCGAACGCCACGGCGTGCTTTTGCTGATTCTCACGGTCCTTGTCGGGGTCCCATTCGAATCGCGTCATCGTCGGAAATGTACCACAGGGATTCCAACGGAGCCATATTTATATGTGGCTATTAAGATGGCGCCGTCGTGCTGCGGTCCCGGGCGATCCCCGAAGTGATCTCGGCGCTGACGAAGGCTGGATTGGTGGTCATCCGCGTGGAGGGTGGTCACACCACGTCATTGAACGCCGCGGGGTCTGCGCAGGCGCGCCCGCGCACCAATTGCACCTCGTCGCCCACCGCGATCTCGCCGCCTTCAATCACGAAGCAGTTGAGCGCCAGCTTACCGCCGAACCGCTGGTAGATGCCTCGGGTGACTTCCTTGTCCTGCACCAGAGTGTCAGGGTCGTACGAAGTCATGATGCAGCGCTGACGCAGATCCTGGACACCGATGAGGACGTTGCCGATTTTCAGGCACGCGCCCGGCCACTCGCGTTCGGTCAGGCCCTCGACGTCGCCGACCACGATGTTCGGCCTCAAGCGACGACGGTCGTGGCCGAAGGCGGCGATCGCGCCGTCGGTGGCCACCAGCAGCGGCAGCACGTCGAAGCGCTCGGCGCCGTCGAAGCGCACCAACTTCGCGCCCCGCCCGCCAATATCCACAACCTCGGCGGCAACCTGCGGGCTGTCCCATGGTCGGCCGTCCACCAGGATCTCGCCATGGGGACTCAGCGAGCCTTTATGGCCCAGAAAGCCCGGATGCGAACGGGAGGTGATGACCCTGCCCTTGGCGTCCTCGACATGGACGACCCGATCACCCTCGATACCGAGGGGCCCTACGGCTGCCCGTTCCAGTTCCTCTCCAGCCATCGTCTTGACCGGATATCGCCAGATCTCCGCGATCTTCATGGCCACCTCGAGTTTCGCGCCGATCTACGAACCTTCCCGTGTCAACAATGAGCCGCGCACCGCGGCGACACACTCACGAGCAGCGGGCGCGTCGCCTCCATCGCGCGGTGAGACGGCCGCCGGCAGTAGAAGATCCAGACCGGGTGTCGAGACATGCGTGTCGCAACATCGGCACATTGTAGTGGCTGCGCGGTGGCGAGCGCGCAATCGAACTACAAATCCAGACGTTGTTGTGGGATGAGACGCCGGGCGCTCTCGGCCCATCGGCCGCGCCGAGGTTTGTGGCGATGCTGGCAGGCGCTCGCGTCCGTCCCGCTACGAGGCCCCGTCGGCTCGCCACGGCCTAACGCCAGCGCTCAGCCGCGTGACGCGTGTACGGGGCGTTTTGACTTGGTGTCGCCGCTCCGGCGGCTCGTCTGCTGCAGCGCCTTGTTAGCGGGGCGCTTGCGCGCAGTCCGCCAACGCCGCAACGAGGCCGCGCTTTCGGCCGAAGGCAACCCACAAAGCAGAGCTTCCACGGAGATGTCCTCGTCGATGTCTGGCCAGTGGATGCCAACTCCGGGCCCTATCAACACCCACGCCCGGCGCTCCCGGGGAGACGCGTCCGCCAGTCGTGGATACCAACGGAGGGGAACCGATACCACCCGCCCATCGGCAAGTGCCACCGTCAACACGTCGTCAGTGACGCGAACCTGTTTGGCCGCCGCCGTTCCCGCCGCCGATGCCAAAGTACTCATGCCATGCCTTCAGGAATTCGGCCTCGTGCTGCTGGACGAGACCCACCAGTCGCTGCGCCTCGCGCGCCCCAAATCCGAAATTGGTCGCCAGTCGGGCTGGCGTCAACCAGAACTTCGCCAGTCTTCGCTCGCGTGCGACGTGCACGTGCGGCGGTTCGGATCGGTCGCTCGAGAAGAAGAAGAACCGATACGGACCGCTCTGAAGAATGGTCGGACTCACGTTGCCTGAGTTTGCCAGTTTTCGCCGTGAACCGCCACTCCAGCATGCGTTGACGCGACAGAGGCGACGAGAGCTGCCACCGCGACCAGGACCGATGACTTCGGGACGGTTCCTTTGAAGATGAAGACATGCAAGCCCTGTCGGTCGTGGCGGAAAAGCCCTAAGACGTTGCCGCATGCTAGGATCGACGTCGAGTGCCCCTGTAGCTCAGCAGGATAGAGCAACGGTTTCCTAAACCGTAGGCCGCCCGTTCGAGTCGGGCCAGGGGCACCAGAACAACCAATGAATACGGGCATCAACTGAGGGCCGCCGAGTGGCGGCCCTTGGCGCGTACGGCTGGTGATCCAGAGGTGGCGCATGTGGGAGGTGCGTTGCCGGCCGCGCAGCCAGTGGTGCAATCGGCCCGTACGCATCGCGAGGCGCCCGATGGCGGTCCACAACAGCGCCCAGGCGAGTCGCAGGGAGGCTCTGCGATATCAGGATGCGGTAGACGCTAGCGCCCGGCGGCGTTGTCCCACAAGATCTTCTCGCTGCGAAGGCGTGGGCCGGCAAAGTACCCAGCGCCTCCCAGCAGGATGAAGTAGGCCGGCGGGGCGTCCGAATGCTTGTTCTTCATGAAGCGGATGTCGACCATCAACCCTGCGACGATGCCGACGCCCATCCCGAGCAGTCTCATTTTCATCCGCACATCCTGACTCACCTTCAGGATGTCCTGCCGCTTCAGTTGGCGCGTGCCACCCGCCTTGATAATTCTCAGCGAGTCGCCCGGCGCGACGTCGAGGATCGTGCCCTTGATCGTCGTTCCGTCCCGCAGGCGCAGGTCGACGTCTTGCCCCTTGGAATAATCGCCGGCGGAGGGTGTGATGTCCGACAACGGCACCGAGACTTCGTTCCTGCTCGCGACAAAGTCGAGACTGGCTGGATCAACCCGCTGAATGGTGCCGGTGATCAGGCTGCCATCGTCCAGGTGAACGGTGACGGTCGCGGTGTTCGAGACGCGCGCCAGACGGGCCCATCCGGCGTCGGTGTCCGCCGCGGGGGCTTGGTCAAGCCGCGTGGCCGGATCGACGCGGAAGATGGAGGCCGCCGATGACGGTGTCGTCCCTTCCGGAGAAATCGATCGTGCGACGGGCTGAACCGACGCGACGGGCTGAAACAACGCCAGGGGCTGCGATGCGACAGGTAGGGCCTGCCACGCCAACAGGAGCAGGCTCCACGCGACAGTAGCTCTCATGGCATTCTCCTCGTTTCCTTACGACGGCACGACCCGGCGCCGCCGGTTCGTCGCCGAACTCACCACATACATCCCGTACGCGCAGACGATCAGGATGGCCACGTCCCGCACCTCCGGTCCGGTTGTGCTCGCCAGAAGCGTCCCCGTCATCACGCACGCCAGGACGTGTACGACGTAACCCCCGGGAGCGAGAAATGGACGGTGGGTGAGTCGGACGTCTCGGCGCCGCAGCGCGATCGCGGCCAACGCACAGGCCAGATAACTGAGCAGCGTGATGGACGCCGACAAAATCGCGAGCGACTGGAAGGACCCGATCAGCGCGAACCCGCAGCACAAGGCGGAGTGCGTCCAAATCGCAACGTGGGGCGTCCTGTAGCGCGGATGCACCGCGCCGAGCCTTCGGGGAGCCAGGCCGTCGCGAGCCACCGCGTACAACAAGCGCGGCGCCGCCAGAATGTCGCCGCTGATGCAGCCGAAGGTCGACACCGACGCGGTCACCAGCAGCAGTGTGCGCGCCCAACCCCCGAATGCGTGCCCGGCCGTGGCCGCCAGCGGAGCCGCTTTCTCAAGAGACAAGCCCGGCCCCAGGATGCCCTGGGCGACCAGATGCGAGCCGGCATACAGCGCGGCGACGGTCCCGAGGCCCACCAAGATTCCGCGCGGGACGGTGACTTCCGGGTCGCGCAGTTCGCCGCTCAGCGTCATGGCGTTTTCGATGCCGGTGAAAGCGAAGAACAGCAGCAGGGACGCACGGCCGAGGTCGGCGAAGGTGGGGGCGTGGTCCCACAGCAAATTGGCCGGATGAACAGCCCACGCGCCGGCGACCACCAGCAGGACGATGGGCGCCAGTTTCGCGGCCGTCAGCGTTTCGACCAGCCGGTTGCCGGACGACACGCCGCGGACGTTGACGAGGGCAAATCCCCCGAACATCGCGATCAGCATCGCGGCGCGCGCACCAGGCGAACCAAGCGCCGGCACCATCTCCGCGATCGATGCGACGAAGATGGCGGCCACCGCGCCTCCCGAAAAGACGTGTGTCCCGAGCCACATCATCACATTGGCGACATATCCGGCGCACGGTCCGAATGCCTTCTCGATGTAGGCATAACTCCCGCCGGGCGCATCGACCCGACTGCCCAGTTCCGCGTAGCACAGGGCCACCAGCGCCGTGACGGCGAGGCAGATTGCGTAGGCGAGGATGGCCGACGAGCCGAGGATGGCGGCGACAGCGGCGGGAAGCACGAATATTCCCGAGCCGATGGTGCTGTTGACGATATTGGCGGCCACCGCGCGCACCCCGAGGGCGCGCACCAGAGTCGGTTCGGCTTCGGCCGGTCTGCCGTTGTCCAAGGCGGGCCTCCGCTAACGCGTGAAGCGGCTGCGTCGAGCTGTCGTCGGTCGGGAATCCGAACGACAGCCTATCACGGCGGAGGCGGTCCAGGCCGTGGCGTTCGCGTTTCTGGCTGGTGCACCCGCACCACGCCGAACCCGCACCACGCAGGTGACAGGCTTCGGCCGACGCGCTATCCTACGCCCGTGGATCGAAACGAGATCATACGCGTGCTGCGGGCTTTCCAGGAGTCCGGGCTCGAGTACGTACTCATAGGCGCCACGGCCATGGGGTTTCACGGGGTCGTCCGGGCGACGGAGGACGTCGACCTGTTCATCCGGGCCTCGGCGGACAACGTCGAACGTCTTCGCACGGCGCTCCGGAACGCGTACGACAACGATCCGCACATCGACGAAATCTCGGCTGCGGATCTGTTGGGCGAATATCCGGCCGTGCGCTACTACCCGCCCACCGGCGACGTGTACTTTGACGTGATCACGAGGCTTGGCGAAGCCGCCCGCTTCGAAACGGTCGACGCAGAATTCAAGGAGATCGAGGGTGTCAGCGTCAGGGTCGCGACTCCTGCTGCGCTCTACCGTCTCAAGAGAGGCACCGTCAGGGCCATCGACCGGCAGGATGCCGCGGCGTTGAAGGAACGGTTCGGTCTGGCAGACGAGGGCTGAGATGCGCGTGCAGAAGTTTCGGTCGATCGAAGCGATGAACCGCGCGCCGGTGGAACGGCCCGCGACGTCCGACGTCGAGCGGTTCCTGCGCCACTGCGCGCGCTACCGCTCCATCGCGCCGCGCGCGTACCCACGCGGCGTTTTCAAGTTCCGCAGCATCGAAGACGCGCAGGCCGCCCGCAAGAATCACTGAGGCCCAGTCCGGCGCACGTTCGCTGCGAATCGTTTGGCACGGGCACGAAGGCGTGGCACCAACCAGGATGGCCAGAGCCTCTCGGCGAAGCTCGCGGCGCTGTTCGCGTACACCCTGCGCTACTTGAGCGTGTTTCGTAGTCGACGTGCTCCTGTTGCTGGCTTCGACCGGTCTGAGGTTGTCCACGGCGAGCCCCCGCTCTTACTTCTTTCCCGTCCACGCGTAGCTGCCCGCTCCGCCCTGGCTGAATGTTCCGCGCATCGTCCCGTCGGCAACCACTCCCACGTACCGTTGATCGCCTCCCGCGCGGCGAAAACTAATGGCGTCGCCTTTCATGTGCAACTCGAGCATCGGCTCCCAGCCGCCGCCGCGCAGATTGAACCGCCCCTGGTAGACGCCGCCGCGCTCGGCGATTTCCATGACGCCAGTCCAGCCGTTGAACGAGACGTTCCACGTACCGATCACGTTCTGATCGATTGCCGCAGGCGGGGGAGGCGGTGGCGCGGCAACCGGCGCCGCAGTGGCCGCAGGCGTGGCTGACACATGCACGGGGGCAGGTGCGTTGCTGGCGTCGAGCACGAACTTGTAGGTGTAGAAGAACTGGTTTCTCCGGGTGAACACCCCGTACTCCGCGACGATGTACATCATGGTCCCGGGCGCCGCCTTCGGAGCCTGGTACGTCTTGGTCGCCGCCTTGCTCCGCTCCCCAATCTTCAAATTGAAATTCGCGGACGGCCCGTTCCAGACCGCGCCCAGCGCCGGGCAGTTCGCCATCAGGCTCCCGACCCCTCCCACGCCCAAGCCCTTCGGGTCCTCGCTTCCACCGTCCGAGACCGCGACCGTCAACTCGATCGGCTTACCCGGAATCAGCACCCTGGGCGGAGAGGTCCACGCGATCTTCATGCGGACGACGACCGTGCTGATCTTGGGATCGGGATGGCCGAAGGTGCTCTGCGCGCTGCCGGCACCATCGCCTCCCGATTCCGACGGCTGCCACTTCTGCATGAGCCCGGGATCAATCTTCTCGACGGCGAACTCGGTCTTCTCGAGCACCCAGACCCCGGTGGCGGGCAGGCGTTCTGGTGCGGCCTCCTTCGCGGGGATTGTCGGTTTCGCGACGGCTCCCGTCGCAGCCGGCGTCTGGGCCGCGGCTCCCGCCGCCGCGGGTGGACCGGGTGCGACCGCTGCGTCCGCCGCGGATCCCACCACATCGACGTCCACGATCCCGACCTGCCGGACTTCCTGCTGCGCCAACGGATTTCCGCCCGCCGCCCCAGCCGCAGACCAGCCGCCAAGGCGCAATATCCTCGTCGCGCTGACCGTGTAGGTGCCGGGGCGTGCGAAGGCATAACGCCTGCTCGTGCTCGGGCTGGTTCCCGGTGTGCCGCCGTCCCACTGCACCACGGGATCGGCATAGGCGCTGGCTCCGTAGAGTTTCCTGAGCAGACTCCGCAGTTGGCTCAACCGGTCGTCGCTTCCCGCTTCGAACCCGTAATTGGCCGTCGCGACCGCCTGGCCGGCAGCCGCGTCGAACGGCACGGGCGCAGGCTGGTAGGTCAATCGGAAGGGGAGCGTGCCGTAGCTGGCCTTGAGGGCGATCGCCTCTTTCCGCCACTGGTCCCGGCGGGCCTGCCAGGCCTTGAGCAGGACCGGCATGCAGCGGGCGTAACAGGCATCGCGCGCTCCGGCGTCCACCTTCCCGTTCAAGGTGGCGGCGTTTCTGCACAGGTTGAGCGTGATGTTGCGCAGCGCCTCCTCCTGTCCCTCGCGGTAGCGCTCCGCGAGCCGATCAAGGCTTGCGGTGGGAGTGCCGGTCACATCCTCGAAGCCCTTCATGGTGATCAAGCCGGCCAGCAGGTCGAAGGCATCCTGGTAACCCGCCGCCAGGTCGTAGCCCCCGGTGCGGGTCTGCGTGAGGATCTCCTGAGCCAACAGCGTCAACGTGGCGGGGCCAAGGGAGAGCAGGAAGGGTGAGGCTTCGCTCAACGCCTTGGCGAGGTCGCGATCGGCCGCGGCCTTCGAAATCTCCGCGGTGGCGACGTAGAGCATGGCGCCCTCGACCAACCGGCTCCACGGCACTGTCAGCAACGCGTCGGTAATGACTTTGGGAGCGTGACGGGAATCTTCGGCGAAACGGAGAAAGCTCTTGAGGATGGCCTTCTGCGCACCAGAGGCGTTGTCGAGGCGTGCCAGCACCTGGCCGGCCTGCGTGGCCTGGCGCAGCGCTTCGGTGATGCGGGGCTTGAGACGACTGAGTGCCCTCGGATTGGCCGCCAACTCCTCCCGGAGCGTCCGCAACTCGACTCGCCACGGGCCCGTGTCGTCGAGCTGCGCAAGCCGTCGGCTCGCGGCCAGATCGTTTTCGGTCCGCCCGAGGTATTTTTCCACCGCCCGGCCGTCGTCCAGGTCCAGCGCCGAGGAACCGTGCTCGGCCCACTGTTCCGCGGTATGCCCGAGTCCGCCGGCCGTATAGGATTGGGGACCGTCGATCAGGTTGACCAGCTCCGCGGTGCCCGTGAAGACGCGATCGCCTTTCGCGCCTCGTTCCACGAAGAAGAGTTTGCCCTTGGTGCGTTCGTATTCCTGAGTCCAGGCGAGCGAACCGTGCCCGTAGAGCCCCTCCACCAGAGCCGGGTTCAGCGGGCGGCTGGTGTTCCCGGCAAAGCTGAGGTTCGGGACGGTTCCCAGCTTGCGAAATCGATTCGCCGCATCGGCGGTGTCCTCGACCGCGCCCATCAGCTGGCTTGGGGGATAGACGTTCATCGTGGCGAGCACGCGTTCGGCATCCCGGCCGAACTCCGCCTTGACGGCTGTTTTCACCTCGTCGCGAAACGTCTTCCAGCGCCGCAGGGCCTCCTCGGGCGGCACGTTCTTGGTGAGACGCATCCGCAGGTCGGCATCAGAACCGCCCGTGGAACGCGTGAGCGGGTCGGCGTACTTCGCGTTGTTCGCGTCGACCCACGAACCCAAGATGACCGCTTCTTCGCGCGTCTTGAGCACCGCTTCGCGCACGGCCTTCTGCACGCGCAGATTGGTGGCCGGGGCCTGCGCGCCCACGGGCAGACTGCCGAACAAGGCGAGGAACGCGGCCGGATAGAAGATCGTCTTCAACATGGGGTCTTTCTCGGACGGGACGGCACGGTCGTGCGGGTGACGGGAGGTCGGTCAGCGGCCGTCGTCGAAAACCAGAGCACCAGTTGGTTTCCGGTCAGCCGGAAGTTGCGCGTCACGCTCTTGCCCACATCGGCCACGAGCAGAGCCCCCACCAGGGTGCGCGTGACAGTTCCCCTGCCGCGATCCAAGACGTCGGTTCCACGGTCGCGACTGTCAGGATGTGGTTCATACCCCTGCCTCCTGAACCGGATACTACCATCGCCCGTAGCAGGTCCGACAGACGGGGGACCGTGCGGAACGCCGGTTCGGGCTAGAATCGTACGATCACACCAACGAGGTGCCCCATGAGATTGAAAAAAGTCGCGCTCGTGCTCCTGTTGCTTGCGTCGACCGGCTTCGCCCAGGCTCCTGCTCCCCAGGCCGGTTCCAATCCCCAGAAGACCGTGTGGTACTTCTACCGCGTCAAGTGGGGCTTCCAGGACGAGTTCCAGACGCTGTTCGCCCGGAATCACCTGCCGGTCCTGCGCGAACAGATCAAGACCGGGCGCATCGTCAGCGTCAAGACGTACGCGCCGACGTACCACGGCGACGGGCGGGCAGACTGGACCTTCGCCGTCGTCATCACCTTCAAGGACACGGCCGCATTCGTCGGACCATCAGGCGAAGAGGACATCCAGAAACGGCTCTACCCGGACCGCGAGCGATTCTTGAAAGAAGAGCAGCGCCGCTTCGAGATTCTGGATGCGCACTGGGACGTGCCGCTCAACGAGCTGGATCTGAAATAGCGCCGACGCGACGATCCAAGGCCCGCATCCGCGTGCGAGAGGGAATCGGCGCCGGGGCCATCGCGTGGGCGGGTCTTCGGGAGGGCGCCGTCCGATGGTGTACCATCGTTATAGCCCACGCACGCGTGTGGAGTTCTGCGAATCTGGAACGACGACGGCGACGTCGAGACGCGAGGAGTGAGTCGTGAACAACAGCGTATTCAGTTTTTCCGAGCCCGTTCATGAGCCCGTCAGCGATTTTGCGCCCGGTTCGCCGGCACGTGCGCTGTTGAAGCAGGAACTGACGCGGATGGCCAACCAGGTGGTGGACATCCCGCTGATCATCGGGGGGAAAGAGATTCGGACCGGTCGCACCCGGGACGTGGTGATGCCGTGCGATCACGGCCACGTGCTGGCCCGGTGCCATCAGGCCGGAGAGGCCGAAGTGCGGATGGCGATCGACGCCGCGCTGGCGGCGCACGACGCCTGGGCCACCCTGTCGTGGATCGAGCGGGCCTCGATCGTGTTGCGCGCCGCCGAACTGCTGTCGGGCCGGTATCGGTACGCGATTGGGGCGGCCACGATGCTGGGGCAGGCCAAGAACGCCTACCAGGCCGAGATCGACGCGGTGTGCGAGGTGGTCGATTTCCTGCGGCACAACGTGTACTTCGCGTCGCAGGTCTATTCCGATCAGCCGCATTCCGGGCAGTACGAATTGAACCGGATGGAGTACCGGCCGCTCGAAGGGTTCGTCTATGCGGTGACGCCGTTCAACTTCACCGCCATCGCCTCGAACCTCAACACCTCGGTGGCGCTGATGGGCAACACCACAGTCTGGAAGCCGGCCAGCACGTCGATGCTGTCCAGCTACATCCTGATGAAGGTGTTCATGGAGGCCGGGTTCCCGCCTGGCGTCATCAACTTCGTGCCCGGCCAGGGCTCGGTGGTGAGCGAGCAGGTGCTGGCGCATCCGATGTTCGCGGGCTTGCACTTCACCGGATCGAATGCCACCTTCGATTCGCTGTGGCGGGCGGTCGGCGCCAGGCTCGGTTCCTACAAGAGCTACCCGCGCATCGTCGGCGAAACCGGAGGCAAAGGATTCGTGTTCGTCCACAACTCTGCCAACGCGCTTGAAGTGGCGACGGCGTTGGTGCGGGGCGGATTCGAATATCAGGGCCAGAAGTGTTCGGCGGCGTCGCGGGCCTACATTCCCGCCTCGATGTGGCCCGAGGTGCAGCGGTTCGTCGGGGAGATGCTCGGGCGCGTGAAGACGGGCGACGTGCGCGACTTCAGAAATTTCGTCAACGCCGTCATCGACGAGGCCTCGTTCGACAACATCATGGGGTACCTGGCGCGCGCCCGCGACACGGGCGACGCCAGGATCGTGTTCGGTGGTCACGGCGACAAGTCGAAGGGCTTCTTTATCGAGCCCACGATCGTCCAGGCCTTGAACCCGCGATTCGTCACGATGGAGGAAGAGTTGTTCGGGCCGGTCCTCACCGTGTATGTCTACAAGGACGAGGACTATCTCGACGCGCTGGCGTTGTGCGACGCGACGTCTCCGTACGCGCTCACCGGCGCGGTGTTCTCCAACGACCGCTATGCGTATGTCGAGGCGTGTCGGGTGCTTCGGTACGCCGCCGGTAATTTCTATCTCAACGACAAGCCCACCGGCGCGATGGTGGGACGCCAGCCCTTTGGCGGCGCGCGCGGTTCGGGGACCAACGACAAGGCGGGCGGCCGGCTCAACCTGCTGCGCTGGACCAGTCCACGCACCATCAAGGAAACCTTCGTGCCGGCGACCGATTTCGAGTACCCGTTCATGCGCGAGGCGTGAAGGGCGGCTGACGGCCGAGGCGATTCGCCGCTATAATGGACCACTGATTTGGCCGGGTCGGCAGGGCCCTGGCGTGACGCGAACTGAGGCATCATGAAGCGAACCGAACGACACCACCTCAAGGAGAATGAATTTGCCGGGTGGCTGCTGGCCGCGAAGGCGTGGTACGGCGCGAACCGGAACGTCCTGCTGCTCGGGAGCGTCGCGGTCGCCGTTGTGGCGATTGGCGTGGTCGGGACGGTGGTGGTTCGGCAGAACACCGCGACGACGGCCAGCCGCCTGTTGGGCGAGGCGATGGCAGTGGCCGACGCGCCGGTGATGGCGCCGACCTCCGGCGAGGCCGGCAAGGCGCCGACGCAGGCCCCCGGGTCCTATCCGTCGGACCGCGCCCGGCTTGAGGCGGCGCTTCCCAAATTGCTGGCGGTGGCCGAGGCGTACCCCGACTCCGAACCTGGCGTGATGGCGAGGTACCGGGCCGCCGCGGCGCTGGTCACCGTGGGCCGGACGGCCGAAGGCATCGAGCGCTACCGCGAAGTGGCCGCCAAGTCGAACGGCGTCTACCAGGTGATGGCGAAACTGGGTATTGCCGATGCGCAGTTGACGGCGGGCCAGTACGACCCGGCGATCGCGTCGCTCAAGGAACTGGCCCAGCAGACCACAGGCGATGCGCCGGTCGATGGCGTCCTGATGCAGTTGGCGCGAGGCTACCGGCTGGCGGGGAAATCCGACGAGGCGCGCAAGACGTTTCGGCGCGTGGCCGACGAGTTTCCGCAGTCGCCGTACGCGTCGGTCGCCCGTCGCGAGATCGATGGGGCCGCCGGCGCCGCAGCTGCGGTTCGCTAATCGCGCGGCCCGTCAGCGGGCCAGGAATCGATATCCCACCAGCTTGTAGACCAGGCGCGCGGCGAGAAAGTTCGGCGCCGCGATGCCTGGCAGCGGGCACAGTTCCACCACGTCGCAGGCCACCACGGTCCGCCGGGACATCACCAGCCGCAGCAGCGCGAGTAACTCCCGCCAGTTCAGTCCGCCCGGCTCGGGTGTGCCCACCGCCGGCATGATGGCCGGGTCGAGCCCGTCGCAGTCGATGGTGACGTACACTTTCGGGCTGAGCTTCTCGACGGCGCGCTCCATCCACTCCGGATCGTCCCTCATGTTCCAGTCGTAGAACACCGTGGTGTTGAGCGAGGGCAGCGCGTGCGCCTCGCCGGCCGACAGATTGCGGATCGCCACCTGCACGGCTGGCGCGTGTTCGAGCACGCGGCGCATGGCGCTGGCGTGGCTGCGCGGATCGCCCATGTAACTTTCGCGAAGGTCGGCGTGCGCGTCGATGTGAAGGACGCTGAGGCCCGCATGCTGCTCGGCCACCCCAGCCACCAGCGGCGCGGTGAGGGCATGCTCGCCCCCGAGGGCGACGAAAAACTTTCCCGACGCGGCCAGCCACGCGGCCGTGCGCTGGATCTCGGCAAACGCCTGCTCGGTTCGCGCAAACGGCAGTTCCATCGCGGGCAGCGTGTAGATGCCGACATCGGCGATCTCGGTGCCCAGTTCCTCGTCGTACAGCTCCACCTGGCTCGACGCGGCGATAATTTCGTGCGGTCCGTTCTTGGTGCCCGACACAAACGAGGTCGTGCGCTCGAACGGGATCGGCAGAATCACGGCCTTCGCCCGGTCGAAGGAATCCGGCCCCTGCTCAAGCGCGCAGAAGGTGAATGGCAACGAGGGGTGGTAGGGAAGTGTCGGCATCATGCTGTTGATTCTATACGGGGACCCCCCGCGGGCAGCGGCCTGATGCGTCGGTCACCGCCCCGCCGTCGCATTCGCGGCGATGCCCGCGCCCGGCCCGCGCCAGACGTTTCGGAGAAAGCGAAAATCTGCGGCCGGTCCAATCTCGATGTCCCGCAGGGTCGATTGGGCGACCACCACGTTGGTCTTGTACCACAGGCTCACGTACGGCGCTTCTTCGGCGACCAGCCGCTGCACGTCTCCGTACAGCGCCCGGCGGCGGACCTGGTCGGTCGACCCGGTGGCCTGATCGATCAGCGCGTCCACCGCGGGGTTCGAGTAGAAGCCGCGGTTGAATCCGACTGGCGGCATCTGTTTCGAATGGAACACGCGGCGCAGCATGTCGGGGTCGGAGACGCCGACCCATTGCAGCGTGAACAACTGGAAACTGCCCCGAAGCACGTCGGCGTAGAGCGTGGCGAATTCGTACGCCCTCACGTCGAGGGCGATGCCCACGTGCCTCAGATTCTGCTGAATGACCGACGACTGCAGTCGATTGAACTCCGAGGACGACACCTTGAGCGTCAGCGAGAATCGCGGCGCGGCGTCGGGCCCGGCCGACTGGCGGTATCCCGCTTCGTCGAGCAGGGCCATGGCGCGCGCCGGGTCGAACCGGTACTGCTGCACGTCGCCGTCGAACGCCCACGACATCGGCGGCACGACGCCGGAGGCGGGAAGTGCGAGTCCGCGCCGCAAGTGATCGACGATCGCCTGCCGATCGATCGCGTAGCAGAGCGCCTGACGGACGCGCCGGTCGCGCAGCACTGGGTCGCGCAGGTTGATCCCGACATAGGCGTAGTCGGTGCCGGGCGTGGTAATCACCTGGAGCGTGCGGCTGGTCCGGAGTTGATGCACCAGATCGGGCGCCAGGTCGTTGACCACGACATCGGCGCCGCCTTGTTGCAGTTCGAGGCCGCGCATCATGTCGTCTGGAATCACGCGGAACAGAAGCGTCCGGTTGCGCGGCGGGCCTTCGAAATACGTGTCGAAGGCCGCCAGTTCGACCCAGTCGTCCGGAGCGTGGCCGACGAAGCGGTACGGTCCGGTGCCGACCGGGTGCTGCGCCAGCGCGGCCCCGGCGCCAGCCGCGACGACCGGCATCACCAGGTTGACGGGAAAGGACCCGAACGGCTCCAGCAGCGTAAACTCCACGGTGTAGCGGTCGATGGCGCGAACCCGCTTCAAGAGGCGATAGGCGCCTTTGCGCGGAGAGACGAATGCCGGGTCGAGAAAGCTGTTGAATGTATAGACGACATCGGCCGAGGTGAGCTCGTGGCCGTCGTGGAACCGCACGCCTCGCCTGAGATGCACCACGTACGTCGTCGGGTCGGGCTGGTTCCAGTCGGTGGCCAGGCCGGGCGACACGCGGAGCTGATCGTCAATCCGGAACAGCTGGTCGTAGATCAGCTGATGAAGGCGCTGCGACACTTCGTCTGTCCCGATGCGCGGGTCGAGGTTGTTGGGCGAGCTGACAATGGCCACGCGAATCGTGTCGGGTGACGGTGGGGGCGTGCGACGGCAGCCCGCGCCGCACGCCAGGATGGCCGCACAGACGATTCCCGGCCAGCCGGCCCTCGTCATGGCTCCAGCGTCCGCTTCAAATCCGCGACGAGGGTGAGCGCCTCGAGCGGCGTCAATCGATCGACATCGATGTCGCGCACGCGCTTCGCGATGGCGTCGGCCGGCGTCTGGGCGTCGAACAGTCCCAGCTGCAGGCGCGGATCGGTGCCTCCGCCGGTGGCCGATGGGCGACCGCCTCTGGCGAGCGCGTCCTGCTCGAGGGCGCTGAGAATGCTGCGCGCCCGGGAGATGACTTCGGAGGGAATCCCGGCCAGTCGCGCCACCTGAATGCCGTAGCTGCGGTCCGATCGGCCCGGCACCACCTTCCGCAGAAAGACGATGTCGTCCTTCCATTCGCGGGCGGCGACGTGGGCATTGACCACGCCGGGCACCGAGTCGGCCAAATCGGTCAACTCGTGATAGTGCGTCGCAAACACCGTCTTGGGTCGCGCCAGGCTGGTGGTCGCCAGATGTTCGGCCACCGCCCAGGCGATGCTCAACCCGTCGAAGGTGGAGGTGCCGCGCCCGATTTCGTCAAGGATGACCAGGCTGCGCGAAGTGGCGGAGTGCAGGATGTTCGCCGTCTCCTGCATTTCCGCCATGAACGTGGACTGGCCGCGCGTGATGTTGTCGGAGGCGCCGACGCGCGCAAAAATCCGATCCACCAGCCCCAACTTCGCCTCGCGCGCTGGAACGAACGAGCCGGCCTGCGCCATCAAACAGATCAGCGCGATCTGCCTCAAATAGGTCGATTTGCCGCCCATGTTGGGGCCGGTCAGAATCACCAACTGGCGCGACGTGGCGTCGAGCACCGTGTCGTTGGGCACGAATGCATCGGTCAGATAGCGCTCCACCACGGGATGCCGCCCGTCGATGATCGCCAGGTCGGATCCCTCGTGGACGTGTGGCTTGACGAAGTTGTGGAGCGCCGCGGTGTCGGCCAGCGCGGCGAGCACGTCGAGGGTGGCGACGGCGCGCGCGCTGTCCAAAATGCTGGGGGCGTCTGCAGCCACTCTGGTGCGCAACGCCTCGAACAACTCGATTTCCCGTTCGAGGATGCGCTCGTCGGCCCCGAGTACCTTGGTCTCGTAGTCCTTCAACGCGGGCGTGACGAAGCGTTCTCCGCCGGCAATCGTCTGCTTGCGCTGGTAGTCGTCCGGCACGGCGTGGAGATTCGACTTCGAGATTTCGATGTAGTAGCCGAAGACGCGGTTGTAGCGCACCTTGAGCGACGCGATGCCGGTCCGGGCGCGCTCGTGCTCCTCCATCTCGGCAATCACCTGCTTGCCGGACCTCGAGATCTGCCGCAGCTGATCGAGTTCGGGATCGACCCCGTCGCGGATGCAGCCGCCTTCGCGGGCCAGCACGGGCGGATCGTCGGCGAGGCTCCCCTCGATGGCGTCGCGCACCGCCGGCACATCGTCCAACTGGGCGACGAGGCTGCCGACCATCGGCGCCTGGAACAGCTCGAGGATGGCGCGCAGGCGGGGCAGCACGCCGAGCGATGCCTTGAGGGCGCCCAGATCGCGTGGCCCGGCCGTGCCCAACGCCGTGCGCGAGACGAGCCGTTCGAGGTCGTGCACCCCGTGGAGCGCATCGCGAAACTTGGCGCGCTCGGTGGCGCGAAACGCGAAGTCTTCGACCGCGTCGAGGCGGTCGCGAATCGGTTCGATGGCCACCAGGGGACGCAGCAGCCAGGCGCGCAGCAATCGCGCGCCCATCGCCGAGACGGTGCGATCGAGTTCGTGCAGCAGCGAGCCGGCGCGGCCGCCGTCAAGCGAGTCGGTGATTTCGAGGTGCTTGATGGTGAGCGGGTCCAGAATCAGCCGGTCGGCGTGCGGCTTGAACGTGATCGATCGGACGTGCGTGAGCTCGGCTTTTTGTGTGTCCCGGAGGTGCGAGATCAGAGCGCCCGCGGCTCTGACGGCCGCGGGATGATCGTCGAGGCCGAATCCGTCCAGCGCGTGGACCCGGAGTTGCGCCAGGAGGGTTCTGCGGGCCGCGTCGTGATCGAAGAGCCAGTCGTCGACCCTGGTCAGACTCGCGTTGGCGAGCAGCGTGGGGGGAAGCACGGCCGCCGCGTCGAGGCTGGCGGCGAGCAGGATCTCGCGCGGGCGCAAGACCGCAATCTCGTCGGCCAACTGCTGCATCCCGTCGCGGCCGCCATATTCGGCGGCCATAAACTCCCCGGTCGACAGATCCAGCAGCGCGGCGCCGGTCACCGCGGCGCTCTCGGCCTGCGCGGCCCGCACCGATCCGGCCGCGACGGGGCCAGGCGCGGCAGGCGCGACGGCAAGCAGAAACGCCGACTCGCGCGAATCGAGATAGCCGGCCTCGGAAAAGGTGCCGGGCGACACCACGCGAACCACTTCGCGCCGCACGAGGCCCTTGGCTTTGCGCGGGTCCTCCACCTGCTCGCAGATCGCGACGCGAAACCCCTTCTTGACCAGCCGAGTCAGATAGCCTTCGGCCGCGTGATAGGGCACCCCGCACATCGGAATCTTGCCGCCTTCGGCATCCTTGGAACGCGAGGTGAGCGTCAGGTCCAGCGCCCGGGATGCGGTGAGCGCATCCTCGTAGAACATCTCGTAAAAATCGCCCATCCGGAAAAACACGATGGCATCGCGGTACTGGCGCTTGGCGTCCAGGTACTGCCTCATGGCGGGCGAAGGCTTGGAGTCCGGCGACGCATCACTCATAGGATCACTAACGACTATCACCCGAGACAACCCTCCAACATTAGCACTTGATCCCCGCGACATGCAGGGGCGCGACCTCACGTACGCCAAGACGGCATGGGGCCGATCAAGGGCACGATGGTCGCACCGGAGTCGGCGGTCAGGCGGAGTCTCGAGACGGCCACGTCAACACCGAGCGTGTGTCACCGCTCCGGAGCGACGCCGTCGGGTTCTCCTCGCGGGTGTTGTGTGACCCCGCGGCGCAAAAGGCGATCGGCGATCGTTCGCACGCGACCTGTCGTGGCGTCGGTGGTCAGGGCAGATAACTCTCGCCGTACATCAGGTAGCGATCGACCCCCTGGGCGGCCCTGCGCCCCTCGTGAATCGCCCAGACGACCAGCGACTGTCCGCGCGACATGTCGCCGGCCGCGAAGATGCCAGGCACACTGGTCATCTTGTCGGCGTCGGTGACCACGTTGCCGCGTTGGTCGATCGCCACGCTGAGATCGGTCAACGGGCCCTTCTTGTCGGGCCCGAGAAAGCCGAGCGCCAGCAGAACCAGATCGGCAGGAAACACGCGTTCGCTCCCCTGGATTCCGACGGGATGCACGCGCCCGCTCGCATCGGGCGTCCACTCGACGTTGATGGTGTGCACCTCGCAGACGCGCCCTTCGACATCGCCCATGAATCGCGTCGTCTGAACCGCGTAGCGTCGAGGGTCCGCGCCGTAGAGGGCCGCCGCCTCTTCCTGTCCGTAGTCCATCGTGTACGTCCTGGGCCATTGCGGCCAGGGATTGCCGGGCGCGCGCGTGACAGGCGGGCGGGGAAGGATCTCGAACTGGACGACGCTGGTTGCGTGGTGGCGCAGGGCGGTTCCCACGCAGTCGGTTCCCGTGTCGCCGCCCCCGATGACCACGACGTGCTTGGCCCTGGCCGAGATGAAGAGGCCATCGCCATGCGCCGAATCCAACAGGCTTTTGGTGCTGGCGTGCAGAAACTCCATCGCGAGGTGGATGCCGGACAAGCCCCGTGCTTCGACGGGCAGGTCGCGCGCCAACGCGGCGCCGCAGCACAGCACGGCCGCATCGTAGTCCTCGATGAGGCGCTGGGACGGGACGTCTCGGCCCACCTCCACCCCAGTGACGAATCGTACGCCGGCATCGGCCATCAGCCGCACGCGCCGATCGACTAGGCGCTTGTCCAGTTTCATGCCGGGGATGCCGTACATCAGCAACCCGCCGATACGGTCGGCGCGTTCGAATATGGTGACGGTGTGGCCGGCTTTGTTCAACTGCGCGGCGCAGGCCAGGCCCGCGGGCCCCGAACCGACAATGGCCACGCGTTTGCCCGTTCGTGTGACCGGCGCCTCGGCGGTGATCCAGCCCTCATCGAATGCCCGGTCGGCGATCGCGCTCTCGATCGACTTGATCGCGACGGCGTCGTCGTTCAATCCAAGCGTGCACGATCCCTCGCACGGCGCGGGGCACACACGTCCGGTGAATTCGGGAAAGTTGTTCGTCTGGCAGAGACTCACCGCGGCTTCTTTCCAGAGGCCGCGAAAGACGAGGTCGTTCCAGTCGGGAATCAGATTGCCCAGCGGGCATCCCGATGCCATCCCCGCGATGATCGTGCCGGTATGGCAGAACGGCGTGCCGCAGTCCATGCAGCGTGCGCCCTGGCGCTGCAGCGTCGCCTCGGGCACCTCGGCATGGAACTCGGCCCAGTCGTGGACGCGATCGAGCGGGGCGCGCGAGGCGATCGGTTCGCGCGGGAAGTCGATGAATCCTGTTGGCTTGCCCATCCTCAGTTGCCCCCCTCTCTCGCCATGCTGCGGGCGTTGTCTTCGAACGCCGCCATCACGGCCTCGTCTTCCGAGAGCCCGGTGGCTCGCATGCGAGCCTGCGCGTCAAGCACACGCCGGTAGTCGTGCGGCAGCACGCGAACAAATTTCGGCAGCCACGCGTCCCACGCGTCGAGGATGCGATGCGCGCGCTCGCTGTGGGTCGCCGCCGCGTAGCGCTGCAGAAGTGTGCGCAGCAGGACTTCTTCGTCGCCGGTGTCCACCTGGCCGAGTCCGACCAGTTCCGTGTTGCAGCGTGTCGCGAAATCGGCGTGCTCGTCGAGGATCCAGGCGATGCCGCCCGACATCCCCGCGCCGAAATTGCGGCCCGTGGGTCCGAGCACCACGACGTGTCCGCCGGTCATGTATTCGCATCCGTGGTCGCCGATGGCCTCGACCACAGCGGTGGCGCCGCTGTTGCGCACGCCGAACCGTTCGCCGGCCACGCCGCGGATGAAGGCCTCGCCCGCGGTGGCGCCGTAGAGCGCCACATTGCCGGCGATGACGTTCTCTTCCGGCACGAACGTCGATCCTGCCTGCGGCACGATGACAATCCTGCCGCCGCACAGGCCCTTGCCGACGTAGTCGTTCGTATCGCCCTCGAGCAGCAGCGTGATGCCGCGCGGCAGGAAGGCGCCGAAACTCTGCCCGGCCGATCCCTGGAAGCGCAGCTTGATCGTGTCGTCGACCAGGCCGTCCTGCCCCCAGCGCTTGGTCACTTCGCTGCCGAGCATCGTCCCGACCGCGCGATTGCCGTTGCTGATGGGCAACGTGGCGCTGACCGGGGTGCGAGACTCGAGTGCCGGGCGGCACAGCGGGATGAGGGTCGTGGCATCCAGCGTGGTATCCAGATCGTGATCCTGCGGAAAGCGGAACGTCCGCTTGACGTCACGGGGCACCGTCGGCTTCCAGAGGATGCGCGAGAAGTCCAGCGTCCGGGCCTTCCAGTGATCGACGGCCCGCCGCATCTCGAGGCGTTCGCTTCTGCCGACCATCTTCTCGAGAGAGCGGTAGCCGAGCTGCGCCATCAGTTCGCGCACTTCCATCGCGATAAATCGCATGAAGTGGACGACGTGGCCGGGGTCGCCCGTGAAGCGCTGCCGAAGCACCGGGTCCTGCGTCGCGATGCCAACCGAGCAGGTATTGAGGTGGCAGTGCCTCATCATGACGCAGCCGAGCACGACGAGCGGCGCCGTGGCGAAGCCAAACTCCTCGGCGCCCAGCAGCGCGGCGATGACCACGTCGCGCCCGGTTTTGAGCTGGCCGTCGGTTTCGAGGGCCACCCGGCTTCTCAGGTTATTGAGCACCAGCACCTGGTGCGCCTCGGCCAGACCCAGCTCCCAGGGCACGCCGGTGTGACGGATGCTGGTGAGCGGAGCGGCGCCGGTGCCGCCGTCGTAGCCGCTGATCAGGATGACGTCGGCATGCGCTTTCGCGACGCCCGCGGCGATGGTGCCGACGCCGGCTTCCGAGACCAGCTTCACGCTGATGCGCGCATCACGATTCGCGTTCTTCAGATCGAAAATGAGCTGGGCCAGATCTTCGATCGAGTAGATGTCGTGGTGGGGGGGCGGCGAAATCAGGCCGACACCCGGCGTGGCATGACGCACCTTTGCGATCCAGGGATAGACCTTGGGCCCCGGCAACTGCCCGCCCTCGCCAGGCTTGGCGCCCTGCGCCATCTTGATCTGCAGCTCGCGCGCCCGCACGAGGTATTCGATGGTGACCCCGAAGCGTCCCGAGGCCACCTGCTTGATGGCGCTGCTTCTCGAGTCGCCGTTGGGCAGCGGTTCATAACGGGCAGGGTCTTCGCCCCCTTCGCCTGTATTGCTCTTGGCGCCGAGGCGGTTCATCGCGATCGCCAGGGCCTCGTGTGCTTCGGGGCTGATCGATCCGTACGACATGGCGCCCGTCTTGAAGCGCTTGACGATCGTCTCGACCGGCTCGACCTCGTCGATCGGCACGGGCTTGGCCAGCGGCTTGAAGTCCATCAGGTCGCGCAACTTGACGGGCGGCTGTCCGTGCCGGTCGATGGTGGCGCTGTAGCGCTTGAACAGCTCGTAGTCGCCGGTGCGGCACGCGGTCTGGAGCAGATGGATGGACTCGGGCGTGTTCAGATGCGCCTCGCCGTCCCGGCGAAATGCGTAGTGCCCGCCTGTGCCGAGCGTGGTGTGCCGCAGCGGGCGGTTCGGGTAGGCCCACTCGTGGCGCAGGCGCACTTCGGTGGCGATCGCATCGATGCCGATGCCACCAATGCGGGTCGGGGTGCCGCTGAAGTATTCGTCGATAAAGTCCTGCGAGAGCCCGAGCGCTTCGAACACCTGCGCCCCGTGATAGCTCTGGACGGTCGAAATCCCCATCTTCGAGATGACCTTGACGATCCCCTTGTTGACCGCCGTGACGTAGCGCTTCTCGGCCGCCGCGGCATCCTCGGGGATCACGCCTTGCCGAATCCGATCGTGGATCGTCTCGAACGCCAGGTACGGGTTGATGGCGCTGGCGCCGTAGCCGATGAGCAGGCAGAAGTGATGCACCTCGCGCGGTTCGCCCGTTTCGAGGACGATGCCGACACGGGTGCGCGACCCCTCGCGAAGCAGGTGGTGCTGCACCGAGGATTGGGCCAGCAGCGCCGGGATCGGCGCGTCAATCGCGTCGTGGCCCCGATCCGAGAGGATCAGCACGTTGTGCCCTTCGGCAATCGCTTCGCTGCAGCGGCGGCGAAGATCTTCGATCGCTTTCCGGAGTCCCTTGCCGCCTTCGTGCACTTTGAAGAGCATCGGCAGCGTGATCGATCTGAATCCGCGGGATCCGGCCTTGCCGTCCAGCGCCCGAATCTTCTCGAGTTCCGCGTTGCGCAGCACGGGCGTCGGCAGTTCGAAGTGCCGCGCGGCACTGGGCTTGGGCTCGAGCAAGTTGCCTTCGGGGCCAATCGCGGTATCGACCGCCATCACGATCGATTCGCGGTCGGCATCGACCGGCGGATTCGTCACCTGCGCGAACAACTGCTTGAAGTAGTCGTACAAGAGTTCGGGACGTTCGGTCAGCACCGCCAACGGAATGTCGGTGCCCATCGAGCCGATCGGTTCGGTGCCGTGGAGGGCCATCGGGTCGATGAGTCGCTTCACGTCTTCGAGGGTGTAGCCGAAGGTCTCCTGCCGCCGCAGCACCGTCTCGTGGTCGGGCTCGTGAACCGCCGGTGGATCGGGGAGGTCGCCGAGCCGGACGAGGTGATCGTCGAGCCACTGGCGGTAGGGGTGCGCGGCAGCCAGCGAGGCCTTGATCTCGTCGTCCGGGATGATGCGGCCCTCGGCCGTATCGACCAGAAAGATGCGCCCAGGCTGCAGGCGGCCCTTTCGCAGCACTTTGTCGGCCGGGATGTCGAGCACGCCAACCTCGGAGGCCACGACGACCAGGCCGTCCTTGGTCGACACCCAGCGCGAGGGGCGCAGACCGTTGCGATCGAGGATGGCGCCAATGCGCGTGCCGTCGGTGAAGGCAATCGACGCCGGCCCGTCCCACGGCTCCATGAAGCAGGCGTGGAACTCGTAGAAGGCCTTGCGATCCGGATCCATCGATTCGTGCCGGCTCCACGGTTCTGGCACCATCATCATCAACGCGTGCGGCAGCGACCGCCCGGCCAGCACGAGCAATTCGAGGACGTTGTCGAACATCCCCGAGTCGGACCCCTCGGTGTCGATGACCGGCAGCACCTTCTGCAGGTTCGCGCCGAACAATCGCGACTCGAACATCCGCTGGCGCGCCTGCATCCAGTTGATGTTGCCGCGCAGCGTATTAATCTCGCCATTGTGCGAGATGTAGCGATACGGGTGCGCGCGCGACCAGCTCGGAAACGTGTTGGTCGAAAACCGCGAGTGGACCATCGCGAGACACGATACGAAGGCGTCGTCATTGAGGTCCGGATAGAACGCCGCGAGTTGATTGGCGTTGAGCATTCCCTTATAGACGAGGGTTCTGGCCGACAGGCTGGCGACGTAGAAATGGCTGCGGCCCGGCAGCGAGGAACGGGAAATCGCCTTTTCGACCAGGCGCCGAATCACGTAGAGCGCGCGCTCGAACGTATCGCCCTTGGCCGTGCCAGCGCCCCGTCCGATGACGATCTGACGGATGACGGGCTGGCTGGCTCTGGCGGTCACCCCCAGCGAGGTGTCCGCCGTCGGAACGTCGCGCCACCCGACGACCGATTGCCCCTCGTCGACCGCAATCGTCTCGAGCCGCCGTTGGCAGGCCTGACGGCTTTCATCGTCGGCAGGCAGAAAGATCATCCCCACCGCGTAATCGTCGACCGGAGGCAACTCGAGGCCCAGGCCCCGGCATCGGGCCGCGAGAAACGCGTGGGGAATCTGCGTGAGCAAGCCAGCGCCGTCGCCCGAGTCCTTGTCGCTGCCGGTCGCCCCGCGGTGCTCGAGGTTGGTAAGCACCTGCAGCGCCTTCTGGACAATGTCGTGCGACTTGCGCGCCTTGAGATCGACGACGAAGCCGAATCCGCACGAATCGTGCTCGAAGGCCGAATCGTAGAGCCCTTCAGATGCCGCGCGAGTCGACGCGTGAACGTCCAGCGGGACACGGCCCCCCGAGCCAGCGTCGAAGCGCGCGGGGGCCGTGGAGAAGGGCGAAGTTGGCATAGGTGAGAATACGGCGCATCGACCACAGACACAAGCCGATGGGACCAGACAGACTCCGTTCACCGCAGACAGATACTCGACATCAGCGCGCCGCATGGGGACCACCGGCTGATGGCGACAGGGGAGCGGTCCGTTTTGCTGGAGATGTTCGCCGCGCTGGTCGGCCTTCCGTGTGTCGTTGCGCCGCACCACCGAGACGAACCGGAGGGCGACACGACACTCGTCGATAGCATCTCCCAGCCATGGTGGGGCACAATCAGAGGATGCTCGTCGTCGCGCTCGATACTACGACTCGAACCGGCAGCGTCGCCCTGGTCCGCGGCCATCGCGTGCTGGCCGTGCGTGAAGGAGACGGCGGCGCTGCGCACGCCACACGCCTCCCGGGCGATGTGCTGGGTCTGCTGCGCGACCAGGGGTTCGAGATGGCCGAGGTGGACGTGTTCGGGGTGGCGGTGGGGCCTGGATCGTTTACCGGATTACGGATCGGGTTGGCGTCGGTTCAGGGACTGGCCTTCGCCAGCGGCAAACCGGTGGTGGGGGTGTCGGCGTTCGACGCGCTGGCGGCGGCGGCGTGGGCGGCACGCGCCCCGGGCGCGGACGGCCCGGTGGCGATGTGGTTGGACGCGCAGCGGCTAGAGGTCTACGCCGCGGCGGTGCGGGTGAGCGGCGACTGGGACGCCGCGATCGACCTCGACTTCGAGTATCTCGACCCTCCCTCGGTCGCCGCTCCGCAGGCCGTGCTGGATCGGTGGTCCAGAGAAGCGTGGTGGCGCGAGGCCACCGTGGCGGGTGGCGGGGCTCTAGCGTATCGCGAGGTGATGTCCAGCCCGGGCGGCCTCCGCCGGCCCATCCTCGATCCGACGCCGTTGCTGGCGCCCGCGATCGGCAAGTTGGCCGAGCGTCTGGCGGGGCGCGGCCTTGGTGTGGCACCCCACGCCCTCAAGCCCATGTACGTGCGCAGACCCGACGCCGAATTGGCACGCGACCGTCGGCGGGCTGGCGGCCCGTGACCCACAGCTGGATCGAGCCTCTCGACGGCGAAGACGATCTGGCGGGAGTGATGGAGATCGACCGGCTCAGTTTTGCGACGCCGTGGTCGAGACAGATGTACGACGCCGAACTCGGCAACCCGGGCGTCTCGTTTCTGGCCGTGCTGCGAACCGCCGACTGCCGTGTCGCGGGCTATTGTTCCTACTGGATCGTGCTGGACGAAGTCCTCATCAACAACGTCGCGGTTCGCCCCGAGTATCGGGGGCGGGGATTGGGCCGGCGCCTGGTCGAGCACATCCTGCGCAGTGGCGCCACGCTCGGCCTGGCGCGGGCGCTGCTCGAGGTGCGACGCGGGAATGAGCCGGCGAGACAACTCTATGAAAAGCTTGGATTTACCCGCATCGGAGTGCGGCGCGACTATTACAATGCGCCAGTCGAAGACGCGCTGGTTCTCGAGCGGCGCCTGGGGCCGGGTTGAATCGGATCCCAAGGCTTGATGCCACTTTCACGTTGTGGTAACTTGCGCATATACCCCTCGAGGTTGCCAATCGCGGTTGCGACCTGGTGCCTCTCGGGTTCCGGCCCATGGTATTCCACAGACTCCTCCACGCGCTTCTGACCGGCCCCTGTAGCAATAGAAGGAGGCGAACCGCATGACGGCAGACGCACCCGATGTAACGTCGACCCTGGTTCAGACTGACGACGAGTTCCGCGAACTGTCGAGTAAGCACAAGGAATTGGAACACCGCTTGTCTGAGTTGGCTGGTAAGACCTACCTGTCCGAGCCCGAACTGGTCGAGGAAGCGACGATCAAGAAGCGAAAACTTCAGTTGAAAGATCGGATGGAAGATATCGTCAGACGCTTCCGTGGCGAGCACGGCCCAGAAGTGTTGATGGCCTGAACCCTGCAGCCCTGTCGCGGGGCTGCGTGCGGGCGACTGGCGGAGCAGAAGATCCACGCAGCCAGCATCCCTTCGCGGGGGCGCTGGCTGCGGTCGTTTTGGGCGTGTTCGTCCCGCCGGCGCACGCCCCGAAGTACAATGGCCCGCAGATGCATATCGACAAGGCGGGCTGGCCGTTCGTGATTCCGCCGGCGCTGGTGGCGCTCGCCGGTGGCCTGCTGGGGGTCTGGTGGCTCGTCGCGGCGATGGCGGCGTTGTCGGCGTTCATGCTGTTCTTTTTCCGGGATCCCCACCGCAACGTGCCCGTCGAGCCAGGCCTGGTGCTTGCTCCGGCCGACGGGAAAGTGCTGATTGCCGGGGATGCCGATCCCGCCGTCGCCCCGGCGGGGGAGTGGACGCAGGTGAGCGTGTTTCTGTCGCCGGTTGACGTGCATATCAACCGTGTGCCCATTGGGGGACAGGTGACGAAGGTTGAATACCGGCCCGGGCGATTTCTTGCAGCGTATCGGTGGGAGGCGGCGTCGGCCAACGAGCGCAACGACGTCTGGATCGAACACCAGGGAGAAACGGTGGTCTGCCGACAGGTGGTGGGTGTGCTTGCGCGGCGCCTGGTGTGCAGAGCCAACGTCGGCGATCGGGTGAGAGCCGGAGATCGGTACGGTTTGATGAAGTTCGGATCCCGCATTGACCTGTTTCTGCCTCGCCGCGCGCGATTGTGCGTGAGTGCGGGCGACCGCATCCGGGGCGGCGAAACCGTGGTGGCGAGATGGTGAATCCGACCGACGAACAGTCCAACCGAGACGGCGTTCCGGAAGATGGCGGCGCGTACCGGTTCGGCGTGCGAACGCGCTTCAGACGAAATCCGGCCCAGCGACGTCAACGGTTGAGGCGCGGCGTCTACCTGCTGCCGAGCTTGTTCACCCTCGGCAATATGTTCTGCGGATACCTCTGTATCCTCTATGCGATTCGCGGCGAGTTCGAAGTGGCGGCGCCGTTTATCGGATTGGCCGTCGTGCTCGACATGCTCGACGGGCGCATCGCCCGGCTGACCAAGACGGAAAGCGCCTTTGGCGTCGAGTTCGATTCGCTGTCCGACGTGATTTCGTTTGGCGTGGCGCCGGCCGTGCTCGCGTTCATGTGGGGACTGGCGCCCCTCCAGCGATTGGGCTGGGCCGCCGGATTCGTCTACCTGGCGGCGACGGCGATTCGACTGGCGCGATTCAACATCCAGACGGGAATCAATCCGGACAAACGCTATTTCGTGGGCTTGCCAAGTCCCGCGGCCGCGGCGATTCCTGCCTCGACGGTCTTCTTCTATTCGGAAGGGTTCACCAGGCCCAACAGCGCCATCATCGCGCTGGCGGTGGTGCTGGTGCCGGCGTTCCTGATGGTGACCACCATCCGGTTCCGCAGCTTCAAGACCTTGGACCTCCAGGCCCGACGCTCGTACAAGGTCCTCGGCCTGATCGCGCTCGGATACGCCGCGATTCAGATTCGACCGCAGATCCTGCTGGTCGTCATTTCGTACGTCTACGTGCTGTCGGGATTTGTTGGCCTGGTGTGGGGACGGCTTCGCCGTCGCCGGACGCCGCCGACCGCGCCCGCCCCACACGACCCAACCGCGTCATAGGGGCGCCCCTCTGGCGTGGCGGTCGCTATCGCCGCCCTCGGCAGCGCCGGGTGCTGCTCAGGTCGGGCGAGCCGCGCCGCCGGTCGGAACCTCGTTGGGCGTGGCTGCCAGCGTCGGCAGCGACACGGTGACCACGGTGCCGACACCAGGCGCGCTCTCGATCGCCACGCGGCCTCCGTTCAATTCCACATTGCGCTTGACGATGGTGAGCCCGAGCCCGGTGCCGATCGCCTTGGTGGAAAAATACGGTTCGAAGATCTGCCCGAGCGCGGCGGGTTCCATGCCGACGCCGGTGTCGCGCGTCACCAGTTCGATGCGCCGCCCGTCGTCGGCCTCGCGGCCGGTAATCGTCAGACAGCCCCCGCCAGCCATCGCGTGCAGGGCGTTCTCGACCAGGTTGGCGAGCGCCCGTCCGACCAGCGACCGATCGACGTACATCGCCGGGAGGCTGTCGGGCACGTCGACCTCGAGGCGAACGGCTGCGGGCAACCCGGGTCGGTACGGCGCGACGACCTCCTCCACCAGGTCCGCTGGCGCGATCGACACCGGCCTGGCGGTGGGCGACGAGGCAAAGCTGGAGAAATCCCCGGCGATCTGCCGGAGCAGCCTCACCTGCGTGAGGATCGACCCGATGCAGTTATCGACCACCGGACCCAGGGGCGATCCCTGGTCGAGGTGGACGCGCCTCAAGTGTTCGGCCGAGAGCTGAATGGGCGTCAGCGGATTCTTGATCTCGTGCGCGACCTGGCGGGCCATGTCGGCCCAGGCCTCGAGTCGGTGTGCGCGCCCGGCGGCCTGCTGGTTGCGCTTCAACTCGACGGCCATCGTGTTGAACGCGTCCACCAGGCGGCTCAATTCGTTCGACGAGGACATCACGAGACGAACGTCGAGATCGCCGGTCGACAACTTTCTGGTCGCGCGTTGAAGCGCGCGCACCGGATCGGCGATGCGCTCGGCCATCACCCACCCGAGCCCGGATCCCAGCATGACACAGATGATCACGGCCAACAGGATCCGACGGTTCAAGTCGTCGATTTCTATTTCGATGGCGTGCTGACGCGGCGTCAGCGGTACGGTCAGGATGGCGTCGTGGCCTGACAGTCGGGCGGGCGCGGCGGCGACGAGGTACGAAAACGATCCGGCTCGCTCCTCGCCGACAAACGTTGCCCGCCGGTCCAGGGCAATGGCGCGGAATACGTTGGCCGACGTGCGGGTGGACAGCAGGCCCGACGCGAACAGGTCGCGCTCGCTGGTGGCCGCCAGCAGCGGGCCGTCGTACACGTTGACGTCCTGATCGATGACACGCGAGATCCAGACCATGATGTCGTCGGTGAGCGGCTGCCCGGGGCTGTCGGTGCGCTCCTGGAGCCGGCCGTAGTCTTCGACGACGCGCTGGGCGACGGTCACGGTTCGAATGGCCGCCTCTTC
Organism: Acidobacteriota bacterium; assembly: GCA_037133015.1. Taxonomy (GTDB): domain Bacteria; phylum Acidobacteriota; class Vicinamibacteria; order Vicinamibacterales; family JAKQTR01; genus JBAXOX01. Next base: position 71,852 of record JBAXOX010000008.1, read on the forward strand.
GATGCCGGCGCGCAACTGGCCGGACATATAGCTCTGCGCGAGCGCCGCCAGAGACATGACGGGCACCACGGCGGCGGCCACCACCGCGATGGCGAGTTTGCGGTAGAAGCTCGCCCGGATCTCGAGAAACAGTTCGCGGCCCCGGTCCGCGGTTGAGACGCCGAGCCGCGACGCGACGGCGCCCGCCAGCAGCCAGACGATGTACACGACGCCGGCCAGCGTGGCCAGTTCGGCCACCGCCACCAGGTGCCCCAGCCAGTCAAAGGTGGGCAGGCGGAGCGCGTAGATGCCGGCGCGATCGTTGGCCAGGTACACGTCATACGAGCGGCCTGCCCAGGATTGCCGGCTCCAGAACGGGGTTCGGGAGGCATAGACCCGCTGGAAGGTCGCTTCGTCGAGCGTCGATGCGCCGGTTCCCGATTCGAACAAGGGCCGTCGGCTCCAGCCGTAGACGGCGAACTCGGTTTCCCGCGCGTGCGAAGAATCGGGCCCCGCGTTGCGCATCGTGCGGAAGTACTCGACGTACGGATTCTGGGAACTGAGAAACGGCAGCGCCCCGTAGTCGAGCATGGCGTGGATGACGATCGCACCGACCATCTGACGGCCATGCGGCCCGTCGGCGCACAGCCCGCGGCCCGCGTGCAGCAGGCGGCGCTCGTCGGATCCGAAGGGCGACACTTCTTCGAACAAATCCCATTCGCACGACGCCTCCTGCCACTTCTGCTGGGCCGAGGTGTACTCGGGGAGATTGAGCGCGAAGCGGCTTACCAGGCTCCCATCGGCCGCGTAGAGTTCGACCGCCGAGGTAAGCCGGTGTCTGCCGAGATCGGTTTGCGACCAGACCAGGAACGCGGATTCGGTGGGTGGCGACACGGGCCGCGGCGCCGACGGCGCAATCGCCAGTTCGGCCAGGCGCGGCACACGGTCGATCTGGGTCAGCGCGGTGCGGACCCGGACCTGCAGGTCGTCGCGCTGCCGCATGACGTCGGGTGCGAGCCTGGTTTCCACCACCGCCTCGTTGGCGCTGGTGGCATGGAGAAACGCGGCGGGATACAGGGCAATCCCTGGAAGCGCCAGGGACAAAAACAGCGCCGACATGGCGGCGCTTTGCGAGGCGCGACGCCTCCAGTGCGCAAATCGGACCGTTCCCCAGGCCAGCACAATGGCCAGCAGGGCGGGCGGCAAGATGGTCCAACTGGGCGTGGGCGTCGGCACCATCCGGGTGCCGACCAGCCAGGCCACCAGCGGGCCGATCCAGCACGCGATCCACGCGACGCGCACCAGCGGCGTGTTGCGCGGATTGAACCAGAGGAGCCCGAACCGCAGGAGCGCAACGGCGGCCCACACCACCGACGCGTGAAGGCCGAGCAGCGCCACAGCCAAGGCGAGGCGCTGGAATTCCAGCGGATGCAGGGAATAGCTCAGCAGATCGATGCCCGGCACTTTCGCCAGTTGGTGGAGGGCGCCGTCGTACTTGGCGAGCAGCACGACGACGCTGGCTGCGGCCGCGATCTGGACGCCGGCAAACAGGCTGATGGACGCCGCCGAGGACGTGACGATGTGCCGCTGACGCCTGGCGGCAATCCGAAGCCTGGTCATCGATTCGCCCGCAATCGCGGTCAGGATCACCGTCGCCATCGCGGTGGCGAACAGATCCACGGGCGTGGCGATATAGGAGGCGACCGCCGCCGGGACGACGCTCGCCACGTCGAGCGACGGCAGGATGCCCGCCGCCCGCGCAGCCGCGTGCGCCAGCACCCTGCCGACGGCCACGACCGCGACCGCGCCCAGCACACGGACCGCCGCCGCAGCCCGCGACCGATGGCGGGCGGCTGACGTCATGAGGGGAACAGCCAGCCAGGCGCACAGAAGCGCGCAGAGTCCGATCGCGCCGGCCGCGATCTGCGCCCGGAAGCCCCGTCGCGCCGCCGCGATGTCCTCGGCACGCACCGCGCCTTCCAGGAGCGGCTCGCCGGAAGCGCCGGCCAGCAGGAAGGCGCCTGGCTGACGCGATTCGCCCGCGCCTTCGTAGCGGGTGCGGAGATGGACGGGCACCAGCGCCGACGGCCAGAGCAGCACCGTGTTGTTGGGAGGGGCGGCAGAGGCCACCGGCGCGGCGGGCAAGTCGCGCTCGGACACGATGGTGCCGATCCGGCGTACCGGGCCCGCGGAGGCGTCGGTGATGGGCTGGACGCGAATCAAGCGGGTCCCCGACGGCCCGGGTGCGACAAAGACGGCCTGCGGACCCGCGACTCGAGCCCGGAGCCATCCCAAATCGGAGGGCCGTCCGGCCCAGGCAAGCGGCGCGTTCTGAAGCGAATACACCGTGACCGCGCCATTCGCGTCGACCGTCGAGGCGAGCGCGACAAACAGGTCGCGCGTGGCCGCCACGTCCGACGAGGCTCTCGCCACCACGTCGGCGTGCGCCGCGACCTGCGCGGTGGTGCGATCCAGACTCGCGACGATGGCGGCGAACGATCGCGTGACGTCGGCCGCCACGCGCGCCGTCGCCTCGCTGTCACTCCAGCCGAATCTGGAGACCTCCCGCACGGCGCCGCCCAGCACGAATGCGATCTGCAGCGCGGCAAACCAGGCGAGGACGCGTCGATACGAGACCGGAATTGGCATGATGAACGGTCCAGTGCAGCATACCCGCGCCACCCTCCGCCGACAAGGTTGCGGTCGGGATGCGGTCGGGCAACCGCAGCCGGGCGCGCCAGTCCCACGGCGTGCTCCAAAGCGTGCTATAAGAGGAGGCGGTCGCCGGCGAGAGTGCGGCGCGCTCGGGGTTCGGGCTGGCGCGATGATCCAAGACACCAACGTCAAGAGCGTGATCAAACGGGGTGCGTTGGTCGCGGCGGCCAACTGGCAATTGACGGCGATCCAGTTCGTGGCGGATTCGACCTTCAAGATGCTGGTCAGCGTGCCCGTCGTGGGCGGCGTGCTGCTGGTGGCGCTCGTGCTGGGACGGGATCTGCCGGAATTGGTCGGAGGCGACCTGCGCACCAGCGTGGCCTTCGTGGCCTCGGCGCTGCTGGCGGAACCCTACGCGCTGGCGGCGTTCCTGGTGGCGCTGGCCCTGGTGACGATCACGGGCGCGGTCTTCATGGTGCTGGTCAAGGGCGGCACCGTGGTGGTGCTCGCGCAAGGCGAACGGGAAGCCGAAGCGATCGAGGAACCCCCGCTGTGGCTGCGCCCTTTCTGGAGCGCCGCGAGGTTCTCCCTCGATCGGTACCAGGCCGGATGCGCGTTGTTGTTCCGGCGGTACGTGCGGCTGGCGCTGCTGCTCGGCGTGGTGTACGCGGGCTCTGCGGGGGCCTACCTGGTGCTGCTGTTCGGCCGCTACGGCGGCACCCTGTCGAGCGGGCTCGATTGGACCCTGGCGGCCGTGGCGCTGTCGGCGGCCATGGCGGTCTGGATCACCCTCATCAATTTCGTCTACCTGCTGGTGCAGGCGGTGGTGGTGGTTGACGAGTGCAGCGTGCGGGTCGGCGCCCGGCGCGTGTTTCGATTTCTTCGGGCCGAGCCGCGCCTCGCGTTCAGCGTACTCGGCGTGGTGCTCGGCCTGGTGGTCGGCGCGACGTTTGTCTCGTTGATTGCCACGACCAGTCTCGGCCTGATTGCGTTCGTGCCGTTGGCCGGGCTGGCAGTGATCCCCCTCCAGGTGCTGGCCTGGATGTTTCGCGGACTGGTCTTCCAGTATCTCGGACTCAGCGCGCTTGGCGCGTATTTATGCCTGTACCGACGCCACGCGTCGGCGGGGCCGGAACCTGCGGATGCGGACCTGATCCGCCTCGCGCCCTTTTGACGGTGACGCCATCATGATTGACTACGACAAATTTCTTTCCCGAGCGGGCGAGAAGATGCAGGGATCCGCCATCCGCAGAATGGGCGTGGTGGCGGCCGGCATCCCGGACATGATCTCGCTGGCTCCGGGCTACCCGGATCCGCAGGTGTTCGCCTGGGACGCCTTCGCGGAAATCGCCGCCGCGGCGCTCGGCGGGCACGACGCCCACGCGTTGCAGTATGGGCCAACCCGGGGCTTCGGACCGCTGGTCGAGGCGCTCCCCGACATCGTCGCGCGGCGGGGGATCGTCGCGACGTCGGGCCAGATGCTGGTGACGACAGGCTCACAGCAGGGACTCGATTTGCTGGCGCGCGTGCTGTGCGACCCGGGGGATGTCGTGTTGGTGGAACTGCCGGCCTACACCGGCGCGATCGCGTCGTTCCGGGACGCGCAGGCCGACCTGGTCGGGATCCGGCAGGACACCGATGGCCTCGACCTCGACGATCTCGAACGGGTCCTGTGTCGCGAGCGCGCGGCGGGCAAGCGGGCCAACGTGGTGTATGTCGTGCCCAACTTCCAGAATCCGACCGGACAGTTGATTTCTCAGGCCAAGCGCCGGGGCTTGCTGGCCCTGGCGGATCGGCACGATCTGATCATCATCGAGGACGACCCCTACGGCGATCTGTTCTTTGGCGAGAACGACGAACACCTGACGCGGCCGATCAAGGCCGACGACACCGCCGGGCGCGTGGTCTATCTCAGCAGTTTTTCAAAGACGCTGGCGCCCGGGTTTCGGGTGGCCTGGGTCGTGGCTCCCGAAGCGCTGATCGCCAAGCTGGACGTGGCCAAGCAGGCGGCGGACCTGTGCACCGGCGCGCTGGATCAGCGCATCGTCTTCGAGACGTGGAAGCGGGGCGTGCTGACCGCCTGTCTGCCGGGATTGCGGAAGCACTACCGCGCGAAGAAAGAGGCGATGGAATCGGCGCTGCGCGAGCACCTCGGCGACATCGCGTCGTGGCAGGAACCGCGCGGCGGGTTCTTTATCTGGGTGGCGCTGCCCACGCAGCTGAGCGGAGAGGCGCTGCTCGCTCCGGCCATGAAGGAACGCGTGGTGTACGTGGCGGGCGCCGCGTTCTTCGTGGACGGTACCGGCCAGCACTTCATCCGGCTGTCGTACTCGCTGCCCTCGCCCGAGCGCATTACCGAGGGCGTCAAGCGCCTGGCGCGAGTGGTCCGGGTCGCGATGTCTTGACGACCACGATCGTCGGCAGGGTTTCGGGAGGCAGCAGCCTGCCAGGCGGGTAGATCATCGGCACCAGCGGCGGCTCGACGTCGTCCAGGGTTTCTGGGAGCAGGACGACGTTGCCAGGCATCGGATCCAGAGGCACCAGCGGCGGTTCGACGATCGGCCCGAAGGCGAGCAACTGGCCGCCGGCGGTCAGGACAATCGCGCGTGGCGGTTCCGGCCCGTCCCAATCGATCAGGTGCGGCGCGTGGATCGGGCGACCGGCCAGCGTGAGGGTTTCGGTGAGCATGCCGCGGTCGATTTCGAACGTCTTGAATTCGCTGCCCACCGTGGCCATCAGCAACGTGTTGCCGGCCAGCACGGGGCCGCCCACCGGTCTGGACGGCAGGCGCTGTTCCCACTTCTGATCGCCGCCTCCGCGGCCCAGGGCCACCATCGAGTTGTCGAGCGACGCAAAGTACACCCGATTGGTGTCGGCGGCGACGGTGCCGCCGACGTCCCCGCCGGTGCGCCACCGCCATTTCAGCCCGCCCCCCTCGGGGCCGATCGCCCAGAGAAAATCATCCGACGAGCCGACGAACAACCGGTCCTTGATGAGGGTCAGGACCAGTGGCGTGCCGCTGATCGTTCGGGTCCACTCGAGGGTGCCGGCTTTGACCGACATGGCGACCACCCGTCCGCCTGTCAACCCGACGATGATGCGGTCGGCATCGCCCACCGGCAGGGCACGGGCGGCCGCAGCCAACGCCTGCCGCCAGAGCACACGCCCGTCGCCGGGGCGGAGCACGATCAACTCGGGTGTGGTGGTGACGACGGCAATCCAGCCCGGGCCGGCAACCGGTGCCAGCGCGCCCGGCGCGCCCAGCGATTGCTGCCAACGAGCCTCGCCCGAAGCGCCGTCGAAGGCGAACAGTGTCGCCTCGCTGACGGCGACCACGAGGCCGTCTGTCGCCGCCGGCGCGGTGGTGACGCCGGCCTCGACCGACCAGACGACCGCGCCTGTGGCCAGCGCGACCGCCACCAGCCACCCGTCCCGCAATCCGACGTAGGCGTGGGTCTTGTCGAAGGCGGGAGGCCCGATCGGACTCGCCTCGAGCACGGTGCTCCAGTGCGGGTAGAACGGCGCCCAGAACGAGGGCACCGGCGGGCGTTTGGGCCCGCCAAACGCGAGTCCTGCTCCGGGTGCGAGCGACAGCGCAGCGAGCAGGCCGGCCAGCAAGACAACCCGTACGGATCGGCGGCGCGGAAGAGAGACGACGCGAATCGCCGAACCAATCTGCCTGGGCCGAACCACCCCGGTATAATACGTCAAAGCCTCGAGCCAGTCGGGTGAGGGCGCCTCGCGCGGCCAGGCGGGCGACCCGGGTTGAGTTGATGGGAGCGACATGGCGGAGTTCGTTCATCTGCACCTGCATACGGAGTACTCGCTGCTCGACGGTGCGTGCCGGATCGAGGAACTGCTCGGACAGGCCGAGCGGTTCGGGATGCCGTCGCTGGCGGTGACCGAGCACGGCAATCTGTTCTCGGCGATCGCGTTTCACGACAAGGCTCGCACGCACGGGATCAAGCCGATTCTGGGCTGCGAGGTGTACGTGGCGCCCGGCAGCCGGCTGACCAAGAGCGGGTCGATCGGCGAAACGGCGAACCACCTGGTGCTGCTGGCCGAGACCAACGAGGGGTTCGCCAATCTCATCACGCTGGTGTCGTCGGGTTATACCGAGGGGTTCTACTACCGGCCGAGAATCGATAAAGACCTGCTCGCGGCTCATGCCAAGGGACTGATTGGCCTCAGCAGTTGCCTGAAGGGCGAAGTACCGAGTCACCTGCGGGCCGATCAACTGCAGCGAGCCACCAGCGCGGCGGCCACCTACCGGGACGTGCTCGGGGCCGGAAACTTCTTTCTCGAGATGCAGTATCAGGGATTGCCCGACCAGCTCGTGGTCAACCGCGGCCTGGTGGAGATCTCCCGGGATCTCGGCGTGCCGCTGGTCTGCACCAATGATGTCCATTACCTGCGGCAGGAGGACTCGAAACCGCACGACATCCTGCTCTGCATCGGCACGGGCAAATCGGTCAACGACGTGGATCGTCTCAAGTATTTCGGGGATCAGTTTTTTCTCAAGACGCCCGAGCAGATGGAGGCGGTGTTCGGCGATCATCCGGACGCGATGCGGCGGACCGTGGAGATCGCCGAGCGGTGCAATGTCGATCTGAGCGATTCGGGTCCCTACCTGCCGAATTTTCAGGTTCCCGATTCCTATTCGCTCGAAGGGTATTTCGAGCACATGGTGCGGGAGGGATTCGCGCGACGGTTGCCTCGTCTTGAAGAGACGGCGGCGCGTGGGGAACTGCGGCATCCCCTCGAGGACTATCGCGCGCGGCTCCAGTACGAGATCGATGTCATCAAGGGGATGAAGTATCCCGGCTACTTCCTGATTGTCTGGGATTTCATTCACTACGCCCGGGAGCAGGGCATTCCGGTGGGGCCGGGCCGGGGTTCGGCGGCCGGCAGCCTGGTGGCGTATTGCCTGAAGATTACCGACATCGATCCGTTGCAGTACGACTTGCTGTTCGAGCGGTTTCTCAATCCGGAACGGATCTCGCTTCCGGACATCGATATCGACTTCTGCGAACGACGGCGTGGCGAGGTGATCGAGTACGTCACCCGGAAGTACGGCCGCGAGAACGTGGCGCAGATCATCACCTTCGGCACGATGAAGGCGAAGGCCGTGGTGCGCGACGTGGGTCGCGTGCTCGACATGTCGTACGCCGACGTCGATCGGGTCGCCAAGCAGATTCCCGCGGTGCTGGAGATGACGCTCGACAAGGCGCTCGAAGAGAACCCCCTGCTGCGCGACCTCGAGAAAAGCGATCCGCGCGTCGCCGAATTGCTGGGCGTGGCGAAACGGCTCGAAGGGATGACGCGCCACGCGTCGGTGCACGCGGCCGGCGTGGTCATCACGCCGCGGCCGGTCACCCAGTTCGCGCCACTCTACAAGGGGGCGCGCGACGAAATCACGACCCAGTGGGGCATGAAGGAGATCGAGCGCATCGGTCTGCTCAAGATGGACTTTCTGGGCTTGAGTACGCTGACGCTGATTCGCGACGCGCTGGAACAGATTCTGGCGACCACGGGGACGCGGTTAGATCTGGAGACGCTTCGGCTCGACGACACGCGCAGCTTCGACTTGTTCTGCGAAGGGCAGACGCTCGGCGTGTTCCAGTTCGAGAGTTCGGGCATGCGCGACATCCTCCGGAAAGCGAAACCGCGGCGCTTCGAAGACCTGATTGCCTTGAACGCGCTGTACCGCCCCGGACCGATCAAGGGGGGGATGATCGACGACTTCATCGCCCGCAAGCACGGGCGCGTCGACATCAAGTACGAGTTGCCGCAACTGGAGCCGATCCTCAAGGAAACCTACGGCGTCATGGCCTACCAGGAGCAGGTGATGCTGGTGGCCAGCGAACTGGCGGGCTTCTCGCTGGGAGAAGCCGACCTGCTCCGCAAAGCGATGGGGAAGAAGAACGTCGCGCTGATGGAGGCGCAACGCGCCGCGTTCATGAAGGGCGCCACCGCGCGCGGGATCCCCGAAAAGAAGTCGAAGCGCGTGTTCGACCTGATTCAGCAGTTTGCCGGCTACGGGTTCAACAAGTCGCACTCGACCACGTACGCGTTGCTGGCGTACCACACGGCGTACTTGAAGGCGAACTATCCGTGGCACTTCATGGCCGCCCTGCTCACCATTGAGTCGCAGAACACCGCGAAGCTGTCCGGCTACCTCCACGAGTGCCGGGAACTCGGCGTGCCGATTCTGCCGCCCGACATCAACGCCAGCGGCCTGTCGTTCACCGTGACGCCGGCCGGCGTGCGGTTCGGGCTGGGCGCGGTGAAGAACGTGGGCGAGGGCGCCATCGCGTCGCTGCTGCAGGTGCGCGCGGCGCAGGGGCGCATCCAGTCGCTGCACCGGTTGTGCGAAGACGTCGATTTGCGCCTGGTCAACAAGCGTGTCTTCGAAAGCCTGGCGAAGGCGGGTGCGTTCGACTCGCTGGTCCCGTCGGCCGGCGCGGGCCCGGACCCACGCCCCAGCCTCTATCGGCCGCGGCTGATGGCGGCGCTCGACGCGGCGGTCGAGTACGGCAACCGACACCAGCGCGATCGCGACAAAGGCCAGACGCAGCTGTTCGGGGGCGGCGATCTGGCATCCGAGGCCGAGGTGCCGTTGCCGGCCGCGCCGGGGTGGAGCGACGCCCAGCAACTGGCCTACGAGAAAGAGGCGCTCGGGCTGTACTTGAGCGGACACCCGATCGACCGGTACGCCGACGACCTCAAGACCTTCGGTGCGCGCACCATTGGCGAACTGGCGGCCTCCATGGACAAGCCGGAGGCGACCGAGGAAGACGGCCCACCTCCAGACGCGCCGCCGTCCTCGCGCCGCGGCGGAGAAGAGGTGGCGGTGGGGGGCATCGTCGCGTCGCTGCGGCCGCTCAAGACGAAGAAGGGCGATCGGATGGCGGCGTTCATGCTGGACGATCCGCACGGCACCATCGAGGTGGTGGTCTTTCCGGAACCCTTTGCCAAGGCGGCGGCGCTGCTCCAGACCGACGCCGTGGTGCTGGTGCGCGGCCGGTTCGACCGGGACGACGAGACGATGCGGATTCTGGCGTCGGACATTCAGTCGATCGAAATCGTGCGGGCCCAGATCACCCAGCAGCTGGTGCTGCGGTTGGCGGCGTCGGCGAGCGACGCCGGCGTGCTGGGCGGGGTGTCCGACGTGCTCAGCCGGCACAAGGGCGATTGCCGGGTGGCGCTGGAACTCGACGTGGTCTCGGGCGACCGCACGCTGCGGGTGCGCGCGGAGCTGTCGGGCCAGACCCGCGTGTGTCCCTCGGACCGGCTGATCGGCGAACTGGAACGGATCTGCGGCCCGGGCACGGTCACACTGCGGTAGGATCGTCAGTAGGGGAGTGTGATGGCTGTTGAACTGCTGGAATTCGAAGAGCCCATCGGTGTCCTGCAAAAGGAGATCGAGGCGCTGAGCATGATGCCGCGGACCGAGAGCCGCAGTCAGGACATCGATCGGCTCAAGGGCCGGGTCGAGAGCCTGCGGGCGGAAATCTTCACGACGCTGACGCCGTGGCAGCGGGTGCTGGTGGCGCGCCATGCGGGCCGGCCGGGTACCTCCGACTACATCGAGAGCCTGTTTACCGATTTCGTCGAGATCCGCGGCGACCGTCGATTCGCCGACGACAAGGCGATCATCTGCGGCTCGGCCAGGTATCACGGGCAGCACGTGCTGGTGGTCGGGCACGAAAAAGGCGGGACGACGAAGGAGAAGATCGCCCGCAATTTCGGATACGCCAGGCCCGAAGGCTATCGCAAGGCCATCCGCACGATGCGCATCGCCGAAAAGTTCGGCCGGCCGGTGATCGTGTTTGTCGATACCCCCGCGGCGTTTCCCGGCATCGAGTCGGAGGAACGCGGCGTGGCCGAGGCCATCGCCTACAACCTGCGCGAGATGGCCGTGCTCGACGTGCCGGTGGTGATCGCGATCTGCGGCGAGGGCGGAAGCGGCGGCGCGCTGGGCATTGCGATTGGCGACCGGGTGCTCATCCAGGAATTCGCCATCTACAGCGTCATTCCACCCGAAGGCTGTTCGGCCATTCTGTGGCGCGACTCGGGGCGGAAAGTCGAAGCGGCCCAGGCGCTCAAACTGACGGCGCCGGATTTGATCGGTCTTGGAATCGTGGATCAGATCGTGCCCGAACCGCTGGGCGGCGCGCATCAGGATCCGGCGAAAGCCTCGGAGTATCTGGACGCGGCCATCACCCGGACGCTGGCCGAAATCTCCGGATGGACATCCGAGGACCGGCTCGCCCGCCGCTACCAGAAGTTCCGGAACATGGGTCGGCTCGGCATCGATTTCGTGGACGGCGAGGCCGCGGCCCTCGTCAGCCCGGACGCCAGCCCCCGCTGATGGTCTCCTATGTCTGGGACGAGCTGGCGTGCGACCCGACACAAGCCGGCACGTTGGCCGAGGCCCTCGGGCTGAAGCCGCTGCTCGCGCGCCTGCTGTGCCTGCGCGGGGTGGACACGCCCGAGGCGGCCGATCGTTTTCTGCATCCCTCCCTCGACCACCTGCACGATCCATTTCGCCTTGAGGGCATGCGCCCGGCGGTGGAGCGCCTGCTCGCCGCGGTGGCCAACGGCGAACGCATCGTGGTGCACGGCGACTACGACGTCGACGGCATCACCTCGACGGTCATCGTCCGTCGGACGCTGGAGTTGCTGGGCGCCAACGTCGGGCACTTTCTGCCGGAGCGGCTGAGGGACGGCTACGGACTCAATGCCGCGACCATCGATCGGCTGCACGCCGAGGGCGTCCGGGTGATCGTATCGGTCGATTGCGGCATTCGCGGCGTCGAGGCGGGGCGGCGGGCGAGGGAACTGGGCGTCGACCTGATCATCACCGATCACCACGAACCCGACGATCACCTGCCAGACGCGGTGGCCATCATCAATCCGCGGCAGCCGTCGTGCACGTACCCGGACAAGAATCTGGCCGGCGTGGGCGTGGCCCTGAAACTGGTGCAGGCGTTGTGCGGTCGGACCGGCCACGATCGCTGGCTGCCCGGTTTCGTCAAGATCGCCGCGCTGGGCACCCTGGCCGATGTGGTGCCGCTGGTGGGCGAGAACCGGGTGATTGCCAAGCTGGGCCTGGAGGCCCTGTCGCGAGGCCCCAACAAGATTGGTCTGCGGGCGCTGATCGAGTCGGCAGGCCTCACTGGCAAGACGATCGACAGTTATCACGTGGCGTTCATGCTGGCGCCGCGCATCAACGCGGCCGGCAGAATGAGCACGCCCGACATCGCCATGCGGCTGCTGCTCGCGTCGGATGATGGCGAGGCGACGCAGGCCCGCGATCTGGCCACGCAGCTGAATCACGAGAACGAGCGGCGTCAGCAGGAAGAGCGGACCATCGTGGCGCACGCCAAGCGCATGGTGGAAGGCGACCCCGACATCGGCGCGCGATCGGTGCTCGTGGTGGCGGGCGAGGGCTGGCATCGGGGTGTCATCGGGATCGTCGCCTCCAAGCTGGTTGACGCGTTTCACCGGCCGTCCATCGTGATGTCTATTGACGGCGACACCGCCCACGGTTCGTGCCGCAGCATTCCTGGATTCGACATCCTGGCCGCCCTCGAGGCGCACGCCGGGATGTTCGAGAAGTTCGGCGGTCACCGCGCTGCCGCGGGGCTGACGATGGAGACCGGCCGGATCAAGGCGTTCCGGCAGGCTGTGACGACCTGGGCCGACGAGCGTCTCGGGCCCGACGACGTGCGGCCCAGGCTCCGGCTCGACGCGGCGCTGCGGCTGCCGGAGATTACCGACGGATTGCTGGAGATCCTGGGCGCCCTGGGGCCGTACGGCGCCGGCAACGCGAAACCGCTGTTCCATTCGCGGGCGGTGACGGTGGCCGACGGACCGCGCCGGATGAAAGATCGCCATCTCAGCCTGAGCGTGCGGCAGGACGGCGCGGCCTTCCGGGCGGTGTTCTGGAGGGGCGCGGAGCGGGCCGCCGTCATCGAGGAGTCGCGCTCGGCGCTGGACGTCGCGTTCTGGGTCGAACAGAATACGTTCAACGGCATGACGAGAAACGAACTGTCGCTGGCCGACGTGCGGGCGGCCCAACGAGGCGACCGATGAGCCGCTGGCAGAAATGGCTGCGCGCCGCGGTCGCGGTCTTCGGTGTCGGGTTCGCGGTCGTGTTGTTCGTTTCGATTCGCGGCTCGAAGCCGCCGTCGAAAGGGCAGCGGGCGGTTGGGCGCGTCGACAGCGCGGCGGCGGCCGAAGCCACCAAAGGCTCGGTCCGCAGCTTAGGGGCGCAGGCGGAGAAGTGGAACGTCGAGTTCGACCACAGCCTGGCCTACGAAGACGGTCGCCAGAAGTTGACCGGCGTTCGGGCGGTCATTCCGCACCGGGACGGCCGCACGTTCACGCTCAAGGGCAAGGAAGCCGAAATCGGTCCCAATCAGGAGCAACTCGTGATGCGGGGCGCGATCGAGTTGACGGCCAACGACGGCCTGGTGGCCCGGACCGAGGAGGCCTCGTTCAATCAGAAGGAAGGCGTGCTCCGGACGCCGCAGCATTTCGAATTCACGCGCAACCGGCTCTCCGGATCGTCCACCGGGATGAGTTACGACCAGAATGCCGACGTGATCTGGCTCCTCGACAACGCCGCCCTCAAGATGCTGCCCGCTGCGCCCACCGGCGAGGTGACGACGATCGACGCCGGCGCCGCGACGCTGGCGCGGCGAGACCACTACGCGCGCTTCGAGAGAGGCTTTCGGTTGACCACCGGATCCCGGGTGCTCGAGAGCGAGGCGTCCACCGCGTTTCTCACGGACGACGATGCAAAAGTGACGTCGCTGGAGATGCGGGGCACCTCGCGGATCAGCGGCCTGGGCGACGGATCGGGCGCGGTCAAGGGGATGCAGGCCGACGATGTCACGCTCGAGTTCGCGGGCGACGGGCGGACGCTGCAAGGGGCCACGCTGTCCCGGAATGCGTCGGTGGACATGATGGACGCGTCGGGCGGGGCCCGCAGAATTACGGCCGACTGGATTGACGTGCGTCTGGCGCCTGACGGGAGCACGGTGTCGGGGCTCACCGCGCGCGACAACATGACGTTGACGCTGCCGGCGAGCAAGGAGGAGCCGGCGCGGGTGATTTCGGCCGGCACGCTCACCTCGAAAGGCGAGCCCGGAAAGGGTCTCACCTCGGCGAAACTGATCGGCGACGTGGTGTATCGCGAGACGCGACAGGGCGCGTCGGGCCCGGTCACGCGGCGCGTCACCGGGCGGACGCTGGATCTGGTGACGCAGCCGGGGCTCGGCGATATCGACGAAGCGAGGTTCGCCGGTTCGGTCCGCTTCGACGAGGCCCCGCTTCGGTCGCTGTCGGGATCGGCGCGGTACCTGGTGAAACGCAGCGTCGTCGAGCTCGAGGGCAACGACGAGGTGTCGGGCCGCATGCCGCGCGTCACCGATGGGCAGGTCACCATCGACGCCCGGACGATCGAGATGACGGTGGACACGCGCCAGGTGGCTGCCACCACCGACGTTCGCAGTGTGATGGTGGCGGCGGCGGCGGCAGGAGCGGCGGGCACGGTGCATCGCGCGGCGATGCTGAAACAGGATCTGCCCGTGTACGCGACTGCCGATAACCTGGTCTACGACGGTCTCAAGCATCTGGCCATCTACAGCAAGGATGCGCGCCTGTGGCAGGGCGACACAGCGATTTCGGGCGACAGTGTGACCGTCGATGACGCCGGCGGGAATCTGGCGGCCAAGGGCAACGCGCGATCCACGCTGATGCTGGAGCAGACCGACGCGAAGACCAAGAAGGTGACGCGAACCGCGAGCATCGCCGCGGGCAACACGATGAGCTACCTGGACAGCCATCGCGTGGCGACCTACACGACCAATGCGCACGCCTTCGGTCCGCAAGGCGATCTGCACGCCGACCGAATCGAACTATTCCTCAAACCGTCGGGTGCCGAACTGGATCGGGTGGAGGCGTATGCCAACGTCTCCACCCGGGACGCCGCCCGGTTCGCCACCGGCGAGCGGCTGACCTATTTCGCCGACGACGCGCGCTACGTGATGCTCGGCGCGCCGGTCAAGGTGTGCGCGGACTCCCGCGAAACGACGGGCCGAACTTTGAAATTCTTCAAAGATTCGAATACGATCTCGGTCGACGGGACCGAGGAATTTCGCACACAGATGAAGGCTGGCGCCCTGTGCGGGGAGCCACGTAAAGACTGAATGGCTACGCTCCGCACCGATGCCCTCACCAAGTCGTACGGCGGCCGCACGGTCGTCAAGGGCGTCAGTGTGGACGTGGCATCGGGCGAAGTGGTCGGGTTGCTCGGCCCGAATGGCGCCGGCAAGACCACCACCTTCTACATGACCGTCGGCCTGACGGCCCCGGATTCGGGCCGGGTGCTGCTCAACGGGATCGACGTCACCGACGACCCGATGTACATCCGGGCGCGCAAGGGCATCGGCTACCTGCCGCAGGAGCCGTCGGTGTTCCGCGGCCTCACGGTTCAGCAGAACATCTACGCCATCCTCGAGACGCTGCCGATCAAGTCGGCCGAGCGACGGTCCCGGCTGCGGGAACTGCTCGCCGAGTTGAATCTGACGCCGCTGGCCGGGGCTCCGGCGTACACGTTGTCGGGCGGCGAGCGCCGCCGCGTCGAGATCACGCGGGCGCTGGTCGTGTCGCCGCAGTTCATCCTGCTCGACGAGCCGTTTGCCGGCATCGACCCGATCGCGGTGTCAGACATTCAGAAGATCATCTTCCACCTCAAGCAGCGGGGCATCGGGGTGCTCATCACCGACCACAACGTCCGGGAGACGCTGCGGATCACCGATCGCGCCTACATCGTCAACGATGGCGTGATCTTCCGCAGTGGCACCCCCGAGAGCCTGGCGGCCGACGAAGAGGTTCGACGCATCTACCTGGGCGCCGATTTCCGGCTGGACTGATAGTCGTCCGAACGACTACACTTCGGTACAGGCGGCCATGGCCATCCAGCAGAAACTGCACACGAAACTCGTTCAAAAACTGATCCTGACGCCGTCGTTGCAGCAGGCGATAAAGCTGCTGCCGATGTCGACGCTGGAACTGGCCGACCTGCTCAATCAGGAGGTGGTCGAGAACCCGATGCTCGAGGAAGTGGCCACCGACGACGCGCAGGCCGCCGAGAACGCGGCCTCCGAAAAATCGGAGGGCGACGCCGAGGCCTCGGCGCCCAAGTCCGACAACTGGGACGACAGCGACTACGCCTATTTCTTCGGCGATTACCTCGACGATGGCTACCGGCCGCGGACCCAGCAGGAAGTCAAGGAACTCCCCCCCATCGAGAACACGTTGTCGACGAGCACGTCGCTCGCCGACCACCTGCAGTGGCAGTTGTCGCTACAGGCGACCGACGAGACCACGCGGTCGATTGGCGACGCGGTGATCGGCAACCTCGACGACGACGGGTACCTGGTGGCGTCGGTCGACGAGATTGCGACGATGGGCGGGTGGAGCGTCGAGCAAGTCGAGCGAGCCCTGCAGGTGGTGCAGCGGTTCGACCCGGTCGGGGTCGCCGCGCGCGACCTGCAGGAATGCCTGAGCCTCCAGTTGCGGCACATCGGCCACGACACGTCGATCGCCGAACGCATCGTGACCGAGCATCTGCGCCTGCTGCAGAACCATCAGGTGCCCGAGATCGCCAAGAAGCTGGGCATGACGATCGACGAGGTCAAGGAACACGTCGAGCTGATCCGTCACCTGGATCCGAAGCCGGGCAGCCGGTTCAACAGGCCGGACTCCCATTACGTGATGCCCGATGTCTACGTGATCAAGGTGGAGGATCAGTACGTGGCGGCCCTGAACGAAGAGGGGTTGCCGCAGCTTCGCATCAGTCCGGTGTATCGCCGGTTGCTCGACAAGAGCGCCGACAATACCGATGAGACGCGCGCCTACGTCAAGGACAAGTTCCGGTCGGCGTTGTGGCTGATCAAGTCGGTCGAACAGCGGCAGAAGACGATTCACAAAGTGGCGACCAGCATCATCACGTTCCAGCGGGAATTCCTGGACCAGGGAATCGAGTGCCTCAGGCCGCTGGTGCTGCGCGACGTGGCGAACGACATCGGGATGCACGAATCGACGGTGAGTCGGGTCGTCACCAACAAGTACATGCACACGCCGCAAGGCGTGTTCGAGATGAAGTACTTCTTCCACAGCGGGATCAGCAGTTCCTTCGGTGACAGCGTCTCGTCGGTGACGATCAAGCAACGCATCCGGAAGATCATCGACGCCGAGGACGCCCGCAAGCCGTTGAGCGATTCGAAGATCGTCAGCATCCTCCAGAAGGAGGGCCTGGTCCTGGCCCGCCGGACGATCGCGAAGTATCGCGAGGAACTGAAGATCTCCACGTCCAATCAGCGCAAAACGCTCTATTGAGGCCGTCATGAGACTGGCACTGACAGGAAGAGGCGTGGATATCACGCCGGATCTGCGCAAGCTGGTCGGGCGCAAGCTCGCCAGGCTCGAGCGCATCTTGAGTGACAAGGGCGTGTCGGGCCAGGTAGAGCTGCGGCTCGAGAAGTTCCGGCACGTCACCGAACTCCACGTGCACATGCGCGGAGGCCATCTGCTCCAGGCCACCGCGGCGGCCACCGCCTGGGAGCGATCGCTGGTCGATGCGTCCGACAAGGTGATTCAGCAGGTCGAGACGCTCAAGGGCAAGTGGCAGGAACGCAAGCGGGCGTCGCAGCCGCCGCGCCGCGTCGCCGAGGCCGCGATTCCCCCGGCCACCGTCCGGCGGATCGTGCGGGCGCGTCGGTACGCGGTGCGCCCGCTCTCGCTCGAAGAGGCCGCGCAACTGGTCGGGCCGTCGGCCGATGCGTTCGTCGTGTTCAGGAATCCCGGAACCGAGGCCGTCAGTGTGCTCTACCGGCGCAAGGACGGCGATCTGGGCCTGATCGAGCCGCAGGGCTGAGCACGATGGTCGCCGGCCCGCCGCCGCCGCCTTCGCCAGGCCATAGCGTGATGGTGGGCAGCCTGTTACGAGTGCGGGCCGACGCCTTCAACCTGGGCCTGGAACTGCTGGCGGGCCGCGAAGGTCTGGGACGCCTGATTCTCAGCCCGTACGTGCTCAAGACCGGCCTCGCGTTGGCGGGGTTCGACGCCTACCTGCAGCCAGGCCGGGTGCTGGTGTTCGGCGCCAGCGAACTCGGCTACCTCGACAGCCTGTCCCCGGACGCGCGCGTGACGAGCCTCTCGCGCACGCTGAGACACGACATCCCGTGCATCCTGATTACCGACGGCAACGCCGTGCCCGATGAACTCCCGGCCGAGGCGGAGCGCGTCGCCGTGCCGGTGTTGCGCACGCGAATCGCCACGCCCATCGCCATCGCGAAACTCACCGGCTATCTGGAGGATCTCCTCGCTGAGCGCACCATTCTCCACGCGGTGCTGATGGATCTGCTCGGCCTCGGCGTGTTGATCGTCGGCGAGAGCGGCATCGGCAAGAGCGAGTGCGCCATGGACTTGATTCTGCGCGGGCACCGGCTGGTCGCCGATGATACCGTCGAGGTGCGGCGGCGGGCCGAATCGGTGCTGATCGGGACGTGCCCGGAGTTGACCCGCTTCCACATGGAAATTCGCGGACTGGGCGTGGTCAACGTCAAGGACCTGTTCGGCGTGGCGTCCACGCGCGTGTCGAAGCGCGTGGAGTTGGTGGTGCAGCTGGAGCGCTGGGAGGCGGGGCGGCAGTACGACCGCCTCGGGATCGACGAGGAGCATTTCGACGTGCTGGGCCTGCGCGTGCCGCTGATTCGTATGCCGGTGGCGCCGGGGCGAAGCGTGGCCAACCTGGTGGAGGTCGCCGCACGGAACCAGTTGCTGCGGTCGCGCGGGATCAACGCCGCGCAGCGTCTGGCCGACCGGCTGGATCGCGAACTGGCAGCCGGCGCCCCGGAACCCGACGACGACGCCGACGGACTGGGCGACGGAGATCTTGACCCATGAAGACGGTCCCACGCACCACCGGCGTCGGCGCGCGGGTGGCCGAAGCCCGGTTTGTCATCCTGACGGGCGTGTCGGGCGCCGGCAAATCGCATGCGATACACGCGCTCGAGGACCTCGGGTACTTCTGCGTTGATAATTTGCCGATGCCGCTGGTCGCGACGATGGCGTCGCTGGCGAGCCGGGCCGGATCCGACCTGGAAAAAGTGGCGATCGTCGTCGATGTCCGCGAGGGCGTTCAGCTCTCCGACTTTCCGGCGGTGTTCCGGCGGGTGCGCCGGATCCGGGGCCTCAAGCCGCTGCTCATCTATCTCGACGCCAACGACGACACGCTGGTCCGACGCTTCAGCGAGACGCGGCGACCGCATCCGCTGGCGCACGAACGGCCGATTCTGGAAGGCATTCTCGAAGAGCGGCGCCTGCTGAAACCGATTCGCCGGCTGGCCGACGAGGTGATCGATACCAGCGCCTTCACCGTCCACGAACTGCGCGAGGCCTTCGTGTCGATGTCGCGGCAGGGCGGCCGAACCTCGCGCCTGCAGGTCACGTTCCTGAGCTTCGGATTCAAGCACGGCGTGCCGCCCGAGAGCGACCTGGTGTTCGACGTACGGTTCCTGCCCAACCCGCATTTCGTGCCTCGGTTCAGGCGGATGAGCGGTCTGGATCAGGGCGTGGTGCGGTTCATGGAGAGCCATCCGGTGACGCTCGACACGGTCGTGCGGTTCGCGACCCTGCTGAAGTTTCTGGTTCCCCTGTACGCCGTCGAGGGGAAGAGTTATCTCACCGTGTCCATCGGCTGCACCGGCGGCCGGCATCGTTCCGTCTACATCGCGGAAACGCTGCGCAAGTCGCTGGGCCCCATCGACGGCACACGGTACCATGTCCGCCACCGCGACATGGGACTCGGAACGTAAGAGCGCAGCAGGGGCCGACCGGTGCCCCGGGGAGCGACGATGATTGGCGTGGTAGTGGTGACGCACGGACAACTGGCGACCGAACTGCTCAATGCCGCCGAAGCCATTGTGGGCGACCTGCCGCAATTTGCCGCAGTGTCGATTGGGTGGCACGACAACACCGACGACGCGCGCGAGGAAATCAGCCGGTCGATCGTCCGCTTCCAGGGCGGCGGCGGTGTGCTCGTGCTCACCGACATGTTTGGCGGCACCCCGTCGAATCTGAGCCTGACCTTTCTCGAAACCGACAAGGTCGAGATCGTGACGGGCGTCAACCTGCCGATGCTCATCAAATTGACGGGGCTGCGGGAATCCAAGGACCTGCTGGCGGTCGCCCGGGAGCTGCGCGAAACGGGACGCAGCGCGATTCATGTCGCCTCGGATTTGATGCGAGGGGAGCCCAAGAGCTGACATGGTCGCCAGGAGCGTCGTCGTCAACAACCAACTCGGTCTGCACGCGCGGGCAGCCGCTCGCTTCGTTCACCTGGCCGGCAGCTTCGACGCGCGCGTCACCGTCACGCGCGACACCCGCGCGGTGGACGGCAAGAGCATTCTCGGCATTTTGCTGCTCGCCGCGTCATACGGCAGCCGCATCGACTTGAGCGCCGAGGGGCCCGACGAACAAGCCGCCCTCGACGCGCTCTGCGCGCTGGTCGAAGCCCGTTTCGGTGAGCGATCGTGAAGACGCTCACCGGCATCGCCGTCTCGCCCGGCGTGGTGTGGGGGCCGGCGGCCCTGCTCGTGCAGGATTCCGTCACGCTTCGCTACGCGATTGGCCAGGCGCACGTCGGGCGCGAAATCGCGCGGCTCGAAACCGCGCGAGAGGCCACCCGCGGCCAACTCGAAAGCATCCATGCGCGGGTGCTGGCGTCGGCCGGGCCCGACCTTGCCTACCTGTTCCAGGCGCAGTTGCTCATGCTCGACGACCAACTGCTGGTGCCCAGGGCGAAGCAGATCGTGTCGGCCGAACGCCTCAATGCCGAATGGGCCGTCGAGCGGGCCTTCGAGGAGTTTGCCGCTATCTTCATGGACGTCGACCAGGGCTACCTCCGCGAGCGGCGCGGCGACGTGGCCGACGTGGTGGGCCGCCTGCGGCGCAACCTCGCGCCGATCCCAAGGCGGGCGGGCGGACTCCAACTGGCGCTCGACGAACCCTCCATTCTGGTGGCCGACGAACTGCCGCCCTCAGTGGCGGGCCAACTCGACCGCCATCGCGTGATCGGCCTGGCCATGGACGCCGGAAGCCGGACCGACCATGCCGCGATTCTGGCGCGGGCGTTGCGGCTGCCGGCCGTGGCAAGCCTGCGGAGCGCGACGCAACTGGCGAGCCCGGGCGTGCTGGTGCTGGTGGACGGGTTTTCCGGCGAGGTCGTGATTGGGCCGGACGCCGACATGATTGATCGCGCCCGGACCAAGGGTGAGCGGCAGCGTGTGTCGGTGCCCGTCGCCGGTCACCTGATGCGTCCCGCGTCGACCGCCGACGGCGTGGCCATTCGATTCGATGCCAATATCGAACTGCCCGGCGAGGTCGACGTGGCGCTGGCCAGCGGGGCCGAAGGCGTCGGGTTGTTCCGGTCGGAGTTCATGCTCGGCGGGCGACTGGTCGAAGCGGTCGGCGAGCAGGAGCAGTACGAGACATATCGCGACCTGATCGAACGGATGGCGCCTCATCCGGTGACGATTCGGACCTTCGACGTGGACGAGAGCCGGATGGAGGCGCGCCCTGGTGCGCGCGTGTCCGATGGCGGCGCGGACGCGGCGAGGGGCCCGCTCGGCTTGCGCGCGATTCGCTTAAGCTTGAGCCGGCCCGAAACCCTGCAGACACAACTGCGTGCGCTGGTGAGGGCGTCGCGTCACGGGGCGTTGCGCGTCCTGATTCCGTTTGTCGCGTCGGCCGACGAGCTGCGCCAGGCCAAGTCGGCGTTGCTCGAGGCACAACGGGCGCTGGGGGCCGGGACCGATTCGGCCGCGTCGCTCGAAATCGGCGCCATGATCGAAGTGCCCTCGGCGGCCCTCACGGTGGACTTGCTGGCGGCCGATGCCGCATTCTTCAGCATCGGCACCAACGACCTCATCCAGTACACGCTTGCCGTCGATCGTACCGACGGCCGTGTCGCGCGCTTGTACGAACCGCTCCATCCGGCCGTCCTGCGGTTGGTGCGCGCCGTCTCCAGGGCGGCGGGCCGATGGGGGAGGCCTCTGGCGGTGTGCGGCGAAATGGCGGCCGATCCGGCCGCTCTCATCGCCCTGCTCGGACTCGGCGTGCGCAACTTCAGCATGAGCCCGGCCCTGATTCCGGCGGCTCGGCACCTCGTCGGCGAGCTCTCGATCGGCCAGGTGCGGCGCGTGGTTGCGCGGGCGCTCACACTCGGGTCGGCCCACCAGATCGCCGCCCACCTCGCGGCGTCGTATCCGGATATCATCAAATGGAACAACGGCCGGTCCCTGCGATCCGGCCTGGAAGGAGGACACGGTGAACGGTGAGACTCGACCGGGCGTGACGAAGGTGGAAAAACCCTGGGGCTACGAACTGCTGTGGGCCAAGACGGACCAGTACGTCGGCAAACTCATCCATGTGACCGCGGGCCACGCCCTGAGCCTGCAGTACCACAACAAGAAGGTCGAGACCATCTACCTCCACTCGGGCCGGATGCTGTTCGAGATCCAGGAGGGCGACAAACTGGTCGGCCGCCAGATGCTGCCCGGGGATCGCGTGCACGTGCCGGCCGGCACGGTGCATCGTATGACCGCGGTCGACGACGTGGACATCTTCGAAGTCTCGACGCCCGAACTCGACGACGTCGTCAGACTGGAAGACCGGTACGGCCGGGCGGATAAATAGGGACAGACGATCACGCCCGAGGCGTACCCCTTCGTTAGTCCCGGTCCAGCGTCTCCCGCACCTTGGCCACCAGGGCCTTGATGGAGAACGGCTTCGAAATGAACGCGGCGCTGTGGTCGACGACGCCGTGGTCGGCGATCACGTCCGCCGGATAGCCCGACGTGAACAACCGCTTGATGTGAGGACGGATGGCGTCCAGGCGCGTGGCCAGCGCCAAGCCGTTCATTTCGGGCATCACCACGTCGGTCATCAGCAGGTGGATATGGCCGCCGTATTCGGTCGCCAACCTGATGGCCTCGCTGGGCGTGCCGGCGGCTAACACGGTATAGCCGCTGCGTTCGAGCGCCTTCTTCGCCAACATCAGAACACCGGGCTCATCCTCGACCAGCAGGAGCGTCTCGTGGCCGCGCAGCGTTGGTACCATCTCGACGTCGGTGCCCGATGGCGCGACCGTGGCGGTGTGCCTGGGCAAGTAGATTCGGAAGGTCGTGCCTGTTCCCAGCACGCTTCGCACCTGAATCACACCGCGATTCTGCTTGACGGCGCCGAACACGCTGGCCAGCCCCATGCCGGTCCCCTCGCCGACCGCCTTGGTCGTGAAGAAGGGCTCGAAGATGTGGGACAGCGTCTCGCCGCTCATGCCGCAGCCCGTATCGCTGACGGTCAATCGAACGTAGTCCCCACGGACCTCGTTGGCGACATCAGACCAGTCGGCATCATCGACGGCGTTGTCGGTCGCAATCGTGATCGAACCGACACCAGCGATGGCGGCTCGCGCATTGACACACAGGTTGATGAGCACCTGCTCCATTTGTGATGCGTCGATCTGCACGGGCCACAGGTCCGCATGCGGCTGCCACGCCACGTGGACGTTCTCGCCCACCAGACGCCGGATCATCGAGAGCGTGCCCGCCATGGTCTCGTTGAGGTCGATCACCTTCGGCGTGATCGTCTCCTTGCGGGCAAACGCCAGCAATTGGCGGGTCAAGTTGGCGGAGCGCGTTGCCGCTTTGTGGATTTCGTCGAGGCTGGCGTGGAGCTGCTGCGCCGAATCGATACCCTCCATCGCCACCTCGGTGTGTCCGAGTATCACGGCCAACATGTTATTAAAATCGTGCGCCACGCCGCCGGCCAACAGCCCCACGGACTCCATTTTCTGCGCTTGCCGGGATCGGGCTTCGAGGACGGCCTTTTCCTCCTCTGCCCGCTTGCGGTCGGTGATGTCGCGGGCGGCCGCGTACAGCGTCGCACCATTCACCGCCGGGGACGCCGTCCATTCCAGCCATCGATAGTCGCCGGCCTTGGTGCGATACCGATTGACGAATTTGGCCGTGGAGCCGCCCCCGAGTTGCGTGAGAACTTCCTCGCGCGTCGCCGCGATATCCTCGGGATGCATGAAGCTCTCGAACGGCTGGGCGAGCAGTTCGGCGTTCGTGAAACCGAGCGTCTGTTTCCACGCGCCGCCCAGTTTCAGGAAGAAGCCGTCGACCGAGGCGATGCAGACCAGGTCGGGCACGAGGCCGAAGAAGAGTTCGAGCTCCCGCTTGCCAGTCTCGAGTTCTGCTTCGATCCGTCTGCGCTCGGTGATGTCCTGATGGAAGGCCTGGTAGAACCGCTGGCCGTCGATCTCGACCAG
>JBAXOX010000009.1:0-87778 GCA_037133015.1 Acidobacteriota bacterium
CCCCCCGCCCGTGGGCATGAGCCGCATGGCGGCCATCGCGCGCATCGCACCCGTGCTCGAGGAGATCGGCCGGCGCGCTCGGGCACAGGGTGTGTCGGTGGGCGTGCATCCGCACCTGAACACGGTCGTCGAGACGCCTGAGGAGACCGACGCGATCATGGCGCGGTGCGACCCGGCCCTGGTGGGCCTCGCACTCGACACCGGGCACTTCCACCTGGCCGGCGGCGACGTGGTGGGCGCGATCAAGAAGCACGGCGCACGCCTCAACTACCTGCACTTCAAGGACGGCGTACGGCCGTTCACGCGCCCCGACTTCTTCCCGAACCTGCGCGACCTCGGGAAAGGCGAAGTGGATTTCCCTGGCGTGATGCGGGCGCTCAAGACTCTGGCGTATCAGGGCTGGATTAACGTGGAACAGGATTTTACGGCGACCAGCCCCGGGGAGTCCTGCCGGGCGAGTATGGACTACGTGCACCGCGTGCTGCGCCCCATTTACGCCTGATCGCGGCGCCGCCGGCGGATCGGACTCAGGCCAGCAGCGACTGGCGGGCCAGTTCGGAGAACGCCGCCACCTCGCGACGCTGCCACGCCTCGTCGTGCCCCAGTTCTCCCGCCATCAGCCGGGCCACCTCCGGCGCCATGTCGATGGCGGCGGCCGCGTTCAGGGTCAGCGCGCGGCACCGGCGCGCGAGAACGTCCTCGACGCTCCGCGCCATTTCCACCCGGGCTGACCAGATCACCTCGGCGCAGCAGTACGGCAGCGCCGGGTGCAGGCGCGCAGCCAGCGGCGGGTGCGCGCGGATCAGATCCTGGATGGCCATCGCATCGGATCCGTAGACGCCGAGCGCGCCGAACCGCTCGGGATGCGTGAGGAAGCCATGGATGTTCAGCGTCTTGGTGACGCAGGCTTGTTCGGGCAGATGCGCCAGCATCGCCGCGTGGTTGACCGCGTCCTCGGCCATGTGCCGGTACGTCGTCCACTTCCCTCCCGCGATGGTCAGCAGTCCCGACGTGTCGATGTGAATGGTGTGGTCGCGCGAGAGCGCGGCCGTCGACGCCGCGCCGTCGGCACGCACCAGCGGCCGGATCCCGACCGACACGCTGAGGACGTCGGCGCGCGTGGGCGCGTGATGCAGGTACTTCGCGGCGGTTTCGAGAATAAACGCGATCTCCTCGTCGAAGGCGCGCGGTTCCAGCGTCGGCTCCGTGATCGGCGTGTCGGTGGTCCCCACCAGCGTGTGGCCGTGCCACGGAATTGCGAACATCACGCGGCCGTCGCGGGTGTGGGGCACCATGATGGCGTTCCGGCCGGGAAGAAACGATCCGTCGAACACCAGATGTACGCCCTGGCTCGGCGCGATGATCGCCGGGGCCTGCGGGTCCGACAGGCGGCGGACGCTGTCGGCGAACGGCCCCGTCGCGTTGATGACGACTTTGGCGCCCACCTCAATACCGCGCCCCGTGTCCTCGTCGCGAACCACGACGCCGTCGATGAACCCGTCAGCGGCCTTGGTGACGCCGACCACGCGAGCGTAGTTGAGCAGCGCCGCTCCCTGTTCGGCCGCGGTCTGGGCCAGATTGATGAGCAGCCGCGAATCGTCGAACTGGCCATCGTAGTAGACGACGCCGCCGCGCAGGCCTTCGGTCTTGATGGTCGGCAACCGGGCGAGCGTCTCATCACGCGACAGGATCTCCGAGTCGCCGAACCCGTACTTGCCGGCCAGCACGTTGTAGACCTTCAGGCCGAGCCCGTAGAACGGCGCCTCCCACCAGTCGTAGTTCGGGACGACAAACGCGAGGTCGGTCACCAGGTGGGGCGCGTTCCGGCGCAGAATGCCCCGCTCCTTCAGCGCCTCCATCACCAGCGAGATGTTGCCCTGCTCCAGATACCGGACGCCCCCGTGGACGAGCTTCGTGCTGCGGCTCGACGTGCCCTTGGCAAAATCGTGCTGTTCGAACAGCAGCACGTCGTACCCGCGCGACGCAGCATCCACGGCAATCCCGACGCCGGTGGCGCCGCCACCGATCACGACGATGTCCCACGGCTCCTCGCGCAGTGCAATCCGACTCAGCATCTCTCCGCGGTTCATCGTTACGTCCCCGCGCCGAGCCACCCCTTGGACCGCTCGAGGGCCTCCCGCCAACGTCCGCGAAGCCGTTCGGCGTCCGCTCCAGGCATCGACGGGGTGAAGCGCCGTTCGGCCCTCCACTGCCGGGCAATTTCCTGTTCCGATCCCCAGAACCCGACGGCAAGCCCGGCGAGGTACGCCGCGCCAATCGCCGTCGTCTCGGTGACCTCGGGTCGCACGACCGGCACGCCGAGCAGGTCTGCCTGCAGTTGCATCAACGCGTTGTTGCGCGCGGCGCCGCCGTCCACGCGCAGCTCGCCGAGCGCGACGCCGGTGTCACGGTGCATCGCGTCGAGCAGATCGTAGACCTGGTACGCGATGCTCTCGACCGCGGCGCGGGCGATGTGGCCGGCCGTCGTGCCCCGCGTAATCCCGACGATGAGGCCGCGGGCGTAGGGGTCCCAGTGCGGCGCGCCGAGGCCGGCGAAGGCGGGCACCAGGTAGACACCGCCGTTGTCCGGCTCGGTGGCGGCGAGGCGCTCGACATCGCCAGACTCCCGGATGAGGCCCAGCCCGTCGCGCAGCCACTGCACGACTGCGCCGCCGATGAACACGCTGCCCTCCAGCGCGTACTCCGTGCGACCCTTGATCGTCCACGCCACCGTGGACAGGAGCCGGTTCTCCGAGCGCACCGGACGCTCGCCCGTGTTCTGCAGAAGGAAACACCCCGTCCCGTACGTGTTCTTCGCCATGCCGGGCGTCACGCACATCTGGCCGAACAGCGCCGCCTGCTGATCCCCGGCGATGCCGGCGATCGGCACGCCCTCAAGGCCCAGGCCGGCGGCCACGCGGCCGTACACCTCGCTCGACGCCCGCACGTCGGGCAGCAAACTCGCCGGCACGTCGAGCATCCGCAGCAGTTCGTCGTCCCAGGCGAGCGTGTTGATGTTGAACAACATCGTCCGCGAGGCATTGCTGACATCGGTGACGTGCACCCGGCCACCTGTCAGGTTCCAGACGAGCCAGGAATCGATCGTGCCGAAGGCCAGACGGCCCTCTGCGGCCTTCGCCCTCGCGCCCTCGACGTGGTCGAGGATCCATTTGATCTTGGTGCCCGAGAAATAGGCGTCGATCACGAGACCGGTCCGGTCGCGCACGAGCGTTTCGAAGCCACCGGCCTTCAGGCGATCGCAGATGTCCGCCGTGCGGCGATCCTGCCAGACGATCGCGTGGCAGATCGGCTCGCCGGTCTGGCGATCCCAGACGACGGTCGTCTCCCGCTGGTTCGTGATGCCAATCGCCGCCACGTCGCTCGCGCTCACCTGGGCGCGCGCGAGGCTCTCGGTTGCCACCGAGATCTGCGACGCCCAGATCTCCCGCGGGTCGTGCTCGACCCAGCCCGGCTGGGGGAAAATCTGCTGGAATTCGCGTTGCGCCACCGCCGCGATGCCGCCGGCGTGATCGAAGAGGATGGCGCGGGAACTGGTGGTGCCCTGATCGAGCGCGAGGATATAGGCCACGGGTACGCTCCGAAATCGAGGTGGGGAACACGGGGCAGGATTCACGAAAAGGCTATCATACTTCGCGATATACTTCGCCGGTTGCCCTCACGCAGATGGAAGGAGTGGTCCGACGATGCGAGGAACGTTACGAGAGGTACTGGCCGAATTCCTGGGAACCTTCGTGCTGATCCTGTTCGGCGCCGGCGTCGTGGCGCAGTTCGTCGTCAGCAGAGGGTCGGCTGGCAGCCCTCTTGGGATCCACGTCGCGTGGGGCCTCGGCGTCGCGATGGGCTGCTACGTGTCGGCAGGCGTGTCCGGCGCGCATCTGAACCCCGCCGTGACGCTCGCCTTCGCGGTGCATCGCGGATTTCCGTGGCGAAAAGTGTTGCCCTACGCCGCGGGCCAGTTCCTGGGGGCGTTCGCGGCCGCGGCCGTTGTCTATCTGACCTACCGGGAAGGACTCACCGCGTTTGACGGCGGCGTGCGGCAGGTCCTCGGTCCGCAGGGCACCGCGGGAATCTTCGCGACCTATCCCCAGCCTTACCTCTCCACGTTTCCCGGCGGGTTCATCGATCAGATCGTCGGCACAGCTATCCTCGTCGCGGTCATCTTCGGGATCGTCGACCAGCGCAACGCGCCCGCGCCGACCGGCCTCGGTCCGGTGATCGTCGGTTTGCTCGTCGTGGGGATCGGCGCATCGTTCGGCGTGAACGCGGGCTACGCGATCAACCCCGCGAGAGACCTCGGGCCGCGCCTGTTCACGGCGATCGCGGGATGGGGCACGGAGGTCTTCCGTGCCGGCAACTACTGGTGGTGGGTGCCGGTGGTGGCGCCGCCGGTCGGGGCCGTGCTCGGCGGCTGGATCTACGACATCTTCGTGGGCAACCGGTTCCCGCCGTCGAAATAGATTCCCGAGCACGCGCGGTGTCCCCCGGAGCATCCATCGAGGTGTTGGCGCTCACGTGAAATCGCGTGACTCTCGACACCGTTCAATCTATCAGTCCGCAGTGCGGGTCTTTCTGATCAAAATACGACGGTGACGCGGGTGGCCGCGGGGCGAGCGCGCGCAGCGCGGTTCCAACGACCGGTGGGCGCCGGGCGGCGCATCCGGCGCCTGGTCGAGGCCCGGTCGAGCCAAAAGTATGTGTGACCCGAGCGGAGGCTTGGCGTCGGGATCGGTGCGGCGCTATACTGGTGAGACTGAGGTGGGCACACCATGAAATGGACAGGCGCTCCGGCGTGCGGACTACTCGTCTTGCTCGTGGCCGCAGGCGTGTCTCCAGCGCAGGCGGGCGAGATCCTGTTCTCGGTTCGTGACGGCCGGGTCACCCTGGTCGCGCGCGATGCACAATTGAGCGACATTCTGGCGGTCTGGGAACGCGAAGGCCGAACCAAGATCATCGCCAGAGAACGCGTGCAGGGCGTCGTGCTGACGCTCGATTTCAAGGACGAGCCAGAGGCGACCGCGCTGGCGACGGTGTTGCGGTCGGTCACCGGGTACATTGCGGCCAAGTACCCTGTTGCGCCCCGCGACGGATCCTCGTATCGCTGTATCGTCATCAATCCGGTTCCCGCCCCCAACGTGTTCGTGCAGGCCGGCGCACCAGGCCGACCGTCTCCGGCGCCTCAGCCACAGGCGCAAGCGCCGTCCGGTTTCCCACCATCGATTACCTCCGATGCTGGATATTTCCCGCCCGCCTTTGTGCCAACCCCTGGCGACGAGGCCGAGGACAGCGGCGCGAGTCGGGCGCCAGCCGCGGCGGGACCGCGACAGCCTGGCATGATGATGCCGAGCGGTCCGACGCGCCCCCCCATGGATCCATCCGCACTGGCGGACACCGCGGGTGCCAGGGCGCCACAATCGCCAGCGACGACGCCGTCGTTTTCCGGTGCAGGGACGGGCGTCCCTGGTGCGGTCGTTCCGGCGCCGCCACTGCCGGGAACGCCGCCGGTGCCGGGACCGCCGAAAGGCCCGGGTCTTCGGTAACCTCGTCGTGTGACGAGGCGGAATCTCTCGGTATACCGTAGGTTGAGTGCCGCGATTGAGACACAGGTCTTGACGCGATTCCGCCACAATCTGTCACTGCGTCACCGCCATCGGGTCCAACCAACGGCAGGCAGAGCCTGTCCGATTGGAGCGCTTCTTGCTTCTTCTGGTAGAATCGGCAGGCGCTGAGGCTCTTCCCCTATGAGCCTATCGGTTAAGAACGCTTTAGCCGATACGGAATTCGAATCGATGTTGCCAGCGCCAAATCTCTACGCGAGACACACGTAACATGAGCATTAATTACACGGCTCGGTTCATTCAGGCGGCAGTGCTGTTGCTGCTGTTGGCTCTAGCGCCGCGTATGGCCTCGGCCCAGGCTGGGTTCGCCGGCCCGTCCTCTGGCGGCCCCGCCATGGGTACGGTAAGCGGAAATGTGCTCACCTACGGAGGCGCCACGTATACGCGCACCAACGGCAAGGTGACGTTCCCCGACTGCACCGTTTACATCGTGATGGATAGCGGTCTGCTGATCCCGGCGGGGATCGCGGCGGGATGCACGGCCGCCGGGTCGAGCAGTTCTGGAACCACCTCGAGCAGTTCCAGTTCCGGATCGAGCAGCGGATCCACGTCGAGCAGCAGTTCGAGCTCCGGGTCCACGTCGAGTTCGGGATCTGGCAGCGTCGCGTTTGCCGGGCCGGGCACCGGCGGGCCGGCCGGCGGGACGATGAGCGGGACCACGCTCACGTACAACGGCGCCACCTACGCTCGGGTCGGCGGCAAGGTCACGTTTCCCGACTGCACCGTCTACATCGCGATGGATAGCGGCATGCTGATTCCGGCGGGGATCGACCCGACGTGCACGCCGGTGAGTTCAAGCAGTTCGAGCAGCAGTTCCAGCAGCGGATCGACCTCGAGCAGCAGTTCCAGTTCGGGATCCACATCCAGTTCCAGTTCCGGAACCACGTCCAGTTCCAGTTCCGGGTCGAGCAGCGGCACCTTCGCCGGGCCAGGCACGGGCGGGCCGGCCACCGCGACGGTGAGCGGTGTCAGCGTCACATACAACGGCACGGCGTACACGCGCGTTGGCGGCAAAGTGACGTTCCCCGACTGCACGGTCTACATCGCGATGGACAACGGCATGTTGATTCCGGCGGGGATCGACCCGACGTGCACGCCGGTGAGTTCAAGTAGTTCGAGCAGCGGATCCACCTCCAGCAGCAGTTCGAGCAGTGGCTCGACATCGAGCAGCAGTTCGAGCAGCGGTTCCACATCGAGCAGCAGCTCCAGCAGCGGTTCCACATCGAGCAGCAGCTCGAGTTCGGGATCCAGCAGCGGCACCTTCGCCGGGCCCGGCACCGGTGGGCCGGCGATGGGCACGGTCAGCGGCATCACCCTGACATATGGCAACGCGACGTTCTCGATTGTGAACGGCAAAGTCACGTTTCCCGATTGCACGGTCTACATCGCCACCACGAGCGGAATGCTGATTGGCGCAGGGACCGCCAGTGGCTGCACACCGGTCGGATCGAGCAGCTCGAGTTCAACGTCGAGCAGTGGGTCGACGTCGGGGAGCAGTTCGGGGACCACCACCAGCAGTCTTGGGCCCAGCAACGGCGGACCATCCAGCGGCACGCTCAGCGGGACCATCCTCACCTATAACGGCACCACCTACACCGTCAATGCGCTTGGTCTGGTGCAGTTGCCCGATTGCCGGGTGTACATGGTGGCCGGCAACGGCGCGCTTACCTACCAGCGGAATGCCGCGACCTGCGCGGCTGCGGGCGGAAGCGGAAGTGCCCCGACCGGCACGGGCCCCAGTAATGGCGGGCCGTCAAGCGGAACACTCAACGGCACGATCCTCACGTACAACGGCGCCACCTTCACCATCAACTCGGCGAGCCAGGTGCAATTGCCGGACTGCAAGGTCTACCTGGTCATCGCCAACGGCCTCTATCTGGTCTACCAGCGAGACGCCAACTCGTGCAATGTGCCGACCGGCAGCGCGAACGGCGGCGCCGGTTCGACCTCGGTCCCGGGCACCGGACCGTTGCAGACGTGGAGCGCGCCCAAGAAGGTCGTGGATATCGGGAGGGTCTCGATCTACGGCATCGAAATGGCGTTCGACACGCTGACCCAGCGCTATTTGATTGTGTATCGGGCGAGTTTCTCTGGATGCGGCGGTGTCGACGCCATCTGGGGCCAGTTCCTCAACGTCGCTGCGGATCCGCTGGGGACCCCGTTCCTGGTGTCGGTCGGCAAGGATTGTGTCTGGAATTACTCCGGCTGGGAGCCAGCCGTCGCTGCGACTGGAGACGGACGCTTCATCGTAACCTACGCGGCCAACGCCGGCGGCGGGTGGAACGCGATGTTCAATCTCGCCGAATACAACGGCGGGCCGCAACTCACCCCCGCGGCGGTCGTCGACACGGGAACCTCCCACGAGTCGACCTCGGTCGTGTGGATGCCTCACGCCAAGCAGTTCATGGTGATGTGGAGCAAGAACGGGCCGCCCCGAGGCGTCAAGAACATCTACTCCCGTACTCTTACGAGGGACGGAACGCCGTCGCAAATCTACAAGGTCAACGATAATCCGGACTTCATCGACCTCGCTCAGGTGAGAATGGTGCAAGGCGGCGACAACAACGTGCAGGTGCTGGCCTGGCGGGATTCGACAAACGCGGTGATGGCGCCCAACGGCGGCATCTCCTACACGCAGGTGGACGAAACCGGCGCGCCCCGCATCAACACCGGGAACGTGGTGGGTCCAAGCAGCAGTTTCTACAGATACCCGCGGATGGCCTACAACAGTCAGACGCAGAAGTACTTCGCCATCTACACCGATTACGGATACCCGGGCTGCGACGGCCAGGCGAGCGGCGGCGACATCATGTCGCGCTCGTTCAATCTCGACGGCTCGCCCGTCGAGCCCTGGTCGAATGTGTTTCTGGCAACGGACCGTTGCAACGGCGCCGTCCCGGACGATCAATTCACCGAGCTTGGCCTCGCCTACGAACCCGTCAACAACGCGTTCGTCGTCGGGTCACGCGGTCAGGATGGCGGCGGTGGTCTGCTGCCGGTGTACCACATGGTCACCGACCCGTCGGGGGGCCTGTATCGTGGATCGATCACCCAGCAGCCGACGCTGACGGGCGGCGGATCACCGATGCCAACCTTCGTTCCCGACGGAACCGGGAAGGTCACGATGGCGTATCGCGGAGATTATCTGTCGATCTGGATTTCGATTCTCTCGAAGTAGCGGAACGGCGGGTTTCCGCTCTGTCGGATCACTGGAACCGGCGGTCTTCGGGCCGCCGGTTTTCTTTTGGGCGACGGTTCGGTCGCCGCGGTCCGAGCCTGGCGTGACGGCCGGGGCCGTGGTTCCGGCCGCGCGCCGTCGTAGCCCGTCGTCGCGGCACCTCGCGATACGGCGTCGGAGCGTGGCGCCGCAGCACGGCGTCTGGGCGTGGCGTCGCAGCACGTCGTTCTACTCGCGCGTCGTCGCCGACGTGGCCCGTCGTCGCGCCACGTCGTTCTGTCGGAAGGTCGTCGCGGTTCGTCGGGTCGTGGCGAAGCGGCATGGCGTCGGAGCGTGGCGCCGCAGCGCGTCGTTCTGCCGGCGTGGCGGCGCGATGCCCCAGACTGCGTCACTGCTTCTGCGGACTGGCGCCGGCAGCAGGCGGGGCATCCGGTTCGTCGCCTTCGCCGGCGTACTCGACAGACCCCGACAGGATTTCCCCGCCCATCTCGTTGGTCTCTTCGGCCATCACCGGCTCCGGCTTCGCGCCGCGCAACGATCGGAACAGTCCGACCAGGTGTTCCCGCTCTGCGGGTTCGACCGACCCGGTCGCCACCAGAATCAGCGGATAGATCAGCACCACGAGCGTGCCGCGCGCCAGCAGCCCGGCCAGCGCACTCTTGAACACCGGCACGGCCAGCGTGGCCCCGAGATACGACACGATGCCCGCGATGGCGATACATCCGATCCGTCGCCATTCGTACTGCACCGGGTACACCCGGTACGCAAACCATCCCGCGGCCAGCGTCAACACCGAGTACGCGACGGCGTTCATGTACGCCGCCCCGATCAATCCAAATCGCGGCATCACGATCAGGTTGCCGGTGATGCTCACCACCGCCGCAATCGTGGTCGCAATCGGGAAATACTTGGCCTGCTTGGTGATGTTCAGCCCGATGGCTGTCACCTGATAGGCGGCCTGGGCCACCACGCCAATGGCGGTCGCCGGAATCACGATGCTGGCCCGGCCGAACTCCGGCGCCGCCATCAACCGCACCAGGTCGGTGGCGATCGCAGACAACCCCGCCGCCAGCAACACAACGGCCCCGAACACGTACGTCGTCAGCCTGGCGTAAATGATCTTGGCGTCGGACCGGTGCATCGATCCGAAGTAGAACGGCGCCCACGCGAATTCGAAGCCGTTGAGAAACAGCTTGAGGGCCTGTCCGAAACTGCTGCCCACGCCATACAGGCCGATGTCGCTTTGCGTCAGGAAATAGGCCATCAGCCACCGATCGCTCACCGCGATCGCCTGGTGGGCGATGGCGTGCGGCAGCCGGGGCAGGCCAAAGCGAAGGGCTTCGCGCAGCAGCGTCAGCGAGAACACGGGGCGCAGCAGCGGCAGCACCCATCTCGCCATGATGACGATCAGCGCGACGGTGACAATCGTGTCGGACCACACCACGCCGTCCACGCCCATCCGCATCGGAATGACGAGCACGAGGCGAACCGCGATGGTCGCCGACGATTTGACGAAGGTGAGGCCGGCAAACACCAGCGACTGTTCGCGGATGCGGAGCAGGCAGTTCGGAATGAACAGGAACGTGCCGATGAAGGTGTTGAAGATGACCAGCCGCACCAGGCCGTCGTGCACGGCGCTCTCGAAGAAGTAGCGCCCGATAAGCGGCGTGCACGCGAAGGCCGCCAACACCACGACCAGGTCCACGCCCAGCAGGAACCAGATGATGGTGCTCGTGAGGCGCTGCTGATCGCGCTCGTTCTTGCAGTCGTAGTAGAGCCGCATGAACGCGCTGTCGGTGCCCCAGCGGAACAGGATCCGCGTCACCGCCTCGACCGTCAGCAGCAGCGTGATGACGCCGTAGTCGGCCGGCGTCAGATAGTGCGTAAACAGCCGCAGCAGCAGCAGACTGACCAGCGACGTCGCGGCATCGCCAACGCCGTAAATGACCAGGTGGCGAACCAGTTGCTGAATTCTTTGGAACACGGCTCTCGGGGGCTCAGGCGTGGCGCGCCGCGCCACTGGCGGCGGCACCCGCGGCGGGCTTCATCAGATGCATGGCAATCGCGTCCGGACGCCGGCGGCCGCCCCTGGCTTCGACGTCTTCGAGACGCGCGAATTCAACCGGATCGAGCGCGCTGGCCACCAGCAGTTCGCTGGTGAGATCCCGTTCCTGGAGATCGTAGGTCAGCAGCAGCCGGCCGCCTGGCTTGAGCACGCGCGCCATCTCGCGCACGCCTCGGGTCCTCGTGTCGGGCGGCATGTGCTCCAGCACACTGATGCAGCTGACCACGTCGAAACTGGCATCGGGAAACGGCAGACACGTGAGGTCGCCGCGCGTGTAGTCGATGCGGTACCGCGCCAGCAACGCCGGAGAGACGGGGCCCCAGAAATCGGGTTTCCAGATGCGTGAGAACGCGACGCGGTGCCGACGCACCAGATTGAATCTGAGAAAGCTCCACGCGCGAACCGGCAGCCGACGAGGCGGCGACGGCGGCGCAGGGCCCGGCCCCGCCGATGGCATGGCATGAGACGCCGATGGCATCGCGGCGGCATGAGACGACGATGGCATCGCGGCGGCATGAGACGACGAACTGCCGGGCAACCGCATCGGCAGCCCGACCAGACTGCGGCACCAGTCTCGCGCCACCAGCCCCGCGTAGCCGAGCCTGGACGCCACCACCGCGTCCCGGTCAATCGCCACCACCGACACCCCGCGCGAGGCCATGACGAACGGCACCGGGGAGTTGCCGGCGCCGCAGTCGAGCACACGCATGCCCGGGGCCAGCCCCGCCCGCGTCAGCACCCACGGGTATTCCCAGTCGCGCGACCATTTCAATCGGATGCCCGGGCCATCGTCTCGCACGCGACCGCCCATCACGCGCACGTAGAAATCGGCCAGGGCGTCGCGTTCGGCGAGAAACGCGCCGCCTTCGTCAGACGCCTGACGGACCACTCGGTACTGGGGCGGATCGGATTCCGGCGCGGTGGGAGGCACGCCTCATTATAGTGTGCCGCCACGCTACAATAGGGACGCATGAACGACTCCGAGCCACCCGTTCGTCGCGGCGAGTACGCGCAGCGCGGCGATTACCACCGCGAACTCGACGAGTCGTGGTCGTTCCGACCGACCTATCTCGCGAAAATGCGCGCGGTGCGGCGGTACCTGGACCCGCTGCCCCCGGCCACCCGCGTGCTCGACGCGGGCTGCGGCGAGGGCGTGCTGGTGCAGGAGTACGCGGGCCGGTTGGCCATCCAGGGCGTCGATCTCCACTACACGTCTCCGCTTGTGCGCGCCGGATCGCTGACCGCGTTGCCGTTCGAGCCCGAACAATTCGACCGGGTGTTGTGCCTCGACGTGCTCGAGCATCTGAGCTTTGCCGACCAGCGTCCCGCATTCGACGAACTGTTCCGCGTGCTCGCGCCGGATGGCGAGTTGCTGCTGTCGGTGCCCAACCTTGCCCACTTGCAGTCGCGCGTCCACTTCGCGCTCAAGGGTCGGCTGATTCGCACGGCCGCGCTCGCCAAGCACCCCGGCGATCGGCCGGTCGGCGAATTTCTCGAGTTGGCAGCCCAGGCGGGCTTCGAGGTGGTGTGGAGGCGCGGAATCTTTCCGACCGTGCCGGTGCTCACCGCGCTCATCGGCCGGCACCCTGCCTCGCTCCAATGGTTGCACACGCTGCTGTCGACGACGCTGCCGGTGGCCGGCTGGTGTTTTCTGAATGTGGTCTGCGCCCGCAAGCCGCGATGATGGGTTCCGGCCGAAGGGGAGAATGACGAAGATGGCCAGTGTCCGGGTCTTGCTCGATCCGATCGCCAGGCAGTTGCGGGCCTCGCCGATGGCCAGCCGCTGGTGGGCGCGCTACCGCACGTGGCGGCTCGAGGCCGACGCGCGACGCATTCTGGCGCGTGGCGACGGCCGGGCCGACCCGCTGCCGGTGGGCGTGGTGTACGAGTCCACGATGCGGTGCAACCTGCACTGCGAGTTCTGCTACGTCGGCAGCCTGTTGAACATCGAAGGCGAATGGCGGCAGGAGCTTCCGCTCGACATGCTCCAGCGCGCGTTTCCCGATCAGCAGGGTTTGCAAATCAGCCTGACGGGCGGCGAAATCTTCGTCCGCAAAGACATCATCGCCACCCTCGAACTGTTTCGCGACAAGGGCTACGTCTGCGGCTATCTGACCACCAACGGGACGGCCATCACCCAGGATCGCGCCGAGGCCCTGGCGCACCTGGCGGCGCAGGGGTTCCTCAAACACATCAGCGTGTCGATCGACGGCCCGCCGGAGGTCCACGATGTGGCGCGCGGAGCCAAAGGCACGTTCGAGAAGACCGCGCAGGGCCTCAAGCGGCTGCAAGAGGCGGCCGCCCGGACCGGCGCGCCCCTTCGCGTCAGCATCAACACGACGGTGGCGGCCGACAGCATCGACGCCCTCGATCAGATGGTTGACGTCGCCGAGCAACTGGGCGTGGACGCGATCGGGCTCAACCACCTTATGTACAGCACGCCGGGCGAAGTCGCCGAGACGTTGCGCCTGGTTGGCAGCACCAATCCCGCGGTGATCGCGACCTTCGTCACGCCCAATCCCGGGGTGTCGCCCGATCAGGTGCGGATCCAGGTGCTCGCGCTTCAGGACAAGTGCCGGCAGCGCGGCATCAAGTTCGACGTGCGGCCGAAGGTCTGGCCCGAAACCACCGAGGCGTATTACACCGCGGGGTCGCCTCTCGACGGCCGCTGTTTGTACCCGTTCAGGCATGCGCGGGTGGGATACAGCGGAAAGGTGTACTTCTGTCCGTTTATCCGGGTCGAGGTGGGCGACCTCACCACGCAGACCCTGGCGGATGCGTGGAACTCCGACACGTACGTCCAGTTGCGAAAACGACTGCTCGACCACAAGCTGTTTCCGGTTTGCCGCCGCTGCTGCAAAGTCGAACTCACGCGGCCGGCGGCGTGAGGCCCGAAGCGTGATGACCGAGGCCGACTCCCGACGATCGTGCTGGCACGACCTGCGCGATCCCTGGCTGCTGGGCGCGCTGGCACTGGGTCTGGCGCTGCGTGCGGCAAGTCTGGGCCACGGGCTGCCCCACGTCTACAATCCCGACGAAGTCAGCATCCTCTCGCGGGCGCTGTCGCTCGCCTCTGGCGATCTGAATCCCCACAATTTCCTCTATCCCACGCTCTACTTCTACCTGCTCGCGGCGGCAACCGGCGCGTACGCGGCGGTGTCGATGGCCGCCGGCCAGAGTCACTCGCTCGCCCAGTTCGAGACCCTCTTCTGGCAGGATCCCACCGCGGTCTACGTGGTGGGCCGGTTGTTGTCGGTGGCGGCCGGCGTCGCCACGATCTTCGCGGTGTATCGACTGGCTCTGCGCGTCGGGGATCGCGCCACCGCCCGCATCGCCGCCCTGCTTGTGGCCGTCGCCTACATCCCGGTGCGCGACGCCCATTTTCTCAAACACGACGTGCCCGCCACGTTCCTGATCGTGCTGGCGGTGCTCGCCTCGTGGTGGGTGTGGCAGCGGGGGCTGGCTCGGGACTATGCGGTGGGCGGCGCCGCGGTCGGCATCGCCTTCGCCTTCCACTACCCGGCCGCACTGGCAGCGGCGGCCTTGCTGGCGGCGCATCTGCTCCGCGCGCCCCGGTCGGTGGCCGGCCTGCTCGGGCCGCGAACGTGGCTGGCGGTGGCCGCCTTCGCCATCGCGTTTGCCGTGTGCTCGCCGTACGTCCTGCTGGACCCGACGACGGCACTCCGCGACATTCAGGCCAATCGCGCGATTATCGTGGACCGCGCGCAACACGTGTTCGGATTGTTTGGCTCGGCCCTGCCACAACTGGAGATTCTCGCCACGCAGGGCACGGGCATCGCGTGGCTGGTCGCCGCGGTCGTGGGCGGCGCCGTGCTGGCCCGGCAATCGGCGGCGGCGATGCTGTGGCTCGCGTCGTTTCCCGTCGTCTTCGTGGTGCTGATCTCGAACACGTGGCCGTTCGGCCGGACCGCCAATCCGCTCTATCCGTTTCTTGCCGTGATGGCCGCGGTCGGAATCGTGTGGGTCGGCCGGATGTTCGGGCGTCGATCCACTTTCGCGATCATCGGCCTCGCATCGATTGCCGTGGTCCAGCCCCTTGCGACCTCCGTGCTCTTCGATTATCTGATGGCGCAGACCGACACGCGGACGCTGGCATCGCAGTGGATCGAGGCCCATCTGCCTGCCGGAGCCAGTGTGGCCGTTGAGCCGTACTCAGTCCAACTCGAGACGACGCGCGAGCAACTGAGCGCTGCGATGCAGGCGGCCGGGGCGCGGCGCGATCGCGGCGGCCGGCGGTCGCACGCCCTGCTCGCGAGAACTCCGTATCCCTCGCCCGCCTACCGTCTGTTCTACGTCGGTGATGGGGGCATGGACGACGACAAGATCTATCTCCGGCCGCTGGCGTTCTCGCGGGCGATCACCGAGTGGCCGATGGAGGAGCCGTGCATCGACTACGTGGCGCTCAAGAGTGCCGCGCCGTACGGCACCAACCCGTTGTCGCCGTCGGTCGCGCGGTACGCGCAGTT
Source organism: Acidobacteriota bacterium (assembly GCA_037133015.1). GTDB lineage: Bacteria > Acidobacteriota > Vicinamibacteria > Vicinamibacterales > JAKQTR01 > JBAXOX01. Next base: position 15,367 of record JBAXOX010000009.1, read on the forward strand.
GGCCCACACCGAAGATCCGTTTGCGCCATCGGTTGAGCGTGCCACGGGCTTCCTCCCCGACTTTGACGTCACACCATCGCTCGCGGTTCAACGTCCAGGGCCGCGTATCGACGTGTGGCAGATTCGCAATCGGTGCCACCTCGGCGGTGTCCATCCATGACGTGGCTGGATCGGCAACCTCGGCGAGACGTGGCGTTGGCGGCGGGTGCCGCCGTGGTCGTCGTCGGGCTGACGGTGGCGGCCTACTGGCCGGCGCTCGACGGCGGGTTCGTCTCGGACGATTTTCTCGTGCTGCGTCGTGTGGCCGACCTGGGCGGACTCCGGAACGCGGCCGCCTACTTCGGCCTGCGCCACTTCGAATACTTCAGGCCTGTGGCGTTTCTTTCTTTCGCCGCCGACTGGCAGCTCTGGGGGCGGTCGCCGGCTGGCTATCATGCGACGGCGCTGTGCCTGCACGCGCTCAACGCCCTGCTGGTGTTCGTGCTGTCGCGCCGGTTGATGGGCACGTGGGCCGCGCTGGCTGCCGCGTCGCTATTCGCGCTCCACCCGTCCAACCACGAGGCGGTGTTCTGGGTGTCGGCGCGCTTCGACCTGCTGGCCACCGCGTGGATGCTGACGGGGCTGTATGTACTGCGCTGGCGATCGTGGACTGGAGACACGCTGGCCGCGGCGGCATTTCTTGGGGCGGTGCTCTCGAAGGAATCGGCGCTGGCGTTTCCGGTGGTGGCCGGTGCCTATCTCGTGCTGCTCAGGGGATCGGACGGGCGGCGATGGCTCCGACAACTCGGTCTGCTGGCGGTGTCGGGAGCCGCCTACGCCTGGCTGCGCCACGGGGCCGGCCTCGCTTCGGCCGGCGGCGCGGCGCGGCTCCCCAAGCTGGGGGCACTCGCCGGCTTTCTTGCGCTCTTGTTGATCGTGGCCCAACTGGGCTGGGCGCGCACCTGGTCGGTGCTGGGCCTGCATCGCCGTCGCGTCCGGATTGCGCTCGCCGCGGCCATCGGCGTCATCGGGTTGCTCGCCGCCGGCGGCCCGGGCGCGGCTATGGTGCGAGGATGGCTGACCTCGCTGGCATTTGCCGCCCTCCACCTGGCATCGCCCTTTGCGCTCGACTGGGCCGTGGGCACCCTGCCGTCCGCCATGTGGGCGGGCGGACTCGCCGTGCTGGTCGTGCTCGCAGGCACGCTTGCGGTCGGCTGGCGGTCGATCGAGCGCGAGCCGCGCGCCGCCTGGCTAATCGCGTTCCTCGCGGCGGCGCTGGTTCCGGTGTCGAGCATGACGGAGGGCACGCGCTATCTGTACGTGGCGTGCGTACCGGCGGCCATGCTCGTCGGAGTCGCCCTCGACTCGCTGCGCCCGCGACGTCGAGTGGCCGCGGGCGTGCTCGTTGTCGCGGTGCTCGGAATCAACAGCTGGCAAGTGCGCGCGAAGGCCGCCGACTGGACGTGGGCGGCGCGGATGACGGCTGCCGCTGCCGACACCATCAGCGCGTCTTCCGACGATCACTGCGACGACCGGGACATCCTGTTGGTCACCGCGCCGGTTCGCGTGCGAGGCGTGTATGCCAACATCAATCTCGAAGGCCTGGAATGGCTGCGCGGATGCATCCCTGCCAGCTTCAACACCATCATCAGGGTCGGGATCGCCGACGCCCATGTCGCGCCGCGATGGGTGGATTCCTCCACCCTCGAGATCGGGGCGCCAGCGTATCGCGGGGATTTCGTCACCTCGAACGACTTTCGGACGTTCGACGTCGCCGTGCCCGCCGGCGACCCGACGACGTTGATCAATCCGGTTGGCGCGTTTGACGCGAGGGTCACCGGGGGAGACCTTGTCGTGCGGCAGTCGATTGCGTTCGAAAACCGGGCGCCGACACGCCGGTGGTTCTACTTCAGTTCGGGTGCGCTGCACGCGCTGAACGGTCCGGTTCGCTGAAGATCCGCGCCCCGCCAAAACCACCATACTCGCGGCGCCTGGACGCGCTACGATAGAATCGGAACGATTGTCGCGGCAACACCCCGCAAGGATCCGCATGCCTACCATCGACGCCTATCGGCCAGACGACGCCCGCGCCATCGCGGCGATGTACCGACGCGTCTTCGGCACCGACGCGTCGGAGGCCAACAGGCTGCGCTGGGAGTGGCAGTACACGCGCAACCCCAACAACCCGGACGCAGGCCCTCTTATCTGGGTGGCTCGCGAGGGCCCGACCGTGGTCGGGCAGTACGCGACCATGCCCGTGCGTCTCCAGGTGTCGGGCCACGAGATCGACGCGTCCTGGGGCATGGATGTGATGATCGCGCCGGAACGTCAGCGTCAGGGATTGGGCGATGCGCTGTTCCGGTGGTGGGATCAGCACGGAGAAGCCTCGCTCGGCCTTGGGCTCTCCGACTCGTCGTACCGGCTGTTCCAGAAGCTCCGATGGCCCAACGTCGGCCCTGTCGCGTGCCTAGTCAAACCGCTGACGCGCCGCGCGCTGCGTCGGCCCAACTGGCCGATGGCGCTCAACAGGCTGGTGTCTGCGGTGACGCTGCCGTTTATCCACGTCATCGCCCGCGCCAGGCCGCTGCGCGCCGACATTGAGCCCGTCCGCCGATTCAGCGAGGACTTCACCCTGTTGTGGAAGCGTCTGGCCGGCCGGTTCGATTTCGCCGTCAAGCGTGATGCGGCGTATCTGAACTGGAGGTTTGTCGATCCGCCGCACGTTCGGTATTCGTCGGTCGCACTGCGGCGCGGAAACGAACTGCACGGATACGCGGTCTACCGACACGTCCAGGAACCGCGCGGCCGTGTCACGCTGCTCGTGGATTTCCTCGCCGATCCGGCTGACGATCTTGGCGTCAAGACCATCCTCCGTTGGATCGACAGCGAGGCGCGCGCCGCCGACTCCGACAAGATTCGCACCTTCGCGATGCACGAGGGGTTCCGGCGCATCATGCGGCGATCCGGATACTTCCAGGTGAAATCCACGATGGAATTCACCGCCAAGATCAACGCCGTCGAAGTGCCGCCGAATTTCTACACGAACACGGCGGCGTGGCACGTCACCCTGGGCGACTCCGATCAGGATCGCTAGAGACCCGCCGCCACATGCTGTATCTGCTCGTCGGCATCGACACGGAAGGCGACAATCAGTGGTCCGCCGAGGCGCGGCTCCACCAGCGGTTCGAGAACATCTACCAGTTGCCCAGGCTGCACACGCTTTTTCAGCGCCATGGGGTTCGCCCGACGTACCTGGTGACGCATCCGGTCGCCAAGGACGCCAGGTCTGCCAGCCTGTTGCGCGAGTTGCGCGAGGGGCGGGATACCGAGATCGGGGCCCATCACCACGCGTGGGAAACGCCACCCTGCACCGAAGCCGACGTGCGGCGGCACCCGTACGCGCTGCAGTTGCCGCCGGATCAATTCGCGCAGCAGGCGGCGGCGTTGTACGAGGCCGTCACTGACGCGGTCGGCGAACGCCCGCTGTCGTACCGTTCCGGGCGATTCGGGTTTTCGGCCTCCCACGTCTTCGATCTCGAGCGGATCGGCTACCGCGTCGAATCGAGCGTCGCGCCGCTGTTCTACGAAGCGCACAAGGGCGGGCCCGATTTCGTGGACGCGCCGGCAACGCCGTATTTTCTCGCGTACGACAATCCCACGACGCCGGGCACGAGCAACCTGCTCGAAATCCCGGTGTCGGCCGGCCTCAGTCGTCGCATGCCGCCGGTGCTCGAACGGCTCTACGGTCGAGCGCCCAGTCCGTACATGACCAAACGCGTGCTCCGGAAGCTCGGCATCGCGCGCCTGTTGTGGCTGCGGCCCTCCTATTCGTCCGACGACGAGATGTGCGCGCTGGCGCGCCGCCTCAAGCGCGATGGCGTACCCGTCCTCAACGTGATCTTCCACTCGAGCGAGATCATCGTCGGCGGCAGTCCCTACAACCGGACGGAGGCGGAACTGGATGCGTTTTTCGATCGGCTCGGCACCTTCCTCGCCTACGCGGTGCGCGAACTCGGAGCCATTCCTGTGACGTTCGGCGAGTTTCGCGGCCTGTTCTGCGGAAGCCAGCGCGCGCCGGTTGAAGCCACCGCGACGGTGCCGGCCTGATGCGCATCTGCCACGTCACCTCGCACCTCCCCCCGGAACAAGGCGCCAGCGCGTTGTTGCCGGTGCACCTGGCGGACTGGGCCCGCGACGCGGGCGACGAGCCGACGTTTCTCGCGCATCCGCCGCGCATGATCAGCGCCACCGACGGCGCACAACCCGCGGGCCGTTTCGCCGGTCCCGTCGTGTGGGTGCCGGACCGCCACCCGGGCGACCCCGACGCCCGGCCGGTGGCCTTGTCGCCGATCAACAGAGCCCGCCACATCTGGCGGCTGGCCAGGCCCGCCATCGCCGCGGCCGACATCGTGCACACCCACAGCAACGGCCTGCTGCCAAGCCTGGCGGCGTGGATCGCGCGCAGGATGCGCAAGCCGGTCGTGCTCACCCTCTACGGCACGGAAATCTGGCACTACGCTCCCAAGCGGTTCAGGCCCGACCTGTTTACCGCCGCCTATCGGTCGGCGGCACGCGTCACCTTCTACAGTGCCGGCCTGCTCGATCGGGCCCTCGACCATGGGCTCTCCAGAGAGGGTCTCAGCGTCGTCTATCCGCCGGTGGCCGACTATTTCGTACGGGCCGATCAGACAGAGCGGGCCGCGGCGCGCCAAAAACTGGGTCTCACCGAACGGCACCTGCTGCTCAACGTCAAGCGCCTGCATCCGCTCGCCGGTCAGCGTTACCTGATCGAAGCGATGCCCGCCGTGCTCCGCGCGTTCCCCGATACCCGGCTGGTGTTTTGCGGCACCGGCCCACTCCGCGCCGAGTTGATGGCGCTGGCCGCGCATCTCGGCGTCGGCTCCAACGTCACCTTCGCGGGATTGGTCGACAACCGCACCGTCGCGTCGTACTTCGCGGCGGCCGACCTGTTCGTGCTGCCATCTCAGCTCGAAGCATGCCCGACAGTCGCAGTCGAAGCGCTGGCGTGCGGCACGCCGGTGGTGTCCACCGACAGCCCGGGGGGCGTCGAACTGGGAAGGCTGTTCGGAGATGACGTCCGTGTCGTTGCGCGAGAACATCCCGCGGCCCTGGCCGAGGCCATCTGCGCCATGCTTCGCGATCAACGCCGAACCTTGCCGACCACAGACGAGGTGCTGACTCGGGAGTTCCGGCCCTCAACCGTTGCGGCGCGGTTCTCGGCCCTCTATCGCGACGTTCTGGTGCCCCGACGCCCCTGATGCGCCTGGTGACACGCGCCCGATTCGCGTCTCTGGTGGTCGGCACGCTGGTTGGCGCCGCCGCCGCGAGCCTGTCGCTGGCGGTTGCCTACGGCCTGGCACCGTCGATCCGCCTGGAGATGGACCGCGACACACCCGCCACCACGCGCGGATTCTTTCCCGTCGAACGGGGAGACGGAAAAACGTTTGCCTGGACGGAAAAGTCGGCCGAGCTCACGTGGCCGGATCTCGATCGGAATGTGCCGTGGACGTGCAAGGTGAGCCTTCTCGGATGGCGGCCCGCTGCCGCGCCGCTGCCGACCGTCCGCGTATCGGCCGACGGCCTGGAACGCGTGGTGTGGGCGTCGAAAGGCGGAAACGAAGATCTCCGCATCGACATCCCCGTTCGTCGAGACGCCAGCGGACTGGTGCTGGCGCTGGCGGTGTCGGATACATTCCGGCCCGCAGACGATCCGAGAGACCTCGGCGTGGCCGTCGATCGCATCGTCTGCGAACCCGCCGCCGGCGCGCGGGCTGCTGCGCCCATGCCGGCACTATGGCAGGCGATGGGCGCAGGGGCGGTGTTGGGGTTGGCGCTGGGCCTGATCGGGCTGGCGTGGCCGGTGGCGGCGATGGGCGCGCTGCTGCTCTCGATGGCCCAGGCGGCAACGCTGGTGGTGGGCGCGGCGCCCTACCTGCCGGGCCACCCACCCGCCATCCTGCTTGCCGCCAGTTTCGCGGTGGCGATGGTCGCGCTGGTGCTGGCGCTCGACGCCTTCCGACGCGAGCCGCTGTCGACGCCGACGCGGATCGCGATCGGGCTGTCCGCGGTGCTCTGCTATCTGAAACTGCTGGTCGTCCTGCATCCGGATATGCCGCCGGGCGATGCCGTGTTCCAGGCGCACCGGCTGGAATGGGTGCTGGCGGGCCGCTACTACTTCACGTCCCTCACGCCGGACGGCTACCTGTTTCCGTACGGCATCTCGCTCTACCTGATCGCGGCGCCGTTCGCCTCGCTGGTCAGGGATCACGTCGCGCTGTTGCGAGGCGTGGTGTGCGTGGCAGAGGCGCTGGCCGGCCTCAGCTTGTATGCGGTGGTGAGCCGGACGTGGCAGGGCAGGGGAACCGGAGTCGTCGCCGTCCTCTTGTTCCATGTGACGCCGATTGCGTCGGCGGTGGTGGGCACTGGAAATTTGACCAACGCCTTCGGCGAATCGGCGGCGCTGCTGGCGATCGCGACCATCGTCTCGCTGCCGATCGGGTGGCCGGTGTGGGCGTGGCTCCTGGCGCCCATGCTCATCGCGTCGATCGCGTTTATCGCCCACTTCAGCACGTTCATGGTGCTGGCCGTCACGATGTGCGCGGTCGGTCTGTTGTACTACACGGTGGGCGGACCGATGCTGCGGCGCGCGGCGTCGTGCGTGCTGATAGGCCTCGGTCTCGCGATCGTCGTCTCGACGCTTTTGTTCTACGGTCACTTCTGGAACACGTACCGAAGCCAGGCCCAGCGGTTGGCTAGCGCGGCCGGTACCCTCGTGTCATCCGGCGCCAGACCCGCCGATCCCCGTCCGCAGGTCGCACCGACGGCGTCGCCTGTGGCCCCACGCGTGTCCAACCGGCGTGGGCGCCCATCGCTGGGAGACAGACTGTCGACGCTGGGACGACGAACCACGGCTGCCTATGGCTGGCTGCTGCCCTTCTCCGCGATGGTGGGCGTGGTGCTGCTGGTCAGGCGGCGCGTTCGCGACCGGCTGTCGCTGGCGATTGCCGCGTGGCTCGCCACGCTGGTGGTGTGCGCCGGACTCGCCGTCTTGACGCCGCTCGAACTTCGCTACCAGCTCGCGGTCGCCCCCGCCCTCGCCCTGCTGGGCGGCGTGGCGGGATCCGGCGCCTGGCGCACCGGTGGCTGGCGCCGATGGGCGACGGCGGCTCTCCTGGCCGCCATTGTCGTCGCCGGAGCCCGCAACTGGCTCGACCTGATTCTCTAACCCAAAGGCAGTGGAGGCAGATTATGTCGCTCGTCACCGATGTCAACGCGCGCATCACGCAAGCGATGAAAGCACACGAAGCGTCTGTGCTCTCGACGTTCCGCATGCTCAAGTCGGCGCTGGTCAACAAGGAACTCGAAAAGGGTCATGCGCTCGACGACGCGGAGGCGCAGCAGGTGGTCGGCACGATGATCAAGCAGCGGCGCGAGTCGATCGAGCAGTTCCTGAAAGGTGGTCGGCAGGATCTGGCAGACAAGGAAACCGCGGAACTGGCGCTGCTGGAGTCGCTGGTGCCGCCGCCGGTGAGCGCCGAGGACGTGCAGGCGGCCATCGACGCGGCCGTCACCGAAACCGGCGCCTCAAGCATCAAAGACATGGGCCGGCTGATGAAAGCCGTCATGGCTTCGCTGTCCGGCAGGACGGTAGACGGAAAGACCGTCAGCGACCTGGTCAGGAAGAAACTGGCTGGGGGCTAACTGGGCTCGCCACGGGACTGCGCCGGCCCAACCGGTCGTCGAGGGTGGAGAACCCCTCCGACACGATGGTCAGCATCGAGTCTCGCGCGATTTTGAGTGCATTCAACTCACCTTCGTGCGCCGCCCGCATCTGAAGCCGTTCAATGATTTGGGCTGCCTCTATCAAGTTCATCATGGAGCGTTTCCGATTCGATCAGGCCGCGACGCCGGTGGGAGGCGAAACGCGTTCGAATCCTTCCTTCCGTCCGCAGAGTCACATTTTCGATACAACCTCGCAAGCGACAAATCACGCCATCCCGCGACATCGGGCGCCATGTCGCACTTTGGCGCAACTTGGCGGACCGGACTGACCTCGAGAACTATTTATCGAGCGCGATCGTCTTAGAAATAGACAGGGCAACTGGACGCTCTGTCTATCCTCCTCCGGGGCACTCGCCTCCCGACAAGGCGGGTGCCCACCTCTTCACCCGCGACGTCGCCCGCGGGTTCTCCGCACATCCACAATATTGGATCCAAGAGGTTGCGTTCTGGTGTCTTGCCAGTCCGCTGTCTGTCCGATGATTGTGCTACGCTGACCGGCATCGATGTCACCTGACGCGCCCGCCCCGGTCCCGGCTGGTCCTTCCAGCACCGTCTCTCCCCAACTCGCCAAGTCGGCCGGAGTGATCGGCGCCGCCACGATGTCGAGTCGCGTTCTGGGTCTGGTGCGCGACCAGATCATGGCGTTCCTCTTCGGCGCGGGCGACCACATGGACGCCTACAACGTGGCCTTCCGCATCCCGAATCTGGTGCGCGATCTGTTTGCCGAAGGCGCGATGAGCGCGGCCTTTGTCCCCACCTTCACCCGCACGCTCACGCTCGAGAGCCGGGAACGCGCGTGGCGTCTGGGCAACATGGTGATCAATGCCCTCGTGCTCTCCACGCTGGTGGTGGTGGCGACGGGGCTGATCTTCGCCTGGCCGATCACGACGGCGTTCGCCTCGAAATACGCCGCCGTGCCGGGCAAGCTCGATCTGACGGTGATGCTCACGCGCATCATGTTTCCGTTCTTGACGATGGTGGCGCTGGCGGCGGCGCTGATGGGCATGTTGAACTCGCTCCACCGGTTCTTCGTGCCGGCATTTTCTCCGGCGATGTTCAACGTCGGCTCCATTCTGTGCACCGTGGGGTTGGTGCCGGTGATGCCGCTGCTCGGCCTTCCGGCGATCGTGGCGCCCGCCATTGGTGTGCTCGTCGGAGGCCTGCTGCAGGCCGGCGTCCAGTGGCCAGCCCTGCACAAAGAGGGATTCCGGTACCGCCCGACGCTCGATCTTCGCGACGACGGTCTGCGGCAGGTGATGATCCTGATGGGGCCTGGCGTGATCGGTCTGGCCGCGGTCCAGATCAATCTCCTCGTGAACACGATTCTGGCAACCGGCGAAGGCACCGGCGCCGTGTCGTGCCTGGGGTACGCGTTCAGGCTGATGTATATGCCGATCGGACTGTTCGGCGTGTCGATTGCCACCGCGTCGCTGCCGACGCTGAGCCGGCAGGCGGCCCACAACGACCTGGCCGAAATGCGGGCGACCATCTCGCGCGGCCTTCGCCTGATGCTCATGTTGAACGTGCCAGCCACCGTCGGTCTGATGGTGCTGGCCACGCCCATTGTCGCGCTCATTTTCGAACACGGCCGGTTCTCGACCACCGACACGGCGAACACGGCTGGAGCGCTGATGTTCTACGCGCCGGGCCTGGTGGGCTACTCGGCCGTCAAGATGGCGGTGCCCTCGCTCTACGCGCTCAAGGACAGCCGCACGCCCGTGATGGTGTCGATGGGCACGGTGCTGCTGAACGCGGGTCTCAATATCGCGCTGGTCCACGTGATGAGCTTTCGCGGCCTGGCGCTGGGCACAGCCGTCAGCGCGGTCTGCAACGCCGCCTTCCTCCTCTGGATCCTGGGCCGGCGGCTGGGCGGCCTCGACGGACGGCGCATTGCGCTGGCCGCCGGCAAGATTGCCGCGGCGTCCGCCGTGATGGGCCTTGCCGCCTGGGGCACCGACTGGGCGATTGCCGCGTGGCTGCCATCGCACGCCCTTCCGATCCTGGGGCTGCGTGTCGCCGGATCGATTGGCGTGGCGCTGGTGGTGCTCGACATGACGGCGCGGGCCATGCACATCGAAGAGTTCGTGGAGGCGCGGGCGACGGTGGTCTCGAAGTTGGGCCGCGTCCGGGGCGCGCGCTAGCATGCCCCGGCGACCGTCGCTCGATCCGACCGTCTACCGGATGGCCAGCGCACACTTCGTGGCCGATGCGTACTCCAACCTGTACGTGCCGCTGGTACCCACGCTCATCGCCCGGCTCGGGCTCTCGCTGGCCGGGGCCGGCACCATGGTGATGATCTACCAGATCGCGACCTCGGTGGCGCAGATGGCCTTCGGGCCGATCGCCGACCGATGGCACCCGCGCGTGCTGCTCGTGGTGGGACCGCTGCTCTCGGTGGCGGTCCTCAGCCTGATTGGCCTGGCATGGACGCCGACCTCGCTTGCCGCCTGTCTCGTGATTGGTGGCCTTGGCAGTGCTGCTTTTCATCCGGCCGCAGCGGCGGTCGTCAATCGACTGGGCGGCCTCCGGGGCGGGCTGGCCATGGCCGTCCACATTACCGGCGGATCGATCGGGTACTCGTTGGGCCCGATGATGTTTGCGCCCTATGTCGACCGCTTCGGACTGGGCGCGACACCCTGGCTCGCCATCCCCGGCTTGCTGCTGCTGGGTGCCGTGTTCACGCGACTGCCGCCGGTGCCTCCGTTCGGGCAGAAGGGACAGAGTGGATTCCGCCTGCTGCGCCCGTACGCCAAGCCGCTGTTCCTGCTCTACGCGATTGTCGTGCTGCGCACGCTCACCGCCCTGGGATTCGCCACGTTCATGCCCGTGCTGTTGACCAGGCGCGGATGGTCGGTGGGCGCCGCGGGCGTCGCCGTCTCGGCCTATCTGTTCTTCGGCAGCGTCGGCGGTTTTGTTGGAGGACCGTTGGCCGACCGGTTCGGCGCCCGCCGGATCATCGCGGTCTCGCTAATCGCGGCCGCGCCGTTCCTGGCGATCGCGCCCTCGCTGCCAACCGGGTGGTTCGTGCTGGTGATGGCGGTGGGCGGGCTCTTTCTGCAGTCGACCCTTCCGGTCAATGTCACCTTCGCCCATCAGGTCGCCCCGGTCAGCGCCGCCACCGTGTCGTCGCTCATGCTGGGCGTCGCATGGGGAACTGGCGGACTGACGGTGCCGGTGGTCGGGGCGCTGGCCGATCGATTCGGCATCGAACCTGTGCTCACCTGCCTGGCCTTCGTGCCGCTGGCCGGTGCGGCTTGCGCCTGGCCGCTTCCACGCCATTCCGCCCATCAGGCTTCGAATCGGGGCGGCGCCTCTGGTATTGTTGAAGGCTAAGATGAGGCCGTCGTCACCAATGTCCGGTTCGTTCCGCTTCGGTCCAGGTCCGTTGACGCCCGCGATCAAGGCGTTGGTCATCGCCAACGTCGCGGGCTATCTGGTGACGCTGGTCGCCCCGCCGGTGGCGCTGCTGCTGGGACTGATCCCGGCGGCGGTGGTCGAACGCCTGTGGTTCTGGCAACCCGTCACCTACATGTTCCAGCACGGCGGGCTGTTCCACCTCGTCTTCAACATGCTGGCGCTGTGGATGTTCGGCGTCGAACTCGAACGGTTGTGGGGCACCCGCTTCTTTCTCACGTTCTATTTCGTCTCGGGGATCGGCGCCGCCATCACGACGATCGTCGCGGCCCTGCTGCCGTTTGGCTTCGCCGAATCGCTCTACGTCGCGGTAACCGTGGGCGCGTCGGGCGCCATCTACGGGCTGCTGCTCGCCTACGCCCTGACGTACCCGAACCGCCCCATTTATCTCTACATGGTGTTTCCGATCCCGGCGAAGATCTTCGTGCTGATCATCGGCGCGATTTCGTTTCTCTCGTCGATCAGCGGATCGCAGTCGGGCGTGGCGCATGCGACGCATCTGGGCGGCATTCTCGCCGGGTACCTGTTTCTGGTGTGGCGGCGCAGCACGATTGGATCGCAACTGCGCTCGCAGATGCTGCGCTGGCGGCTGAACCGTTTGCGCAAGCGGTTCAGCGTCCACCAGGGCGGTCGTCACGACGACACGAATCGCTGGATCCACTAGCGGGCCGTCTGGCGCCGACGGCCAACTCGGCTCGTCGGCCGCCTGGGCAGCCTGTTCCTCGCAGCCGTATGGGCGGCATGTTTCTCTCAGCCGGGCACGACTCCAGAAATAGGTCGATGACGTCCACCGATTCCAACCTGATCGTCAGGCCCTACGTGGCCCGAGACGACGCCCGCCTGCTGGCGCTGCTGCGCGCGGTGTGGGCTCACAAGCAGGATGTCGAGACCCACCTCCGGCGTCGATGGTGGTGGCAGTGGGATCCGCCGCCCCTGTTGGTGGTCGACGATTGCGAGCACGACCTGCTGGCGGGACTGTGCGCCTATGTTCCGTTCGCGCTGCGCACAGGCGGCATCGAGCATCGGTCGGCGTGGTTCGTGGATTTTTACGTCCGGCCCGAATATCAGGGACGAGGCCTGGGCCAGCGGCTCACGCAGGCCGTCCAGGACGAGCACGACATCACCGCGTCGCTCTCGCAGACGGCGATGGCGTACCGGGTGTTTCAGAAACTCGGATGGAGCACCAGATCGCCCGTGCCTTTGCTGGTGCACCCGCTCCCGCGCTCCTGGATGTTCCGGCACCAATCGCGGCACGACCAGATTGCGACCGGCGCGGTGGATTCGGCGCTGCCCGCCTGGGCGGGAATCGACGCGCTCTGGCTTCGTGTGCGTGACCGGTTTCCCGCAATCGCGGTTCGCGACAGCGCACACCTGCTGGCTCGGTATGCGAAATGCGACGGTCGCGAGTACACGCTCCTGTCTGCGTCTCGCGGGTCGGCACCGGTCGGATATATGATCGTGCGCGTGGTTGATTCCGCTTCGAACCCCGCCCGGCCTCCGCACGGGCTCATCGTCGACTACCTGGTCGATCCCGACGACGCCGACTCGTTCGGCGCGCTGCTGGCCGAAGCGGGATCGGCACTGGTTGGCCGTGGGGTCAACCGCATCTACGCGCTCTCGACGCTTCCCGCCTGCCAACGCGTGCTGCGGCGGCGCGGATTCGTGTCGCCCTCGACGCCGCTGCTGGGTCGATGGGTCCAGGGCAATACGAAGTGGTTGACCTGCAAGGGACTGGGAGAGGACTCATCGGCCGTCGCGTCGGCCTGGCACCTGACGCTCGGGGACTGCGACCTCGACTACGCGTGGAGTGCGGGCTGAGCGTATGCGCGAGATTCGAAACGACCTCATCAAGGCGCACGCGCAACAGCGGTTCCGCTCGGAGTACGACTACGCGCTCTTCGAGTACTACCGAAGCGCGAAGTTGATGGCGTTTCTCGACCGGATGGAGGTCAGGGTCGGCGGGCGGGTGCTCGACTGCGGATGCGGGGGCGGCGGCATGCCGCTGTCGTTCGCCGAAGAAGCCGATCACGTGACGGGCATCGATCCGATGGATCGCTTCAGCCAGGCGGGCGTGACGCTGGCACGCGAACGGAACATTTCCAACGTCGCGTTTGCGCGCACCGATGGGATGGCACTCCCGTTTGCCTCGGGCACCTTCGACCTGGTGCTCTCCCATTCCGTCATCGAACACGTCGCCGACGCGGCGCTCTACCTGAAGGAATGCCGGCGCGTGATGAAGGCCGGCGCGCGGATGTATCTGTCGACCGCGCCCTATCTGTCGCCGCCGGGAGCCCACCTGCCGCACCTGCTGGTGCCCATCCCGTTGCATCTCCTGATTGGCAGATCGCTGGCGTTCCGGACGTTTTGCTGGCTGGCCCGTCATGCGCCGCGCCTGCTCCGCGAACCGGCTCACGAAAACTCGTTTATCCGGGATGCGCGTCTCGACGTCGTCAAGCACGACGACCTGCTTGAGAAAGTCAGGATGCGCCGGCTTCGACGCCTGATTGCCGAGGCCGGACTGACGGTCGTGCACGAACATCTGCAGGTGATTGGCACCGTCCGACGATTGCCGCCCGCCATCAGCGAGTGGCTTCGCGACAGCCCGCTGACGCAGGACATCGTGCTCGGCAACGTCGAGTACGTACTGGCGCCAGAGGCCTGAAGACTCGGCGCCAGGCGCGTCGTCAGCTTCTGACCGCCGATCCGATTTCCATCATCCCCGACAGCCGAACCGCCACCTCTCCGGTCACCATCGGCTTGCCCAGGTTGTACCGTCTCAACGCGAATACGTCGGCGCCAGGTCCGTTGTTGCCGTAGACAGTGGTCAGCGCGCACGAAAAACCCTGCGCCTTGAGCAGATCCGCGGTCGCCGCGTTGAAATCCCCGCGCCGGCCGTTCGGGTAACAGAACAGATCGCACTCGATACCCAGCCGCTGTTCGATGATCTGTTTCGACACGCGCAGTTCGTCGGCGGCGCGACCCGGCTCGCACCGCGACATGATGACGTGGGTGTGCGTGTGGCTGCCGATCGAGACCAACCCGCTTCGGACCATCTCCGCCGTTTCGGCCCAGGGCAACGGTTCGTACAGCGACGCCCCGTTCGAAACGTCAGAAGCGCTGCACCCGGCGGCCCGTTCGATCCGGTCGACGGCTTCGTCTCGGCGTTCCTGCGGCAGGGCCTTGAGAAGCGATCGAAGGCGGCGATCGGCCGCCATGCGCCCCCCGGCGCCCGCGACGTCCAAACGCAGCGACTCGTCGCCCACCGTCAGCGCCAACACGTCGACGGTGGCGTGATTGACCGCGAACTCCACGCGGTCGGTCCACAGCAGGCGGCGATTGTCGACGAAGTCGGTGGCAAGAAACACGGCAGCCGGCGCTTGATAGCGTCGAAGGACCGGATACGCCACCGAGTAGATCGACCGGTAGCCGTCGTCGATGGTGATGACGGCGGCGCGCGGCGGCAGCAAAGCGCCGGTGGTCCACGCGCGAACCACGTCGCCGAGCGGAACGACCGTGAAGCGGGACGTCAGATACGCGACGTGCGCGTCGAAGTCGCGGAGGTGGACGTGCTTGCCTTCGTGGTTGGCAATGCCGTCATGCGCGTCGGCGGCCGTAAAGCCGTGATACATGGCGATCACGACCTTCGAGCGGTTCAGCCGCTGCGCGAAGCGATAGACCTGCGACCGGTACAACACAGGCAGCAGCAGGCGCTCGAACTCGTAGTCGGACATCGGCGGCTACCGGTGGCCGTCGCCGGAGGGTGCGTGCCGCCACGCCACTCCGACCACGGCACACCGCACGCAACTACAGCGTGCCTTTGACATAGCCGCCATCCACCAGGATGTTCTGGCCGGTGATGTAACCGCTGCGATCGGAGGCCAGAAACACCACCAGATCCGCGAGTTCGGAGGGTTCGGCCATCCTCCCGAGCGGGATGTTCTGGACGGTTCGTCGCTCGACGGTCTCAACCGGCACGCCCTCCCGGCGCGCCGTCGCCTCGGCGAGCTCAATCACGCGATCGGTGCGCGTGTAGCCGGGTCCGACGCAATTGACCAGGATGCCGTCTCTGGCGAGTTCGTTCGACAGCGTTTTCGACAACCCGACGACCGCCGGCCGCAGCACGTTGGAGAGGATGAGACCGGCAATCGGCTGCTTCGACGAGATCGACGTGATGTTGACGATGCGCCCGCCGCCGCGGCGCCGCATGTGGGGTACGGCTTCGGCGCACAAGTCGACGACGCTCAGCAGAAGCAAATCGACCGCGTCGCGCCAGTCGGCCGACGTCAACGCGGTGAACAGTCCGGCTTTCGGACCGCCGGAGTTGGTCACCAGGATGTCGAGTCCGCCGAAGTGATCGACCGTCTGCTGCACGAGCCTGACAATGTCGGCACGCCGGGTCAGATCGGCCTCGACCGCAAAGACCTCGGCGCCCGTCGCGGCTGCCACCTCGGCCGCCGCGGCTTCCAGCGTCGGCATGTGCCGGGCGCACATCGCGACGCGGGCGCCCTCCGCGGCCAACCCCATCGCCGACGCCTTGCCTAACCCCTTGCTCGCCGCGCACACCAGCGCGATCTTTCCGCCCAGTCCTGTATCCATTGCTCGTCCTCGTTCAAAGCCGGGGTCAACCCAGCCGGTCTACCGCTCACGCTCGGCGCCACCGCGATCGTCGCGCCGGAAATAGTCGTCCGTCTTGTCGATCCAATCCTGCCGAATCGGGCTGAAGACGTCCAGTTCGACGGTGTCTTCGAGCGCCTCCGCGCCATGCGCGACCCGCGACGGGATGCACAGCACCTCGCCGGCGCGCACGACGAAGGCCGACCCGTTGATGTCGAACCTCAGCGCCCCCTTGAGCACGTAGGATACCTGCTCGGATTCGTGCTCGTGAGTCGGGACCACCGCGCCGCCCTTCAGATACACCGTCGCCAGCATCTCCCGCTCGCCGCTGATCACTTTGCGCGTGATCGTCGCGGTGACCGCCTCGTGCGGCATATCATCCCATCGATACTGTCTGACTCCCAGCGTCGCCATGATCCCCACCTCGCTGTGCGACGGATCGGGCCGCCGCTGCCGCCGACGGTCCAATCGCCACACGTCTCCGCGCGCCATCATAGCACCCGGATCCCGATGATATAATTACCCTTTCGCCGAGTCACGAGTAGAAGCGACAATGCCCCAACCCGGACCGGAAGTGCTGCGGCAGGCGTACCGTACGATGTACCTGTCGCGGAAGATCGACGACAAAGAAATCCAGCTCAAGAATCAGAGCCAGATTTTTTTTCAAATCAGCGGCGCCGGCCACGAAGCGGTGGCCACGGCCGCTGGTCTGTGCCTCAAACCGGCGTACGACTGGTTCTTTCCGTACTATCGCGACCGCGCGCTGTGTCTGGCGCTCGGCGTGTCGCCGTACGAGATGTTTCTCCAGGCCGTCGGGGCCGACGAGGATCCCGCCTCCAGGGGCCGCCAGATGCCGTCGCACTGGGGCAGCTCCCGGCTGAACATCGTCTCGCAAGGCAGTGCCACGGCGTCGCAGTGCCTGCATGCCGTCGGCTGCGCGGAGGCAGCGCTGATGTACGGCGCGGGCACCGGGCGTGGCGGGATCGAGCCGCGCTTCGAGGCCGACGAGGTCGCGTACGTGTCGCTTGGCGACGGCGCCACCAGCGAGGGCGAATTCTGGGAGTCCCTCAACACGGCCTGCAGCCTGCGCCTCCCGGTGATCTACCTGGTCCAGGACAACGGCTGGGCCATTTCGGTGCCCGTGGAGTTTCAAACGCCCGGCGGCAGCATCTCGGCGCTGGTGAGGCACTTCCCCAGTCTGCTGATCGCCACGGTGGACGGCACCGACTTTGGCGAAAGTTGGTCGGTGATGTCGGATGCGGTGGCCCACGCGCGCGCGCGCCGCGGCCCGGCGCTGGTGCACGCGTCGGTGGTGCGCCCGTACTCCCACTCGCTCTCAGACGACGAGCGGTTGTACAAGACGCCTGCGGAGCGCACGCAGGAAGCCAGCCGCGATCCGGTGAAGAAACTGGCCGCCTCACTCAAGGCCCAGGGTGTGCTGTCGGAGAAGGCACTCGACGCGCTGCACGCCGAGGTGGATCGCGAGGTGGCCGAGGCAGCCGTCCGCGCGTTGGCGCAGCCCAAGCCGGCCAGGGCCACGGCGCCGCTGTGGGTGTTCTCGCCGGATGTGGATCCGACCACGGATGCGTTCGCGACGCCGATGCACCCTGAAGGAAAGCCGGACACCATGGTGTCGGCGATCAACCGGACGCTGAAGGACGAAATGACGGTCAACGAGCGGATCGTCGTGTTCGGCGAAGATGTGGCCGACTGCAGCCGCACCGCAAGTCTGGACGAAGTGCAGGGCAAGGGCGGCGTGTTCAAAGTGACGCACGGCCTGCAGCGCGCATTTGGCGCTCGCCGCGTCTTCAACTCCCCGCTCGCCGAGGCCAACATCATCGGCCGCGCCGTGGGCTTGAGCGTGCGCGGATTCAAGCCGGTGGTCGAAATCCAGTTCTTCGATTACATCTGGCCGGCCATGCAGCAACTGCGCGACGAGATGGCGATGATGCGCTATCGCTCGGGCAATACGTTTGCGTGCCCGATGGTGGTGCGCGTGCCCATTGGCGGATATCTGCGGGGCGGCGGGCCGTACCACAGCCAGACGGGCGAGAGCATCTTCATCCACTCGCCCGGCATCCGGGTCGTGTACCCGTCCAACGCGCAAGACGCGGCGGGGCTGCTGCGAACCGCGATTCGATGCGACGACCCGGTGATGTTTCTCGAACACAAACATCTGTACCGCCAGACGTACAACAAGGGCGAATATCCAGGCTGCGAGTACCTGGTGCCGTTCGGCAAGGCGGCGGTCAGGCGCGAGGGCTCCGACCTGGTCGTCTTGACCTGGGGCGCGCTCGTGCAGCGGTCGCTGCTGGCCGCTCAACAGGCCGAAAAAGACGGAATCAGCGTGGCGGTGGTCGATCTGCGCACGCTGGCGCCGTGCGACTGGGACACCATCGGCCACTGGGTGAGGCGAACCAGCCGCGTCGTCATCGCGCACGAAGAGCAGTTGACCTGCGGATTCGGCGCGGAAATCGCCGCCAGAATCGCGCAGGACCATTTTGAGCATCTGGATGCCCCAGTGCGGCGGGTCGCGTCGATCGATGCTCCTGTCGCCTACTGCCCCGACCTCGAAGAGGTGATCCTGGCCAACGCGGCCGGCGTGCTCGCGGCCATTCAACAGACGGCGCGATACTAGGATGCGACTCCCTTCTGATCGGATGCCCACGACGTGATGACGTCCCGCGCCGACGTCCCGGTTCCGGGACGCCTGGAACGACTGTCGCCGTCGACGCGCGTCGCGCTCGCCGCGATCCTGTCGGCGGGATTTCTGCTGCGCATCGTGCCGATTCTCATCCTGGCGCGGGCGTCGCCGTTCACATTCGGCGACCCAGACGGCTACGCGTATTCGGGTGCCTACGTCGCGGACCATCCCGGCACATGGCTCTGGCTGAGGGACGTCGTCCAGTTCGGACATTATCTGAAGGCGCCGCTCTATCCGAGCATGCTGACGGCGATCGCGGTGGTGTGGCGCTCGGCGTTTCCGCTCAACGCCGCGATCCTGCAGGTGCTGCTCGCGGTGGCTAGCGGTGTCGCCATGTTCCGGATCGGCCAGCGGCTGCACTCCGCGAGGGCGGGCCTTATCGCCACAGGTCTCTACATGTGTTACCTGCCGAACTTCGGCAGCCAGATGTTCGGCCAGGAGGCGCTCTTCATTCCGCTCTCGCTCGCGGCGTTTGCCGTCCACCTGGAAGTGGCGGCCACCGACAGGCGCCCGCGCGCGTTCGCCTGGGCTGGCGTTCTCTACGGCATGACCGCACTGACGCGATCGTTGCCGCTGTACTACGTGCCGCCGGTTGCCGCCCTGCACGTGTGGTGGGCGACCGACAGACGAACGGCTGCTCAACAGGCGGCTGCGCTGTTGATGGGCTTGTTCCTGACGATCCTGCCGTACTCCTTTTTTATCTCGTCGCTGTGGAGCCACTGGGTCTTTGTCGATACGCAGGGCGTGCGTGCCATCGTCGAGACGTATTCTGATCACCCGGGCTCTCACACGCCAGGCATGGTCGAGTCGTTGTCGATGGTCACGAAGGCCTTCGTGGCCGCGCCTGTCAAGGAAACCGCCGATCGGATTGGCCGCGCTCGGGCATTTTTCTATCTGAAGGGTGGGCAGTGGCTGCAGGTCGATGCACCGCGCCTCGCCACGGCAGGCGGGGCGGCCGCACTGAAAGCGTTCGTGCATCTGGTCTACGACATTCCGACGGCCGCCATTCTGTTGTTATCGCCAATGGGATTCGCCTTGGCGCGAGGCCGCCGCGAGGCGGTCAGTCTGGTGCTCTGGCCACTGATCGCCCTGGCGCTGATGATTGCGTTTCTCTGGAGTGGTGGGCGGTACACCGCGTCGTTCCTTCCGCAACTGATGCTCGGCGCGTCGGTCGTCTTCGCGGGCGGGTGGCGTTGGCCACGCCGTGGCGTGATGGCAGCCGCCCTCGTCTGCGCCGGCATCGTCGCCGTTCCGATCGCGATTTCGGTGCCACTGACCGTCTGGGGCCATGCCGACTACGGCATTCGGTTCAAAGTGGCGAGGCCAGACGGACCCGCGTTCGCCACAATGGCGAACGAGGCGGGATTCAGCGCGTTCACTGACGAAGGCCGGCTCGAATTGGCGCTGACGCCAGGCAGCCGGTTCCCGCTGGACGGCAGCGATGCGTGGGTCGAAGTGCGCGCCGACGGGGTGCGCCAACCGCTGGTCCGATGGACGCCAGCCGCGACCCAGCGCGTGCATATCACGACCTCCGCGCGGCTGGTGTTTGTCGAGATGCGCATCGTATCGGGAGCCGGCGCACCGATGGCCGGCACCAGCGCCACCGAGGTCGAGGTGGCCGTAGGCCGCCCCGGTCGACTCTAACCAGGGACGTGCTCGTCGCAGCACGTGATGCCGGCAGTCATCTGGACCGTTTAGACAGTGTCGAAGGATGGAAATATCTGGCGGTTGAGACCAGCGGTAGGCTGAGCAACATCCCATGAACGTGGCGTTGAATTCCCGATCTGTCAAAACGGTCTTGATGGTTGTCGCCGTCGCCGCCCTCGTGGCGACGACGGCCTCGCTGTTTTCGACCCGCGGCACCGGCGACATGAAGATCTGGGAGCGCTGGACCAACAACGCGATGCGTCTGGGCGTGGTCGCTGGCTTTCGCGAGAACGACAACGACTACCCACCCTTGTCGAATGTCGTGCTGTGGGCGACGGGGCACGCGGGCCGGGCCGCCGGTCTCCCAGTCGCCACCGCAACGAAATTGTCGCTGGTCGTGTTTCTGGCGGTCACACTGATTGTGTGGTTCGCGTGGGTCCACAGCGCGCCACTGACGCTCGCCTTGTGGTCGGCCTGCGTCCTGAACGCGGTCGGCATGGGTTATCTCGACATCTATGCCATGCCGCCGCTTATCCTGAGCCTGTGGGCGCTGCAGCGAAACAAGGCGACAGCATCGGTGACGTGGTTCTCGGTGGCATGCCTCGTCAAATGGCAACCGCTGGTGATTGCGCCGTTTCTGTTGCTGCACGTCGGCCGCGAATGGTGGCCGCCCTCATCGACGCACGCGAAGAAGTGGCTGGCGCTGTTGCTGCCGTCGCTCGCGATACTGGTCGTCGCGGTCGCGGTATTCGAGCCATTTCCCTTCTTCCGCGCGTTCGCGAAGAGTCTCGGGCATCGGGTCTTGAGCGGTGACACATTGAACCTGCCGTGGATCGCCACCTGGCTTTACCAAGGCTTCAGTCAGGGTCTCGGAGGATTCACCGGCCAGGTCGCCGGGATAGCCAGCGCGCCGCTCTGGCTGAGGCTGCCTTTCAAATTCCTGTTCGCGTGGCAGTTTCTCGCGCTGCTCTATCGGTACGTGACAGGACCGGTTCGGATCGAGCGTACGTTGGCGTACTCACTCGTGGGCTTCCTTGCCTATGTGGTGCTCAGCAGCGGCGTCCACGAGAATCACTGGTTCGTACCGAGCGTTCTGGCCATCGTCTTGATCCAATTCGATCGCCGGTGGCTGGCGCCAGCACTGGCGCTTGGCGTGGTCGCCAACCTCAACCTGCTGCTGTTCTACGGCTTCGACGGACACGGACTTCCGTTTTCGCGCGTCGTGGGCATCGATGTCTCGGTGCTGCTCGCGACCGCAGTGGTTGGGATGTTCTTCTGGATAGCGGCGGTCATTCGACGCAGGGACATGACCGATGGGCGTTGGTCGTCTTCCGGCGCCACGACGTCGTGAATCCCGCTTCGGACACGCCGACATCTTTAGCATCGTGACGCGGCGGCCGGATGGTCAATACTGTCCCCGCCTCGTGGGTGCGATCGGCGGCGGGATGCCTTGCTAGAAGTGCCCGTCGGATCGGTTGCTGGCCTTCGTCCAGAACATCCTCGTGAAGCAAACACTGTTTGAGTACCAAACGGGATTCCGTGCGTAGCCGCGCCACGTCATCGAGACGGTCCCACTTGAGATCAACTCCAGCGACTTCGTCTTTGACAAACAGGTGTTGTGCCAAGTCGTCCGAAAGCGGGCCTTCTCTTGAGATGTGTTGCTCGGGGCGACCCTTCGACGAACTCAGGATCGCCCCGTTTGATTCCGCTCCGGCCGTCCATTCTCAACCTCAGGGCCCGGTTCTGAATGCCCTCGCTTGTGTGGGCTATGGCTGAGGGGCGGGGTTGGGGGGCAGAGCGCTCAGGTATTCGTAGATAGCGCGAATTTCATGATCGGTGATCTTGCTGAAGTTGGGCCAAGGCATGACCTGGAGCAGCGGACCGTATTGGGGGTGGGCGTGGTCCATGTCGATGCCGGTGCGAAAGATCGTGAGGAACTCGGCGTAGGTGTGACCCGCGGGCATTCCGTTCGCCTCCGGTCGGAGGTTGCGGGAGACGATCGCGGGGAAGGGGCCGTGAGCGGGAATGAACACCCTGCCGCCGACCAGATAGCGGGAAGGATCAATCGTCTCGGGCTGGCCCATAAAGGGGTTGCCGCCGGGGAGATATGGACTGTTCTCGACCGATGTATGGCAGCCGTTGCAGTCGCCGCTAACGTTGACGAGATAGCTGCCGAGACCAACCAGATTGCGGTCTCTGCCGGTGAGGTCGGGGGGAATGGGGGAGGCTGCGAGGCCAATGTGAACCCGATTCTCTTTCTCGTCACGGTCGACGTCACCGCGAACCGATGCGGCGATCAGCAGGCTGGTGCCGAGCACCACGCCGACTGAACACACCACGACCGCAGTTCTACTGGAGTGCATCATTGAGTCCTCCTGGACTGAAATCGAACACTAATTGGGAGTGACTGGCCCATTGTTTCCTCGGTCGCCGCAGACAGCGATAACCACCTGAGCTAGTCAAGCATATGCGGCGTCTAACTCCTAGTCAATCAGTAGGAATATATGCGAGAGCGTCAACTGCTATCAAGTGGGGTCAGACCCCATTTTGCAGCGCCGGGGCGCTAGAAAATGGGGTCTGACCCCACTTGATCGGGCTACTCGATAACCCGCCACTGGGCCAGCCGGCATGGCCCTCCGCCCCGCTTGGGTACGATTCGAATTTGATCCACGTCGCCGATTGAATCGGGCAGCGTCTGCCTGTGCTCCGTGATGGTGTCCGACGCCGCAGGCGGGCCAAGGACGTCGGCGACGTGCGTCTGTCGCCCCCTCAATAGATAGACGACGGCGTAGTCGTGCGCCGCGTCCAGTTGAAATTCGACGGCACGCATGCGGTGCGGACGATCGAGGAATAGCGTGAGCCCCGCGTCGAACGAGGTCGTGGCGTCAGGGTCGCGGTCGGCGTCTGGCGGCCGGTAGCCAAGCGCCGCCGAGGCGCGGACTCCTACGTATCCCCGCGCATAACTGTCGAGCAGGTACGACGATCTCCCCAGATTCAAGTCCACCACCGCCGCCCAGCGGTCCGCCGACCACAGTGGGCCGCGCGTCACCAGCGCCAGTTTCTCGTAAAACGCCGCAACGCCGGGATCGTCAATCACGTTGGTCCCGGATTCAAGCGTCGCTGCGTAGCCGGGCGGCGTGGTCCGCAAGTAATGGCCGACCCGCCATGGCACCGTCGTTGGAAGTCTCGCCATCAGCGGATCCGCCAGGCCCGCGCTGTCGATGATGTGTAGCTGCTGCTTCGCAAAGTAGCCGTCGAAGCCCACCGAAATGGTGACGGCCACCTTCTGCCCGCGGGCGACGACGCGTTTGACGTTGGCTTCTCTTCTAGTGACGATGCCGGTGCTGAAACCGGTCTTGCGAATCAGGCCGGAGTTCTGAAAGTAGTAGCGGCGTTCGTCGGTGATGCCCGAGGGCGGTTCGTACCGCCCGTCGTAGGCACTGTTGCTCATGACAGGTGGAAGCGGACACAACGCGGCGCACCCCAGCACCGCCGCCGCAGGGGCCCATGCCAACGCTCGGCCCTCGAACACGACGTAGCGCGACAGCACGGCAACCGCCATCACGAACGGTGCCGCGAAAAAACGTCCGCTCATAAAGTCGCCGCCGACCCGGACCGTCAACAGCAGCGACAACAGCAATCCCAGCCCGACCGTCCAATCGCGCCGCACCACCAGAAGCGTCGCCACCACCGCCGCTCCCACCACCGGCAACACCACAGGATCCTGTTGCCAGACGTCGGCGAGATACATCAAGCCGTGCGGCCAGAGATCCGCCGCCGCGATATTGGGCGGCAGCTTCGCGTAGACCGTGTTGGGAAGCAGAAAGCCGTAGTAGACGACAGAGAACGTCTCCCACACCAGAAACGGCAGCATGCCAGCGGCCAGAGGCGCCAGCGACCGGCGTCCAAGCCGCCACGCTTCGACCACCAAGGCCGGCAGCACGAGCAGCCCGGCGTCCAGGCGATTGGTCATCAGCAGCGACGACAGCAGCGACAGCCATCCCAGGCGTCTGGTCGATCCCGACTCCGACGTCGTGCTCCAGACCAGCACGAACGCGACAAGCAGCAGGTTGGTCAGGGGGTTCTCGAGGCCGGACGTGGAATAGTCGACAAACGCTCTCGATCCGACAAGCGCAAGGGCGGCGAATACGGCCATCGGGATCGACGCCGCCACGCGCCACACGAGAAGCGCCACCGTCGTCAGCGTCAGCAGCACCGACAAGGCGAGAACCGTGAGATAAAGTTCACCGGTCACGGCGCGAACGGCCGAAACGGCGAAAAACCAGAGCGCGTGGGTAAACACCTGCACACGGTCGGCCGGATTCCATCGCATGCCGATGCCGCCGACGAAGTTCTCCACCGTCCGAAACGTGATGAACGCGTCGTCGCACAGCCACGCCGTCCGAATCAGCACGACACCGATCGCGATCAAGGCCATGGCGCCGACGAGGTGACGGGATCGGGCGTTCACAGGCGACAGGGCTCCTCATGCAGGGTGGTCCGGCGCGCGGCCGTGGCGGCGTCCAGCCGGTTCGCGTGGCGGAATACGGCGAGGCCCAGCAGCGCCGAAAGCGCGATCCAGCACACGCCGACCATCAGTGTCGCCCAGGCGGGCAGAATGCGAAGGTAGAACAGGTACACCCACCAGAAATCGAGACTGAAGGCGAACTGCTGCGAAAAGTCGCGCATCCCCGGCCCCTCGCTCGGTGTGAGCTGGGGACGAGGTTCAATCCCAAGCAGGTGCCTGGCGACGGTTGGCGCGGCAGCCGCCGAAGCCGCGGCGTTGAGCGCGAGCGGGCACGTCGACCATTGGTGCATTCGGGCTTCGTATGGCCCGCCGTTGACGCTTCTGGCAAAAGCAACGCGAACCTTGGCGAAATCCACCAGCACGCCAGGCACCTGAATCGCGGCACTGATCAGACAGAGCGCCAGCACGGCCCGGCGCGTCGCGCCCGACAGCTGCGAACGCCATATTGCCACGGCCACCATCAAGAGAGGCAGCAACGGCACCAGATATCGCGGTCCGTAGGAA
The DNA here is from genome assembly GCA_037133015.1 of Acidobacteriota bacterium. GTDB lineage: Bacteria > Acidobacteriota > Vicinamibacteria > Vicinamibacterales > JAKQTR01 > JBAXOX01. Next base: position 40,560 of record JBAXOX010000009.1, read on the forward strand.
CGGCCGCCCGCCCAGCTCCCGAGCTGCGCGTAGAACAGGATGAAGATGCCGGCCATGGCCACGGCCGACGACGCGAAACGTGGATGCGATCGCCTCAGCGCCACCAGCGCTGGTATCGCCGCGATGACGCACGGCGAATACACGATGACCGAGCCGCCCGGGGACAACAACAACCCCCACAAGCCTTCCAGCACCGATCCGCCGATCCCCAGCGTCTCGTCCCGAAGGTATCCGGTTTCGAGCGGCGATCCGAATCGGGTGTAGTTGTACCAGCCCCACAACACGAATGCTGGCAGAAAGCCGGCGCACCACCACGCGACCACGCGCAAGGTCGCGCCGGAACATATCCGCAGCGCCTTCGCCGTGCCGGCAGCCGATCGGTCCGCCCCCGCGCGATCGTTGGTCCGCCCCCAGAGCAGGATGCCCATCGACGGCACGGCGGCCAAAATCAACTCGTGCCGGGTGAGCAGCGCGAGGCCGCACATCAGTCCGGCCGCGCAGGCGTAGCGGCGACGACCAGTGTCGGCGGCCTGCAGCGCGTGGTAAACGACGGCCAGCAGCAGGGCTGCGGCAAGCGGTACGTTGAAGCCGAACTTACTGTAGGGCCAGAGAGCCGAGGCGAACGCCGTGATGACCGCCGCCATGGTTCCGGTGCGCGCAGAACCGCTCAGCCAATTCGCCAGCAACCATGTGAGCCAGACCGCCAGCGCGGCGGCCCAGGCATTGCCAAGCGCCACGGCGGCCTTGGTCAGCATGTCGACGCTGACCGTCCGCACGGGCAGGGCCGACGCCACCACACGGCCAGCAAGATAGAACGGCACGTTCCAGAACGATTGGAGCAGACCGAACGGCGAGTAGGAGCGGCCGTCCGACCCCACGTACGCCGCATTGCCGACCACGTCGCTCGACAGCGCGACGGTCCCGTGCTCGACGATCTGGCGCGTCACGTCGAAGGTGGCGACCGCGTCGCTGCTGGCCAGACTGCCACCCGACGTGCCCAGATACACCGTCAGCGCCAGCGCCGCGACGAGGATCCCGAGCCAGCGGTCCGGAATCAATCCGATGGGAACAGCGCTCATCGAGGTTGTGACATGGCTTACGTGTGTCCGGACGCCAACACCATGCGGGGCCGGCAGGAATCGCGTATCGGTAGAATATACTGTACGCGTCGATCCCGACGAACCTTGATACCCTGCGCGCGATGTCGCGCGTCGCCGATCCGAGAGACCATCCTGGACTTGATGTGGTGACTCTGCGAGGCCTGCACCTCAATGCGTCGAGGGTTGTGCTGGCCGTCACGCTGGTCATGGCGCTCGTGCATTTCGCGGGCGTGGTTGGCCGAGGCGTGCGGCCGCGCGTGGTTCGCGGCGATGCGGTGCACTACTACGTCCAGCTTCGGTCCGCCGTCTTCGATCACGACTTGGATTTCGCCAACGACTACGACGGGCTCTACACGCTCGATTTCAAGATCTCCGTGCCGCCGCCGGGCTTTACCGTCACCCACGAACGCACGGTCACCGGCCACGTCCGCAACTTCATGCCGGTCGGGCCGGCCCTGCTCTGGGCGCCGCTGTTCCTCGTCGTCACGGGCGCCACGTACCTGCTGTCGATCGTCGGGCTGGCGTATTCGCCTGATGGGTATGGACTGGCGTTGCAGCTCGTACCGGACGTGTGCGGCGTCGCCGCTGCCGGCCTGGCGATGTGGTTTACGTATCTGCTGGTCACGGCCATCACGACGCCTCGCGCGGCGCTCGGGGCGACGCTGGCCATCCTGGCTGGCAGCCCGCTGATCTACTACGCGATCGTGTCGCCGGCCTACTCGCACGCCCTGTCTGCGATGGGCGCAAGCGCCTTTCTCCTCTATTGGTGGAACACGCGCGACCGGACCGACCTGCGGCGCTATGCCGCGGTGGGAGCCCTGGCGGGACTGACGGCGCTCATCCGCTGGCAGGACGGCCTGCTGCTGGCCACCGTCCTGCTGGATGTCGTGGCCCACGCGCGGGCGGGTCGGCTTGCGCGAGGACGCCTGGCCGTGTTTGCGCTCTCGCGCCTGGCGATAGCCGGCGCGGCAGCGCTCATCGTCTTCTCGCCGCAGATGATTGTGTGGCAGGTGCTCTACGGCCAGCCCCTCACGATTCCTCAGGGCGCGGGGTTCGTGCGCTGGACGGCTTCACAGGTGACCGCTGTCCTGTTCTCGCCGTATCGCGGCCTGTTTAGCTGGACCCCATTGACCGCCGTCGGCATTGCCGGCCTGGTCGCCCTGTGGAAGAAGCAGCCGCGCCTCGTGGCGACGCTGGCGCTGTTCTTCGTCGTCAGTACCTACATCAATGGGGCCGTGGCCGACTGGTGGGCCGGAGAGGCATTCGGCGCCCGTCGCTATCTCAGTTGTTTTCCGATTTTCGCCGTCGGTCTCGCCGCACTCTTGTCGCTCGACGGAATCCGCGGCGTCGTGGCGCGGGTGGCGGCCGTGTGCCTCGCGGTGGCGAACCTGTTCCTGCTGCTCCACTACGAAGTGTTCCTGACCGGCCTCACCGCTCTCGCGCCGTATCCCGACAATTGGTACACGCTCTGGGTGGAGCGGTTCCTCATTCCGCTGCGACTGGCTGCGCACGTCCTTCATTGGTAGAGCTGTCGGCGCTCGATCTGGCCAGCATGTAGACCGGCAACATCACCAGCACATTCGCATAGAAGAGCAGGCTGCTGCTGGCGTACAGGCTCCACTCCTGCCAGACATTGAGTGCGATCACACTGCTCAGGATCCCCGACAACGCCACGCACGCAAGAAGTTCGTGCCGGGCCCGAACCGCGGTCGACCGCGCGAGACCGCTCCAGGCCACCGCCTGGCAGAACGGCAGATACACGAGGTAGTGGGCCCACGACGTCGAGAGCAGAAACGGCAACGCCAGAAACAGCGCCGCCGCCGACAGGGCCACGCTGTCTGGCGTCTCGCGACGCCTCAGGATCCAGACGACGCCGACGGTGCCGAGCGCAATGGCCCAACCGACAACCGACAAGGCCAGAACGGCCCGCGGCGCATCCACGACATGCAGCAGACGCAGCACCACGTGCGGAAAGAACTGCGAGTTCCAGTCCTGGGCGATGAGGGCCTGCGCGGCACTGAGGTTGTCGTACGCCTCGCGATGGAATTGATACGTGACGGTGGGGCCGAGGATGATCGACGGCACGACGACGAGCATGCCAACCGCAGCCGCCGCACACACCGCAACTACGCGCCACTGCCGCCTGAGGATGTAGTAGATGAGGAACCACGCGGCGTAGTACTTGATGACCACGCCCAGCGCGAGCCAGACGCCGGCAGCCGTGTTGCGGCGCGCCCCGTGCGCGTGCAGCGACGCGAGCACCGTCAGCGTGACGAGCACGCTCACCTGCCCCCACTTGAAGTTGTGCAGCACCGGCACCGACGTCGCGACCAGCAGCAGGTAGACGCCCAGTCGCCATCCAGTGATTGCCAGCCACCGGCGGAGCGGGACGATGGCCAGCGCCATCACGAGCGCGATCTCGAACACGCCCCACACCCAGACAGCAACCGGTTGCCGTAGTGCGGCCAGCGGCGCGAGGAGCAGGGCGAACGCGGCGGAGTAATAGAAGCCGTCGATCGGATAAGGGAAGGCCAGGATGCGGCGTCCCATCGGGTAGTAGTGCCGGATAAAATCGGCAAACAACTCGTAGTGATCGATGGCGCCGGCAAATCCGGCCAGGCTGCCCCAGACGGCTCGGTAGTACGCCATCACGCCGCCCGCCGCCAGCGCGACCCACGCGATCGTCGCCATTCTCGAGGAGCGAGTCTCCGGCGTCATGGCTGCCTATTCTTCCGCCGGCGGGTCCGGCGCCGGCAACGGCCGGCTGGATCGCCGCGTGATGAGCACGCCGACCAGGATGGCCGCGGCCCCGGCCGCTTTGGGCCACGTGATGCGTTCGCCCAGCGACACCGCTGCCACGGCGGTCGCCACCAGCGGCGTCACATTCGAGTACACCGACGTTCGGACGTTGCCGATGCGCTTCACCGAGGTATACCAGATCAGATAGGCGACATTGAGGGCCAGCACCGACGAGCACACCATCGCGACCCAGACCCACAGGTGGATTCGGGCCAGATCCATCCGCATCAGTTCGGGCAACGCCAGGGGCACGTACGGCACGGTGCCGATCGCCATCGTCAATCCCGTGACCGCCAGGGGCGAAAGCCGGTCGAGCAGCGGCCGCGACCCCACCGTGTAGATCGCCCAGCACACCACCGCCCCGAGCGTGAGGAAGTCGCCTGTCAGCGACTCGCCTCCGAAACGCGCGCCCATCCCGACCACCAGGTAGATGCCGACCACCGAGAGACCGGCGCCGACCCACTGCCGCCGTGACACGGTTTCGTGCCCGGCCATCGCGCTGGCCAGAGCCACGGCGACCGGCGAGCAGCCCAGCAGCAGCGAACTGTTGGAGGCACTGGTTTGCGCAAGCCCGCCCATGAAGCCGAGCTGATAGACGAAGTGGCCAACCACGCCGAGCCCGGCGAGCCTCAGCCAGTCGCGCCTGGACACGGTGGGCCAGCCGGCGGCCAGCATCGCCACCAGAAAGATGGCTGACGCGATGACAAGGCGAAGCAGATTGAACGGTTGATGCGGGACTTCGGTGAGCGCCGCCTTGACAAGGCTGAAGTTGCCGCCCCAGATGATCACCATCAGGAGCAGCAGGCCGTCAAACGGCGTCAGCGCAGACCAGCGACGCACAGGGCACCATTCCGGCCCGGGTACCAGCGGCAGGGCCCGCAATGCGGACCCGCCGCCGGAGGACCGGAGATGTCGAGCCCGACTACGCGCCGAACGGCTTGAGGAAGAACAGGATCAGCGAGATCAGCAACACGTAGATCACGAGCGACTCGATCAGCACGAGCCCCAGGATCAGGTTGCCGCGGATATCGTTGGTCGCCGCAGGATTGCGGGCGATCGCCTCAACGGCGGCGCTGATGCCCTTGCCCTGCGCCAGCGCGCCGAACGCGGCCGCGAATGCGAGGGCGAAGCCGGCCGTAATGATGGACCAGCGCGCCACCTCGACGGATTTCGACGACGCCGCGGTCGCGGCTTCCTGAGCGTAGAGCGGGCTGACCACGCCACACGCCACCACCAACAACAGCAGAACGAGTGCAAATCGCTTCTTCACAACCACAGCCTCCTCAGTAGCTACTAGGGTACAGCCTCAGGCCGCCACGGGTTCGCCGTGGTGGGCCGCCTCGTGTCCATGGGCCTCGTCGTGTCCGTGTTCGGCCGCCACCGCGCCTCCCAGATAAATCATCGTCAGCATGACGAAAATGAAGGCCTGGAGCGTCGCCGTGATGATGCCCAGGAACATCATCGGGAGGGGCACCAGAAACGGCACGATACTGAACAGAATCAGAATGACCAGTTCTTCGCCGAAGATGTTGCCGAACAACCGGAGCGACAACGACAACACGCGCGAGAAATGGCTGATGATTTCGATCGGCAGCCACACCACCGACAGCGACCAGTGCGCGCCGGGCGGCACGGCAAAATGCTTGAGATACGAGACGATGCCCTGCGTCTTGATGCCCTGCGCGTGATAGTAGACCCAGACCGTGATCGCGCAACCGAGCGTCACGTTGATGCTGCTGGTCGGCGCCATGAGCCCGGGGATCAAGCCCATCAGGTTGCCGAACAGGATGAACATCCCAATCGTGCCCACCAGCGTCAAGTAGTTGCGCCCCGTCGGCCCCACCATCACGTCGAGCATTTCGGCCAGGCCGCCGACGATGTCTTCGAAGACAATCTGCAGCTTTCCAGGGTTTTCAACGCTCAGGTTCGACTTGACGACAAACGCCAGAATCGCCACGACGATCACGATTAGGTACACCATCACGAGGAAGTTCGGGATGGGCGCCGCGGCGTTCTCGACGTGGAAGCCGAGCAGGGCCAGCACGCTGTTGACCAGCGAGCCGAGCAGGGCGTTGGCCGCCTGCACGATCCAGAGCGTATGTTCGAGCTTTTCCATAACCGGAATCGACTGCCGCCGAGTCGCACCATCGCCCTGCGAACATAGGCGCAGAAGTGGCGCGGAAAGAAGTAAGAATAGCGTATTGACAGGCCCTCCGTAAAGCCTTCGGCGGGCTTGACGGCGGTCGGCCTCTTGAGGCTGGCGCATGAATAGCGGATACTGGATGATTGTTTCCGCCCGGGGCCCCTCTCCACGCGACGTCGCGCGCCTTCGGCCGCATTCTGGCGGATGGATTCGGGGATTGGCAACACCGACATGACACACCCACCAGCAACGACTAGCCGGGACAAAGCTCGCGATGCCGGCATGGCATTCGTCCTGCTCTGCCTGCTCGGCGCCGGGTGGTCGCACGCACGCTGGCTCGAATGGGCGGCGATCGTCGCGCTCCTGGCGAACATGATCTGGCCCGCGGTGTTCACGCCGTTTGCGGTTGTCTGGTTCGGGTTGTCCGAAGTGATGGGCGCGGTGGTGTCGAGGGTGCTTCTGGTCGCGCTGTTTTTCGGCATGGTGACGCCTGTCGGAGTGGCGCGACGGGCGCTGGGCTACGATTCGATGCGCCTGAGGCAGTACCGCCGCGGGCGCGAGTCGGTGTTCACGGTGCGGGACCATCACTATACGCCGGCCGATCTCGACCGTCCGTACTAGCGGGGGATTATGCAGTTTCTGGCCGATCTCTGGGGATTTCTCAAAACACGCAAGAAGTACTGGCTGCTGCCGATGATGGTGGTGCTTCTGTTGTTCGGAACGCTGGTCTTTCTGGCCGGCGGCTCCGCCGTGGCCCCCTTCATTTACACGTTGTTCTAGCATCCAGACCAGCACGATGCCCAACGCGATCCTCGGGATCTCCGCCTACTACCACGACAGTGCCGCCGCCATCCTGGTCGACGGCACGATCGTGGCGGCCGCGCACGAGGAACGCTTTTCGCGCAAGAAGCACGACCCGTCTTTTCCCCGCCACGCCACGCGGTACGTGCTCGACGAAGCGGGCGTCTCGCCATCCGACATCAGCGCCGTCGCCTTCTACGACAAACCCTTCCTGAAGTTCGAACGCCTGCTCGAGACGTATCACGGCTTCGCGCCCGCAGGACTCCGCAGTTTCCTGACAGCCATCCCGGTCTGGATCAAGGAAAAACTGTTCATGCGGGACATGCTCGCCGATCACCTGGGAGATCTCGGGCTCAGCGCCCCGCCGGTGCTCTTTCCCGAACACCATTTGTCCCACGCGGCGAGCGCGTTCTATCCGTCGCCGTTCGACGAAGCCGCCATCCTCACGCTCGATGGCGTCGGCGAATGGGCCACCTCGACGATTGGCCACGGACGCGGCGGCGACATCTCGGTGCTGCGCGAACTCGCGTTTCCGCATTCGCTCGGGTTGTTGTATTCCGCATTCACCGCCTATCTCGGCTTTCGCGTCAACTCGGGCGAATACAAGCTGATGGGTCTCGCGCCGTATGGCGATGCGGCCTCGGCCCAGGTGAAGACCTGGCGAGACGCCATTTTTTCGGAACTGGTCGACCTCCGAGATGACGGATCGTTTCTGCTGAACATGGCGTATTTCGACTACCCGACCGGACTGACCATGTGCCGGGACGATCGGTGGACGGCGCTGTTCGGATTTGCGCCGCGCGGGGCCGACGACGAGATTCTGCCGCACCACATGAATCTGGCGCTCGCCATCCAGCAAGCCACCGAAGAGATCGTCTTCAGGCTGGCGGACACGGCGCATGCGCTCACCGGTTCGCGTCGGCTGACGCTGGCGGGCGGGGTTGCGCTCAACTGCGTGGCGAACGGAAAGCTCCTGAAGCGGGGCCCGTTCACCGACATCTGGATTCAGCCTGCCTCGGGCGATGCCGGAGGCGCCCTCGGGGCGGCACTGGCCGCGTGGCACATCACACAGGGCCAGCCTCGTCACGCACCCGAACAGCCGGATGCCATGAAGGGGGCCTATCTGGGGCCCGCGTTCGGGGCCAGCGATGTCGAACGCATGTCGCGACGGTTTGGCGCGGTGTCGACGCGCTTCGACGACGTCGCTGACCTCTGCGACCACGCCGCCGCCCTGATCGACGACGGCAAGGTCGTCGGCTGGTTTCAGGGCCGCATGGAATACGGCCCACGCGCGCTTGGCAGCCGCAGCATCGTGGGCGACGCCCGCAATCCTGAGATGCAGCGGCGGATGAACCTCAAGATCAAGTATCGCGAGGGCTTCCGGCCGTTCGCCCCGTCGGTGCTGGAAGAATGCATCGGCGAGTACTTCGATCTCGACAGGCCGTCGCCCTACATGCTCCTGGTGGCGCCGGTGGCGCAGCGACGGTGCCATCCGCTTCCGGACGGCTACGCCTCGCGGCCCCTCTACGACCGGCTCTATTTCCAGCGGTCCGACCTGCCGGCCATCACGCACGTCGACTACTCTGCCCGCATTCAAAGCGTGAGCCGCGCCACGCACGAGCGCTACTGGCGCCTGATTGACGCGTTCCGCCGCCGCACCGGGTACGGCGTGATCGTCAACACGAGCTTCAACGTCAGGGGCGAACCGATCGTCTGCACGCCGGCCGACGCATATCGGTGCTTCATGACGACAGAGATGGACGCGCTGGTGATCGAGGATTTCGTGTTCGACAAGGCGGCGCAGACGCCATGGTCCGAGGAAGACCGCGCGAAGTACCTGGGCTCGTACGGGCTGGACTAGTTCGCGTTACGTCACCACGTTGCGCACGCGGCGTGCTGATACGACGGAAACGTCTGCGCCAGATACGGACAGAGCGCGTTGTACACGATCCGCGCCGCTTCGCGAGACCCCTCGACGTTGTAGTGGATGAGGTCGAAGTAGTAGCGGCTCGAGTGCGGGAAATGGGCGGCGAGATCGATCACGGTGGTGTGCGTCTGCGCGCCAACCTGGCGCAACACGTCGTTATAGCGCTCGAGCATCGCCCAATACAACTCGCCGTCGAGATCCTCACTCCAGGGGATACGGCGCAGATCCTTCCCCGAGACATCGTCAACGCCGCCGCCCACGACCGTGGTCTGCGTGATCAGGACGGGCTGGATGTTCGCCGCTCTCGCCAGCGCAATCAGTTGGCGTACGCGCGTGTCGAACTCCGGCAGCGCGGCCGATGTTTCGTTCTGCTTCTTTGCGACCGTCGCGGCCGGCGACGTGATTTGGGGCGCGTGCTGAAAATCGAAATGGGCGTGCCCCAGTCCGACGCGCCGCGCCTGGTAGGTGCGCCAGAGCGTCAGTAATGCCTGGAGCAGTTGACTGTGCGGCTCGATGCGCCTCACCGCGTCCGAGTCGACCATCGACCGATCCCAGCGATTCAGATCCGACCGTCCGATATCGTTGATGCCCACCAGGTACAGCACCACGTTCGGCTTGAGCGGCACGACGTAGTCGTTGACCAGAATCAGATTTCCAAACGTCGAGTGGCCGCTCAGGCCGGCGTTGTTCAGCCAGAACGGACGAAAACTGGCCGACAGCCTGGCGGCGAGCTGGTCGGGCCACGTGAGGCCTTCGGTGATGTGCGCCGACTCGGTGGTGCTGCCGCCGACGGCGATCACAGACAGCGTGGCGTCCAGGCGGGCCGGCGGATCGGCCCCGCGGAATCCCAGCGCGTTGCGGTGAACCGTGACGAGGGGGTCGAGGCCGGGATAGGGCGGCAATCGCACCTGCGTCGTGATGTTGGTGCGGAGCGTGACGCGGCCGCCGACCACCGTGCTGGTCAGCGGGTTGTGAATTCTCAGGATGAGTTCACACACCACCAGCATCGCGACCGTACTCGCCGCCACCATGCCCGCGTTGGTCAGCCCGTTTCTGAGTCTCGTCATCACACGCACGGCCTCGACAGGCAGCGGGCTCGTTCGCTCATGATGAACCGCCGGGAAAACGGATCGCGATCGCCTCGACGGCGATCGCCACGACGGGCACCGACACACCGGCGAACATCCACACCGGGTGGGCGTGCAGCGGCACGAGCACCACCCACGCCATCACGGCAATCACCCCGTATCGGGTGACGTACTTCGTCAGCGTCCATGCGGCGGACGCGACGCTGCGCCTCTCAGGAGCGGCGGGGCCGGCCTCCTCCGCCTCGCCGCGCGCCCGGTGCGCGCTGGCGTCAACGCCCTGGCGGATGATGCGGTAACTGAACGCCATCAGGCCCGCGCCCGCCACCACCCCCAGCGCGCTGTCGGGCCGTCCGCCGTCGGCGACCAGGGCCGTCAACGCCATCACGGCGGCAATCACTCCGGAGTTCCGGAGCAGTCGCCGAAGCGTCGGATCGCGTTCCGCGTGCCTCGTCAACGAAGAACCTTTCTGAATCGCGCAACCTGGACCGTCCCCGCGCCTACCATCGTTGCTCCGAATCACCGTCCGGATCGCGAGCCACGTCGGTACGATCTGTGGTCGGAACCGCGGCGACGTGTCCGGTCTCGCTCGCAGGCGATCCGCTGGGGTTCCCGCCCGGAAACGACTGCGACACGATTCGGTAGACGTTCACGATCCCCGCTGCCAGACCGAGAAAGAAAAAGACGATGGTCAGCAGGGGCGCCGTGCCCAGCCACGCGTCCAGGCGGTCGCCGATCCAGAACCCGATGACCAGCGCCAGCACAAACGCCAGGCCGACGGTGCTGAGCGCACCGGCCGCGCGCAGTGCCTCGCCGGTGGATGTGGTGGGTCTCAGTGCCATGGCGCTCGGCCCGAGTATGACGCATGGGCCGCGATGAAGGGAACCGGGTCGGCCCCCGTGTCGGTCCGCCAGCCCCGGGTCGGCCCCCGCACGTCGGGCGGGCGCGTGGACCAGCCCCTACACACGCCCGCGGGCGCATCTGCCCGTGGGGGCCCGATCCCTGTTAGAACCGGGTTGCGGCGGCCGCGACTACGCCGAGCGTCTTCGCAGAGGCTTCGGCCAGTTCGAACAGCGGCCGCGGGTAGACACCGAACAACAGCGTGGCGGCCAGCGTCACCACGAGCACCCCGGCGAGCGCCGGCGCCATCTTCGGGTCCGATCCGGTCGCGTCGCCCTTCATGAACATGAACACGACGACGCGCAGGTAGTAGTACAGCGAGATGGCGCTATTGAGGACGCCCAGCACGGCCAGCCAGTAATACTGCGCGTCGATGGCGGCGCTGAACAGCCAGAACTTGCCCATGAACCCGGCGGTGGGCGGAATCCCGCCCAGCGACAGCATGAAGATGAGCATCGCCACCGCGCCGAACGGCTGGCGCGCGAACAGGCCGCTCAAGTCCTTGAGTTCGTCGCCAATGGCATCCACCCGGCGCATCATGATGACGACGGCGAAGACGCCGATCTGCATGAAGGCGTAGACAACCAGGTAGATCATCATCGCCGCAATGCCGCGGGGCGTTCCCGCGATCACGCCGATCAGCAGGTACCCGGCATGCGCGATCGACGAGTACGCCAGCATGCGCTTGATGTTGGTCTGCGTGAGCGCGGCGACGTTGCCCACCGTCATGGTGACCACGGCCAGCGCATAGAACAGGAGTCTCCAGTCGTCGGCCATCGCCGGGAGGCCTTCGACAAAGATCCTCAACAGCATCGCAAACGAAGCGGCCTTCGATCCGACCGACAGAAACGCAGTGATCGGCGTGGGCGCGCCTTCGTACACGTCCGGCGCCCACATGTGAAACGGGACCGCCGCAATCTTGAAGGCCATCCCGGCGACCACGAGAATCACCGCCAGCACCAGCCACGGGTCTCGCCCGTGCTCGGCGATCCGGATCGCCAGCATCTTCAGGTTGGTCGTGCCCGACATCCCGTAGAGCAGCGACATGCCGTACAGCAGCAACCCGAGCGAAAACGTGCCGAGCAGGAAGTACTTCACCGCCGCTTCGTTCGACAGGCGATTGGTCTTGAGCATCCCGGCCAGGATGTAGAACGCAATCGCCATCGTCTCGAGGCCGATGAACAGGGTGATCAGATCGGTGCCGCCGGCCATGAACATCATGCCGATCGTCGCGCACAGCACCATGAAGACGTACTCGGCGTGCCGCGCGCCTTCGATGTCGAGGTACCGCATCGACATCAACAGCGTCAACGCCGCCGACAGCAGGAAGATGCCTTTAAAGAACGTGCCGAACGCGTCCACGGCGACCACGCCGTTGGCCAGGCTCAGCGGCGTCCAGCCGGCCACCGTCCAGAGGGCGACGCCGGAGGCGGCCAGGGCTGCCACACCCAGCCACGACAGGATCCGCTGGTGCGCCCGCGGCGTGAAGGTGCTCACCAGGAGCAACAGCAGCGTGGCGCCGGTCAGGACGAGCTCCGGCAGCAGGTAGTACAAATCCCTCGAGGAAAACCAGACAGGCATCAGTGCCGCCCTCCCGCCTGGCTCTTCTTGATGTCGGCTGGCGACGCCGATGCGGGAACCTCAAGAGCGGTGGCCGCACCCGACTCGCACGGTGCGGCCGTGACGAACGGATTCGCCGGCTTGGCCACCGGCGCGCCGCCGCAGTCCTTGGCCTTGGCCGCCGCAGCCGCCAGCGCCGGAGCCGCGTAGGCCTGGTTGAGCCTGGCGATGACGGTCTTGACGGTGGGGTCGATCCGCTCGAGGAACGGCGTCGGATAGATGCCAATCCAGACCGCCAGCACGATGAGGGGCGCGAAGGTCATGAACTCGCGGAAGTTGACGTCCGGCAAATTCTCGTTCTTCGGATTTTCGATCTTGCCGAACATGGTTCGCTGATACAGCCACAGCATGTAGGCCGCGCCCAGCACGACGCCACTGCCGGCCGCCACCGCCCACCAGATGTTGGCGGCGAAGGCGCCCTGCAGAATCAGGAACTCGCCGATGAACCCGTTCAACGTCGGCAGCCCGATCGACGACATCGTCATGATCATGAAGATGGCCGCGTACACGGGCATCACCTTCGACAGCCCGCCGTACTCCGAGATCTGGCGGGTGTGCCGGCGTTCGTAGACCACGCCGACCAGGAGGAACAGGCCGCCGGTCGAGATGCCGTGGTTGATTTGCTGAATGATGCTGCCGGCCATGCCGACCGGGTTGAGGGCGAACATGCCCAGCGTCACCACGCCCATGTGGCTGACGCTCGAGTAGGCCACCAGGCGCTTCCAGTCCTTCTGCGCCATCGCCACCAGCGCGCCGTAGATGATGCCGATAATCGACAGCGTCACCATCATCGGCACGAAGATCCGCGAGGCATCGGGCAGAATCGGCAGGCTGAACCGAATGAAGCCGTACGTCCCCATTTTCAGCAGGACGGCCGCCAGAATCACCGAACCCGCCGTGGGGGCATCGGTATGCGCATCGGGCAACCAGGTGTGGAACGGGAACATCGGGACCTTGATCGAGAACCCGAGGAAGAACGCCAGGAACAGCCACCACTGCAGGCTGGTGGGGATGTTGGCCGCCTGGTACTTCGTGATGTCGAAGGTCCACACCTGCGACACGTCGTGATAGTAGAAGTACAGCGCCAGGATGCCGAGCAGCATCACCACGCTGCCGACCAGGGTGTAGAGGAAGAACTTGATGGCCGAGTAGAGCCGGCGGTCGCTGCCCCAGATGCCGATCAGGAAGTACATCGGCACCAGCATCACTTCCCAGAACAGGAAGAACAGCAGGAAGTCGAGCGACACGAAGGCGCCGATCATCCCGCTCTGCAACAGGAGCAGGAAGATGTAGTACTCCTTGACGCGCTCGGTGATGGCGGTCCACGACGACAGGATGGCAATACTGCCCATCAGCGTGGTCAGCAGGATCAGCAGCACGCTGAACCCGTCCACGCCGAGGAAGTACTCCGCCCCGATCGACGGGATCCATGGCATCCGCTCAACGAATTGGAACTGCGCGCCGGCCGGATCGTACGCGAACCACAGCGGCAGCGACACCACGAATCCGATGAACGCGACACTGTTCGCGATCCAGCGGATCATGTTGGCCTGCTTCTGGCTCACGAAGAGGAGCAGCGCAGCCCCGACGAGCGGGGTGAACAAAATGATCGAGAGGAGATGGGAGTTGGCGTAGCTCACTGCTGCCGTCCTGGAATAAGTGGAACCCGAATCAGCATCCGCCTACCTCGACATCAGGTAGATGCTCACGAACGCAAACACGCCGAACAACATGACGAGCGCGTAGTTCTGAATCAGCCCCGTCTGGAGATGGCGGAACGCGAAGCTCGCCTCCTCCAGCGCAGCCCCGACGAAGTTTACCAAGCCGTCGACGACGTACTTGTCGGCCGTGTGCGAGAGCCACGAGAAGGCCATCGTCAGCCACCCGGTGCCGTTGACGGCGCCGTCGACGACCTTCGCATCGAAGACCCAGAGGCCGCGGGCCGCCGCCATGGTGCCGGCGATCGCGGTCGCGTCGTACGCCTCGTCCACGTAGTATTTGTTGGAGAGGACACGATGCGCGCCGGCCCACCGCTGGGCGAGTTTGTCGGAAATCTCGGGCGCCCGCACGTAGAAGCGGTAGGCCGCCATGATGCCGATGATGCCCACGCACACCGAGAGCAGCATCAGGCCGATCTCGCCGACCCAGGACATGTGCCCGGCCTCGCCCCCTTCGGACGCTTCGGCGGGGGCTTCCCCGTGGGTGGCCGCCCCGGACGGCGCGCCTTTTGGCCCGCCGGACGCACCGTGCGCGCCAGGGACTGCGCTCTTCGACTCGCCTGCGCTCCCGTGCTCGCCCGCGGCGGCTGCGCCGTCTGACATCGCCGGCGCGGCCAGCGTCGCGTGCGCGGCAGACGCCTGCGCGGTAAAACTCGGGTGCAGGAAGTGTTCGATGGCGTTGCCGCCCCCCAGCGCCGGGGGCACGCCAACAAAGCCCACGACCAACGCGCCGGCAGCCAGGGCCAGCAGCGGAAGCGTCATCGCCCTGGGCGACTCGTGCGGTCCGTGCCATTCGCCGTGTCCGCCGCCGTGACTGTCGTCGTCGGCTTGCCCGCCATGACCGCCGACCGCCGCCGGTGCGTGGCCCGCCTGCCCGTGCCCGTGTCCGGCACTGGCGTGACCGTGCCCGCCTGGCCCGTCGAACGCCGGTCCGCGATAGGGCCCGAAGAACGTCATCGACATCAGCCGGAACATGTAGAACGCCGTCATCAGCGCCGACACCACCGCGACGCTCCAGATGAGTTTGTTGCTCTGGAAGGTGCGGAACAGGATCTCGTCTTTGCTGAAGAACCCGGCCAGCGGCGGGATGCCCGCGATCGCCAGCGTCCCGATCAGCATGGTCACGTAGGTGACCGGCAGGTGTTTCTTCAGCCCGCCCATGTGCCGCATGTCCTGCTGCCCGGCCATCGCGTGGATCACGGACCCCGAACAGAGGAAGAGCAGCGCCTTGAAGAACGCGTGCGTCATCAGGTGGAACGCGCCCGCCGCGAAGGCGCCCACGCCCATCGCGAGGAACATGAAGCCGAGTTGCGACACCGTCGAGTACGCCAGGACGCGCTTGATGTCGTTCTGGACCAGGCCGATGGTCGCGGCAAAAAACGCCGTCGCCACGCCGACAATCGCCACGATCTGCATGGTCTCCGGCGCGTGCGTGAACAGCACCGCGTTGCGGCCCACCATGTACACGCCGGCCGTCACCATGGTCGCGGCATGGATGAGGGCCGACACCGGCGTCGGGCCTTCCATCGCGTCGGGCAGCCACACGTAGAGAGGAATCTGGGCCGACTTGCCGGTCGCGCCCACAAACAGCATCAGCGTGATCAGCGACACGGTGCCAAAGCCCGCGCTCTCGACCGGCATCGTCGCGGCGGCGTTGGCGACGGCACGGAAGTCGAGCGTGCCGAACACCGAGAAGATGAGGAACATCCCGATGATGAACCCCCAGTCGCCGATGCGGTTGACGATGAACGCCTTTTTACCCGCGTCCGAGGCGCTCTTCTTCTCGTAGTAGAAGCCAATCAGCAGATACGAGCAGAGACCGACGCCTTCCCACCCGACGAACATCACGGCGAAGTTGTCGCCGAGCACCAGCATCAGCATGAAGAACACGAAGAGATTGAGGTACGCGAAGAAGCGCGCGTAGGCGCCCCTCGGCTCTGCGTGCATGTAGCCGGTCGAATAGACGTGAATCAGGAACCCGATCCCCGTCACCACGAGGATCATCATCGCCGACAGCGGATCGAGCCGGAATCCCCACGGAATCGTGAAGGTGCCCATCGACCCGTCCTTGAGCTGGAGCGGCAGGGCCGAGATCCACGTCAGCGGCCGGACGACGTATTCGCGCGACTCGGGCGGAAGCGCGAGCAGTTCGAAAAACGCGTAGAGCGACAGGGCCAGGGCACCGGCCATCGCCGCGCACGCCAGCACGCCCGAGGTGCGCTTGCTGAAATAGCGCACGCCGGCCACCCCGTTCACCAGGGCGCCGCACGCAGGCAGCAAAGGAATCAACCAAATCAAGTGCATACCACTCACCACCGCATCAGGTTCATCTCGTCGATGTTGATCGTTTCCTTGTTGCGGTAGAACGCGAGGATGATGCCCAGGCCGACCGCGGCCTCGGCTGCCGCCACGCAAATCACGAACACGGCGAAGACCTGCCCGGTGACGTCACCGAGCTGGCGCGAAAACGCAATCAGGTTGATGTTCACCGCGTTGAGCATCAACTCCATCGACATGAGAATGATGATGATGTTGCGGCGCGTCATTACGCCGATGATGCCCAGCACGAACAGCGCCGCCGAGAGCACCAGGAAATGCGTCTGCGTAATCATCGGGTCCCCTACAGCTCCCGCTTGGCCAGCACGATGGCGCCAATCATCGCGACCAGCAACAGCACCGACGCGACCTCGAACGGCACCAGGTAGTCGGTATAGAGCGCCCGGCCCACCTGTTCGATGTTCTTCGCGTCGAGCGCACCGACCGCGCCCGCGGGCTTGAACCACCCGTAGGTGCTGATCACGACCAGCTCGCCGAGCACCGCCAGCGACATCACCAGGCCCAGCCGGCCCAGCCGGTGCGGATCGCTGTGCAGCTCCGGCGGCCGCTTCAAATTCACCAGCATCACGACGAACAGATAGAGGACGACGATGCCGCCGGCGTACACCATCACCTGGATGACGGCCAGGAACGGCGCCTGCAGCGCCACGTACAGTCCCGCCACGCACAGAAAATCCGCCACCAGATAGAGCACGCTGTGCACGGTGCTCTTGGCCGTGATGACAAGCGCGGCCAACCCGAGAATCAGGGCGGCGAAGATGTAGAAGACAACGGCTTCGGTCATAACTTTCCGCGACGGGCGCGGCCCCTTACAGCAACACCTTCAGGAATCCAGTCACCACGACGTTGACGATCGCCAGCGGAATCAGCCACTTCCAACCCAGGCGCATCAGTTGATCGTAGCGATAGCGCGGGTAGGTGGCGCGCACCCAGAGAAACACGTAGAGGAACAGGAACGTCTTGGTGCAGAACCAGATCCAGCCCGGCACGATCCCCAGCCACCATAGCCACGACACATTCGGGAACGGCTGCAGCCACCCGCCGAAAAACAGCGTCGTCGCCACCGCCGACACCACGATCATGTTGGCGTATTCGGCCAGGAAGAAGAACGCGAACCGCATGCCCGAATACTCGGTGTGGAACCCGGCGACCAGCTCCTGCTCGGCTTCCGGCAGGTCGAACGGCGCGCGGTTGGTCTCGGCCAGCCCGCCGACGAAGTAGATGAAGAAGGCGACCGGCTGCATGAAGGCAAACCACATTCCCTTCTTCAGCTGGGCGTCGACGATGCCCACCATGCTCAGGGTGCCGGCCAGCATGATGACGGTGACCAGCGTCATCGTCACCGCGATTTCGTAGCTGATGAGCTGGGCCGAGGCCCGCAAGCTCGCAATCAGCGGGTACTTGCTGTTCGACGACCAGCCGCCCAGGATGATGCCGTAGATCCCGAGCGAGGCCACCGACACGACGTAGAGTAAACCGACGTTGACGTCGGCGATCCGGCCGGGGATCGCCAGGCCGAACAGCTTCATGTCGTTCGACGCAAACGGGATGACGGCAAACGCGATCAGCGCGGGCACCAGCACGATGAGCGGCGCGGCGGTGAACACCCATTTGTCGGCCATCACCGGGGTGATGTCTTCCTTGACGAACAGTTTGAGCACATCGGCCAGCGGCTGCAGGATGCCGTGCGGCCCGACGCGCATCGGCCCGAGGCGCACCTGCACCCAGGCCTGCACTTTGCGCTCGAGCAGGACGATGTACATCACCGTGGCCAGCACCGCCGCCATCACGGTGACGATCTTGATGAGCGGGAACACGACGGATTCAATCATGACTTCGCTGCTACCTGATTGCCGCGACGCTATCTGTCAACTTCGCCCAGCACGATGTCGATCGTCCCAATCAGCGCCACCACGTCGGCAATCAGATGACCTTTCACCAACTGCCTGAGCGCCTGCAGATTGCAGAACGACGGCGGCCTCACCCGGAACCGGTACGGGCTGACCGACTTGCCGTCGCTGGCGATGAAGTAACCGAGCTCGCCCTTCGGGGCCTCGATGGCATGATAGGTTTCGCCGGCCGGCGGTTTGATCAGCCGCGGCACCTTCCCCATCACCGGCCCCTCGGGCAGCCCTTCGACCGTCTGGCGGATGATCCGCAGCGACTGCCGGAACTCCTCGAGGCGGACCAGGTACCGGTCGTACGTGTCGCCCTTGACGCCGATCGGGATGTCGAAATCCATCTCGGCGTACGCGGCGTACGGCTCGTCTTTGCGCACGTCCCGCACCACGCCAGAGGCCCGGAGCGGAGGGCCGCACATCCCGATGGCAATCGCGTCGGCCCCCGAAATGATGCCCACGTTGTTGGTGCGTTCCATCCAGATCCGGTTGCTGGTGAGCAACTGCTCGTACTCGGGGAGCTTCTGTTCCTGGATGTCGCAGAACCGCAGCACCTTCTTGTCCCAGCCTTCGGGCAGATCCGCCGGCTGGCCGCCGATGCGCATGCAGTTGTAGGTGAGCCGCGCGCCGCAGTACTCCTCGAACAGATCGAGCAC
Source organism: Acidobacteriota bacterium (assembly GCA_037133015.1). Classification (GTDB taxonomy): domain Bacteria; phylum Acidobacteriota; class Vicinamibacteria; order Vicinamibacterales; family JAKQTR01; genus JBAXOX01. Next base: position 59,544 of record JBAXOX010000009.1, read on the forward strand.
CAGTTCGCGTTCGCGCAGCGTATACAACAGCACGGTGAGGGCGCCGATGTCGGCCGCATGCGTACCCAGCCACAACAGGTGGCTCGCCACCCGCTGCAGTTCGGAGAGCATCGTGCGGATGTACTGGGCCCGCCTCGGCACTTCGAGCGACATCAGCTTCTCGACCGTCTCGACGTAGCCGAGGTTGTTGGTCGCCGCCGCGACGTAATCCATCCGGTCGGTGATCAGGACGATCTGCGTCCAGTCGCGGCTCTCACAGAGCTTTTCCACGCCGCGGTGCAGGTAGCCGATGACGGCGTCGCAATCGACGACTTTCTCGCCATCCAGCTTCAGCACCAGCCGCAGCACGCCGTGCGTGCTGGGGTGCTGGGGCCCCATGTTGATGACCAGTTCGTCGGTGTCGAACATCGGCCGGGCGGTGTCTCTCTGCATGATCTCGGTGCTCACTCGATGTCGGCCTCAACCGAAGTCTGCCTGGCCTTCAGCCACGTCTGCGGGTTTTCCATCAGCAGTTCGCCAGGCCCTTCGAGCGGGTAGTCCTTGCGCTGAGGGTGCCCTTGCCAGTCGAGCGGCATCAGCAGTCGCCGCAGATCGGGATGCCCGGCGAATGGCACGCCGAACATGTCGTAGACCTCTCGTTCGAGCCAGTTGGCCGCGGGCCAGATCCCGGTGACCGAGGACGCCGATTCGCCATCCGCCAGGCGCACTTTGACGCGCACGCGGTGGCGCAGGCCGATCGAATACAGGCACAGAATCAGATCGAACCGCTTCTCGGGCCGGGCCGGCCAGTCGCTGGCCGTCAGGTCGGACAGATAGTTGAACGCACACTCCGGCGCATCGCGCAGAAACGTCGCGGCCTCAATCAGGCGAGACGCCGACACCACCACCGTCCAATCGCCGACCCAGAAACTGACGTGCTCGACCGCGCCAGGCAGTTGCGTCTGGAGGGCAATGATGAACGCCGGCACGGCGCGGTCGGCCGGCGGCGCCTGATCGGGCGGCACGGGCGGGGCTGCGGGAGCCTTCGCCTCGGGTTTCGCAGCCGCCGGTTTCGCCGCCGGTTTCGGGGCCCCGGTTGCCGCGGCCGCCGCAGGCGTGGCGGCAGGCGTCGGTACCTCGGCCTTGGGCGAGGCGGACCCGTCAGATTGTTGCGTGGATTCTGGCTTCGGATCGTCCGGCATCACCGCTCCCCGACCTACGCCCACTCCAGAGCGCCCTCTCGCCAGGCATACACGTACCCGACGACGAGGATAAACAGGAACACCATCATTTCAATAAAACCAAACCAGGCCAGCGAATCCATGATCACGGCCCAGGGATACAGAAAAATCGTCTCGACGTCGAAGATCAGGAACAGCATCGCCACCATGAAGTACCGCACGCTGTATCGGTCGCGGGCGTCGGTGGTCGGCTCAATGCCGCATTCGTACGGGTCGAGTTTCACCTTGCCGGCGCGCTGGGGCGCAATCAGCCTGGCGACCAGCAGCGTCCCCACGCCGAATGCAATCGCAACCAGGATGTAGATGAGAATCGGAATCCACGCGTTGACCATCGACGTATCACCCGTATCGCAAGGGCCTTCGAATCTGGGCCGCCCGGCCTTCGCACGCCAGGTCCGCTGCCAGTTTGAGCAGAGGGGAGACGCCCTCATCTGAGGCCAGCGCGCCAACCAGCACAGCCACCGGGTTATAACACGCGGTTCAAAGATCGGTCAAGAAAGCCAAGTGCCATACTGACAATCGTTTCGCGCTTTCGCTATACTGAATCCGGCCCGTTTTCAGCAAGGATGAGTCGGCATGCAGCCTGACGTGAGGCGCGATCGGTGTCGCCAGATCCTCCCGGTTCTCGCCCTCGTGGCGCTGGTGGCGCTGGAGGGGGTGTGGCCGGCCCCGGCCCTGGCCCAGACGCTCGAGCGCGACCTGTTCGTCACGGTGCTCGACCGGACCGGCACACCGGTCCCGGACCTGGGCCCGGGCGCCTTCGCGATTAGGGAAGATGGACGCCTGCGCGAGGTGCTGCGCGTCAAGCCCGCCACCGAACCGATCGACCTCGCCGTGCTCATCGACACCAGCGCGGCGGCCACCAGCCAAATCAGCGATTTGCGGCTGGGGCTCAACGCGTTCATCACGAAAATGCGCGGGCCGGCCCGTCTCGCCCTCATCGAGTTCGGGGAGCGACCGCACGCGATCACCGACTACACCGCCGACGCGGTGCTGCTGGCCCAGGGCGTCGGGCGAATTTTCGCAAGGCCGGGGTCGGGCGCCTACGCGCTCGATGGGATCATCGAAACGCTGAACGGTTTCAAGAAACGGGATGCCGAACGCGCCGCGATCGTCGTCGTCTGGCTGGGCGGCCCGGAGTTCAGCAACCGGGACGACCGATCCGTGCTCACGCTGCTCGGGGAACAGTCGGTCGCGCTCCACGTGCTGACCGTGTCGCGGGGCGCAGCCCCAGACGTGATGACGGTCGACGGCCGAAGCCGCGAGAGCGTGTTCGGCCGCGGCCCCGACATCAGCGGCGGCAGCCGGCAGAACATCCTGTCGTCGATGGCCATCACCGATTCGCTCGGCCGGATCGCCGCCGAACTGCTCGCCCAGTACCGGGTGACCTACGCGCGTCCTCAAACCTTGATTCCCCCGGAGAAGATCGAGGTCCGGGCAACCGGCAACGACCTGACGGCGCGCGGCACGCCTCCCCGCGCCAAAGCCACCCCGCCCAAGTGAGGCGCCTCTCATCTGCGCTCGTCATGGGTGTGGCGTTGGCGATCGGCGCGTCGGTCACGCTCGCCAGACCCGCATCGCCACAGGCCGCATCGCCGCGGGTCGCCGCCCCCCAGGCCGCATCGCCGCAGGCCGCAGTGCCTCCGCAGGCCGGAGCGTTCCACAGCGAGGTCGATCTGGTCTCGCTCACCGTGACGGTCAGCGACGCGACCGGCCACTATGTCACCGACCTGTCGAAGGACGACTTTTCGGTGCTCGAGGACGGCGTCAAACAGGACCTCACCTTTTTCAGCCGGACCAGCCTCCCGCTGTCGCTGTCGCTGCTGGTCGATACCAGCGCCAGCATGGACGACAAGATCGCCACGGTCCGCGCGGCGGCCAGCCGGTTCGTCGCGCACCTCCGGCCGGAAGATCAGGCGCAACTGATCAATTTCGACAGCCGCGTCGCGGTGCTCCTGCCGTTTACCAGTGCACACGCGAATCTGGATCGCGCCATCGCCTCGCTCAGCGCCGGCGGCTCGACCGCGCTGTACAACGCGGTGTACATCGCGCTCAAAGAACTCAAGAAAAGCCAGGCGACCAGCGCGGATCGACTCCGCCGCCAGGCCATCGTCCTGCTCACCGATGGCCAGGACTCGTCGAGCCTCGTGTCGTTCGATGAAGTCGTCGAACAGGTCAAACGATCGGAAACCTCCGTCTACGCCATCGGCCTCACGGCCAGGGATTCCGATATCGGCAAGGGATACAGCGAGGCCGCGTTCGTCCTCAGGCAGATCGCCGGTCAATCGGGCGGGAGCGTGTTTTTTCCCAGGACGGTCGAGGATCTCCCCGCCATATACACCCAGATCTGGCAGGAACTGTCGAGCCAGTACCTCTTGGGTTATGCCTCGACGAACCCCCGCCGCGACGGCAAGTGGCGCCGCGTGGTGGCTCACGCCGATCGTGCAGGCACCACCGCACGGACCAGGCAGGGCTACTACGGGCCGTCGCTCTGATATGCTTGCTGCGGTCCGGCTGTCGGCCGGCCAGGTGATCCATGCCCAATCGTCCTATGGTCAGTTTTATCGGCGCCGGCCCGGGCGACCCCGGCCTGATTACCGTGCGCGGCGCCAACAGCCTCGGACGGGCTGACGTGGTGGTCTACGACCGGCTCGTCCAGCCGTCGCTGCTGCGGTACGCCAGGGCAGATGCCGAGCGGATCGATGTCGGACGCGCTGCGCCGCAAGGCACGGCCCGCGACGCGATTGCGTACCTGCTGCTCGAGAAGGTCCGGGAAGGCAAACGGGTCGCGCGGGTCAAGTGGGGCGATCCGTTTGTGTTCGACGACGGTGGAGAAGAGGCGCTCTTCCTTCACGAGCACGGCGTGCGGTTCGAAGTCATCCCGGGCATTCCCGCGGCCCTTGGCGGCCCTGCCTATGCCGGCGTCGCGGTGACGTATCGGGGAGGCGGAGACACCGTCACCCTGGTGCGCGGCAACGAGGACGCGGCAGAAGATACGCCCGATCTCGACTGGGCAAGCCTTGCCAAACTCGACGGCACGATCGTCTGCTATGCCGGCCCGCGGCAGCTCCCCGCGATGCTCGCCGCGCTTCGAAGCCACGGGCGCCCCGACGACGAGCAGGTGGCGTTGATCTACAACTCGACGCTGCCCACCCAGCACACCATCGCGGGGACGCTCGCCTCGCTGGCCAATGCGGCCCTGCCGGTGGAATCGCATCCCGCCATTGTCGTGGTCGGCCGGGTGGCCGGTCTCCGCGAGCACCTGCGCTGGTTCGACGTGCGGCCCTTGTCGGGCAAGCGCGTCGTGGTGACGCGGCCGCGCGAACAGGCCCGCGAGCTGGTAGAACTGCTCGAGGATCAGGGTGCCGACGTGCTGGTCGCGCCGACCGTGCGAATCGCGCCTCCAACCGGCTACGAGACGCTCGACCAGGCTTGCGCGCAGATCGGCAACTACGACTGGGTGGTCCTGCCGACGCTGGCGGGCACCGAGGTCTTCCTGCGCCGCCTGCTGGCTGGGCCCAACGACGTCCGCAGCCTCCACGGCGTGGGGATCTGCGCCATTGGTCAGACGTCGGTCGATCGCTTTGCCGCGCTGGGCATTCGCGTCGATGCGCGGCCGGCGGAGTACACCCCGGAAGGCATCGTCGAAGCACTCGCGGCTGAGCGGCGCCTCGACGGCCTTCGCATCCTGATTCCGAGGGCCGAAGGCGTGCGCGACGTGCTGGCGGCCGAACTGAGGCGGGCCGGCGCCGACGTGACCGAAGTGGCGGCCTATCGCATCGTCAAGGTGCTGCCGGGCGACGACGGGGAGATCGACCTCTACAAGAAACTGCTCGAACAGCAGGTCGACATCCTCCTGTTCGGCAACCCGTCGACCGTGCGCGAGTTCGTGGACATCTACGGAGCCGACGCGCTGGTGGACCTGCTGCGCACGACGCTGGTGGCGTGCATCGGCCCGGTCACGGCGCAGGCGCTCGCCGCGCACGGCATCCGCGCCGACGTTGTGGCCGGCGAGCACACCAGCATCGGCCTGGTCGCCGCGATCGTGCGCCACGTGCGCGCGACCAAACCGGCGTGAGCACGGACACCGACTCGGTCGAAGTCTCGATCGTCATCCCCTGCCTGAACGAGGCGGCCACCATTGGCGCCTGCGTCGATGCGGCGATCGCCGTGCTGCGAACGCATGGGATCGACGGCGAAGTGGTCGTCGCCGACAGCAGTGTCGACGACTCGCCTGGCGTGGCGGCTGCCCACGGCGCGCGGGTGGTGACCGTCGCGAAAAAAGGCTACGGCAACGGCCTGATGGGTGGCATCGATGCCGCCCGCGGCCGGTTTATCGTGATGGCAGATGCCGACGGCCAGCACGACTTCGACGCGATTCCCGAATTGCTGGCGCGGTTGCGTGGCGGGGCCGATCTCGCGCAGGGATGCCGGCTGCCATCGGGCGGTGGCCGCATCATGCCGGGCGCGATGAAATGGTCGCACCGCTGGATCGGCAACCCGATGTTCTCGCTGCTGTCGCGATGGTGGTACCGAAGCCCGGTGCACGACGTCAATTGCGGTCTCCGCGGCTTTTCGAAAACGCTGTACGAGCGGCTCGATCTGCAATGCACCGGCATGGAATTCGCGGCCGAGATGATCCTCAAGGCCAGCCTGATGCGGGCGCGGATTTCCGAAGTCCCCATCACCGTCTATCCCGACAAGCGCGTTGTGCATCGGGCGCACTTGCGGACGTTCCGGGACGGATGGCGTGCGCTGCGGTTCTTCCTGCTCTACACGCCGCGCTGGCTGTTCCTGATGCCAGGCCTGGTGCTCTGGATGCTGGGGGCTGCCGGCTACCTCGTCGCCTGGACACCCGCGTCCACCGGAGAGGCCGGGGCCGCACGGGCGCTGATCTTTTCGAGCGCGTGCCTGCTGTGCGGATACCAGTCGGTGATCTTTGCGATCTTCGCCAAGACGTTTGCCGTCAGTGAGCGGCTCCTCCCGGCAGATCCCAAGCTCGAACGTTTCTACGAATTGGTCAGCCTGGAGAAAGGGCTGCTGGCTGGCGCCGCGGCACTGGCGGCCGGCGTCGCGCTGTTCGCATGGTCGGGGCCCGATCTGTCCTTCAGCATCGCGGGCGCCACCATCACCATCGTCGGATTCGAAACGATGATCTCGAGCTTTCTGGTGAGCATCATCGGGCTTCGACGGCGCTGAGTCCTTCGACGCACCACGACGGCCACGTATGTGTGCCCTCAGGACTTCGTGCTGAGGCGGCCATGGCCGACGTGGTGGGCGCTGGCGATAGGTCGCCGGAGTGGCGACTCGACGCACGACGCCACCGGATCGCGGTGGTGGACACCGCGGAAGCCCAGCCTGACGCATCCGCGCCGGTCAGGATCCCTCTCCTAATCGAGCAGCGTCGCAAGGTCGAACGCCACCGGGGGCTCCGCGGCCGCCAGGTCGGGAAAATGCAGGCTGGCGACACTCGCGAACAGTTCGTCCTGCGCAATCTCCTGGAACTGATGCTTCCACCACGCATGCCGCACGATTTCCCCGCAGGGCGTGTTGAGCACTGCGGTCCGGCAGACGTAGAACGCCTCGCGGTGGTTGAGCACGAACTGGCTGGCCGAGTACTGCTCGTGCGGCCAGTCGCGGCGGTACTGCGGACGCTGCTCCACGTCGTTCCACACCGTTTCCAGAAATCCCCGGGCAAACGCCGTGTTCTTGAGCATCAGGCATCCGGTGTTGATAAACGTGTTCTTGGGCATCAACGGATCGCGCGACAGCACGCCGTGCCGGCCGGGTGCCGCCCGCAGCGCATCGGCCAGCGCCACGAAGCGACGCTCGTCACGGATGAAGGCATCCGAATCGAGAAACGCCACGACGTCCGCCTCCGGATGGCTCGTCATGAAATCCAGCAGGACGCGAATCTTACCCCACGTGACGTGACGGTCGAGGTGGTCGGCGGGCCGGATCGGCAGCACGTGATGGCCACAACCCACCACGGCGCACTTGAGCCTGTTGATGGCGGCCGACGCGGCCCAGTAGTCCCAGGCCCGGCCCAGTGTTCCGCCGTTGAGCGCCCTCATCGTCTTTTCGGAATCGTCGTGAGGATCGCAGGCGAGGCGCCTCGACTGAACGTGGATGACGGCACCACGCGTATCGGCCTGCACCACCTGCAGGCCCGCAGCAGAACTGGTGAGCGGGGCAGGCCATACGGCGTCTTCCCGCTCCAGAAAGGAGGTCGGCGGCCGAACAGGAACAGGACGGCGCACCAGGCGGCGAAGCGCACCCAGAAGCCGTCTGCCACGAGGTGGTCGGCATTTATCGTGTATCGCCATCACCGGATCGCCATCACTTCGGTCTTCATCACGTCGGTCTCCATCGTGCGCCTCGCCATCACGGCGTCCGCGGCACCGCGCCGGCGTCAGCGTCGGCATCCGAGTCAAGGCGCGCGTTGCGGCAGCACGTCCCGCTCCACAATCACGATGTGGAACTGCGGGCCCGGCTGCACCGATTGTGTCAAATTGAGAGGCAGGAAAAATGCATCCCACGGTTCGAGGAGGTGTCGCCCGGCTGGAAGGGGATGCCCGATGGTCTGTGTCCGCAGGACGCGGCCCCTCGTCCACTCGGCCAGCAGTCGCGTGTCGGTGATCACGGTGGGCGACGGATATGCTGCCTGGATGACGCAGACGCGTCGCCCGGCGACCGCCGATGGCTCCGGATTTCGGTACACCTCGTACGCGTTGATGTCGGCGGCCGTGGGGGCATGCAGGGCGAGCCGGTACACGCGGTCGATCACTCTGGCCGCCACGTTCCCGTACGTCCGCTCGACGTAATCGACGCGCCGACGCAGCGAGGCGGGGGTCTCGCGGATCTGCGGCTCGCTTTCGGGGGCGCCGATCCAGACGAGAGGGACCGACGCAGGAACGGTCGCGGCAATCCAGCGGCCCGCTTCCGATCGCGTGTCCTCCATCGCAAGGCTGTTCACCAGATGCCACGTGACGGGCGCGGTGACGGCCAGTCCGGCAACGCCCGTCAGTAGCGCGAGGCCGGTGCGCCAGGCACGCGGCGAGGTGCCAGCCAGCGCGCCCAGCGAGATCCCGGCCAGCACAGCCGACAGCGGCAGCAGCGGAGCCAGGTACCGGAACGGCAGCGTGTGCGCCGGGGCCAGCAGCGCCACCCATCCCAACGCCACGAGGATCAGCGCGGCGAGTCGGCCGTCGGCGACGCGGCGGCAACGGACCACCCCTATCGCCACGCCAACCGCGGCGCACGCGCAGCCGACCACGTAGCCGGGCATCAGGCCGGCGTACTCCACCGCGCGCAGCCATCCGTGGCTGGTCGCCGAATCGGCGATCAGGGCCGGACGCGGGCGATAGATTCCGACGAACAACTGCCGTGCCCAGGTGAGCAGCGCGCCCGGATGCAGCATCAGCCACGGATTCAGCACCACGAAGGTCGCCGCCGCGACGGCGAGGAACAGACCGATCTGCCTGGCACGCGCCCTCAGATCAAGCTCGTGCCGTGGCCACATCAGAGCCACGGCAAGCGCGGGCACCACGACGGCCGCGCTGTACTTGGTCGCCACCGCTGCGCCCGCCAGGCAGCCGCACACGATGACGGCGCGCCGGCCTCCCCTCGCCGGGGCTTCGAACACGCGCATCGCGGCCAGCAGCGCGCAGGCGGCCAGCAGGCTCATCGGCGTGTCGGTGACGGCGAAGTGCGCCTCTCGAACCGCGAGAGGCGACACCGCGTACCACACGGCCGCCAGCGAGGCAGGCAGCGGACCGGTGACGCGGCGGGCGATCCGATAGACCACCCAGGCGAGCGCCGCGCCGCAGCAGGCCGACACGACACGGCCGACGAGGAAATAGCGCGACACATTGGCGCCCGCGTCATCCAGGAACAGCGAAAATGCGGCACCGCCAGACGCCAGCAGCGCGTGGACGCCGCGCATCAGCACCGCGAACACTTCGATGAGCAGGGCCGGATAGTTGAGATGACCAGGATTGCCCAGCCGGGCCGGCAATTCCACGGCAGGGATGACGAGGAGCGTTTCGTCGGGCCGTACGTAGTAGTTCGACCACAACGGCAGCCCGAAGCCGATGCCGCGTACGCGCACCGCGAGCGCGATCGCGACCAGCGCAATCAGCCCGGACGCCTGCCGCGCGCTATCGCTTCTGCGCCAGAAGGAAAACATACGGACCCTCGCCGTCGTGGGCACGCCTGGCCAGCCGGGTGATCGCCGCCGTCCACGTCGACGCCAGAACGGGCCGGCCCAGCCAGTGCCAACGCCCGACGCTCCATCGCGCCAGCAGGCTCGGCGCGCTCGCGTAGTGCAGCAGATCGAACCAGAACATCGCCGAACGCGAAAGATAGTACTCGTGATGCGTCACGCTGAACCCGGCAGCATCGAGCCGCGTTCTCCAGGTGTCGGCGCTGTCGAGATGATAATGGCGGGAGAGCCGGTTGAACCAATCCCGATACCGCCGCGCGCAGGCCGACAGTCCCAGCCGCTCGAGGCCCACGGCCACGCCGAACCCCTCGGCAAACCGATGGCTTGGTGCGGTCACCACAAGCCATCCGTGGTCGACCAGCACCCGGTGGATTTCCGCCAGCGGCCGATCGAGTTCGACGATGTGCTCCAGCACGCTGTTGGCCAACACCATCCCGCACGACCGGTCCTCCAGCGGAATCCGATCGGCCTGGCCGCAGATCAGGTCGGCGAACATCCCGCCGCGCCGCGCCTGATCGATGGCGATCTGGTCCGGATCCAGACCGTACGCGACAGGCGTCGCCAGGGTGATGGCGGCAAACTGTCCATCTCCGCACCCCAGGTCGAGCACGGATCTGGCCAGGGGCACGTGCCGGCGAATCAGCAACGATTCGACCGCCCGTACCAACGCCCGAAACGGGGGACCGGCCTCGATGTGCAGGCGGACCAGACGAGTCAACTCGTCGGTCTCTGGCGGCGTTTCCGGCGGTCTGGCCCTGGCACAGGCCACCAACTGGCGCTCGCAGTCGGCGGCGAACGTCTCGGTCGCGAACAGCGCCCGGATCTCTTCAGGCGGCCGCACACAGGCCGCACGCTGGCCCACCAGGTCGGCGATCGCCGTCGCCAGCGCCGCGCAATCGCGCGGCGGCACCAGCCGCCCCATGCCACTGCGCGCGACCGGATCGCGGATGCCCGGAAGGTCGGTGGCCACCACCGGCGTGCCGCACAGCATGCTTTCGACCTGCACCAGCCCGAAGCTCTCGGTGCGGTTGACGCTGGGCAGACACGTCACGTCGCAGGCGCCGAACAGCGCGGCCATCTGGGCATCGGGGAGCTGCCCCACAAACGCCACCTGCGGGCCCCAGTCGGCAATCAGTGGAGCCAGGCGGGCCCAATAGCGGCGCTCCCCCAGCGCTTCGCGCCCGGCTCCTGCGATCAGCAGTTGAACACGCCCCAACGCCTGGCAAAGCGGCTGGCGCGCCGCCAGAAGGTGCTCGATCCCCTTCTCGGCCGCGATCCGTGCCGCCACGCCGATCACGACATCCGCATCGGGCGCATGCCTGGCGCGAAACGCCGCGACCTCGGACGCCCCCGCCGCGCACACCGTGATCGGTGGCGCCTGGACGACGCACGCGTCCAGATGCGGCCGCAGCATCCGACTGGTGCGGGCGTAACCGATCGACAAGACCAGGATTCGCGTCGATGCGCGCAGCAACCGGCGGCCTGCCGACTCGATCACGCGTTGGACGACACGGCTCCAGAACGACCGTGGCAGTTCGATGTCGCATTGATACGCAACCACCAGCGGCACCCCTGCGTGCCGGGCGGCGCACACCAGCGCGTCGGATTCGAACGGGGTGATGGGATAGTTCACCAGCACGACGTCGTGCGCCGCGACCAGCGCCCGCGCCACACGCGAATAGCCGGGCATCATCACACCCTTGCCGATTCGCGCCACCACCCGGACGCGCACCACCCGCACCCCGCTGCGGCACTCCTCGATGGGTAAATGCTGAGCGTAATGGGATGTCAGCACGGTCACGCTGTGGCCCCGGGCAACCAGGCCCTCGGCCAGCCGCTGCGCGTACATCGTCAAGCCCGAGACATGCGGGCGGTAGTACGTCAGGGCGATCAGAATGCGCATGGCATCGTGCAACATCGCGGTCGCAGGGCCGGAGCACGGCCCCGTTGCGCCGCCATCCCTCGCGTGTGGTGCTAGTGGCCTGTCCCGGCTGAATCGATAGCGCCTTCCGGGCGGGGCATCCCGCCTCGCTTCGTTGCTCAACGCTCAAATACTCCCGGTATTCTCGCGTTTCGCGCCTGGCGATCCGGGCGCCGCGCTCCGGAAACCACTACCTGTTCAGCGGGGACAGGCCACTAGACGGGCCGCTTCTCCAGCAGGCGCGGCGGAATCGGGCGTCGCCGATCTTCGCAGCCCGCCCTGTCGAACCAGGCCGCGTACTCATCGCCCACGAGCCGCCCCCCGGATCCCTGATTCAACTCAATGCTTCGGCTGGAATAGTCGCGGTACGCCCGCGTGCGTTCGTGCTTCTGCAACCCGAGCCGGTAGTCCATCGTGTGCAGGTGGAGCAGCATCAGCTCCGGGTCGGTCTCGCGGCACTCCTTGGCCCAATGGAACCCGAACCCGTAGGTCAGTGGCACGCGCGTGATCAGCGCTTTGTCGTACAACAAGTCGCGCACCAGATAGCGCCGCTGGCTCACAATGCTCCGACTCAGATCCAGATCCGGCTCGTGCGTCCGATCGTGCCACAGGCTCCATCCCGTGGCGCGGACCGCATCGCGCTGGTCAGCGCCGCGTTCGAACGCGTGGAGATACCGCCCAAGCCCGGACGGGTGCCAGAGGATCTCGTCGGCCTCGGCGAACACGACGACGTCGTACGACTCGAGCAGTTCGCGTTGCGCCCGCTGGATGAACGCGGTGTACCACGGAAAGTCGTTGAAGACCGGATGACCAACCACCGACAACTGAAACGCGCACCGCTTCCGCGCCGCCGCTACGCTGCCGTCGGTGCTGCCGTGGTCGTACACGTAGATGTCGCGCGAGGCAAAGCAGCGCGAGTAGTACTGCAGCCAGATGGGCAGAAATACCGTCTCGTCCCGGACCATCGTCAAGATGGCCCGCCGTCGTTTCTGGGTTCGCCGTCGCAGGCTCGCCACCTAGAACAATCTCCGCCAGGCCCGCAACGCGGCGGCCTCGCGTGCGGCCCACGGGTTCCCCATCGTGTCGAGCGCCGCCGTCACCTCGGTGCACGCCTGGTCGAGCGACCGCGGGCCGTCCCGGCGCCCGGTGTTGACCGCACGGTCGAGCACCTCCCAGAACGTCTCGTTCCACGCCTTGCCGTTCTGCTCGAACACGGCGTTGCGTGCCGCGTCCGACGCCCGAACATGCAACGCCCCGGGCGGACCGTAGCTCATGCGCATCCCCGCCAGGTCGAGAATCTGCTTGAGGATGATCCCCATCCAGATGTCGTCGAATCGACGGTAGCCGAGTTCCGCGTCCCACAGCGTGTAGTGGACGTAGGGGGTCAGCGCCCGCTGCCAGCCGCAGATGCCCCCGTTGACGGGGATCACCTGCCCGGGTGCGACGACGGTGGGACGCCGCACGTACTCGGGCGGCCTGGTGGCAAACTCGGCCTGATGTGTGATCTGCGTCTCCCCGTCGACATCGGGAATGCCGAAAAACGATCCGACGTGGAACGCCACGGAAACCCTGCCCGTGTTGCGCACCGGATATCCACGCGACCGGTAGTTGTGCAGCGGGTCGATCCAGACGGCGACGCCCCCGTCCAACACGTCGGCGAACCCGTCGAACAGCGACGTCCCGGCCATCGGCCGCACGTCGTCGTCGAGCGTGACGATGACGTCGCAGCCGTCCTGATACGCCTTCCAGCATCCGATCTGCCGACAGCCCGGTGATCGAATCGTGATGCAGTCCAGCATCCCTGGCGGGGCGTCGTCCCAGCACAGGTGCTGCATCCCGGCATCCGTATCGCGCGGCAGGTCGAAGCTTCGCGTCGGGCCGTCCTCGACCAGATACATTCGGACGCCGCGGTCGCGGCATTCCGGCGTCCAGGCCTTCAGCCACGCCACGGCCTGCTCGGGACGGCAGGACGGAACAACGCAACCGATGGCCATGCGTTAGTATAGCGACGTTCCACCGCACAGGTCCCCGGAGGCCACACCTGTCACCCTCGGTTATCGCGACGACATTCGGCGGACGACGGGATCGGATGGCGATTCTGCTCGACTACGTGCTTCGTGCGCTCCAGACCGGGGTCGTCTCCGAGTACCACGTCTGGGATTACGCGCGCACGCCGCGGGATCGGATCTGGCTGCAGACTTTGCCAGAGCGGCATCACGCGATTCGAGTGTTGACCCCGCCGTCATCCGACCGACACTATCGCGCCTACTACCGGCACTACCGGAGAGACACCTATCGCGACACGGTCTTCGTCAAAATCGACGACGACATCGTCTACGCGAACCTCGAACAACTCCCGGCCTTTCTGGCGTTCCGCATCGCCCATCCCGGATACTTCCTGGTCTCGGCAAACGTCGTCAACAACGGCGTGTGCGCGTACTTTCAGCAGCAACAGGGCGTGGTGCCCGCCTCGCTGATGGACCTGCCGTATCCGGAGCGGGGGTTCTGTGGCACGTTGTGGGAGCGGCCCGATCTGGCCGAGCGGCTCCACGGGTATTTTCTCGACGCGCCAGACCGGTTCAGCACGACGGGGATCGATAAAGCCCCGGACCGGCTGAGCATCAATTTCGTCAGCTACCTCGGATCCGATCTCGACCAGATCGCCAACGTTGGCGACGACGACGAAGAAGAGATGAGCGTGACCATTCCCCGGCGGCTTGGCAGGACCAACGTCATCTTTCGGCCGATGGTGGTCTCCCATCTCTCGTTTGTCGCCCAGGACCGCGGGATGCGCGTCGCACGGCTGCTGCGGCGCTATCGCGAGCTGGCCGAAACCGGGTCGTCGCCCTCGCGGCCGCGCCTCTGGGACTGGGTCGACGCCGGCCTTTGCGGTCGAACTGTCGATCGGATGCGCCGCCGTATCCGCGGCTGGCGTCAATGAACATGAGCACGATCGGCGGCGATATCGGATCGTCGCCGAGGCGCCTGCTGGACAGGGCGAGACTGACCGCCGAAGGCGCGACTCGTCGCATCGGCGCGGAAGGCCCCGTCAGTCCGCCCAGAGCGAGCTGAGGTCCAGTTCGATTGCGGTGAACGGTTCGGCGCGCACCACCTGGTCGCCGCCGGAGGTGGCGAGCACGGTCCAGCCGCCCCCGTCGAGCTGCAGCACCTCGAGGGTCCGGGCGATCGGATCGACCAGCCAGGCATGGCGCACGGCCTCGCGGGCGTAGATGGAGAGCTTGAGGGTCCGGTCGAGCGTGGCGGTTGAGGAAGACAGGATCTCGCAGATCCAGTCGGGCCGGAGGCTGAAGTGAGCAGCGCCGGGCAGCTGGGGCATCCGCGCCCGCCGCCAGCCGGCCAAATCCGGCACCAGCACGTCGCGCCCCAAGTGGAGCTCGGGCTCGTCGAGTATCCACCACCCGCCGGGGCCGCCGATGCCGTGGTCGAATGGTCCGCCGATCCGAACACCGAGCGACGAGTACGCTCGCGTGTGTTTGGCAGCCGGCCTGGGCGTGGCATGCAATTCCCCGTTGACGATCTCGGTCACCATGATGTCGGGGACCTTCATCAGGTCTTCGTAGGTGGCGGGACGATCGAGGGGAGGCACGCGCGGCATCGGCTGCATCATACATCGTCCTGTTGCAGGACTGATGCCGCCGAAGATTGTCCGGAAATCGCCCGCGTGGGGACGATCCGGCCGCTCAGGTGTTGCAGAAACTGCCAGATCGGACGACCGCGATCGTGGCAGTTTCTGCGAGGTCTGGCGCGGCGACTGTCTCTCTCTAGCGCGAAGGCGTGTCGATCCGCGCGAGCTTGCCCGCCACCAACCTGGCGTTGATCGGCGCGAGGTTCTTCGAGAGCCACTCGTCGAACGCCTTGGAGACGTCCGTCATCTCTCGGAGGATGGCGTCGGCCCTGGCCACCTGCGTCGCCGACGGCCGGCCTTCGTAGTAGGTGACGCTGCCGTACAGTTCAGCGAGATTCTCGCGCAGCCGCTCCTCGCCGGTGATCGCGCCGCCCTCCTTGGTGGCCACGATCTTCTTGCGCAACTCGTCGACCGCGCCCGATGCCTTCCGAAGATCCAGCGCCAGCGCATCGGTTGGGGCCGCCTGCGCCGCCCGCGCGTTGAGCCCAGTCCGCACCATGTTGATCCGATCGACCAGGACGGTCATGTCGTTGAGCACGCCCGCCAGCTTCAGCGCCAGGTCGAACTGTGCCTTCCGGTCTTCGGGCGTGTGCGTCGAGCGCGGATCGCTCACGACGAGGAGCGACGAGGTGACCTCCTTGCCGCCTTCAGTCAGCTTGACGGTGTAGGTGCCCGGCAGCACGCGAGGCCCCGGGGCAAAGAAGGATGTCGCCGCCGGAGGCACGCGGGGCGGAGGCAGACGCATCGACCAGGCCACGCGGCTCAGGCCGCGGCGCTTGCTGGTGGGCAGCGCCTGCACCAGCTTGCCGGCCGCGTCGAATACCTCAAGCTTCATCTCGCCGAAGATGTGGCGCTTCTGCAGATAGTAGGTCATCAACGCGTCGTCGGGCGGATTGGGCCCGATAAACTCGGCGTCGCCATTCGCCCACCCGCCTCCCGCACCGAGGCGCTGGACCGCGGGCGTGGTCTGGACGAATGCCGCGCTGGCCGAAAGGGTCTCGTTGGTCAACGCCCGCAATGGCGTGATGTCGTCGATGATCCAGATCCCTCGGCCGTGCGTCGCGACCACCAGATCGTGATCGCGGGGATGCACCACGAGGTCTCGCACCGCGACGTTCGGAAAGTCGCCGCCCTTGTAGCGCGACCACGCGGCCCCGCCGTCAGCCGACATCCACAACCCGAACTCGGTGCCGAGAAACAGCAGTTTGGGATTGACCAGGTCCTGCTTGATCACATGCGCATAGCCGCGCACCGTCGAATTCGGCGCGATCAGGTTCGTCCACGTCCGTCCGTAATCGGTGGAGGCATACGCATACGGCTTCATGTCACCGAAGGTGTGAAGGTCGAACGTCGCGAACACCGTCCCGGCGTCGAAACGCCCCGGCTCCACGGTCGACACCCAGGCGTTCTTCGGCAGCCCGGTGATGTTGCCCACCACGTTGGTCCACGTCTTGCCGCCGTCGCGCGTCACCTGGAGGTTGCCGTCGTCGGTGCCCGCCCAAATCACGAGCGGATCCTTTGGCGATTCGCCGATCGCGTAGATGGTGGTGTGCGTCTCGGCCGACGAATTGTCCACCGTGACGCCGCCCGCCTGCTCCTGCTTCTGCTTTTCCGGATCGTTGGTGGTCAGGTCGGGCGAAATCCGCTCCCAGGTCTGGCCGAAATCCTTGGACCGCTGCAGGAATTGCGACCCAAGGTAGATCGTCCCGTTGTTGGTCGGGCTGATATGAATCGGGGTGTTCCAGTTGTACCGAAGCTTGCCCTCCTGATAGTTGGGCAGCGGCTTGATGTCGCGCGTCTCGTGCGTCTTGCGATTGACGCGACCGATGGATCCGCCCTGCGCCTCGGCGTAGAGGTAGTTGGCATCGGTCGGGTCGACGAACATCCAGAAGCCGTCGCCGCCGTACATGTTCTCCCACTGGCCCTTGGCGATGCCGCCGGGATACTGCGACTCGCCCACCCACGAACTGTTGTCCTGCAGGCCGCCGTACACTTTGTAGGGCCGGTCCATGTCCACGCTCACGTGGTAGAACTGCGAAATCGGGAGATTCTCCCCCTTCCACCAGCGTTCGCCTCCGTCGTACGAATACCAGACGCCGCCGTCGTCGCCGGTGATCACATGGTCGGTGTTCTGCGGATCGATCCAGACGTCGTGGTGATCGCCGTGCGTGCCGCCGCTGACGAAGTTGAACGTCGCCCCGCCATCCAGACTCATGATGAGCGGGCCATCGGGCTTGAAGAGACGATTCTCGTTCTTGGGATCGACGATGAGGTTTGCAAAATAGAAGGGGCGCCACAGCATGTTCTGGCTGCGATCCTTCTTCGCCCACGTCTGGCCTCCGTCGTCAGAGCGATAGAGCGCGTTTTCGGGCGCTACCGCTTCGATGAAGGCGTATACGACGTTGGGTTTCGACGGGGCGACGGTAACCGCCACGCGGCCCCAGGGCTTGGCGGGAAGACCCTTGGCAGTCTTGTCGTCCAGCGGATTCCAGGTGGCGCCGCCATCGGTGGTCTTGAACAGTCCGCTGCCGCTCGGCTTGTCGGGGCCATCGCCGCCAGATCTGAATGTCCAGCCCTGACGGCGGAAGTCCCACATGCCGGCGTAGAGTGTCTTCGGATTCTGCGAATCCATCGACAGCATCGAGCATCCGGTTGAGGCATTCGGCCCGGCAAGGTTCTTCGCCCACGACTTGCCGCCGTCTGTGGTCTTGTACACGCCGCGGTCGTTGCTATCGCTGAACAGTTTGCCAGGCACGCAGACGTAGACCGTGTTGGCATCCGAGGGATCGACCAGGATCTTGACGATGCGCTCGGATTCCTTGAGGCCGACATTGGTCCACGTATCGCCGCCATCGGTCGACTTGTAGACGCCGTCGCCAATCGACACGCTGTTGCGCATCCACGATTCGCCGGTGCCCACCCAGACGACCTTCGGGTTGGTCGGATCGATGGTGACCGCGCCGATCGACTGGACCGCCTCCTTGTCGAAGACTGGTTTGTACGTCGTTCCGCCGTTGGTCGACTTCCAGACCCCACCGCTCGCCGATCCGACGTAGATGGTGAGGCGGCCTTTCTCGTAGGTGGCCGCCAGCGCCGCCACGCGTCCGCTCATCGCGGCCGAACCGATGTTTCTGGCGCCGAGGCCGGAGATGGTTTCCGAGTCGACACGCGGCACCACCTGAGGTGCGTCAGGCCCAGGTGCCGGTGCTGGCGCCTGCGTGGAAGCCGCCGCACGCGGCTGTTTGTCCGCGGGTTTCGCCGGAGCCACCGCCCTGGGCCCGGCACCGGCCGCGCCTTTGACGGTCGCGGGAGGCTGGCCGGGCGTCATGCTCCCAGGCTTGGCGAATACCGCGTCATCAAGCGGAACGTCAATCTCGATCCGCTCCCACGCATACTGGCCTTTGGCGGCACTCGAACTGCCCTTGGGACCGCTGGCCACCGAGAACGGGAACCAGACGCCGTTGACCTCTTTGTAGTCGCCCAACTCGACTTCGAACTCGCGCTCGGATCCGCGCACCATGCGCTTCACTTCGTATTTGATCGGCACGTACGAATCGGCGTCGATGTAGTAGGTGCGGACGTCGCCGTTGCTGCCGAGTGTCGCCTTCAGCTTGAAAACGCCGGTGCCTTCGATGTCGTCGGTGCCGACCAGTTCGACGCGGTTGCCCTTCTGCTGATAGTCGAACAACGGGTCGTCGAATTCGGCGTCCTCGACGATGCCCTTGATTTCTTCGTCGCTCAGCGTCTCGACATCCTTCTTGCCGCCCCACGGCTCGACCTTCCAGCCGCCCTTGCCGTCGTACGCAGTGATGCCGACCATGCCGCCGAAGCCCATCTCCTCGCGCACCTTGTTGGGGCGCTTGTTCTCATACGTCACGGTGGCTTCGAAGCCGCCGCCGCCGTAGAATTTTCCGGTTCGGCGCAGCGACTTGAGTGCCGCGACACGCTGGGCGCCGCCCACGCGCTGTTGGTACTTGGCGATGATCTGGTCAACTGTCTGCGCCTGGGTCGGCACGGCGACGAGCAGGAACGCCATCAACGGGAAGAGAAACTTTCGCATGGCTGTCTCCCTCGAGCACTGAAGGTACGGCCGAACCCCGCGCTAGCGGCGTTGGGGCGGCCACGGAAGCGCCGCGATCGGGCGCATTACGATCCGAAACAGTAGAGCATCCCTTTCGTCCGAACGTAGAGCCTGCCATCGCTGATGGCCGGCGTGGCAAACACCTCATCGTCGAGCGCGTTGACCGAGAGAATCTCCCAGTCGCCCTTCGCCGAGACCACCGACGCGGTGCCGTCCTGACTGATGAGCCACACGTGGCCGTCGGCGCCCACCGGCGAGGCGAAGTACTTGTCGATCGCCCCCTTGAGCCGGCCTTGCTTGAGCACCTTGCCGGTGGCCGGATCGAACGAGGTCAGGATGCCGCTATCGTTCACCATGAACAGGACGCCCCGGTAGAGCACCGTCGAGGGCACCTGGGGCACCGGCCTCTGGTAACGCCACCGGATGGCCGTGGCGGTCATGTCGCCCTGGCCGCCGAGCGTGATGGCGAACAAGCCGTTCTCCGACGCCATCATCTGCCGGAACACGTCCCACTCGCTCGACGAGAGCGCGCCGTCACGGTTGAGGTCGAAGGCGTCGAACCCGTAGTCGGGCGACAGCATCTTGCCGAGCGGATCGGTGCCGGTGATCTCGTCGCGGCCAATTCGTCCGTCGCCGTTCTTGTCGTACCGCTTGAGTGCGTCGGCAAACGTGATGGTCTCGACGTGCTGGCCCGGCTGGTTCTGCGGAAATCCCCAGCCGTTGACGTACAACGTGTCGTCGTCGTAACTGGCCACCGACTTCATCTCGCACGGCAGACCCCGCACCCACCAGAGGCGCGTGCCGTCCGCGACGCTGTAGGCGGATAACTGGAACGACTCGGGCACGACAATCTGCTTGGGGCCGGTCTTCGGCTGGTAGACGGTCGGCGTCGAATAGCCGGAAATGACGCCGGGACGATCGACCTGCCACCGCACCTTGCCGGTTCGCTTGTCGATGGCCATCAAGTGGGAACCGAGGTCCTGATCCACCGGCAGGATGATCAGATCGTCCACCAGGATCGGCGACGCCCCGAAGCCGTAATACATGTTGAACGGGCCGAGCCGCAATCGCCACAGTTCGCGCCCGTCCGGATCGAAGGCGAGCATCCCGAACTCCTGCAGGAACGCGAACACGTTCGTGCCGTCGGTGACGGGACTTGGCGAGGCGGGACCGTTGACGTTCTGCACCCGGCCCGGTTGCTCCCGCGGGACTTCGCGCTGCCACAACAGTTTGCCGGTCTTGCGGTCGAGCGCCAGCACCAGGAGTTTGTAGGTGGTCTTGTCGGCGGTGTGCGCGGTGAGGTAGATGCGGTCGGCCGTCAGGACGGGCGACGAGTGCCCCGGCGGCAATGGTGTCTTCCACACGATGCTGCGGCCGGGACCGAATTCGGTCGGCAGACCCGTTGCCGCCGAGATGCCGGTGCCATTGGGCCCGCGGAATCGCGACCACTGATCCTGGGCCGCCGCCGGCAACGCCAAGGCTGCGCCCAGCACGGCGCTGGCGAGCACGATTCGACCGGTCAGTTGGGTTCTGAGCAAGGCGTCTCTCCCTCGCCGACCCGGTATGGCCGATGTCGGCGTCGCACGATGAATGCTAATGCCCGCCTGGGATGAAGCGGCTGAACCAGGAGAAGCGCGACAGGTCGTTGTAGACCACCGTCACCATCAGCAGCATCAGCGCGACGAAGCCGGCCATCATCACGCGCTCTTTGATCTTGAAGCTGAGGTCGCGGCGCGCCAGCGATTCGATGGCCATGATGAAGATGTGGCCGCCATCAAGGATGGGAATCGGCATCAGGTTGAGCAGGCCGAGATTCAAGCTGAGCGACGCCATGAAGGTGAGCAACGCCATCCAGCCGAGCGCCGCGTAGTCGCCCGAGAGTTGCGCAATGGCGACCGGGCCCATCAGTTGATTGGGCGAGGTTTCCCGCGTGAACAGCCCGCCAAGCGTCCGCGCAATCAATCCGCCAAACTGGATGTTGCGATCGATGCTCATCCGGAGGGCACCCATCACGCCGGGCTGCACGAGTCTGAATTCGTCCTGGATGCCGATCCCGATCAATCCGATGGTGCCCTGGCGTCGGGGGGTCACCGCGATGTCGATCGCCGATCCGCTCCGCAGCACGCGCAGCGTCATGGCCACGCCGGGGAACTTGCGAATGGCGGCCGACAGCTGTCCGGAAAACACGATCGTCTCGCCGTTGGCCGCCGTCACCACGTCGCCGGGCTTGATGCCGGCGGTCTCGGCGGGTCCGCCGCGCTCGACGGTGCTGATGCTCGGATGGACGTTGGGCAACACGCCGATGTCGCCCACCTGCATGCGCGTCTGCCCCACCGGCGTCACCGTGATGACGGTGTCGCGGCCCTCGCGCAGCAGGGTGATGGGAACCTCGCGATTCGCGCGGCCGCCAATCGCCAGGTAGAACTCCTCCCACGTGGCCACCGGCTGGCTGCCCACCTTGACGATGCGATCGCCTGGCTTGATGCCGCTCTTCTCGGCCGGCGACTGCGCCCCGACCGCGCCCACCACGACCGGCGCGTCCTGAAACGCCGGCACCTGCGCGCCCTGCGCCAGCACGACCCACATCAGGACCACCGCCAGCACGATGTTCATCACCGGCCCGGCCAGCAGAATGCGGAACCTGTCCCACCGGCTGCGCGTGAGGAATTCTCCGGGATTGCCCGACAGCGGCTCGTCCGGGTTCTCGCCCGCCATCTTGACGTAGCCGCCCAGCGGAAACGCGCTGATGCAGTACTCGATGTCGTTGTGCCGAAACTTGAGCAGCTTCGGGCCGAAGCCGATCGAGAAGGTGATGACGCGAACGCCAAGCCACCGCGCGACCAGAAAATGCCCCAACTCGTGCACGAAGACAAGCACGCCGAGCACGAACACGAAGGCGGCAAGCGAATAGAGCGTACTCATGAACTTAGGATAGCCTCAGCCTTGATTGTAACCCCGGACCAGGTCCTGGGCGAACTCGCGGGCCCACGCGTCGGCCTCGCGGACCTCAGCCAGGTTCGTCACGGCACGGACAGGATGCGCCTGAAGGGCCTGCTCGATGACCTCGGCAATAGCCAGAAACGCGAGGTGCCCGGCCAGAAACGCCGCCACCGCCACTTCGTTGGCGGCATTGAGCACCACCGGTTGGCTCCCGCCGTCGCGCAGCGCCCGGTACGCCAGGTCGAGGCACGGAAATCGCCGGCGGTCCGGGTGGTGGAACTCCAGGTGCGCGCACTTCACCAGATCGAGCGAGGGCAGCGACCCGCTCCAGCGCGCCGGGTACGAAAAGGCGTACTGGATGGGCAGGCGCATGTCGGTCGCGCCCAGTTGGGCGATGACCGACCCGTCGCACAGTTCCACCATCGAATGCACGACCGACTGCGGATGCACCAGGACGTCGATCTGGTCGGCGCCGGCCCCAAACAGCCAGTGCGCCTCGATCACTTCGAGCCCTTTGTTCATCAACGTCGCGGAGTCGATCGTAATCTTCCGCCCCATGCGCCACGTCGGGTGCCGCAGAGCGTCTTCGGGGCCGACCTTCTTCAACTCGGCGGCCGAATGATCGCGGAACGGACCGCCCGAAGCGGTGAGGATGAGGCGCTTGATCTCGGCGCCGTCGCGGCCGTGCAGGCACTGATGGATCGCGTTGTGCTCGCTGTCGACCGGCACGATGAGGACGCCTCGACGCCGCGCCGCAGCCGTGACGATGCCGCCCGCCATCACCAGGACTTCCTTGTTGGCCAGCGCAATCGTCTTGTGCGCGTCGATCGCGGCGAGCACCGCCTCGAGTGCGGCCGTTCCAGACGAGGCGCACAGCAGCACGTCGACATCCGGATGCGTGGCCACCGCCAGCAATCCGTCGGCGCCGGCCGCACACACCTTCGGGCGCGACACGCCGAAGCGCCCCATCGCCGCGTCGAGCGCGTGACCCGTGGCCATCGCCAGCACGCGCGGTCGGTAGCGTTCGACCTGAGAAGCGAGCAGCGTCGCATTGCTGCCGGCGGCGAGCCCGACGACCTCGAGCCGGTCCGGATGCGCATCGACGACCGAGAGCGCACTGCGTCCGATCGAACCGGTCGATCCGAGGATGGCGACGCGGATTTTTTCCGAACGCGCCCGGCTGCGTGTCACGTGAGCAGCCTCAAGAACAGATAGAAGCCGGGCCCCACAAACAGCAGCGCGTCAATCCGGTCCAGCACGCCGCCGTGGCCCGGAATCAGGCCCGAACTGTCTTTGACCTGCGCGCTCCGCTTCAGCAGCGACTCGAACAAGTCGCCCGCAATGCCCAAGCCCACCATTACCGCGCCCATGCCCGCCAGCCAGCCCGTCGGCATCGCGGGCAGCCAGATCCGGCCGAGCCCGACCATCACCGCCACGCCGGCCACAAACCCGCCCATCGCGCCCTCGACGGTCTTTTTCGGACTCACCGTCGGAGAGAGTGCGTGCCGGCCGAAGGCCCGCCCGGTGTAGTACTGCGCGGTGTCGGACACCCACACGGTCGCCAGCATCAGCAGGAGGGCCTCGCGGCCGTACACGCCGCGAATCGCCGCCAGACAGCCGAGGGGCACACCGAGGTAGAACGCGGGGAACAGTGCCGCAGCTGCCGATGCCGGCACGTTGGGAGCGGGCTGATACGCGCCGAGCACCGCGGCGCAGACCGCAATCACGATGGCGACCAGCACCAGATCCAGCGACACGCCCGGCCACGCCATGCCCGCACACGTCACCGCCGCCGCCGCACACGCCGGCACACGCGGCACCGGCACGCCGGCCTTGTCGTACAAGTCCGCGTATTCGACCAGCGCCGCCACGAGCACCGCTTCGACCAGCAGGACGACGGCCCACTGCGGAGCAAACCAAATGCCCGACACCACCAGAGGAAGCAGGACGAGCGCGCTCAGAATGCGGGTCACTGAGCCACGCGGGCGGGAGCGGGTTGCTTGATTCCACCGAACCGGCGGTCGCGCTTCTGGAAATCGGCGACCGCTTCGAGCAGGTGGCGGCGCCGGAAATCCGGCCACAGCACATCGGTGACATAGATTTCGGCGTAGGCAATCTGCCACAGCAGGAAATTGCTGACGCGCATCTCGCCGCTGGTCCGGATCAGCAGATCGGGGTCGGGCTGGCCGGCCGTGTAGAGAAATTCGCTGAAGCGCTGCTCGTCGAGGTCTTCGCTGCGGACGCCCGCCTCGACAATGCGCCTGGCCGCGTCCACGATCTCGGCCCGCCCGCCGTAGTTGAGGGCGATATTGAAGAACATGCCGGTGGACTCGGCCGTCGATTCGACGGCCCGCACCAATTCCTTCCGCACGTCGGCCGGCAGGCCATCGGGCCGGCCGATCACCCGGAACCGGATGTTGTTGCCGATGAGCGTCTTCAGTTCGAGCCGCAAGTAGCGCTTGAGCAGCGCCATCAACGTGGTCACTTCCAGCGGAGGACGCTTCCAGTTCTCCAACGAGAACGCATACAGCGTCAAGACCTCGATACCGAGCCGGGCGCAGACCTCGACCGTGTCGCGCACCGCCTCGACGCCGGCGTGATGCCCCTTCACGCGCGGCAGATGCCGCTGCGCCGCCCACCGCCCGTTGCCGTCCATGATGACGGCGATGTGGGCCGGAAGCCGCTCGAAGTCGATCGACCGCGCGAGCGCCTCGTCAGACGATCCGGCTGGCATCCAGGCCAGCAGTTCTTCACGTGACATTCGGGCAACCTGATGTACGCAAGAGCTAATCTTACCGACTTCCTGCATCAGGCGCTACCGATGGTCCGTAGTGCACGCCGACCAGCACCAGACCGCGCGGCGGGGCGGTCGGGCCTGCCTCGCCGCGGTCCGGCCGTTCGAGCAACCCGCGGATCGAGTCGGCGGTACGCCGGTGATCGCCCACTTCCACCAGTGTCCCGACCACCGCCCGGACCATGTGCCTGAGAAACCCGTCGCCTTCCATGCGAACCACCACCGGATGCCCATGCCCGCCGGCCTCGCCGGCCGCGTCGCCCGCCGGCGGGGCAAACGGAGACGTCCCACGCGCCATCAGCGGCGCGCCGGCCGCCACCCGCGCCGACCAGATGGTCCGCACGCTGGTCTTGGTGTCGTGACGGGCCGACTGGAACGACCCGAAATCGTGGCGACCTTCGAGACACCGGGCGGCGGCGTCCATCGCCTCGACATCCAGGACACGCGCGATCTGCCAGCACGATCCGCGCAGCAGCGGCGGAAGCACGTCGCCCTGCCAGATCCAGTAGTCGTAGGTCTTGCCGGTGGCGCTGTACCGGGCGTGAAACGAATCGGCCACGTCCTCGAGGTTCACCACGCGGATGTCGGCCGGAAGCATCGCGTTGAGCGCGCGCTTCAACGCCACCACGTCGTGGGCCGTCGTCACTCGCGCGCTGGCCACCTGGCCGAAGGCGTGGACCCCGGCGTCGGTTCGGCCGGCGCCATCGAGGCTCACGCGGTCGCCCTCAATCCGGCTGAGGGCGTCTTCGATCAACCCCTGGATCGACGGGCCGCGGCTCTGCCGCTGCCAGCCGACATAGGCGGCGCCGTCGTACGCCAGGACGAGTTTGATGGTGCGGGGCATGGAGGCCGAACCCTCTGACGTCCTGATCGTTACGACTGCCCCGGCCGCGACCCTGGCTTGGTGATCGGGTTCCCATTCGCACAGAGCGGGCAGGCGTCTGGCGGATAGGTCGGAGGCGTGATGGCCGCCAGGGCCGCAAACGGCACATCGACTGGGGTGGCCGTGCCGCTTCGATTGATGACGGCGGCAGCCGCCACGACCGTGGCGCCAGCCGCGCGGGCCACGTCCATGGTTTCGCGGGTCGAGCCGCCCGTGGTCACCACGTCTTCGACCACCACCACGCGATCGGCCTGGCTCAACTGGAAACCGCGGCGAAGCGTCAATTTGCCTTCGACGCGTTCGGCAAAGATGGCCCGCACGCCCAGGGATCGAGCCACCTCGTGGCCGATGATCAGGCCGCCCAGAGCCGGCGACAACACCGCGGTCGCCGAATCCCCCGGCAGCATGGCCGCCAGCGCCCGGCCCAGGCGCTCGGCCTCGGCTGGATGCTGCAGGACCAGCGCGCACTGGAGGTATGCCGGACTATGGAGCCCCGACGACAACTTGAAATGCCCGTCGAGCAGCGCCCCGAGGCGCCGAAACTGGTCCAATACGTCGTCTTGCGTCATCGGCTGCGGCTCCTGCCGTAAAGCCCGCCCGGCCCGGCGGGTGGGTTTTTGGCCTTCGCGAAGGGTCCGGGCTAGTATACCCGGAGCGGATTTGCCGAACCGCGGTCCGCTCTGTTCCGTCTATATCCAAAGGACGACCGCGTTCGGGCAGGTATCCCTGTGGAGCCCCGCCGGCGAACGGCCGCGTCCCGTTTTCGTTATCTGGTCCAACCCTGGAGTCGATCGCAATGCGTCAACAGTTCTTCCGAACCGCCTGGATCTGCCTGATCGCCGTGTCCGCCGCCGGTCTGTCGGTGCCCGCCCTCGCGCAGGCGCCCGCCGCCCAGCAGGCCGCGCCGCCCAGGGCGCAGCCGGCAGGTACGGCCCAACCGCTGTCGCTCGACGAAGCCGTCAGGCTGGCGCTCGAGAACAATCTGAGCGTCCGGGTCGAGCGGATCAATCCGCAGTTGCAGGATTTGTCGATCGAGCAGGCGAAGGCGGTGTGGACGCCCAACCTCACGTCAACGATTCGGGACGGGCGCACGGCGAGCCCGGTCACCAGCTTTCTGTCGGGCGCAAGCGGCACGCTGGATCGCGACTCGTTCTCGGCCAATGTCGGCGCCAATCAACTGCTGCCCTGGGGCGCCAACTACGCCGTGTTGTGGGACGCCACGCGCGGCAAGTCGAACAGCGTCTACGACAGCCCGAATCCGTCGATCGGCTCGAATCTCAGCTTCAACTTCACCCAGCCGCTCGTCCGGAACCGCGAGATCGACAGCGCCCGGCAGCAGCTCAAGGTGACGAAGATGAATCGCGAGATCTCGGACGTGTCGCTGCGCCAGACGATTCTCGCGACGATCCGCAATGTGAAATACGCCTACTGGAATTTGAAGGCGACGGCGGCAGCCTTGACGGTCGCGCAGCAGTCGCTCGACCTGGCCAAGGAGTCGCTGCGCAACAACCGGTCCCGCGTCGAAATCGGCACCATGGCGCCCATCGACATCGTCGAAGCCGAGGCCGAAGTGGCCCGCCGCGACGAGGCGGCCATCGTCGCCGAATCCAGCGTGCGCCGGGCCGAAGACGGGCTGCGGACACTCGTGCTCGATCCGAAATCGGCGACCTTCTGGGCGGCCAAGTTCGAGTTGACCGACCAGCCGACGTTCGCGCCCAAGGCCGTCGATGTGGATGCGGCCGTCACCGCAGCCCTCGAGAAGCGGACCGACCTGCGGTCGGCGCGCAAGAGCCTCGAGGTCACCGAGTCGAACATCGGGTTCCAGCGCAATCAGATTCTGCCCGACGTCAATGCCCAGGTGGCGTACGGTCTGACCGGGTCGGGCGGCACGCAGTTGACGTTCGGCAGCGGGGGCTTTCCCCCGCCCGTGATCGGCCAGATCAAGGAGGGCTTCGGCACCGTATTGAGCCGACTGTTCAGCAACGATTACCACAACTGGTCGTTGACGGTGAACGTGTCGTACCCGATTGGCACGAGCACGGCCGAAGCGACGCTGGCGCGCACGAAACTGCAGCTGACGCAGTCGCGCGTCCAGGTGCAGAACCTCGAACTGCAGGTGGCGACCTCTGTGCGCGACGTGGCGCGGCAGGTCGAAACCAACCAGAAGCGCGTGGTGTCGACGCAGGCCACCGAACGACTGATGGCGCGCCGGCTCGAGGCGGAGCAGAAGAAGTACGCGGCCGGCATGTCGACCACGTTCCTGGTGTTCCAGGCGCAGCGGGATCTGGCCGATGCGAGATATTCGGCGCTCGCGGCGCTACTCGACTACAACAAGTCGCTGGTCGATCTCGAGATTGTTCAGGAAGCGCCCACCTCAGGCGGGTCGTCGCTCTCGCTGGGGTCGTCGGGCGGCCAGTAGCGGTCAGTCGCGATCAGCCCCTGGTCAACGGCCGTCAGCGCGACGTCGGTGGCGGCCTGCACCCGGTCAGGCCTGCCGGTTGCACAAGGTGGGGGGCGGTCTGCGCC